>CAZZZP010000105.1:0-13224 GCA_964658635.1 Lichenicola sp. | reverse complement strand
GTCGTCGCCCACGAGATGGCCCACCAGTGGTTCGGCGACATGGTCACCATGCAGTGGTGGGATAACCTTTGGCTCAACGAGGGCTTCGCCACCTGGATGCAGGACAAGGCCGCCAACGACTGGCATCCTGACTGGGGCTTCCCCCAGGACGTCGCCCTCGATCTCGACAACACCCTCAACAGCGACGCCGCCCGCACCACCCGCACCATCCGCGCCCGCGCCGAAACCCCCGCCCAGATCGCCGAGATGTTCGACGGCATCGCCTATGGCAAGGCCGGTGCCGTCATCGGCATGATTGAGCACTGGATCGGCCCCGACCTCTTCCGCCAGGGCGTCCACAACTATCTCGCCGCCCACCTCTACGCCAACGCCACCGCCGAAGACTTCTGGAACGCCCAGACCTCCACCTCGCACCAGCCCGTCGACCGCGTCATGTCCAGCTTCGTCGACAAGCCCGGCGTCCCCGTCCTCACCTTCACCACCCCGCAGTCGGCCGGCATCCCCGTCGCTCAGAAGCGCTTCTTCCTCGACCCCAACGCCGGCCCGCACGCCGCAGCCGACAAGCGCGACGAAGCCCAGGCCGCCGCCGACTCCACCGGATGGACCATCCCCGTCTGCATCAAGACAGCCGGCGCCCCGCAGTGCCAGCTCGTCGGCTCGAATACCGCCGCCATCACACCGCCCGCCGCGCCCTTCTTCTTCGCCAACGCCGCCGAAAAGGGCTACTACCGGGTCGCCTACAGCCCGGCCCAGCTCAAAGCCATCACCGATCAGGCTGAAACCTCGCTCTCCGTCGCCGAGCGCATCGGCTTCATCGGCGACCGCTGGGCCCTCATGCGCGCCGGCCAGGGCTCGGTCGGCGAATACCTTGACCTCGCCCTCGCCCTCAAAAGCGACCCCAGCTCGCAGGTCCTCGACACCACCCTCAGCTCCATCGAGTCCATACGCACCCGCATCGCCAACGATGAGGACCGCGCCCAGCTCGACAAAGTCATCCTCGCCCAGTACGGCCCCATCTATGCCGCACTCGGCCCCGACGACAAGCACGCCCAGAACGACTCGCTCGACCGCCAGCAGATCCGCAGCCAGCTCTTCACCGCCCTCGGCACCGCGGGCGACCCAGCCATCCTCGCCCACGCAAAACAACTCTCCGCCCAGCTCTTCGCCGGCAGCAAGGTCAACGAGCCCGATCTCATCGACACCTCCGTCGCGCTTTCCGCGGCTGCCGGGGACGAGACCTTTTACGACAGCCTGCTCACCGTCAGCCAGAAAGCCACTGACCCCGGCCTCAAAAGCGAGTCCCTCCAGATCCTCACCCAGTTCCGCAGGCCCGAACTCGTCCTCCGCACCCTCGAGTACGCCGTCTCCGGCCAGGTCCGCAACCAGGACTCCTGGATCCTCATCGCCGTCGAGCTCAGCCAGCGCGAGACCCGCGACCTCGCCTGGCCCTGGGTCCAGCAGCACTGGGATAAGGTCGCCGCCCAGCTCACCACCGCCTCCGGAGCCAACCTTGTCTCCGCCACCGGCTCCTTCTGCACCGTCGATCAGCGAAAGCAGGTCGCCGACTTCTTCGCCACCCACAAGGTCGACGCCGCCGAGCGCTCCCTCTCAAAGGCCCTCGACAGCATCGACGCCTGCGTGCGCCTCCGCGAAACCCAGCAGCCGCAGCTCCACCGCTGGCTCGCCGCTCACCCGCAGTGACTCGGTAGCTCACCTTCAGCAAATCTCGAATAAATCGTATATTGATATCGAGGCAAAACGGTCGCGGTACTCTCACGTGGGAGTGATCCAGCTCCCTCAAAAGGACCAGCCCCCTAAGATACGACCGCCGGTAAACTCCGGTGAGAAGGACCAAAACGTTGACCAGCAGCGCTCTCTCCACCATCCTCCGCAACAACGAATCCGCCCTCCTGCAAAGCTGGATCAACGCCCAGAAATCCTCAAAGCGCCGCGGAACCATCTCCGATGACGACCTCCAGAGCCACTCCCGAGAGTTCCTCCAGCTCTTCCAGCAGGCCGTCACCGAGTCCGGCGAAAGCGCACGCGGCGATATCTCCATCAGCGCCTACCGCGAACTTCGCCGCTTCCTCGAAGAGATCACCGCAACCCGCACCCAGCAGGGAGCCACTCCCTCCGAGACCGCGCGCTTCATCTTTTCCTTCAAAGAACCACTCTTCGCCGAAATCCGCAGCAAAGTCCCCGATCCCCTGGCCCAGGTAGACGCCCTCACCGAGATCGGCGCGCTGCTCGACAACCTCGGCCTCTTCGTCACCGAGGCCCACCAGAAAGCCCGCGAAAGCGTCATCCTCCGTCAGCAGGAGGAGATGCTCGAGCTCTCCACCCCAGTCGTCAAGCTCTGGGACGGCGTCCTCGCCCTGCCCATCATCGGTACCCTCGACAGCTCGCGAACCCAGACCATCATGGAGTCCCTGCTCGAGCGCATCGTCGAGACCGGCAGCGAGATCGCCATCATCGACATCACCGGCGTCCCCACAGTCGACACCCTCACCGCACAGCACCTGCTCAAAACCGTCACCGCCGCCCGCCTCATGGGCGCAGAATGCATCATCTCCGGTATCCGCCCCCAGATCGCCCAGACCATCGTCCACCTCGGCGTCGAGCTCGGTGACGTCATCACCAAGGCCTCGCTCGCCGACGCCTTCCGCATCGCACTCCAGCGCAGCAACTACGCCATCGTCAAACGAAGCTCTCAAGCATCCCCAGCCAGGGCCTGAACCGCCGCGTCATCTTCCAGGAGACTGAAGCCTATGGAACACATTCCCATTCTGCGCATGGGTGAATTTCTGCTGATCACCGTCCAGGTCGACATGCACGACCGCCTCGCCATCAGCCTGCAGGACGACCTCACCGAGCAGATCGTGCGCTACAGCAGCCGCGGCGTCCTCATCGATATCTCCTCGCTCGACGTCGTCGACTCCTTCATCGGACGCATGCTCGGCAACATCGCCGCCATGAGCCGCGTCCTCGACGCCCAGACCGTCGTCGTCGGCATGCAGCCCGCCGTCGCCATCACCCTCGTCGAACTCGGCCTCTCCCTCCCCGGCATCCGCACCGCTCTCAACGTCGAGCGCGGCATGCAGATCCTCAAGGAAGAAGTCTCCCGTTCCCAGATCCAGACCCTCGAAGAGGACGCCGACCTCGAGATCGACACCAACCTCGCGGGTGGAGTCTAACGAACCGTGTCCGAAACTCTCCCCATTCGGTCGCCCGAAGATATCGTCCAGGTCCGCACCGCCGTGCGTAAAGCCGCCATCTCCGCCAAGCTCGGCCTCGTCGACCAGACCAAGCTCGTCACCGCCGCCAGCGAAATCGCGCGCAACACCCTCGACTACGGCAAGGGCGGACAGGTCCTCATCGAACGCGTTCAAGCCTCCAAAGCCGGCATCCGCCTCACCTTCGAAGACCAGGGCCCCGGCATCCCCGACCTTCAACTCGCCCTCACCGACGGCTGGACCTCCGGCTCCGGCATGGGCCTCGGCCTCAGCGGTACCCGCCGCCTCATGGACGATTTCGAACTGAACTCCACCGTCGGCCAAGGAACCACCGTCATCATCACCAAATGGAGCCGATGAAGAACGCCGCCGTCCTCCCCATCGCGGAGTCAACCCACGTCGCGGCAGCCCGCCGTGCCGTCGGCGAGCTTGCCCGGCGCCTCTCCCTCTCCGACGACACCGTCGCCCGCGCCGAACTCGTAGCCGTAGAGCTCGCCGGCAACATCCTCCATCACGCCGAGCACGGCAGCCTCTACCTCGCCCCCTTACCCTCCGGCTCCGGCCTGCACATCATCGCCGTAGACCTCGGTCCCGGCGTCGGCAATCTCGAACGCGCCATGACAGACGGCTTCTCCACCGGCACCACCCCCGGCCTCGGCCTTGGCGCCGTCAAGCGTCTCGTCTCCTCCATGGACGTCTACTCCAGGCACGGCAGCGGCACCACCATCACCGCCACCCTGCGTGAGGAACAAACCTCCGCCCAACCCAACTCCGAAGCCTCCCGCGCCGCACGCCTCATGGACGAACAGACCGCCGTCATCTCCACCTGCATCGCCGGAGAGCAGGTCAACGGAGACTCCTGGGCCATCTACCCCTCCGCCACCCGCAACATCTATCTCCTGGTAGATGGCCTCGGGCATGGCGCCTACGCCTCGCAGGCCGCCGCAACCGCCGTCAGCGTAGCCAACAGCAACTTCGCCGCAGATCCCGACGTCCCGCTCGCCACCGTCGTCCAGCGCATGCACACCCCCATGCACGCCACCCGCGGCGCAGCTATCATGCTCATCTCCATACTCGGCGAACAGGTTCAGTGTTGCGGAGTGGGGAACATCGGCGCCAGCTTGAACCTGCCCGACGGCACCGTCCGCAACCTCATATCGCATAATGGGACCGTGGGGCATCGCATGGCGCGGGTCCAGGAGTTTCCCTACGTCGCCCCCGCAGGCTCGCTGCTCATCATGCACTCGGACGGCATCTCCACACGCTGGAAGGCCTCCGCCTACCCCGGCCTCCAAACTCACGCGCCCGCCACTATCGCCGGCCTTATCTACCGCGATTCCTCCCGCAGCCGCGACGATGCCACCGTCCTGGTCGCACGGCTCGGCTCCCCCGCATCCAACCCAGCAGGGACCCAAGTTGCCTAAGATCACCCCCAAGTCCGAAAACGCGAAACGCTCCATGCTCAAGGTCCACCTCGCCCTCGAGACAGACTTCCTGCTCGCCCGCCAGCGCGCCAAGCAGATCGCCGCACTCCTCGGCTTCGTCCTCCAGGATCAGACCCGCATCGCCACCGCCGTCTCTGAAATCGCGCGCAACGCATGGGAGTACGCAAACGGCGGGCAGGTCGAATTCCTCCTCGACCCACCCTCCGCAAGCGCCGGCCGCCCTGACACCTCCCAGCTTCGCATCATCGTCAGCGACAACGGCCCCGGCATCCCCAACCTCAACTCCATCTGGGACGGAACCTACAAATCCCCCCACGGCATGGGCGTAGGCATGATTGGCGCCCGTCGCCTGCTCGACAGCCTCGACGTCGTCACCGGGCCCACCGGCACCAATGCAACCCTCACCAAACACCTCCCGCGCACCGCGCTCAACCCGCCCAGCTTTCCCGAGATCGCCACCGCCCTCTCCCGCCTCTCGCAAGCCGATAAGGCCACCCCCGGCACCGCCCTGCACGATCAGAATCAGGAACTCCTCACCCTGCTCAGCGAACTCCGCGCCCGGGAATCTGAACTCCGCGCCCTCAACGTCGAACTCGAAGAGACCAACCGCGGCGTCCTCGTCCTCTACGCAGAGCTCGCCGACAAGGCCCAGGCCGTCCAGCAGGCCTCCGAAACCAAGTCCCGCTTCCTCTCAGGCATCACCCACGAGCTCCGCACCCCGCTCAACTCCATCGTTTCGCTCGCCCGCCTCATGCTCCACCACGCCGATGGACCCCTCAACCCGGAGCAGGATAAGCAGGTCAACTTCATCCTCCGTTCCGCACAGAACCTCACCGAGATGGTCAACGACCTCCTCGACCTCGCCAAGATCGAAGCCGGCAAGACCAACACCGTCATCTCCACCTTCACCCTCCAGGACCTCTTTGCTGCCCTGCGCGGCATGTTCCGGCCGCTCGCCACAAACCCCAGCGTCAAGCTCATCTTTGAGCTACCCGAACACCGCACCGAGCTCATCACCGACGAAGGCAAGCTCTCGCAGATCCTGCGTAACTTCATCTCGAACGCACTCAAATTCACCGAGCAGGGAAGCGTCACCGTCTCCGCCACCCCCATCGACTCCGACCCCGCCGGCCGTCTCATCCGCTTCACCGTCACGGACACAGGGGTCGGCATCGCGCCCGAGCACCACGCCGTCGTCATGGAAGAGTGGGGCCAGGCACCCGCCCCCGGCCTCGGCAAGATCAAGGGCAGCGGCCTCGGCCTCCCGCTCTCCCGCTCCCTCGCCGAACTCCTCAATGGCTCCGTCGGCTTTACCTCCGAACCCGGCCGCGGCTCAACCTTCTTCTGCACCCTCCCCGCCCTCGCGCCGCCTGAAGTCTCCACCGCGGAACCCGAGCCCCTGCCCGCCAGCGCCGGACACATCCTCATCGTCGACGACGACGAAGTCGCCCGCTACCTTCTTAAACGCCAGCTCGGCTCGCTCACCTCCGCACCCATCGAAGAAGCCACCAGCGGCCCCGAGGCCATCGAAGCCATCGCCCGCAGCCGTCCCAGCATCGTCTTCCTCGATCTCGTCCTGCCCGGTATAAGCGGCACCGACGTCGCCGAGAAAATCCGCCAGAACGCCGCCTGGGCAGAGATCCCCCTCGTCCTCCATACCGGCAAAACCTTGCCCGATCGGGAGCTCGACAGCTTCCAGGCTCTCGACCTCACCCTCATCCCAAAGCGTTCCCTCAGCGGAAATACCCTTGAATCCATCGACGCCCAGCGCGTCGAGATGGAGCGCGCCCTGCTCGAAGTAGGCCTCCTCAATCTGCACCAGGAGGGTTCGCGTTGATCAAGAGCAGCATCCGCCGCGTCCTCTACGTCGACGACACAGAAGAGCAGCGCTACGCCATGCGCCGCATCCTCGAAGGAGCCGGCTACACCGTCCTCGAGGCCGCCACCGGCACCGAGGCCCTCGCCAAACTCGACTCCAACATCCTCGCCGTCGTGCTCGACGTCAAGCTCCCCGACATCTCCGGCTACGAGGTCTGCCGCCGCATCAAGGCCGCGCCCGAGACCTCCGGTATCCCCGTCCTCCAGGTCTCCGCCAGCTTCGCCGACCCCGCCCTCCGCGCCCACGGCCTTCAGGGCGGGGCCGACGCCTACGTCGCCCAGCCCGTCCACGCTGCAGAACTGCTTGCCCTCGTCGGCGCGCTCATCCACTCGCACGAAACCGACCGAACCATTCGCTTCCAGGCCGAGGTCTCCCGCCACCTCGCCCTTTCGCTCGACCTCGAGGAGACCCTCCGCGCCGTCGAGGCAGCCTTCGTCCCGCGCTTCGCCGATCGCGTCCACACCCTCCTGCTCCCCGGTGGCCTCTCCGTCGGTGTACCCCACACCCCCGGCCCCGACCTCTCGGCCCGCCAGGCCTTCCGCCCCCAGACCTCGCCCGATCCCCTCCACCCCGCCCTCGTCGATGCCGCCTTCGAGGTCTCCCGCACCGGCCGTGCGTGCCTCATCTCGGCTGGCAGCGTGGTTCCCCTCTCCGTAATCACGCCCGAATCCTACGTCTCTCCCACCGACGTTATCCTTGCGCCCCTCGGCGTCGGACGCAAGCACATGGGAACCATCGTCTTCCTCGTCGATGGCGTCCAGCGCCAGTACACCGCCGCCAACCTCGCGCTCGCCCAGGACCTCGCCGACCGCGCCAGCCTCGCCCTCCAGAACGCAACCCTCTACACAGCCCAACTCGCCGCCCAGGCCGCCCTCGTCCAAAGCGAAAAACTCGCCGCCGCCGGCCGCCTCTCCGCAGCCATCGCCCACGAGATCAACAACCCCCTCGAATCCATCACCAACCTGATGTATCTCATCGACACGTCCGAAGAGATCACCCCCACCCTCAAAGGCTACGTCCAGGAAGCCCTCTCCGAGCTCTCCCGCCTCACCCACATCGCCCGCCAGTCCCTCGGCTTCTACCGCGAACTCACCGGACCCCAGCTCTTCGATCTCAACGAATCCATCGAAGACACCCTCTCTATCTACATGAAGCGCTTTCAGGCCAAGCACATCCGCGTCGAATGCGCCTACGCTCCCGGCAAGCTTGAACTCCGCGCCGTCAAGGGTGAGGTCCGCCAGGTCATCTCGAACCTCCTCGTCAACGCCTACGACGCTCTCCCCGACCAGGGCACGCTCCGCATCGAAACCCGCGCCATCCCGGCCACCGCCCCGAAGGACCCTGCCCAGGTCGCCTTCCGCGTCTCCGACAATGGCTCCGGCATCGCGCCCGAGGTCCTCAGCCACGTCTTCGAGCCCTTCTTCACCACCAAGCAGGGCACCGGCACCGGCCTCGGCCTCTGGGTCTCGGACACCATCGTCACCAAGCACGGCGGCTCCATCGAAGTCACCAGCCACCCCGAAGGCCAGAACCGAGGCACCACCTTCGAGGTCACCATCCCCATCACCCCCACCGAAGAGCCCGCCCAGGCCTGAGCAGGAGCCGCACACTCCGCGCGCGACGTTACCGCCCCGGCACACCTTGATCACCCCTCCTCACTCCGCTTCCGCCAGATCACCTGCACCCCGCTCCGCCAGCGCTCATCCACCGCCAGCAAAGCCCACTCCACCTCCACCGAAAGATGCCGCAACACCACCTCGGTCGCCGGATGCACCCGCAGCGCGGGCGCCACCAGAAGCAGCCGCGGTGCCTCCCCACTCAGCCGCACCCCGGCAAAATACCCGTGCTGCTGAAACTCCCCCAGCCCCGTCTCCCGGTCAGGATTCTGCGCATGATGCCACCTCACCCGGATCCAGTAATCCAGCCCCTGCAGCGCCAGCTGCGGATCCTCATCCGCCTTCACCTCAATCACTACCAACCGCCCATCCTCCCCCACCGAAAGCAGATCCAGCATCCCACGGTCGCCCGCCGCAAATGCCGGCACCTGCGCATACACGCGATCCGCCCGCAGCTTCGGGTCGATCGCCGTCAGCTCCCGCCGCAGTTCACCCTCCAGCCAGCGCTCCGGCTGCATCCGGAACAGCACATCCCGCTGGTCGCCCCCCGCATGCCGCCGCTCAAACAGCTGCGTCACCAGCTGCCGCAGCCCGGCCTCCGTCTCCTCCGTCAGCTTCGTCTCGCTCGCCCCCGCGCCAAAGCTGATCTCCTCCACCCGGTTGAAAGACTCGCCGCTCGCCTTCACCCGAACCCGCGCAAACTCAAGCCCATGCAGCAGAAACGCAAGCTCCGACCCACTCCTCAGCCTCTGCTCCACCACACCCCGCGCACCCTCCGGCACCAGCCCCATCACCCGCTCCGCCGCCGCGGCAAAACGCTCCTTCGCCCGCTCCCCATTCGGAGCATGCACCAGCCGCGTCGTCAGGTTCCCCTGGTCCGCCGCATCGCGCAGCTCCATCTCCTCCGCGCGCTGGTCCAGCTCCCAAAGCTCCCACTGCGACCGCTCCCCGCCCAGCCACGCCATCCGTGACAGCGTCAGCGTCCCCAACCCGTGCGGCACCACCAACTTCAACCCCTGCACTACCCGCTTCGCACTCGAATCCCGGCACGCCTGCATCCACAAAATCCCGAACGTCAGAACCCCATCCACCGTCGCCGCAGTCTCCTCGTCGTTCACCCCGATCACCGCCCACGCCCTCTGCCCCTGCACCAGCAGCCCCCGCGCATACGCCGGACCAAAGCTCTTCCCCAGGTCCATCCCCGTCCGGAAACCCTCCACCTTCCACTCCGGAAACACGCGCCCCAGCGCCCGCTCCAGCACCTTCACATACCGCAACCGCGTCTGTTCCCGCGTAGAGGGCGTCCGCCGGTCGCGATCCCCCGCCACCTCCAGCAGCGTAGGCTTCGCCTGCCCGAACTTCATCACCCCCAGCCGCAGGCTCTTCCCCCGCACCTCCGCCGACACCACCCGCCGCACCAGGTTCCGTTCCTCGCTCCAAAGGTGCAGCGTGCAACGTCCATGCTCAGCCGCAACCGAAAACTTAGCCGCACGCATATCGAACAGCGCCTTGCCATCCTCCAGCACCACGGCGTTCGGCCATTCAGCAAAGAAGAAGTCAATCGCCGCAAGCACCTCATCCGGACTCTGCGCCATCGATTCCACCCTCACCGCGAAGCCGTCCAATCCCACGACGTGGTAGCCGCCCGCGACACGGGCGCTGTTGTCGTTGCCTTTACCAGCCCCTGGCTTTTCGTAGCTCCGTCACATGCGCCACATGATGCCGGCAATGCCAGCCATACAGCACCGTAGCCTGCGCCACCGTCTGCGGCCCGCGCTCCGGATGCACAAAACCCGTCCCCACTGCTCTTCCTCCAGCCCCTCGAGCATCATCACCCAGCGCCCATGCAGCCCCTCCAGCAATCCCAGCGACCACGCCACCGGAGCACCAAGCGAATCCTCCAGCTCCGCCCACGCCCGCTCATCGTACGCCGTAATCACCGGATTCTCCTCCGTCAGCGCCAGCCGCACCCGCACAAACGCGTTCATATGGCTGTCCGCCACATGATGCACCAGCTGCTGCAAAGTCCAGCCACCCTCGCGATAAGGTGTCTGCAACTGTTTTGCATCCAGCCCGTCTATGCCATTGCGCAGCATGCCCGGCAACCCAGCTAGATCCTGAATAGCCGCCCTTACATCACTCTCACGAACCTCCGACAACCTCTGCGGCTTCCCGATCGGATATCGCGGATCACGCCCCTCAACCAATTCGCTCATGGCGCCAAACGTAGCACATCCTGAAGAATCGAAGCCCTCCAACTCGCATCGAAACCATGAGGCCCCCGAAACACACCATGCGCACGCCCACGCTCCTCCTGCTGCTCTCCCTGCTTTCGCTCACTGCCTGCGACACCCGCAACCCCACGGCCTCCATCATGCCCACCTCCCCTGAAGCCGCACCCGCCACGCCCCCCGCACCCAGCTCCGCCCGCAGCTACGTCGGCTTCGACCGCAACCTCTACCCCGGCGACGACCGCCTCCCCGATCTCCGCAAGCACTTCGACTTCACCGGCTTCTGGCTCAACAACCCACCCGGAGAGACCACCAACCCCTGGGCCGGCCATCGCCCTCAGCTCCTCGCCGCCGGCTTCGGCTTTCTCGTCCTCTGGAACGGCCGCCTCGACGCCGAAATCAAGCACGCCGGGATCAGGCAGCCCCGCACCACCCCCGACGCGCTCGGCCGCAAGGACGCCCAGGACGCCATCGCCGCGGCCCAGCGCGAAGGCTTTCCCGCCGGCACCATCCTATTCCTCGACCAGGAAGAAGGCGGACGCCTCCTCCCCGAGCAATCCGCCTACTTCTTCGGCTGGACCGAAACCATCGCCGCAAGCCCCTTCCGCGCAGGCTCCTACCTCTCCGGCCAGCCCTCCGACGACGGCCCCGGCACCAACGGCAAGCGCCTCATGGTCACCACCGCGCAGGACGTCCGCGAAACCATCGCCGCCAAACATCTCCACCCCGTCACCCTCTGGGTCGCGCAGGACGCCTGCCCGCCCGCCCCCGGCTGCACCGTCGAGCCCGCCGCCATCGCCCAAAAGCATCCCTCAGACTCCGGCACCCTCGACGCAGAAGTCTGGCAGTACGCCCAGTCGCCCCGCCGTCCGGAGCTCACCCGCGCCTGCGTCGCCACTTACGGCAAAGACGGTAACTGCTACGCCGGCGTCACCCAGGACCTCTTCCTCGACCTGAATCTCGCCGACTCCCCCGATCCAAGCCACGGCAGGTAAAGAGCTTCGCGTGGTCCTTCCCTTGGTCGGCACAGACTTTCTTCCCGCCCGAAGGAAGGGCCGCGCGCAACCGTCGTAACTCACCAAGCGACCGCTGCCCACGCAGGTCGTACTGAGAGGTAGCTGGTTAGCGTATCATAGAAGCAATGACACTTCCCGGCGGAAGCAAAAGCGTCGCCCGCACCCCCGAGCTCCACCCCGAAGATCACAAGCGCTACTTCATCGAAAAATTAGGCCTCTCCGAACGTCTCATGGAGCGCTGCCTCGGCGAAGCACTCTCCGCAGGCGGAGAATACGCCGACCTCTACTTCGAATCCGTCACCAGCACCTCGCTCGGCCTCGACGAAGGCCTCATCAAGACCGCCAGCCAGGGCATCTCCGTCGGCTGCGGCATCCGCGTCGTCTCAGGCGAGCGCACCGGCTTCGCCTACACCGACGACCTCTCGTCCGACCGCCTCCTGCGCGCCGCACGCACCGCCGCTCTCATCGCCTCCGGCCCCGCAACCCAGATCGCCGCCGGCTTCCGCCACACCGAAACTCCCTCGCTTTACCCCATCGCCGGCCTCTCCACCGCCGCCGATATAGCCGAAAAGCTCGCCCTCATCCATCGCGCCGACAAGGCCGCACGCGACTTCGACCCGCGCATCGTCCAGGTCCGCGCCGGCATCAACGACGAGCTCCGCCGCATCCTCATCGCCGCCTCCGACGGCACCTACGCCTCCGACACCCAGCCCCTCGCACGCCTCAACGTCTTCGTCATCGCCAAGGATTCGCAAAGCACCTCCCGCGGAACCTCGGGCGGCGGAGGCCGCGTCACCCTCGACTTCTTCTCAGGCGCCAAATCACCCGAGCATTTCGCTCGTGAAGCCGCCCGCACCGCTATCCTGCAACTCGGCGCTGCCGAGGCCCCCGCCGGTGAGATGGAAGTCGTTCTCGGCCCCGGCTGGCCCGGCGTCCTGCTCCACGAAGCCGTAGGCCACGGCCTCGAAGCCGACTTCAATCGCAAGAAGACCTCCGCCTTCGCCGGCCTCATCGGCCAGAAGGTCGCCAGCGAAAAGGTTACGGTCGTCGACAACGGCACCATGCCCAACCGCCGCGGTTCGCTCAACGTCGACGACGAGGGCGTCCCCACCCGCGAGACCGTCCTCATCGAAAACGGCATCCTCAAGGGCTACCTCACCGACAAGATGTCTGCCCGCCTCATGGGCACTGAATCCACCGGCTCCGGACGCCGCGAGAGCTACCACCACATCACCATGCCGCGCATGACCAACACCTACATGCTCAACGGCCAGGACGTCCCCGAAGACATCATCAAGTCCGTCAAACGCGGCCTCTACGCCGTCAACTTCGGCGGTGGCCAGGTCGACATCACCAACGGCAAGTTCGTCTTCTCGGCCTCCGAGGCCTACCTCATCGAGGATGGCAAGGTGACCCGCCCCGTCAAGGGCGCAACCCTCATCGGCAACGGCCCCGAAGCTCTCAAATATGTCTCGATGGTCGGCAACGACCTCGCTCTCGACGAAGGCATTGGCACCTGCGGTAAAGCCGGCCAGAGCGTACCCGTAGGCGTCGGCATGCCGACCGTAAAACTCGACCGCATGACAGTCGGGGGAACAGGGAACTAAGGGAGATCATGGCTACCAAGATCGAGAAAGACCGCGAAAAAATCATGCAGGTCGAAGTCAAGCGCCGCCGGGTCAAAACCGGAGGAGGCTACGAGCCCTTCTGGAAGGTCAAGGACCTCGCCGTGGCCCTGGTCGACGAAGACACTGAGTTCCGCTGCAAGGATTGCGGAGGCCCGCTCAAGGTCTTCAAGAGCCAC
>CAZZZP010000104.1:0-13449 GCA_964658635.1 Lichenicola sp. | reverse complement strand
TTTGGTGGACCTGATCGGGATCGAACCGATGACCTCTTCCATGCCATGGAAGCGCGCTCCCAGCTGCGCCACAGGCCCACTCCTTTCTATTGTGGCGAAGGTTGCCGCCCAAGTCAAACCGGGTACGCCTATATCCTCCGGGACGGGAACAAGGGCGCTTCTCCCGGTGTCTAAGTGTTTAGAGTGAGCGAGCACTCGGCCGCCGGCGGCGCAGTTCCCAGTCCATCAGGCTCGCACCAGTTTTGCAGCACGTTGCAGCACATGCCAGTCAGGTCGTAGGCTAGGGGAACCCGAAAAAATGCAGGCGGGATTAGTGATGGGCAATCTAGCGAGCGCGATTGGAGTCAGGACGGCGGATGCAGCGCTCGTCGCTGCCCTCAAGGCCGGCTCGGAAGAAGCGTTCGGCGTGCTGATCGCGGAGTACTCGCAGCCGCTCTACGCCCTCATCGCGCGCAGCCTGCAGGATCCTGCCGACGCGGCCGACATTACCCAGGAAGTCTTCATCAAGGTCTTCCGCAGCATCAGGAGCTTCAACGGCGAATCCAGCCTGCGCACCTGGCTTTACCGCATCGCGCTGCATGAGGCCTCTAACCAGCGTCGCTGGTGGTCGCGCCACAAGCGGCAGGAACTCACCATCGATGCCCCCCTCGGTGCAGCCGAGACCGACGAGGGCGATGACGCCTTCTGCCTCGGCGCAACGCTGGCCGACGGCCAGGGCAGCCCTTATCAGCAAGCTGAAAACGCAGAACTCAAAGTGCGAGTAGAAAACTGCCTTCGCCAGTTACCGGAAACCTTCCGAACGGTAGTTGTACTGCGCGAGATGGAAGGTTTCTCCTACGATGAGATTGCAGAGATTCTGCGAGTCCCGGCAGGCACGGTCAAAAGCCGCCTGATGCGCGGACGCGCGGCACTCAAGGAGATCCTGGTCGCCGATGGACTGGAAAGACTGCTGAAGGGAGGTGCGCGGTGAACTCGACGACAAACGATTGCGTGAACGCGCGCAACTCCTTCTCGGGCTACCTTGACGGTGCAATCAGCGGCAAGGTCATGCAGTCCGTCTCCGCTCACCTGGACTCCTGTGAGAGTTGTGCCGGTGAGTTTGCCGCGTGGCGCGCCATGCAGCGCGTCCTTGCGACCGCGGGTCCGGTCAAGGCACCGGCGGATATGGGATTGAAGCTCCGCCTTGCCATCTCCCATGAGGCCATGAAGCGACAGGGCCGGCGCAATTCCCTCTCCGCGCGCTGGACAAACTTCTTCCGGCCCGTCCTGCTGCAGGTCGCCTCCGGCCTGACTGGAGCGCTCCTGCTCGTGGGCGGCTTCTCCGCTCTTGTCGGCGTGGTTCCCGAAGCTGTGTTGGCCAACGATGAGCCCCTGGGCGCCGTCACGATGCCGCACTATCTGTACTCCGCCGCGCAGCAGCAGCCCATCGTCACCCCTGACGACACCACCATCGTCGTCCAGGCTGATGTGAACTCCAACGGCCGCGTTTACCAGTGGAAGATCATCTCCGGCCCCCAGGACGAAAAGACCCTGACCGCGGTCAACGATGAACTGATGCTCCAGGTATACGAGCCGGCGCGTATGTTCGGCGAGCCTGTCCGCGGCCGCGTCCTCGTCACCTTCTCTGGAGTCATGGTCCGCGCCTAGGGCACTTCGTGCCGTCTTGGGCTTCGCGTGCTCCTTCCGTTGGTCGGCACAGGACTTCATCCCCACCGGAGGGGAGGCCACGCTACGCTTGTACAGGTCACGAAGTGAGCGCCCCGCGATGGGCTCTTCTAGCCGTTCCAGGCCTCTCTGATCGGCACCAAACTCTTCTCCTGACCAATGGGAAAGCCACGCAAAGCTCTAAAAAATCGTGTGAACGCCCGGCCACCGCGAAGGGCGGTTTGTGCAGGTATGCCCTGCTCTCTTATGCTTGGGCGGGGGCGTCGAACGTTTTGATGCTCGCCCACCAGGTTTCTTCGATGCGCAATCTCTTCTGTCTCACCTTGATCTTCGGCGCGCTGACCCTCCCCGCAGCGGCCCAGGAGCCGCAGCAGCCCCAGGGCTCCTCATCCTCCTCCGGCGACGTGCACACGAACGTGCAGGACGCACCCTCCGCGCGACCCAGCGCCGGACTAGCCGAGGCCGGCGGAGCATCCATCACGCTGGAGACCAGCGAGACTCTCTTCGACATCGCCGCCGGCCTGAATGCCTGTGGTTACGACGCCGATCTTGCCGATTCGAACCCAGTTCGCGGCCAGGTGCGCGAGGATCTCGCCCGCGCAGCCAACGAGACAGCCCCGGCAAAAGCCAGCCGGGAAGCACTTTGCAAGTATGTCGACGACCACAGGCTTAACGACCCCGGCCGGACCCTGGCACAGTATGTGTCGCTGGCACTCTACCTTGGCCCCCCGCCGGCGCTCAACCCGATCGCCGATCAGACCCAGATGCCACCCGATTCGCTCCAGGTGCTGAACATCCTCCCGCTGCTCCGAACCTATTCCGAGCAGGTTCACCTGCATGCCATCTGGATGAAGCATCGCGTTCAGTATCAGGCTATCAGCGACCAGTGGCACCAGCCGGTGACCCAGGCGGTTCTCAACACCAACATCTACCTCAAGATGCCGGTCAGCAGCTACGACGGCCGTCGGCTGCTCATCCTGATCGAGCCTTTGCTCGCCCCCAACGCGCCCAATGCCCGCATCTACTCGACCGACTACATCATGGTGACGTCGCCGACCGCCGAGGGCGCCATCCGCATGGATCAGATCCGGCACATGTACCTGCATTACGAGATCGAGCCGCTGGTCTATGGCCGGGCCACTTCCATGCAGCGCCTCACACCTCTGCTCAAGCCAGTCGCCGACGCCCCGCTCGAGTACATCTACAAGACTGACGTCGTCGCCCTGGTGACCGAGTGCATGATCAAGGCCATCGAAGCACGCACCATGGACACCGGCATCCCTGTACCCGAGAAGCCTGCTGGATCGCACGATCGCGTAGAGCTTGCCCGCTACGATGAGCAGATGACCGCCTTTGACCGCGCCGCCGAGCAGGTTCGCCGCAAGCAGGTCGACCTCGATATGCGCCAGGGCTGGACCATGACTGAGTACTTCTACAACCAGATGGCTGTTTTCGAGCACAATCCCGAGGGCTTGAGCGAGAGCATGGGGCAGATGGTCTACGGCATGGACGTCGAACGCGAGCGTCACCACGATGAGCAGATTGCCTTCCTGCCCGAGGGCTCGGGCGAGTTCGTAAGGCGCGCCCCCAAGGCTCCCACCGGCATGATGCTGGCCGAAAAGATGATGCTCGAAGGCCACCTCGATCAGGCTGACGCCATCGCCGACAAGGTGCTCGCCGACCCCGCGCAGGATCACGCCGACGCGCTCTACCTCAAGGCGCGCGTGGAACTGATGCAGGGCGACCCCGAGGACTCCATGGCAAAGTTCGAGGAGGCCGCAAAGAGTGCCCGCCAACCCCGCACCGCTGCCTGGGCCCACATCTACATGGGCCGGCTCTATGACATCAAGGAGCCCACCGAACGCGATCACGCAGTCAACGAATACAAGGCAGCCCTCACCGTTCCTGGAGCTCCCCAGGACGCACGTGCGGCTGCCGAAGGCGGACTCAAGGTTCCCTTCAGCGTGCCCAAGATCAAGCACGAGGACGAGGAGCCGCTCGACCCAAGCGGCAAAAAAGAGAAGGAAAATTACAAACCCGAATAGCATCGGTAGACCGGCACCCGGGGGGCTTGATTGAAGCAGCGAACGCGCACGGCGACCGGAAAAGCAAAGGCGGACGAGACCCTGGCCGGCCTCGAGGGAGTGCTGGGCCACCATTTCGCGCGCCCCGAGCTGCTAACCCTTGCTGTCACTCACCGCTCCTTCGTCTACGAGAGCGGCCAGGCCGACGCCAATGTCGCGGACCCCTCGCGTGACAACGAGCAGCTTGAATTCCTCGGCGACGCGGCTCTCGGGCTGATTGCAGCCGAGGCGCTCTGCCGCCGCTTCCCGGCCTCGCGCGAGGGCGAACTGACGCAATTACGCGCCAACGTCGTCAGCCGCAGGCACCTCGGCGCGGTTGGAGCACGCCTCGACCTCGGCCGCTGGCTTCGGCTTGGCGAGACAGCCGAACGCAACCAGGGCCGGCAAAATGTCGCACTCTTCGCCAACGCGGTCGAGGCGCTCATCGCCGCGCTCTACCTCGACGGCGGACTTGAAACCGCACGCACCTTCGTCGAACGCGTGGTGCTCGCCGACGCCCTGCCCGAGCTCGAACGCTCCATCGCAGGCGGAGAGGCCATGCCCGGCGGCCACTTCAGCGGTGCCGTCGGAGACCACAAGTCCGCCCTGCAGGAGCTCGTTCAGGCCGAGGGCCTCGGCCGGCCGAAGTACATCCTGCTTGCCGAATCCGGGCCGGACCACCGGCGCGTCTTCCGCATCGAGGTGCGGCTCGACGGCACGGGTTCTGAAATGGGCGCGCTCGCCGAAGCTGAAGGCTCCACCAAAAAGCAGGCACAGCAGGAAGCCGCCAGAATCGCCGTCGGCAAGCTGCTCGCGCGGGCAAAGGAGCACTCTAAGTAAACATGAGTGACTCCTCCCTCATCCACGAGCCGCACCTGCACGAGGAAGGAGAGCCGCGACCCTTCGGAGAGGGTTTTCACGTCGATGCCGAGGACCAGACCGAGCCCGAACCAGCTCCCTGGCAGCCCCATCCGCACCACTTGCCCGGCATACTCCCTGCGATCCAGTCGCTCCTCGTCGTGCTCATCGTGGCGCTGTTCCTCATGACCTTCACCGTGCAGCCCATCCGGATCCCGTCGGCCAGCATGGAGCCGACACTGCTCGTCGGTGACTTCCTTCTGCTCGACCGTCAGGCGGTCACGCCTGGTGACGAGCTTTTGATGCCGCCATCGGGTATCGATCGCGGCGACATTGTCGTCTTTCACGACCCCATCGACGATCCGACCGTGCACCTCGTCAAGCGCGTCATCGGCATCCCGGGCGACCACGTCCGCATGGCCCACGGCAAGGTCTATATCAACGGTCGCGCACTCACCGAGGGCTATGCAGTCTACCGTCAGTCCGAGCCGGATGCCTACCGCGACGACTTCCCCGACCTCCAGACCATGGACGCGCGCGTCGACTCCGGCTGGTGGATCAAGATGCGCCAGCTGGTCCAGGATGGCGAGCTGACCGTGCCCCCGGGAAATTATTTCGTGCTCGGCGACAACCGCAACGACTCCGACGACAGCCGCTACTGGGGCTTTGTGCCGCGACAAAATATCGTCGGCAAGCCCATCCTGGTCTACTTTTCCTGGCGCCAGCCGGATCCGCTCGCCGAACCCGCCACCCGGGACCTCGCCCGCTGGGAGCGTCTCTTCCACGTCGTCCGCTAGCCCCGCGGAACAGTCCGAGGCAGAAAACGTACAGAGATGAGCCCGGGGCAAGGTGTGCGGGGTAGACTGAGTAAGTTGCAGCAAGAACTGCGGGAGATCGAGTCGATGGCTCTTACCGATGAGCAGAAACAGGAAGTAGCGGAACGCCAGGCAGCCGGTGAGTGGGTCGTTCCCGTCCGGGACCCCGCAGCCGCCGAGAAGGACGCCGTCACCGAGACGCCGCTCGAGGCCCTCGCCTCTATCTGCTCTGTCCTCGCGGTCGGGCTCTTCGTCATGACGTTCGTCTTCCAGAACTTCGTCATCCCCTCCGGCTCTATGGAAAAGACGCTGCTCATCGGCGACCACGTGCTCGTCGACCGCATCTCCTTCGCGCCGCCCACTCAATGGGCTCCCTTCGTCCACTATCGCGAACCGCAGCGCGGCGACGTTATCGTCTTCTACAAGCCCAATCCGGAGACCCCGGACCTGGTCCTGGTAAAACGGCTTATCGGCGTCACCGGCGACCACATCCACCTTCAGCACGGCGTCGTTTACCTCAATGGCGTGGCTCAGAATGAGCCCTACGCCGCGATGCCGCACCCATCGGCTGACCCCGAAGACCTCTACAACCCCACCCGCGACGACTTTCCCTCGCAGGGCGCTCCCGAAGGGTCTACTGAACTCTGGTCAGTTGACCTGCCCTCTCACATCCAGGGCGGCGACATCGTCGTTCCGCCCGGCAAGGTCTTCGCCATGGGCGACAATCGCCAGCATTCGCTCGACGGCCGCTTCTGGGGCTTCGTCCCACGCGAAAACATCCTCGGCCGCCCCTTGTTCAACTACTGGTCCTACGACACCACCGCAAGCGAGATGGACGCGTCGCAGGCCGGCATGGGCGCACGTGTCGGCTCCTTCTTCACCACCGCGTTGCACTTCTTCGATCGCACGCGCTGGAGCCGGACCGGGCACCTGATCCGGTAGCGGGAGATAAGCGGTTGGAGCCGATCAAGCAGCACGAAATCGAACGGGCAGATGGCACAGCAAAAGCTCGCGTGAGCCAAGCGTCCCAGCCTGATGACGACCTGCTCGCGCATGAGGACTACAACGACGGCTTCGACTCCGAAGACACTCAACCCGAGCCCATCACGCCGCAGACCCGGCGCCATATTCTCATCGCCATCTGCCTCATCGTCGTCCTCGGCATGATGGCAATTATTCCACCTCTGATCAATGTGAACCGCTACCGGCGCCGGATCTCCACCAGCATTGCCGCCAGCCTGGGTCGACCGGTTCACATCGACTCCGTGGCCCTTACCGTCCTGCCCCTGCCCGGCTTCGTCCTCAGCAACTTCGTCGTCGATGAGGATCCCGGCTTCGGCTCCGAACCCGTCATCCGCGCCAACACCGTCCGCGCGACCCTGCGTATGCGCTCCCTCTGGCACCGCCAGGTTGAGTTTTCAAAGATTACCCTCGACGACCCCAGCGTCAACCTCGTCCACCGCCAGGACGGCCGCTGGAACGTGGAAAGCATCCTCCTCCAGGCTTCGCGCATGAACGTTGTGCCGACTGAGCAGAAGCGGCCCGGCGGCGTGCAGCGCTTCCCCTATATCGAGGCCACCGGCGGCCGGGTCAACCTCAAGCGTGGTCTCGAAAAGATGCCGCTTTCCCTCACCGACGCCAACTTCGCGCTTTGGCTGCCCCAGCCCGAAAGCTGGCGCCTTCGCCTGGAGGCTCACCCCAGCCGCACAGATACGGCCGCCTCGGACACCGGCCTGCTGAAGGTCGAAGGTTCCCTGGGCAAGGCCAGCCTGCTTGAAAACGTTCCTGTTGATCTCGCCGCCGAGTGGAGCAGCGTCCCCATGGGCGCGGCCACCTGGGTCACCCTCGGCCGCGACGCCGGCCTGCGCGGCGACATGACCCTGCGCGCAAGCATGAAAGGCACTGTCGGCACCGCAGACGTTACCTCGAAACTGGAACTGCGCCGGCTGCGACGTGCCGAGTTCGTCCCCGCCGAGCCTCTCAACGTCGACATCGCGTGCACCGGCCAGGCGCGTTCCGTCTTCCATTCTGTAGAAAGCCTGCGCTGCGCCTGGCCTACCGCTGACGGAAACGGAGGCGTGGAAGTCACCGGCGACCTGCCCAATCTGCGCCAGCCGCTCACCGGAGATCTCGTCGCCAAGTGGACCAACGTGCCCACCTCGGCTCTTCTCGACGCCGCGCGCGCCGTCAGCCAGCGCATCTCGCGCGACCTGCGCACCAGCGGCACCCTCGCGGGCGAATTCGACTGCTGCGGCGACGGTGCCTCGAAAAGCCGCGGCTCGCTCGACGGCAGCCACGCCATGCTCGCACTCGGCGACGCCAGACCGTTCCTGCTCGACACCCCGATCCAGGCCGATCTCGACGGCGGCGCATTTGCGGCCGCCCCTGTGGCCCTTGATCTCGGAGGACCTCAACCCGCTTCGCTCACGGTTCGCGCGGACTCGACAGGCCTGCATATGCGCCTGACTGGATCGGCTCTGCGCAGCCAGTTGCTCGCCCTTGGTCAAGCGATCCCGCAGTTCGGCGACGGCCTGCCCGACATGCTCCCCGATGCTTCGAAACCCGCGACCGCGCCGATCCGCATCGATCTCGTCTCCAACCGCCCCTGGGGCGGCGACCAGACCTGGGCACCAGCCATCCCGCCTCCGACGAAACGCCGCAGGCGCTAACCTCTATTTCGTCTCGACCTCAACATCGCGCGTGTGGACCGACGTCCGGTTCTCCGGCACGGATCCGTCATTCACCTGCAGGTGTTCCGGCGTCCCCTCAAAGAGAATTCGCGTCGAAGCCGCCGAGTGCGCCGGAATCCGCAGTCGCTCCGTAGACGTCAGCGCCTTCACCCCGGTCCCTCCCGAAGACACCGTCACCGGCACCTCTGCGACCGCATCGCCCTCGTTGCGGACCACCACCGCCACAAGGTACCCCGCATTTTTTCCCGGACGCGCTGGCAGCGGGCGAGGATCCACCTGCAGAATCTCGAGATCGGGCAATCCCCGGTCGTGATACACCCAGTCGTTGAAGAACCAGCTCAAATCCCGGCTTGAAGACCGCTCGAGCGACTTCTCGAACGACGTCTCATCGCGGTCGTAGGCGGGGTTCGCCGCCAGCGAATGGCGAAAGCTCAGCAGCGCCGTACGAAAGTCATCCTCGCCCAGGATCTCGCGAATCTGCCAGAGCACCGAAGCCGACTTCAGCCGCAAAAACACATCCGCGCTCGCCCGCGTCAGCGCCGTAGCCTCAGGCGTAGAAGACACCGGTGCGTCCACCTTGATCTCCGGCTCCGACAACGCGATCAGCTTCGCATTCTCCTCCAGCTGATCGATCGCCTGCTGCCGGCCGCCGCTCCGTTCCGTCAGCAGCAGGCTCATCAACTCGGGCAGACCCTGGTCGAGCCACGCACTCGCCGGCGCCGTGTCCCGGAAGTACGCATGCGTCAGCCCGCGAACAATCTCGGGCGCAATCCCCGCCGGCTCGGCCGAAGCACTGAGGTGCGCCGCAATAAACGCGCCATCCTCGAACGGCGCCCCCGGATGCTCAAGCAGCGTCAGCGGGCGAATCGGATCCGGCCCCAGCCACGCTGTAAAGAGTGGCTGCAGATTCTGCGCCGCAATGACATATGGGTCGGACGCCTCCGGAACCGGCGAGATCACCGCAAGCAGCGGTGTCGCCGTCTGCTTGGTCTGCTGCGCCGTCAAAAACAAACTCGGCGCACGAAAACCGATCGGCGCCAACGCGAACTCCGCCGTCGCAACGCCGTGCGTCTCGTCTACCACCTGGTCCTGGGTGTCAGGCATCCGGTTCAGCGCCTGCACCTGGCCGTTGAAGACCACATCATTTGGAGGATCACCCGCATAAAGAACCGTCAGCCGCAGCCGCATTGTGGCCGCCGTGCCCAGCCGCCGCTGCTGCGCAATCGCCGCAAACAGCGCATTCCCATCATCGAACGCAGCCGTTGGCGCCGCTACCGGATACCAGATCACGTCGCCGAACCCGCGCAGCGCAGTAGACCCCGCGTCAGATGTCGGCGCAATCTGGTCCCAGTCCGCCTGGTCTGCTTTTTCCGCCGGCGTCCCGATCAGCTTCAGCCGGTCCGAGGTCTGGCGAATCTCGCCCGTATAGAACGCCGACAGCGCCAGCGTCGCTCCCGGTGCCAGCGGCTCGGCCAGCTTTACCACTGCCTCCTCCGCGTACCCCGTGTGGTCTGCATCGGTCGTGATCGGGGACTGCGTAAACGACGCCGGCGCACCGGCCACGGCGAAACTCTCCCAGCGCAGGCTGCTGGAGATCTGCAGCGGAACCCGAGGCACCGGCTTTGCCGAAGTATTTCGCACGACGATTACAGCGCGAGCCTCCTCGCGAGCCTCAACCGGGCTCAGGTGCAAATCCAGATCGAGCGACGTCACCACAACCGCCGTCCGCTCCTCGTTCGTCACCGGCACCTTCGGAAACATATCCGGTTGGCTCACAGCGGTGCCCTCCGCAGGCAGGTGTTCGGACGAAACCACCACCTGCCCGGGCTTCGGCGATTCAGCAGGAGCCGGTTGCGAGGCATCCTGTGCGTGGCCAACAAGTGCAAAACAGACGGGGAGCAGCACCAGACCGGTGCGGAATACGTTCAAGAGCCAAGTCCTTTGCGGGGTTTCGCGGGTTTCTCAGGCGCCGGTGCGGCCACCTTCGGCTTCGTGCGCTGGCGCAGCGCCTCGTACATCACCACCGCGCCGGCAACCGATACATTCAGAGACGAAACACTCCCCGCCATCGGTATCCGCAACAGGTAATCGCAGGTCTTTTTAACCAGGTCGTGCAGTCCGGAGCCTTCGGCGCCCAGCACCAGGCAGCAATCCTGGTCAAAATCGAAGTCCGTATAGTCCGGCGTCCCACGCTCGTCGAGCCCGATAATCCAAACATTCGCCTTCTTCATCTGCTCAAGCGCACGCGTCAGGTTTGTCACCCGCGCAATCGGCACATGCTCGCTTGCACCCGCACTCGTCTTCGCCACCACCGGTGATATCGGCGCCGAACGCCGCTCCGGCAGCAGCACCCCGTCCACCCCCGCACCGTCAGCCGACCGCAGCAGTGCGCCCAGGTTATGCGGATCCTCCACCGAATCCAGTGCCAGGAAGAACCGCCGGTCGAAGTTCCCTTTCGCAGCCAGCAAATCCTCGAGCGTCAGGAACTTGCGTTCACGCACTGCCGCCACCACGCCCTGGTGCGTGTCGGTCTTGGCGATCCGCGTCAACTGCTCCTTCGGCTCGATCGACACGCGAATCTTTGCCAGCCGGCAGAGTTCAAGAATGCGCGCAACAGCAGGATCGGGAGCGGCGGCGCGGGAGCGCTCCCGCGATACTAAAACGTATTCAAGCCTGCGCCCGCCGGAGCGCAGAGCCTCCTCGACCGGGTGCAGGCCGTAAAGAACTTCCATGCCTTCCAGTTTACCGCCTACAATTGAGTTGCTCGGCGAGGCACAATTCTGCAACTTTCCCCCACCGGGGACGTCTTCAGGGATATGGGTATGGCGGAGACACTGGCGGCCGGCATTGTCCGTGGAGTATGCGGCTGCTCCCCCGCGTCAGCTGAGGCCGAGCGCATCGCCGAGATCCAGCGCCAGAACCTGGCCATCGCGAAAGGCCTCAAGCGCAATGACCCCGAACTCCTCGACCAACTCATCGAAAATTACCAACACCGACTGCTGCGCTACCTGCTCTTCCTCACCGGCAAGCGCGAGGTAGCCGAAGACCTCTTCCAGGAGACCTGGATCCGCGTCCTTCTACGCGGCGCACAATACAACGGCAAGGCCCGCTTCGACACTTGGCTCTTCACCATCGCGCGCAACCTGGTCATCGACCTCTCCCGCAAGCGCCAGATGGCAAGCCTCGACGAGATGAGCGAGGCCGGCGAAGATGAACGCCCCTTCGAAGTCGTCATGGAAGGCCCTTCCCCGCTCGAGCAGTTCGCCACACGCGAAGACCGCGCCGAGGTGGCCGAAGTCCTGCTGAAGCTCGAACCCAGCTACCGCGAAGTCATCACCCTTCGCTTTCACGACGAAATGTCGCTCGAGGAGATCTCCGGCGTCACCCGCGCCCCACTTTCAACCGTCAAAAGCCGCCTCTATCGCGGACTCGCGGCCCTCAAACCCGAGATCGAACAGCTTCGGCGCACCCGCGCGGCAGAAGTGGACGCGCTATGAACGAAACTTCGCACGGCAAGGTTCTACGTGGCGACATTGTCCAGCCAACCAACGGCGACACAGCTCCGATGAATACCGCAGCCACTGCCGAGATGGTCAACCGCACCCATCGTGTCGTGCGTGAACGCGCTGCAGCCATCAACGAGCAAAAGCGCCGCATGCGAAGCCTTTCCATCCCCATGCTCATTTGCGCCGGCCTCGTCGCAGCCCTGGTCTGCGCCTTCTGGAGCAGCCTCGACGAGTACGATCTCATCTCCACCGGCCTGCCCGACGCCAGCCAGCAGATGCTCGTGCTCAGCCTCTGGTTCCTCCCCCTCTCCGGCCTGCTGCTCGGCGTTGCCTGGTTCCGCCGCAATCTCGCTACCCGGGATGGACATCTCAAATGAACCTTCCCTGGCAGGAGCACGAAGACACCGCGCGCAGCCGCGTGCCTTCTGCCGGATCCGACGACCTGGCCATGATTCCCTGGTGGTCGGTCGTGCTTGCCATCGCCGCCTTTGCCGGCATGCAGTTCCTCTTCCATGGCGTGCTGCCCCACCACAAGACCGAGATGCTGCCCATGCGGCTGCTGATGGGCTACTCCTGGGGCACGCTGGTCGCCAGCTACGTCCTGCTCGTCGGCTACGTCAGCCGCGACGTCAAGCGGCGCAACATGTCCGGCCCGCTCTGGATGCTCATCGTCATCCTCATGCCAGGCGGTATCGGCGCGGTCGTCTACTTCCTGCTGCGCCAGCCCATGCTCTCACGCTGCCCGCACTGCTCCACCGAGATCACCTCCACCTACCATTTCTGCCCGCAGTGCCAGTTCCAGATGGCCGCAGTCTGCGGACGTTGCTTCCGCGGTGTTGAGATCACCGACGTCTTCTGCAAGCAGTGCGGGCACGACCTGGCCGAGGATCAGTCGCCCAGCCGCCTTCGCGCCTTCCACGACTGACCTGTGGTTAACTCAACTTCATGCCCTTGAAAGTAGTAATCGTCGATGACGAGCCTCTCGCACGCCAGGAGCTCCAGTACCTGCTCGAATCCACCGGCCACGTGGAAATCCTGGCCACCGGAAGCAATGGCATCGAGGCAGTAGACCTCATCGGCAGACTCCAGCCGGACCTCGTCTTTCTCGACGTCCAGATGCCCGGCCTCGACGGGTTTGCCGTCCTCAAGAAACTGCTTGACCAGAAAAAACCGATGCCCCAGGTGGTCTTCGCCACCGCTTACGACCGCTACGCCGTACGCGCCTTCGAGGTCAACGCCGTCGACTACCTCCTCAAGCCCTTTGACCGCTCACGCGTAAACCAGACACTCGACAAGGCACGTGCGCGAGTCCCGTCCGCCTCCGCATCGCCAGAAGACGGCACCGCGGCCAAGCTCGACGCGCTGCTTCGCCTCGTCGGTGAGGCCTCCCAGGCACCCCGTCCGCCGCAGACCGGAAAAATCGTAGTCCGTGCTCAAAATCGCCTCTTGCTGGTGGACCAGAAAGAGATCTGCTTCGCCGCCATCGACGAAGGCACCATCTCCGTCACCACGCCGCAGGTCGCCGGCGAGTCCAACTGCCGCACTCTCGAAGAGCTTCTGGATCAGCTCGACCCAGAGACATTCTGGCGCGCACACCGTTCGTTTGTGGTAAACATCCAGCACATCCGCGAGGTCGTGCCCTGGTTCAAATCCAGCTATCAGCTACGGATGGACGACCCCAAACGCACCGAGATTCCGGTAAGCCGCACCCAGACCAAGCGCCTGCGCGAACTCTTCAATCTTTAGAACCGTCCTGCGCGGACAGCGGTCACTCCGTGACTTATATAAGCTTCGCGTGGCCTTCCCGTTGGTCAGGAACAAAACTCTATGCCCGACCAACGGGAGGACCACG
>CAZZZP010000103.1:0-13510 GCA_964658635.1 Lichenicola sp. | reverse complement strand
CCGACGCGGGCGTGGCCTCCTCCGCCGTAGCGCTTGCAGATCTCGGCCATGTTGGTGAGGTCGTCGGGTGTTCGGGTCGTCCAGGGATTCGTGCCGACTGAGACCTTGGTGCGCGTCTTTGACCGGGTGACGGCGATGGTGTAGGTGGCTTCCGGGTAGAAGAAATAGGGGATGAACTTGTTGAGGGCATCGATCTCACGGTCGAGGATGACGCATTCGATGACGCCGTCGCGCAGCTCTGCCCGCTGACGGATGAGTTCGCGGGTGGACTGGTGTTTCTCCCAGAGTGGGCCGACGCGTTCGGCGACGAAGGGCTGCTCGAGGATTTCGGCGAAGGACATCGTCGTGAGCAGCGGGATGATGCGCGGGATGAAGTTCCGTTCTTCGGCGCTCTCGATGACGAGCGCGATCTTGAGGGCGGGTTCGCGCATTTCGACAGCCTGTTCGGGGCTTTCGAAGCGGGCGCCGTCGATGATGGTGGCCCATTTGAGGAGGTCTTCGAGGCCGGTGGTGTCGAGGCCGAACTTCTCGCGGCCTATGTCGGCGATCAGGCCGGTGCAGGAGATATAGTCGGGATCGAAGAACTGGCGGCCGGCGCGCTCGCCCTGTTGTCCGGCTACGAAATCGGCACGGAGTTCAGGGGTGAAGAAGGCGCTCTCATGATGGTCGAACCACCAGGTGAGCTTTGGCGAGGCCGAGTATTTGAAGTCCACGATGGCATTGTCACCGGGGCCGAAGACGTCGTCGCTCATCGCTCCGCCGGGCTGATGTGCCAGTCCGCAGTACTCGTACGTGGTGGCCCGGTCAATGCACTCGCGGTGCAGCTTCGTAAAAAGCGCGGCGGAACATGCGCCATCGAAGCAATTGTTATGGTGTAGCACACGCAAAGTCATCCATTTCTCCTCTACCAGCCTCGCATATTTTGACGAATTGATGGCGTGGAACTGTGTGCACTCTCGTAACGTCTTTCTTCCGTCACCCGCAGGCGCTAGTATCGAGGTCACTTCACCCTGATGAGGTTTGTTCCATGAATCAGCTTGACTCCGCCGATATACCGCTTTCATCCTCTAACCCCGAGGCGGAGAAGCCCACGCTGCGCAGATTCTTATTCGGGGATGACGGACTGCGTGCGGGTTGGAGCATGCTGCTGTTCGTGCTTGTTGTCGTGCTGATCGGCGTTGCGGCTACAGCTGTCATCCGGCACTGGCACCTGCTGCCGAAGTCGGCGCTGGATGGCAACGCAGCCATGCGCCCGAAGAGCACGCTGATCGGCGATGGACTGCAGTTTCTGGGGTTTGCGTTTGCGGCGTGGATCATGTCGCTGATCGAGCGGCGTCCATTTACGCGGTACGGGCTTGAGGTGAAGCGTGCGCTGCCGGATGTGGCAGCGGGCCTGGTATGGGGGTTTGTGTGCCTTTCGCTGCTGGTAGGGACGCTCTACCTGACGCACTCGCTCGCATTTGACGGGTTTGCGATCCACGGGGTTGAGGCTGTTTCGTCCGGTGCACAGTGGCTTGCGGCGTTTTTCTGCGTTGGACTGGCGGAGGAGTTCTTTACCCGCGGGTATATCCAGTACACCGTGTCGCGTGGTGTTTCGGGGATTACGCGCGCGCTTGATCCGCATAACCGCTACGCGCATGCATGGGGCTTCTGGGTTTCAGCGTTTCTGTTCTCCGGGCTGCTGTTCATGGTTGGTCATCTTGGGAATCCGGGGGAGACTGTGCCGGGGATCCTTGCGGTCGGGCTTGCGGGACTTACGTTTGCGTTTTCGCTTTGGCGGACGGGTTCGCTGTGGTGGGCGATCGGATTTCATGCGACCTGGGACTGGTCGCAGTCCTACCTCTACGGGACACACGACTCGGGGATTCCCGCAGCCGGGCACCTGATCAACAGCCATCCGGTGGGGCAAGCGCTACTTTCCGGCGGCAATACCGGGCCGGAGGGAAGCATCTTTGTGCTGCCGACTTTACTAGTGGTGGGGGCCATCATTCACTTCACGCTGCCGCGACGGGATTATTTTCTGACGCCGGATCAGAGTCCTTTGCCTGCGGTTGAGGGCACGGAAGAGGGCTGGGTCGGGCCCTCCACAGCCACGCCCATTTAGACTCAAGCTCAGTCCATGAGCTTCTACGATCCGAACGACCCCGCATCCCAGGAACCCCGTCTTCGCACCCGCAGCGCGGCAGAGGAAGATCTGCACCCCCACCACCCGGCTGCTATCGCGGCTGCTCTTCCGCCGAGCGAGCCTGAGCCAAGCCCGGGTCTGAGGCGCCGGGCGCGGGCATGGACGCGCCCGGCGCTGGTGCTTGCGATCGTGCTGGTAATGCTGGCGACGATCGGCTTTTTCGTGGCGCGGCACTGGATCCGGTCGGCAGTGGAGAGTTCTCTGCCGCAGATCGATGGGAACCTGAGTGTGGCCGGGCTGTCGGCGCCGGTAACGGTACAGCGCGATGGCCACGGCGTGCCGCACATCCAGGCCGGATCCCTGGATGACCTGCTGTTTGCGCAGGGTTTTGTGACGGCTGGTGACCGGCTTTGGCAGATGGATATGCTGCGCCGGCATGCAGCGGGTGAGTTGGCGGAGATTCTCGGGTCGTCGCTTCTGCCGCACGACAAGATGCAGAGAACGCTGCAGATTCGCGCCTCGGCGGATCGCGCGGTCGCCCAGTTGCCGGTTGACCAACTGCGATTGCTGGAGGCTTATGCGCGTGGTGTGAATGCGTCGATGGAGCAGCAGCGCTCGCACCTGCCGGTGGAATTCCGGATTATCAGCTACACTCCGGAGCCGTGGACGCCCCGCGATTCGATCCTGGTATCGCTGGCCATGTTTCAGGATCTGACGGATAACTTTCCGGCAAAGCTGGCTCGCGAGCAGCTTACCGCGAACCTGACTGCGAACGGTGCGCAGGAGCTGGTGCAGGATCTTTATCCGGTTGGATCGTGGCGAGACCATCCGCCGGCAAGTCCAGAGCCCGATCTGACGATTCCGGGGCCGCCGATCGAACAGGTTCCGCTCGACGAGACGCAGTCGAAGTTGATCGCGCCGGTCAATCCCGGATTCACAGGAGAGCCGGGCGCTTCTCTGCCTTCCGACTGCGCGGATTGCCGGCCAGGGTCGAACAACTGGGTGGTGTCCGGTGCGCATACGGCGTCGGGCAAGCCACTGATGTCAAACGACATGCACCTGACGCACACGCTGCCAGGCATCTGGTACGAGGCGGACTTGCAGGCTCCGAATCCCGGTTCGCCGGAGGCGCTGCACGTTGCGGGCGTTACGATTCCCGGACTGCCGCTGATCGTGGTCGGTCATAACGCGCATATTTCCTGGGGCTTCACGAACCTGGGTGCGGATGTGCAGGACCTGTATGTTGAGAACGTGCGTGGGTCTGGCGCATCGGCCGAGTTCCAGGCGGTCGACCAGAGTTGGCAGCCGGTGGTGCACATTCCCGAAGTGATCAAGGTTCATCACGGGATGAATGTCACGTTGGACGTGACGGCTACGCGGCATGGCGATGCGATCACGCCGATTTTGACACCTGTTCTGAAGAACGAGACCCGGCCGATCTCGCTGCGTTGGACGATGTATGACCCGGCGGTGATCCAGATTCCGGTGCTTGATATCGCCTCGGCGCACGATTGGGCGAGCTTTACGGCGGCTTTCGCGAAGTTTGGCGGACCGGCGCAGAACGTGGTCTACGCGGACGACGAGGGGCACATCGGCTACCACGCGACAGGCAGGATCCCGATGCGTGGACCTGGACCGAACCCGGCTGCGGCGGCGGCGACACAGCTTCCCGCCGATGTCGCGACGCCGGTGCCGGCGAATCCTGCTACCAGCACTCCGACGATCGCCGCAAACCGCGATCCGCTGGCGACGACTGCCATCCAGGCACCTGCGGCGCCGGTGACTGCATCATTTTCCGGGGCGCTGAGTGCTGTGCCGATCGTTCCCAGTGCGGCGCACGAGTGGTCAGGATATATCGCTTATGACCAGCTGCCGCAGGTCTACGATCCGGTTGGCGGCGTGATTGCGACGGCGAATGCACGGATCACGCCGGATGACTATGCCTATCCGATCACGCTGAACTGGGGTGCGCCTTATCGAAATGAGCGCATCTGGAAGCTGCTTGCGCACAAGACCGGGCTGAAGCCGACGGACATGCTTGCGATCCAGACGGATATTTACTCGGATTTCGACCACGTGCTTGCGCAGAGGATTGCTTACGCGGTGGACCACTCGCCGTTAGTGATCGGCCGGGCTGGCGGTGCGAGCCGCTTGCACCAGGCTGCCGACCTGCTGCGCAGCTGGGATGGGCGGATGACGGTCGACTCGCCGGCGGCGGCGATCATCTCGAGCGTGCATGCGGTACTTTGGCCCATGCTGCTTGCTCCTCACCTGAAGCCGGGTGAAGACGCGACACTTCTCTACCAGTGGTATGCGAAGGATTATGCGCTCGAGCAGGTGTTGATGCATACGCCGGCACGTTGGCTGCCGAAGGGCTATTCGAACTGGGACGACTTCCTGGCGGACGTTGTGGGCGAGGCGCTGAAGCGGTCAAAGGCACCCGGTGACCTGGTGAAGTGGAAGTATGGGGCCAATCACCAGCTCGATATCGAGCACCCGATCTTTGAGCAGTCCGGAGTGCTGCGAAGGCTGCTTGGACGACCGACCGGGACCGGCGAAGAGCCGCAATCCGGCGATGGTACGACAGTGAAGCAGGTGGGCCATACGTTCGGGCCGAGCGAACGCTATACGGCTGACCTGGGCGATCTGGATCACTCGACGCTAAACATCGTTCTGGGGCAGTCGGGCAATGCCGCGAGCCCGTGGTTCCTGGATCAGTTTCCTGCCTGGTACCGCGGCGCGACCTATCCGATGCCGTTCTCGTCCGCAGCGACGGCGAGCGCGACTGCTCACACGCTGACACTCATGCCGCGGTGAGGAAGACGGGGGAAGCAGTTTTTTGTTGTTTGTGAAAAGTGCGGGAGAGTGAGCCCTTGGTAGCAGCCGAGCCTGAACAAACAACAAGCAACAGACAACATATAACTGTTCTCTGTGCGGCGCTGCTGGCGGTCTTGCCGATGCTGTTTGGCGGCCCTTCGTGCGGGCATGACTTCGACTTTCATGTGCTGTCATGGCTGGAGGCGTCGAGCCAGTTCGCGCATCTGCACTATCCACACTGGGCGTTCACCCCGGCATGGAACGCGGGCGAGCCTCGGTTTCTCTTTTACCCCCCGCTATCGTGGACGCTGGGTGGGTTACTTGGCCTGGTGCTGCCGTGGAATTGTGTTCCGGCGGCTTTCACGTTCATTGCGTTGTCACTGTCTGGGCTGACTGCTCGCAGGCTTACCGCGCGCTACGCAGGTGCCAACGCGGCGACGCTTGCGGCCGTGCTTTACCTTGCGAATCCGTACATGCTGTTCACCGCTTACGAACGGACGGCGTATGGGGAGCTGCTTGCGGCTGCGTGGCTCCCGTTGCTGGTCGGCGCAGCGCTTTCTGCGCGCATCCGCATCCTGCCGCTCGCGATCCCGATTGCGCTGCTCTGGCTTTCAAACGCCCCGGCTGGAGTGATGGGCTGCTACGCGCTTGCCTTCGTCATGCTGGTGCGGCTGGTCTGGCCGTTCTGCCCGGACGAAAAGAGCCGCCTTCACGTAGGCGCGACCACCGTGGCCGGGACAGCGCTCGGGCTTTGTCTCGCCTCCTTTTACCTGCTACCTGCTGCGTTTGAGCAGAAATATATTCAATCCTCGATGGCGGTGATCGCGGGCATGCGGATCTCCGACAATACGCTCTTCCATCACATGCCCCCGTCTCCGGACAACTTCGTGCACGATGCCGTCCTGCATACGGCTTCGGTCATCACCATGCTGCTGCTATCAGGGATAGCATTGCTGGCGGCTGCGGGGGTGCGCCGCAACAAAGGGGTCTGGCATCTTCTTCTGCTCGCCGGAGTGATCGGCCTACTTTTGACCCCGGTTTCGCTGCCGGTGTGGGCGCATGCGCCGGAGCTTCGCTTCCTGCAGTTTCCCTGGCGACTGGACGCGATTCTCGGGGTCATCCTGTCGTTTACTGCGGCTCTGGCGCTCGACCGGCTGCCGGGGGTTGCGAGGCTCCGACCAGTACGCGCGGCGTTCCTGCCGGTGTTGCTGGGCATCCTGCTGACGGCGCCTGCATGGATTCTCTTTCACCAGGAGTGCGACCTTGAGGATACGGTTTCCGCTCGTTACGCGCTGTTTCGCTCCAACCTGGGGACGGAACCTACGGATGAGTACACCCCAACAACCGCAGATAACGATGCGTTGAAGCATGGCGATCCGCCGTACTGGCTGGTGCCGATAAGTTCTTCCGATCCGGATGCGGTTCTGAATGCGGATGCTCCGGCGGGCTCCGAGCCTGGGCGCGCTCCGGAACACCTTGGGCTCCATCTCGCGCAGCCGGGTGTCCTGGTGCTGAATCTGCGTCTGTTTCCCGAGTGGCAGGTGCTGCTCAACGGGCGTCTCACGCCGCTTCTGGGACGGGATGACGGTCTCGCCGCTGTGAAAATTCCGGCAGGAGACGCGGTGGTCGACGTCCGATACCACCGGCCGATGGACCAGACAGCGGGCTTGGCGATCAGCGCTCTGGCATGCCTGACAAGCCTCGCCGTGGCACGCCGTCGGCATTCTGAGATGGGGCACTAGAGCTGCAAGCCCCCGAACCCGCTAGAATCCTCCAGACGACACATCTCAGCAAAGGCATCCAACGAAAACCATGCCCAATACACCCGGACAGCACCCGATACCTGACTCGCTTGTCGACATTCCCCGCCTGATCACGGCTTACTACGCCCTTCGCCCAGACCCGACGATTGCCGCGCAGCGCGTTTCGTTTGGCACCTCCGGGCATCGCGGCAGTTCGTTTCTGACCTCGTTTAATGATGCACATATCGCGGCGATCACGCAGGCTATCGTAGAGTATCGGCGGGAGAATCGTATTTCGGGTCCTCTGTTTCTTGCCAAGGACACGCATGCGCTTTCCGATCCGGCGTTCTCGACCGCGCTTGAGGTGCTGGCGGCGAACGAGACGTCCGTGCTGGTCGACTCGACGCTTGGTTACACGCCCACGCCTGCGCTCTCGCACGCGATCCTGCGCTTCAATGAGAACCTGGTGAATGATCTCGCGGATGGGATCGTGATCACGCCTTCCCATAATCCGCCCGAGGACGGCGGCTTCAAGTACAACCCTCCGAATGGGGGACCGGCGGACACGGGTGCGACCAAGTGGATCGAGAATCGGGCGAATGCGCTGATCGCGGATCCGTTGAGCATCAAGCGCATTCCCTACGACCAGGCGCTGAATGCTCCGTCGACCGGCCGGCACGACTTTCTGACCGCTTACGTTGACGACCTGTCGAACGTGATCGATTTCGACGTGCTGCAAAACTCCAAGCTGAAGCTTGCAGTGGACCCGCTGGGCGGGGCCGGGGTGTACTACTGGCCGCGCATCATCGACCAGTACAACCTGTCGGTCGACCTGCTGAACCCGCATGTTGATCCGACCTTCCGGTTCATGACCTGCGACTGGGATGGCAAGATCCGCATGGACTGCTCGAGCCCTTACGCGATGGCTTCGATGATCGAGAAGAAGGATCAGTACGATGTGGCGTGGGCGTGCGATACGGATCATGATCGCCACGGAATCGTTACGCGGTCGTCCGGGCTGCTGAACCCGAACCACTATCTTGCGGTATCGATTCAGTACCTGTTTACGCACCGACCGAGCTGGGGCACGAAGGTGGGAATTGGTAAGACACTGGTCTCGAGCAGCATGATCGATCGCGTCGCCAAAGGGCTGAACCGGCCGATGCTCGAGGTTCCGGTGGGGTTCAAGTGGTTTGTCGACGGACTGATCGACGGCTCGCTGGGCTTTGTGGGTGAGGAATCTGCGGGGGCCAGCTTCCTGCGCCGCAACGGCAAGGTCTGGACTACCGACAAGGATGGCCTGATCATGGGTCTGCTCGCAGCGGAGATGACGGCGGTTACGGGCAAGGATCCTGGCCAGCTTTACGCCGAGCTGACCGCAAGGTATGGTTCGCCGGTGTACCAGCGCATTGATGCGGCCGCGACCAAGGAGCAGAAGGCCAAACTGGGCAAACTATCGCCTTCGCAGGTGACCGCGACGGAGCTTGCCGGGGACAAGATCACTGCCATCCTGACCGAGGCGCCTGGTAACCACGCTCCGATCGGCGGGGTGAAGGTGACGACGGATGAGGGCTGGTTTGCGGCGCGGCCGTCCGGTACCGAGGATGTGTACAAGATCTATGCCGAGAGCTTCAAGGGTGACGAGCACTTGAAGCAGATTCAGACCGAGGCGCAGGCCCTAGTGAACAGGGCAATCGCTTAGGCCCATCTGCAGTCGCAGCCCTCCAGGGCGATGTGGAGGGCTGCTGACTGCTTTATGGATAAGCCGAGCCGGTTCGGGGCGCCGTCACAACTGGGGCGAGAAGTCAGTCAGTTCCAAGAACGTGCTTTCGACCCGTTCGACGATCTTGCCGTATTTTTCGCTGTCGGCCTGCACGCGTTTCCATTCGGGGTCTTCGCCGAACTCCTTCCAACTCCGGGTTGCGGCCTCGCGGCTGGGGAACTTGAGGATGTAGAAGAGCGTGTTCGATTTGAGGGGTTCGTCGGTTGGAACCCAATAGGCGACGCTCTTCATTCCATGACGCGCGAAGATCGTCATCGTATGCTCGCGGAAGCGCGTAAGCAGAGCCGGCAGGCGTCCCTCGGCGCAGTGGTAAACGCGTAGCTCGAAGACCTCGCCGGCGCTGGCCTGCCCGAACGCATCGACTCCACCCAAGGCTGCTGCGATCGCAGCCATGCTCATCCCATATAGAACTACGCGTCTTTCCATGCCTCGCATTTTAGCCTGCGCCGGAAGCTTTCGGCCGACAGACGCGACGCGCTAGGATTTCTTCCGTGGGACGAGGGTTGACAGCCCGCCTCGCGAGGCGAAGACTTGGAGTCTGGACGTTCAAGGGAACCTTTTCATGAGTTCGAAAAACGTAGTCGCCGCGATCACCCCTCCCACTACAAACAAACACCTTATCCGCTGGGTCGAGAAGATGGCGGACCTTTGCCAGCCAACCCGCGTGCATTGGATTGATGGATCGGACGCGGAGAATACTTGGCTTTGCGATCAACTGGTCGAGGCCGGGACATTTACCCGCCTATCTCCTGAGAAGTGGCCCGGCTGCTTCTATGCGCGATCGAGCCCTCATGATGTGGCCCGGGTGGAAGATCGCACGTTTATCTGTTCGCTTTCGAAAGATGCTGCCGGTCCGACGAACAACTGGGAAGATCCCTTCGTGATGCGTAAGCAGCTGAAGACGCTGTTCAAAGGCTCGATGCGCGGGCGGACGATGTACGTCATGCCCTTTTCAATGGGCCCGATCGGGTCTCCTATGTCGCAGATCGGGGTGCAGCTTACCGACTCGGCCTACGCGGTGGTGAATATGCGCATCATGGCGCGGATCGGGACGCCGGTTTACGCCGAGATCGACAAGGACTACAAGCGGGTGGTGCCTTGCGTGCACTCGGTCGGGGCTCCGCTCGCGCCCGGTCAGACGGATGTCTCCTGGCCGCAGAATGACACGAAGTATATTGTCCACTTCCCTGAGACGCGCGAGATCTGGTCGTATGGCTCGGGCTACGGTGGGAATGCACTGCTGGGCAAAAAGTGTTTTGCCTTGAGGATAGCTTCAAATATTGCACGCGATGAAGGCTGGATGGCCGAACATATGCTGATCGTCGGCGTAGAGTCACCCGCGGCCGCGCAGGGCCGGACGGAGAAGACCTATGTTGCGGCTGCGTTTCCCTCGGCGTGCGGCAAGACGAACTTCGCCATGCTGATTCCTCCGGCCGGTTTCGAGGGCTGGAAGGTGTGGACGGTGGGAGATGATATTGCGTGGATCAAGCCGGATGCGACCGGGCAGTTACGTGCGATCAACCCGGAATCGGGCTTCTTTGGCGTAGCTCCAGGCACAAGCGACAAGACGAATCCGAACGCGATGGCTACGCTGCGGGCTAACACGATCTTCACCAATGTGGCACTGATTACCGAGAATGGCGTGCCAAACGGTGATATCTGGTGGGAGGGGATGACGGAGACCCCGCCGGCTGAGGCGCTGGATTGGCGCGGAAATGCGTGGACGCCGGTTTCAGCTTCACCGGCGGCGCATCCTAACGGACGCTTCACGGCGCCGGCTTCGCAGTGTCCTACGATTGATCCTAGCTGGGAAGATCCGAACGGCGTGCTCATCTCCGCGTTCATTTTTGGTGGGCGACGCCCCACGACGATGCCGCTGGTTTTTCAGGCTTTCAATTGGTCTTCAGGCGTGTATGTTGGTGCAACGATGGGCTCGGAGACCACAGCGGCGGCCGGTGGAGCGATCGGAAAAGTGCGCCGCGACCCCATGGCAATGCTGCCTTTTTGCGGATATCACATGGGAGATTACTTTCGGCATTGGTTGCGGATGTCGCGTGATTTAAGTTCTACGCCGCGGATTTTTCATGTGAACTGGTTTCGGAAAGATGAGCTTGGAAAGTTTCTGTGGCCGGGCTATTCCGAGAACATGCGTGTGCTGAAGTGGATTGTCGACCGTGTGCGCGGTCGTGTGCGGGGCAAGGAGACGCCGATCGGGTGGACGCCTAAGTTCAATGATATGAACTGGTTAGGGCTCGACTTCAGCTATGAGCAGTTTCAGCAGCTGCAGACTGTGGACCGCGAGGCGTGGAAGCAGGAGGTGATGGGGCATGAGGAACTGTTCCTGCTGCTGCACGATCACCTGCCTGCGGAGATGATTTACGAGCGCGAACTGCTGATCTGCAGGCTGTAAAACGGGCGTTTTTCGGTGTAGAAACGCATGCGTTTTGGCTGTTTTCAGAGTGCGTTTGGGGGTGTTTCGCGGTTGCTCCGCGCTTGACTCCAGAAGAGTGCTGGGATACAGTCATCTTCAGGGCATGGCTCCTCGCGCTTGCGTTGAGTTGAGCCGGCTCTAACGAAGTCCACCCACTTCGTTGCTTTACTGGAACAGCCACGCAACAGCCCCCACCGCGCTGCGTGGCTTTCCTGTTTCTAGTGGACGATGGACGAAGCGCTCGCCTGATTTGATATTTCGATTGCGGATATTTCGGCGGCGGACAGTTCGACTGGAAACTGTTTAGTTGGCGACGCCTCGGAGAATTCGGTGGCATCCTTCCGCCTGCTGCCGCTTCCCTCACTCTTCTGCTGGTAGAGGGCCGCGTCTGCCCGGGCGATGAGCGAGGTGCGTGTGTCTCCCGATTGTGCCTGGGCATAACCGAGGCTGACGCTGAGCTTGTGTTTTCCGGCGATGGCGGGGAGTGCGGCGATGGCTTTCTGCAGCCTGTTGATGACCACGGGCACGTCGTCGGAGCTGGTCTGAGGCAGGACGACGAGGAACTCGTCTCCACCGTAGCGTCCTACGTGGTCGCGACCGCGGACGGAGGTGCGGATGGATTGCGCAAGGGTGCGCAGTGCGGCGTCTCCTGCGTTGTGGCCGAGCATGTCGTTGATGGGTTTGAAGAGGTCGACGTCGAGCAGACAGACGGTGAGGGCCTGGCCGTTGTCTTCCATCAGGTCGAGCTCCATCTGGAGGCGATCTTCGATGCCGCGACGGTTGAGCGCGCCGGTGACGACGTCGGCCTCGGACTCAAGGCGGCTGGAGGTAATGAGTTCGCTGCTTGCGAGCAGGAGGAAGCAGCAGCCGGAGAGGCTGAGATAGATGAGCGTCAGGGTGAGGGTGAGGGTGAGTCCGGCGTTTGCCTCGAGGAACTCGGGGGAGGCGCCGTACCAGACCATCTGCAGTGCGCGAAAGAGGCTGCTGAGTGCGAGCAGGCCGAGGAAGAGGCTGAAGAGTCGCATCACGTTCCGATTGACGGAGACAGCTGAGCGCCTCATGAGGTTCCAGGCTGCACCTCCCCGCATGAGGCCGGTGGCGAAGGCCATGAGCAGGATACGGGCGGTGATGGAATCTCGTCCCAGGGTGAACCAGGTCATAGCGGCGGTGGTGAGGGCGATGAGCATGAGGGTCGACCGGGACCAGCGTGGCGCGTCGCAAAAACGGGCGATGCCATCACACAGGAAGAAGAACGACAGCATGACGAAGAGATTGGCAGGGATAATGGAAGCGAAGTAAGGGATAGTGCCCCGGGCGCCGAGGAGCAGGCAGGCCGGGATGAACAGGACGTAGCTGAGTGCAACGGAACGCATGCCGCGAACGTAGGGAAAGATACGGGTGACGCCATAGAAGATCACGGCGAAGACCACGGCAAGGATGAAGTTACTGGCGAACAGGGTCCGGTTGTCGAAGAGGGAGAGGGTAAGCATAGGGTCGGCCTGCTCGAAGTCTAGGCGCAGTCGGCACTTAGCTACTACGTTACGTTGGTTGTAGCTGGGTAGCCGAAGCGGTGATTCCCTCGGGGAAGAATGGGTGCCCTGCCGGGTTATTGACAGGACAGCTAGAGGCCAAGTCGGGAACGAAGCGGGCGCAGCTCTGCTATGCTCGCCGGTATGCATTTTCGCGCTTTTCGCATCTTTCCTGTCGCCGCGATGCTGGCGGCTTCAACCTGTGCCCTGGGGCAGACGGCGCACCATAGCGGGATGATTCACACGCCACAGGTGGATCTTGGGTATGAGACGTATGGGGTGGCTACGGCCGGGTTGCCGGTGATTGCGGTGAACGGCGGGCCGGGGCTTTCGCATGCCTACATGGTGCAGAACGACCTGTGGCAGAAGGTGGCGAAGGAGCGGCTGGTGGTGCTCTATGACCAGCGCGGGACGGGCGCGTCGAAGCATGTGCAGGCAGGCGCGCCGCAGACGATGGACGCGCAGGTGGCGGACCTGGAGGCAATTCGCGCCGGGCTGAAGCTGGAGAAGGTGGCGCTGGTGGGCGACTCGTATGGTGGTCTGCTTGCGCTGGCGTATGCGGTTGCCTATCCGCAGCATGTGGGAAAGCTGGTGCTGTCGGACACGCTGGCGTCGTGGAAGTCGATCGTGCACCTGTTCCCGGAGGTGTTTCCTGATATCGAGCAGAAGGCGGAGGCGGACGACAAGCGGCTGGCGGCGGACCCGGAGGAGGCGGCTCAGCAGGGTCTGCGGAATCACTTCAGCATGATCTTTTACTCGCCTGCGAAACGGGACGAGTACATGGCGCACATGGGCGATATCGGCTACGTGCCGAAGGTGGGCGACGCGGTTTCAAAGGCGACCGAAGAGCTGGACCTGACCTCGAAGCTGCCCACGCTGAAGATGCCGACTCTGGTGATCAACGGGCGGTATGACATGAACTTGGCTCCGCTGACGGCGTGGCGGATGGCGAAGGCGATCCCGGGGGCGAAGATTGAGTTTTTTGAGGAGTCGGGCCACCTGCCCGCGTATGAGGAGCCGGAGAAGTATCTGAAGGTTCTGGATGAGTTCCTGAGGAGATAGTTGGTTGTTGTTTGTTATTTG
>CAZZZP010000102.1:0-13511 GCA_964658635.1 Lichenicola sp. | reverse complement strand
CCGGCAGGTCCTTCCCCTGCTGGACATACCAGCCTTAGCTGGACGCACGGTCGAACACGATATCGCCTAGTCCGAAGAGCGCAAAGCTCGGGGTGGCGGTTCCCAGCACCAGAGCCGTGCCGACGATCCAACGGGTACGGCGTTTCCTGAGAGACGCCTTGAATGCGGTGTAGCTGAGATTCATTGCAATAGCCTCCTCTCGGTACATTTCATGCAGGAAAGTTGAGCAGCCTCATCGCGAGACTGCGAAGGGCGTCATGCCTCCTTTCCGGGGTTAGAGGGTAGGGTCGACGCGATGTTCCGCGTAGGAAGGAACGAGAAAGTCCTGGTTGATGTAGACCCTCGCGCGGGATCCTTCCTTGACGGTGATGACAGGCAGGCGGCTCAGAAACTTGTTGAGAACCTGTTCAGACTCCGCGGCGGTCTGGGACGAAATGCCGTTGCGAATCTGGGTTCCCGAGTCGAGGACGCTGCCTGAATTTCCAACCTGGGCCAGCCCGCCGATCCCGCCCACTGCGGCGGCGGCAACAAAGCTGGAGAGGTAGTGATTGTTGACGCTGGTCGCAAGGCCGGTCGTACCCAGCGGGTCAAGTCCGGTAAAGCGATTGAGGTCGAGTGAGAACCCGTCCGGGCAGATGGCCCGGTTGAACGTCACCATGAGCTTGCGCTGGCCGGATGCACCCACGCTCTGGACATTGCCGATGAGCCGGGTGCCCTGGGGAAAGAGAAGCTGCTGGTGGTCATGCGAGTAGTAATCGGTCGTCAGCATCACGATCATGGGACCGGCAAGTGCCCCGTCGATGTGGTTCGTCACCACTCCTTCGAACACAGTGCCTTCAAACACGCGATAGAGCCTGCCCTGGAAGCCATCGAAGTCATACGCCGCCATGGGATCGCGCTGGGACGTGGAACGCCGGTCTGAGACGCTCTGAAGCCCTTCCGAGCCTCCTGAAGCCCCGTTCCGGGCCGACAACGTATGCATGGCTGCCCCCGGCTCGTCTGACGCCACTGGAGACGCTTCTGCTTCTCCTCTGGCTACATCCTGGCCCTCCGCACGGTCCGCGAGTACTCCGCTTGCTTTGCCGGAGCTGGTTCCCTGCCCTGACGAGCTGGAGAAGTCGATCGCTACCGTGTCGCTGGCAAGAGCCTGCTGGTGCTGTTGTTCCCGGAGCAATGCCTTTTGCTTTGCCTGGGCCTGGGCCTCCGACACCCCGGAGGTTTTCTGCGGGGCGTTTGGATTGTTGCTGCCGTACATGGCCTGGCGCTGGGCCGGGGTCATGGCCGGGGCGATGGCAGATTCGGGGCCGGGGGTCTCCTGCTGCTGCTGTAGGATCGCGGCTTGTGCGGCGATTTCCTGCTGGCGTAGCAGCTCGGCCTGGTCGTGCTGGGCCTGACGTGCCTGGGCAGCCTGGAAGGAATTCACCTGGCCGGAATCGCTGACGACGGGCTTGCTCGGCAGAGCGCTTTTTGCGGGTTGGTTCTTAGCGTGACCGCTTGCGAGATTGCCGACGTTGGCAATCCCGATGATGCCGACGACGACACACGCTCCAATGACGAGGGGCTTGGAAGTCTTGAGTGGTGCGGTGGCCTGCGGCTGGCCCGGAACGGTCGGGTTGTGGTCGGGCGTGGAAAGATCGTTATGCTCATCGGTCATGGCTAGTTCACCCCCTGCCGCTTGAAATCAACCCGCTGCTTGCCGATGGTGAGGTAGCCCTGCAGCATGGTCTTGTCCACGGTGTAGAGGCCGTCGTTGTAGCTCCAGTTGATGAGGCTTCCCTTCCCATCTTTCAGCTCGTAGAGGACCGGCGTTTCCTGGAACTTGCCGCGCAGGTAGGTGAACTTGTCGTCCCGCCAGACTTCCTGAAGTCCCAACCCATCGGCCTTCTTGCGGTCCCATGCGTAGTCGAAGTGGAGCTGGCCGGGATACTGGCTGCGATAGCTCTCGGCCTTCGCCTCTGCCTGCTTCCGCTCCGTCGCCTCCTTTGCCTCTGCCTCGGCTGCCTCGCGCTTGGCCTTGTCCAGCTCGGCGGCAGGCACGAACACGGGTAGGGTCACCAGCTTTTCCTTCCCGGCCTGGTCGCCCGGCGAGATGAACACCTTGGAGTCGTAGTGAGGATCTGCGTCAGCAGAGACCTCGCGGAGCTGGAGCGTGTACTCATTGCCGTGGTCCGATACGATATGCACGTCGGTTGTGCTGTTCGCCACCTTAGGCTTGATGGAGATGAACCGGCTAGCGACGTGCCCGCCGTCAAATACCCAGCTCGACGTATCGCCTCCGAACACCGTCGCAACCTTCTCTTCGGCTGGCAACAAAATCAGGGTGGATTGAAGTAAACCGGTGCGGATGACGGGGGGCGCTTCGGTCTCCGCAATGACGATGCTTCGGGGCGCATTGGCCTGGATGCGAGGCTTGGTCGTGACGGTCTGACTCAGGGCCGGAACCGCAGCGGAACCGGTGAGCAGGAGCGCGGTCAGGATGTTCTTGGAAGTCTTCATTACGCCTGTTCTCCATTCGCGAAGCGCTCAATGCCTTCGGTGAGGCCATACTTCTCGACCAGCTTCGACCGGCGAACGCGGTCCTTCGGGCGGGTCGAAAACTTGGCGTAGCTGCGGTTGTCAAGATTCAGGGTCACCACCTTGGTGAGCCCGTCGCGTCGCACGTACAGCGCTTCCCTCTCCCGCAGCGACTCGAATAGATCAAGCTGCTGGGTCGTGAGTTTGAATAGCTCGCCGTAGAACTTCCGGTTGAAGGTGGCATCGGGCAGAAACAGGAACGACGTGCATGAGTTCACGATGCTGTCCGCATTCGCGCCCAGGTCGTTCGCACTCTGACCGATGAGTGTGACACCGCCCAGGTTCTTGCGGACGGTCTTGATGGAAGCGAGAGCAGCGTCGAGAAGCTGCGAGTTCTTCATGGCCGAGAACAATTCCTCGATCATGATGTGCTTGGGAACGCCAAGGTTTGTGGGGTCGTACAGGACCTCATTGATCCGGCGCAGCAGCCAGACCATCAGCGGCTCTACAAGGTCCGCGTGTTGGCCGGTGATGCCCTGGAAGTCGAAGCATTGCAGGCGTCCCAGCGATAAGCTGTCTTCCACGTTGTCGAACACCGCGTTGTAAAGTCCGCTACCAATCCACTTGGAGAGGTAGCGCTGCAAGTGCTTCGGCAACATGATCGCGGACAGCCTGCGCAGGTGCCGGTCCAGGTGGTACACGCCTTTGACCGCACCGAATACCGTATCCTCGTCTTCCGGCGTTAGCACAGCACCGCCGTTGGTGAGGAGAAGCTTCACAAACGAATGCAGGAATTGCAGGTTGTCCTCATTCGGTTCCAGCGCGAATGGGTTCACGCGCGGACCGTCTTTTCCAACCTTGTCGATCCGGCCTCCGTACAGCTCGACCACAGACTCATAGCTGTTGCCGATATCGAAGATGTAGGTAAACCCGCCGTACTTCTGCTCGAAAGCAATCAGGTTATTGCCGTGTATCGACTTGCCCGATCCGGTTGGCCCCAGAATCAGCATGACGCGTACACCGTTCACATACACGTCTTGGAAGAAGGGCGTCCGGGTGCGGGTCTCGAACACATTCAGGTACTCGGCATCGAGGTCTTCGGAGACCGGATGGCCGATGTGAGGCGCGAACGCGAGGGACATCCTGGCGTGATGATCTTCCCCCAGCCAGAGCGGAAAGACGTTGAAGCGTTGGTTGCCAGGGAACATGGTGTAGAACGACGACAGATTCCCCAAAGTCTCCTCCATGACCTGGCACCGGGCTTCGACGAAGACGCGGTGGACGGCGGGAATCGCATCGTGCAGCTCGGCCTTGCTCCTCGCTGCCAGCAGCAGACGCATGGTGTATTCGCCCTGCGCCGTTCTGTCGAGCGAATTGATAACCTCGCTCAGCTCCTCCACATTGGTTTGCGCGGCCTTGGCCCCGGCTCCGGTCTCGAGTGAAGCGGTGTCCTTGCCGCTCATCACGCGATTCAGAATGCCGACCTTGAAGAAGCTGATGAACTTCTCCTGGTTCTCAATCTCCTTCCGCGCCGCCGCTCCAGACTTTGGCCGCCAGCTCGTGCAAAGCACGCTGTCGCAGTCAAGTGTCATGAGGCCGGAGAACTGGCAGGGCCGGGACGTGTCCGGCGTGTTCATGAGGGAAAACATCTGCACGTAGCGCTTCCCTACCTGCAAGTGGTCGTTATGCCAGCTCACCGGGCTCTTGACGATCTGCCGGTCCACCCCGGTGTCGCTGCCCAGCCGGTCAAAGTCGGCCCATGGCTCCAGGTTGTAAAGGTAGGAGAAGAACGCGAACGCCTCGGCTTTGGGTAAAAGCCGAATGCCCAGCATCGTACGCAGATGCTCCTCAAGGATGGTTGCAGCCTTTTCCAGGTTGCGAAGTATCCGACCGTTCTCCCCGGCGTTCTCATGTGGCTTCTTCTTGAGCGCCGCCCTCTCCGGAGGTTCAACAGTCAAACACCAATACAGGTCGATGCGTCGGAAACCTGCCCGCTGGTCTAGGAAGTTCAGCCGGTCGCTGACGAACTTCGCAGTGACGGCACTTGCGTACTTACTCTGTCGTGGCAGGTCGTAGCCGTTCAGCACCCGGCAATATTCATAAAGACAGGAGTGCTCAGGCATGCCACGCAACGCACCCTCAATCAGGTGGACGCGGGACTCTAACTCCTGATCGGTCAGACTCTCCTCGTCCGCTCCGCTAAGCGAAAAGACGCAGCCGTATCCACCACCCTTCAGGGCAAATATGGTCGGGGTCAGAAAGCGCGAGATCGGAACGATGGAGCACGCTGCACCGGCCTTCGTGTACCAGGGCGTGAGCTTGGGGTCGTTAGTCGCTTTTGCGAGGATCATAGTAGCTCTTCTGGTACAGGCTGTGACCCCAGAGCTGGAACATCTTGGGGTGATTACGGACGGTGAACCATACCGCCGCCACCAGCGAGGGAAAGCTGATGACGGCAAGCATGCGGAAGCCAACGAGGAAAACCGTAACCGAGACGAACACGATGGCCATCCATGCCGACAGCTCTAATCCGAGCTTGGTTCTGGAACGGTTCATCGCCTGGTTGATGGGTAACGCTTCGCCTCGTTTGGTCATGGTCTGGGTTCCTTACTGGTTGACCGACTGGCCGGTGAGAGACGAAATCCAGCCCGCACCCCAGCCGAGTACGCCAGCGCCGAAGAGAGCACCGAACAGGCCGGGAATCGCATCCTGGAAGCGGCCACCCATAAGGCGAATGCCTGAGAAGATGAGGGATCCAAAGCAGATCACCGCGCCCGCATAGATCGCGAATGCCTGGAAGGACTGCATAAGCGTCTTGGCCTGCGAAAAATCCATCGTGCCTTGGGCGTGAGCAACACTGGACACAGCGAAGGCGAGAACGAGAGGGGCGGCGGCGCGGGCAGCGAGTGCTGCCTGATCCTTCACCTGTTGATGGGTGATGCTGAGATTGCTGAGTCGGACGAAACGAGATTGACATGTCTTCTGCAAGGGGAATCTCCTGAAAATCCACTGGTTGGAGGGTTGGCGTTTGCTCTGATCGGATAGCCTTCAAACGCTTGCTACCGCGAACTCCTTTCTTTGGCTTTGCGGCCACTGCTCAACGGATAGGCGGTCACTCTGCCGCCGTATGCACGTTGCAGTGTTACCGCAATCTTGTGTGTGCTCTGGTAGCAATAGACTACATATATAGACAGCCCACATTTCGTGTCAATTGTTTTTTTGGTATACCTTTTTTTAGGTATTCAGGCGCACAGGGGTGTAGACACATTTGTGTGGGGTGAGTGGAGTTGCTATGATCCGGAAGTACCGGCTGTCAGACCTGCTTAGGAAGTGCTTGATTAAGGTGAAGGTGAAGGCAAAAGAGCTCGGCACCACGGGCACCCCGAGCACCCCGCCGCTGCGGTACGACTACAAGGCATTCGCAGTGGAGTTAGGCGCGCGTATTCGGAAGATTCGCAAGGAGAGCGGTCTGACGCTTCGCGTCCTCCAGCTCGAACACAACTACCACCTGAGCCAAATCCAACGGATTGAATCAGGTGACGGAATTTCGCTCCCGACTCTCCTCCGGGTCGCAGAGACGTTTCAAGTGCCTGTAGAAAAACTAATCGCGGGTTTAGGCGTGCTAATGGAAGACGCAGAAACTCGTCCCACAACGTCAAAGAAATAGTCCTGCACACGATCTCTGCGTTGTTGCGGAAGTCCATTGGCGTATCCAGGTGAGTATTTGGCATCTACTACTCAAGCGGGATGGCCAAGAGGGTTCGTGACACCCCCTTGGATCATGTTTTCGAGAGAACAGTTTCTGATGAACGAACCGGGCCAATTACATCTCGTAGACGCTAGGGGAGTTGAGGTCGATACTCCTATCCGGGATGCCACCGAAGCCGCCTTCCGGTGGGTAGCAAAGGACAATCCGAACATTGACCGGGCACAGTTGGCGGACTGGGCTGAGGCCGTCGCGCGGTCCATGCAGACACTCGGAGGAGCTATTGAGTTCCCTGAGCGCTATGCTTACGCTGCCCTAAAAGGCAAGGTCCGGGATTGGTTCAAAACGGCCACGGCAAGAGAACAAACGGCCGGTGTCCGGCAAGACATGGAACGCATCGGAGGCGTTAATGGTGCCTTCCAAGGCACAGTCGACCGAAGAATCATGTTCGATCAGGTAAAGGGTGCGCTGTCAGAGCGGGACCGCGATATTCTCGTTTTGATTCTTAATGAGAAGTCGGCCTTGGAAGTTGCCGAAGAGCTCAAAACGAGTCACCCGGCTGCACGGAAGGCTATTCAGCGGGTTAGGGAACGTATTGGAGCGCTGCTCGGTAGCAGCGATAACCGGAGTGATGGGGCGAAGGATAGCTCTGTAAATCAACGAGGTCTAACAGTTGAATGACGATCTTCTGAACGATTTTCTTCTGGAATCTTTCCCCAATCCTGAAAGAAAGGGCTGTCCGGATGAAAAGAAATTACGAGCCTTCGCGGAAGATCGGCTACCACCAGGCGATCCAGTCCTCCGGCATATCTCGTCGTGTTCGGAGTGCTACGCAGAGTACCGCCATTATCGCCAGGATTGGAAAGAAGCGGCGCACTCACGGTCGGGAACCGTTGCCGTCGTCTCTATACCAAAGAAGCTGGCGACGCCAGTGTCCGGCAGTCGCGGCACCTTTGTTCCCTGGGCGATAGCGGCTTCCGTTCTTGTAGTTCTAGCCGGTGGATTCTACATAAAGGAACATCACGGCCCAACTCCTACCGGTACGTATGTTGTGTCCACAACGGGGCCCGTCGACGCGAGCGTGAACCTCTTTGATGCGGTGACGGCGCGTGGCGCCGGAGATGAGCCTACACCGCTACAACCACAGGTTTCCTTACCGTCATCCATTGTCAATCTCAAGGTGACATTGCCACGATTCAGCCAAAGTGGACCCTACGAAATCCTCGTCTCGAAGGATCGAGCAGGAAAAGAAGGTGCGGCACAGGGCACAGGAAACGCTGTTGAGACTAACGGCAAAGTAAGCCTCACCGTCACACTCGATCTGAGGAACGCAGCTCCGGGGATGTACTTCTTGGCGACCGTGCGAGGCTCGGATAACGGAACCTACTACTATCCGCTGAAGGTGAACTAAAGCATGAGCCGGTACAGCCAGCTCATGCTCGTTCACTCACTAATTGCTAGTTCAGTCTGCACTTCATTTACATATAGACATAAATACGTAAATACAGAACTATCGTATGACCTCTTCAATGGCTGAGGAAAGTTGGTTATCCCTGCCAGTGACGGCTTCGGAAAAAGACCAGGGGACTTCGACGTCCGGCGCAATGCCGTTCCCCTCGATCTGCTTCTCTTTCGCGCTGACGTAGGCCGCAACCGGAACGATCAGCCTGTACCCTGCATCGAGCTTCGTTGCGCTTCGTGAAACCAGACGTCCGGGTGTCTTGCTGCCGACTATGGTTGCCAAGCGATTCTCCTGGGCAAACTGCGCAAGCATCTCTGCGGAACCGGTGGTGTGCTCGTTGACCAGGATCACGACACGTCCACGGAACGCTTTAGCGCCCTGGCCTTCGGTGTAGAGAAACACTGAGGTTTTCTTCATGAACTTGAGTGCAAGACCAGGAATTGCGAGCTTAGAGCGCGGCACCTTGTCAAACACAGGAAGAGACGACGGATGAGTGCCGTCCTTGGCCATCTGGCGGTTCTTGCTGTATCCAATCGGAAGGCGGTCCGGGGTCAGATAGCTCATCAGAGTCAGGCCGCCGATGCCGCCGCCTGGATTACCCCGCAAGTCGATAATCAGCTGATTTGCCAACGCCAACTGCCCTCGGAATAGCTGGTCCAGCTCGTTCGCGAAGTCAATGCCGATTTTGCCCGGAAATAAACTGACTCTGAGGTAAGCAATTCCGCCGTCGAGAGTGGAAGCGGTGAGCGCTTTCAGGTCGGAATAGGGATTGTCCTTGTACTTCGGATCACCCGTCCTCAAGGAGTAGCTAACGTTCGAAGTGCCACGGCGGACCGTCATGCCGATTTCGTGCGACATTTCGAACGGTGGTTCTCCGGCTGACTCGGACGAAGGGCGCATGTCCTTCCCTGCGGCCGTAACCAATACATCTCCACTTTTCGCCCCGGCCTGAGCTGCTACGCCTTCCGGCAAAATATCTTGAAAAACCCACCGAAGGCAGTCATCTACGCGCTGAATGGAGAAGCTTGCGTTGATTGCATTGCGGGGATTGATCGGTGTGCGTTTCGAGAGAAGTCCTAACGTCTTCGGTGACAGGTCATGGAGCATTCCGGCCACGGCGTTTTCGAAGGCCTCGGTACTGGAAGCGTTGACTATCTCTTCACGGTGACGTTCTACGATGCGCAGCCATGACCCTTTATCGAACGCAGGATCAAAGAACTTGTCGGAAACGGTCGTTTCGATTTTAGATAGAAGCGCTTGGCGCTGTGCTTTGTTGAGGTCCATGCTTAGCCTTTCAGAGATTACCGTTCGCATCCCCTACCAACTGAAAGCTGGCCCAGTAGTAAGGAGGCAAATTTTCGTGTAGCAGCTCCAGTTGTGCGGCCCGTAACGCGTCCACCTTGCGGCTGTGCGTGGCGAGTCCCGCATAGAAACTAGTCATCAATTTGCTGGTTGGTTGATCCGCAAGTTCCCAAAGCGTCGACACTACCGAATCGGCTCCGGCTTCAATGAAAGCATTTACTAGATTTGCAACGCCTGCCTCTCCAACCGGTCCCACTCCTGTGTCACACGCTGACAAGGTAACGAGCTTCGAGTTCAGATGCATCTTCCGGATTTCGCGAACCTGCAAAAGGCCGTCGTTAGTGCCGGACGGTTCCGGCGCAAAGATCAGTGCGGATCGGTCTGGGTAGTCGAGATCCGCGTAGCCATGAAGCGCAAGGTGGATCACTTGCGTACTGTCGAGAGGAAGCTGTCGAAATTTTGTCTCAGTTGCATCTGTTCCCTCCAAAATCGTGCTAGGACGCGGAAGGTCTCGTGCGATCGCTTCAACCTCGTGCTTACTGTCCGGGAGCGGAACCAAATCGCTACGTTTCGGCCCGGAAATAGCGCGAAGTATCGGGTTGCGTGTGTCGGCCGGTTGTGTCCAGGCAGCAACGCCAACGTATGGCATGGAAGCCGTGTTCTTTTTATCCATTCGCTTGTGGAGCAACGCGTAAACGGTGGCTGACGGGTCGATATCGACTGTGTGCGATGCGAGCAAAAAGCCTTGACCATCCTGCAAGGCGGAAAACGGAAGCAGATGGAGCGCACCATCGGAAATGACGATTAGATCGGTTTTAGTGTGATATTCGGGGATCGGTGCAAGGAGCTCTGCAAAGAGCTTCTCAGCGAGAGGCACATCTGTCTTCTGTGAACGAATCTCTTTACGGTAGAGATTGGCGTCAGACTCGATTTGCTGTTTGGCTGGGAGCTGGAAGTGGTGGACATTATGACTCGTAATGGCGAGCACATAAGAAGCAGGCTGTGCGAGGACGTATTCGACTAGGAGAGCGTTCGGACCGAGCAAACTTTGGAGCTGTGTCAAACTGACCGGATGCGTGACGCTCTCTTTTGTCAGCTTGCTCGTCTCGAAGAGCTCAGTGTTGTAAATCGCACTGGAGATCTCAGCCCTGGTAGTTGGATCGTCCGTGTTGATAAGCGAGAGGTTGAGTTGTGTGAGCTTCTTGTCGTCGACAGTCGCTTCGTGAACTGGTTGCGACTCGTGGTGTTCAAGAGCTTCGGCCTCGACGCGGCCTCGAACGTTGTCCAGGATCTGAAGGGCTTCGTTGTAGCGATGCTGTTCGCATAAAGCAGCAAAATATCCAGAATAAACATCGCTCATCTCCGCAAGGAGTTGTCGCTGAACGTTGGTCGTCGGAGCGTGCTGGATCATCCGGTTTACTAACATGATGGCCTTGCGGTAGAGATCACCACCCTGTTGTGTTTGGCCCATTTTCGATAGGATATCGGCTTTGATCGCGAGATTCCGGGGAACCAGGAAAAGTTCATCGGGAATTTTGGTGTTCGCTTCAATGGCCGCATTGATCGCTGGCAACGCTTCAGCAAGATCCCGGTGCTGCTGGTACGCAAGGGCAAGTCCACCGCCTGCATCCACCATGCCTCGGTAGTTCTCGATTCTTTGCGAGATTGCTACGGCTTGCCGGTAATCTGCGGTGGCCGAATCAAGATTTTCCTGTTGCCTTTCGATTGAAGCCCGTGATATCAGCACCTGCGTTTTACGCCCATCATAAGATGTTCCTTCCAAGCGCTTTAGGGATTCGTTTGCAAGTTGGAGAGCCTCCTGGTACTGATGAAGACCTGCGAGTGCGTCGATTTTGCCGTAGACGGCGATGGTGGGATAGGCAATTTTAGGATTGTTCGCCGCTATGGATATCGCCTTATCGAGCGGAGTTAGGGCTTCCTTGTACCGGTGGATTTGGACTAGTCCTACGCCATAGATGGAGGCATAGCGAACCGTTGCGGCTACGTCATGTTCGACTTGTGAGAGGCCCCAGGCTTTGATGACTTTGTTTTTTGCCGTTTCGGTGTCACCGAGCACGAAAGCTGCGATTCCCTGCTCGCCTCCGGCTCTGGTCGCCAACATTAGGGCGTGTTGCTGGATTGCTAGTTGCTCCACCTCGCGCCACGTAGCGAGCGCTTGTCCTGCGTCATAGTTGATTTCCAGCATCCCCCGAATTGTGAGGAGCCTAAGCTTCGTAGCTGGTTCCTGGCCACTGGGGGTATTCAGTGCGCGAGTGAGTCGCAGGATATTGGCAGCCGCACTTGTAGACTCATCCGCGGGCATCTCACTCACCTCGGCGTAGAGTGCTTTACTTGGCTGTCCCTGTTTGCGGAAAAGTATGGCTGATTCGTCGTAGATCGGCTTGGCGTCGGCCCAGCGGTTATCCCAAGAGAGCGCGTCCGCGTGATCGAGGAGATTCTGAGCGGAGTGAGGCGGGGCGAACGACGGGTGAGGAGTAATTGCGATGCCGTACGCCAGTGCTAGACCTACGGCGGCGGTGCCAATTCCTATGAAGACTTCTTTTTTCGTAAAAGCCATTCCCCTATTTTCACCGAAACAACTCATTTTTGCGTAACCGCACAACTGTGTGACCTTAGAGCGATTTCATCAGGTCGAGCGAGCGGCCCGCAGCTTTGCAGGATGATGGGTCACCCTCGCGAGCCACAGGGGGCACTAGAAGCCACGCCAGTTCGTTCATGCCGGGTTTACAACCAACGCTTAAGCCTTTGTTCTGCTTTTCATAAGGAAAGGTCTTGTTTTCGCTTCTGGGCGCTCTGAGACTGATTGTGGCCCTTGGGCTCCCCATTCACCTCAGAAATGGAGCCAGAGCCCGTGGCTGCGCGATCTGGAGTACGTTTGTATAGCAGCTCAACCCATGTTTCTGGTTTTTAGGGCAGTTTTGGTTTTTAGTTCTGTTTCATGAGATTTACTCGTCTTCGTCGCTAGTAACGTCGTGTTTCGTCCTGTGACTTCGTGTAGCTTCCTGCTTCCTTATAAAGAGCGCCCCGGAGGTACGGTGATTCAGCCCCGGAAGTACGGAATACGCGCCCCGGAAGTACGGGCATTTCGCCCCGGAGGTACGGCACCGTTCGGGGATGTCTATGTATCCGGGCAAATCGCTTAAGCCAAATAGAATTTACAGTTTATGGGTGATTCGCCCCGGAGGTACGGTGGGTAATCCTCGAAGTTTTACACCGGGCGGCGGACAATTCAGCGGAGAAAGCTCTTAAGCGTATTGTAATCAAACACATATAGTAAAAGACGCCCCAGAAGTACGGCGCGACGTCAAGCGAGGCCACATTCGGGATAAAACGACATAAGCATAACGTAATCATATATTTAAGCTGAAAAGCGCCCCGGAGGTACGGTAGGCCGATTGCAAGTTCTCATGCGTGAGACTTGCGAATGTCAAAGTAGGAATGGGAGAACTCAGCAAAGTTTTTATTTACTATGACTTGCAACGATAACGCCCCGGAGGTACGGTCGGTGCTCTGGGCGAGAAAACGCCCCCATTCCGGGCTAAACCATGGGGGCGTTCTCTCTGTGCGGACTCTTATCCTGCCAAAACCGCCCTGTTAGTACGGTGATCTAAGCGAGTTGAAATGGGCAAATTGTGACACCTCGGCAAAAATTAGTCCGATGATCGACCATTCAGACGACGCGCCCCACGGATGAGGGTCCTACCCTCCACCGCTGGCCCGATAAACAAGCCGTTAGAGCGAGCCTCCGCGGCAAGCTCGGGGAAGACGATCTTTAAAGCTTTGATCGCATCTTCAAACCGTTGCCGCATACGCCACGTATGGGTGTCTTCCTGCCACATCTGCTGCCGCAGTTCTTCCCACCGGATGAGGCTTTCGCTCCTGGCTGCAAATGTCCGCCAGTGAAGGAACATCATGTAATCGAGCATTTGGGGTTTGCGGGCCAATGTGCGCAGGATGGGCCACGGAAACGGAACATGATGCTTACTTAGCTCTTGAAAAAAAGGGTTGCTGAAGAGAATGCCAGTGGGGAGATGCTGATCTTCGTTTTTCTCAGGAAACGCTAGCGTGTTGGTGTCAAAAAGCCGCGGAAGGTTCGACCGCTCCATGATTGGCATGATGAGCGATTGATCTCGGTTTGCCGTCTGACGTTCAACGGTGATGCTCAGACCCGAGATCCGACGATAGCTTTCTTTCAGGCGCGCATAGTTTTTGCCGCCGTCACTTTGCTGCATGTCGGATAGAAATTCCTTGGCCGTGTCCCACGCCACAAAGGGAGTTCCGTTCTTGATCGAGCGGTCAGTCGCCCAATGAAACAAATTGCGGTCGCTCCCATACGGCAGAGGAACGTTATGCAACATCGCTTGGAAAGTGACGGTGATGAGTGAACCATCGGCCTGCCGCGACGTCCGTACAATCGTCCGTTCTTGGGTTTGCCGATACGGAAGACCGCAGAGAACCATGACCTTGGCAACTTGAGTTAGCTGGGCTGGTTCAGGGCCGCTCATC
>CAZZZP010000101.1:0-13718 GCA_964658635.1 Lichenicola sp. | reverse complement strand
CTCGAAACCCAAGATATCTCCGCAAACGCAACCTTCTTCAACAAGCTCCTAGAGGAGCCTAACCGGAGTTTCCGTCCAGTTGTTCCAAAGACCCCACTCTCCTTGAAAGTCGGGGTTTTCCGTAAAGTCACCTTTTCGGCAATCGAAGACGGCTGGATGCCACTATCCGTTCCGGGCCGGGTTAACTCAAATCGCAGCTTGAGCGGGTCAGCCGCAGCTTACGGGTGGTTCCCGATCGTGCCTAGTCTTCTCATCGTGATGAGCAGAGGGTGCTCGGATCAGGTAGACACCGGATTCTACAACCGAATCTCAGAGCGTTCTGTGCAGTTCTGTAAGTACCCACTCACAAACAGTATCAATTCCGCCTGCATCGGCCGCAGCATTCGTGCCGGATCGTCCGACTCCAACAATCTCCGGCTCACTCCCGCCATCGCCCCCTGCACCATCGAGGCTGCCAAGGTTGGATCTCCCAATGGCTTTCGCGCCATCGTGAGCATCGCAACCAATGCACGGAGAATCCGAGCACCGGTGTGCTAAGCGATCGTCGCCCCATCTACATCACTGCTGACAGCGTACATCGCGACACTTGCCCGCACATCGCGCATCTTGGCCTTCAGGAACTCTGTCACAAGCGCCTCGGCCATCTCCTCCACAGTTTTTCCGTGCTGCGCCGCACAGACCGCCTCCACCGTCTCTGCAACATCGTTCATATGGCGCGACAGCACTGCCTTTAGCAGCGCGCTCTTGTTCGGAAAGTACTGGTAGAGCGTCCCTACCGATACCCCCGCCCGCACCGCTACCGCCGTAGTCGTCAGCCGCTCCTTGCCGACACTCAGCAAAACCTGAATCGTCGCCACCAGGATTGCGTCTACGCTCGCCGCTGACCTCGCTTGCACCGGCGATTTCCGCGGCTCTAAGACCATCTCAGCACATTGCGCCAAATGCGAACTCCTTATCTGAAGCTTGCTTCATCTAATCACGTGTACAGCAATCAAGAAAAGGATCGACACCTATGAGCACCCACACTACGGAGCAACTTGGCGGTACCTTCACATTTCCCGGAACCGACATCTCCGTTCACCGCATTGGCTACGGAGCCATGCAACTCGCTGGTCCAGGGGTATTTGGACCGCCTAAGAATAAGGACGCCGCCCTTGCCGTCCTGCATGTTGCCATCGATTCCGGGGTCGACCATATTGACACCTCGGACTTTTATGGCCCGCACATTACCAACCAGCTCATCAAGGAAGCTCTGCATCCCTATCCGGCCAACCTTACCCTCGTGACAAAGCTTGGAGCGCGTCGCGACGACAAGGGCGGCTGGAATCCTGCACAGTCTCGGGCAGACCTCATCGGCGCAACGGAAGACAACCTCCGTAACCTCGGCCTCGAAGCGCTCGATATCGCCAACCTGCGCCTGATGGGCGATTTCGTGAGTCCTACCGACAGCGACATCACAGAGCAGATGGAAACGCTCGCCGATCTGCAACGCGAAGGGAAGATACGCCACATCGGTCTCAGTCACGCTACCGCGAACCATCTCGAGCAGGCGCAACGGATCGCTCCGATCGTCTGCGTGCAGAACCTTTACAACCTGGCACACCGCGAGGATGAAACGTTCCTCGAGACACTCGAGAAGCAAGGAATAGCTTATGTTCCTTACTTCCCACTGGGCGGCTTCACGCCACTGCAGACCTCTACGCTCGATGATGCCGCAAAACAGCTCAATGTCACATCCATGCAGTTGGCCCAAGCATGGCTTCTCCAGCGCTCGTCCAATATGCTGCTGATCCCCGGCACTAGTTCGGTGGCGCATCTCAAAGAGAATCTCGCCATAGCCGACATCACCGTCCCCGCTAACATCCTTGCTGAGCTCGAGAAAATCGCCGGCCCCACCTACGCCGAACGACTGCAAAAGATAGTCGCAGCACATCACTAAAGCAAACTAGCCACGAACTGGCCAATTCGCTCGGGTGAAGAGCCCCCGAGCGAATCGCTTCAGCAGGCAACCACAAAGAATAAGAGCTGTTCGGAATCGCTCCCGGAAAGGGTGCGAACGCTTCTTGGTCGCTCAGCTACACAATGTGAGCTCAAATCGCGAAGCTGCGGGTCATCCGGCAAGTCGGGGTTTCAACGATCTCGAGCAACCGGACGCCGGAAATCGCCTATGACCGACTGTATCGGGACGAACTTTGTAAAAGTGCCGTTTTCAGCGAGCCGTAAGATCGCTGACGACAAGCCGACTTGTTACTTCTGTTCAAGAGTGAGCGCTTCGGTCCATGCAGGGTAAGCGGTGTTGCTGGAGGTGGTGCCGGGCGAGAGTGAGACCGTACCCATGGCCGCTGATTGCTGATTTATAGCTTCAGTCAGTGTGTCGCCAAAGCTGGTTGTAAGGCGCTGGTGCTCCCTAACATCTCCTCCCTGAAAGCGCTGGATCTCTTAACGGTCGTGGTCGGCCTCGTTCCACCGGCTCCAGCGCGAGGGCAAGTGTCGGTCAATGCAAAAGATCGAACCTGCAAATACCTGAACAACATCATCGAAGCTGATCATGGCGCGCTGACGTGAGTCATTCGACCTGACCTTGGCTTTCAAACGATGAATACTGCAGCAGCTACCATCGAAGGATTCGAAGTGATGCGGATGATCCGCTGCGGTCATTGCCTTAGCTGCAAGCATCACGCAAAGAACGAGGTACACTTCGTCAACAAACTAATCGACATGTTCACGATCTCCGCTTGGTCAACCACTTAACAGCTCACTGCGCTCAACAGAGTCGATGCAACAGAGCCGAAAATGCTCACCCTCTGTCGCCCGTGTCACGCGAAGGTGTCTCGGACGCTGTTCGTGCAAGGCGACTGGCCCGAGTTCTTGCGCATGCTATGGCGAGAGCTACACCCGGATGGTCGTGAAAAGCGGCCCTGAACTTCGGAGCTTTGTCGGCCCTAGCTACGAACGGGATACTCTTTGAGGAGATGCGCTTGTCAAAGAGGGGCGCCAAGCCATCAAGGGGGCATCAATAACCCGTTTACCATGTGGAAACGTACATCACTGTTGGGTGCTGTGCCCACCAAGGTTCTGGAACGGCGTCTCGCAGGAGCAGCGCTGCGAGGCTTGTCCAGATCCTTGCCCATTGAAATCCTTGGCCTATTCTCACTCAATGGAATTAACGGTGCTGCCGCAAATCGAGCGCTCCCGAGCCAGAGATGGTTACAAATTACATCTTGACTGACGGTGAGTTGTCTTATATATAAAAGCTAATACCAACAAATTGCGCTTGTTGAGGAGGGCTTGCTGACGCATTCCCCAGTTCTACTCAATTCTGAGGATTGTTCTTTTCGATCAGTTGAAGCTGGCGAGCAGTCACTTGCTTCAGAGTTAATCAGGCAACAGTTTCCCGAAACCCTAGGTTTTTACTTCTGGGCACGTGGTTTTCAATCCCTCCCTCAATGGGATCCCAGTACGCCCACGAAAGTGTTGGTACCAATCCGCACCTCGTGTCTGATTCAGACTGGTTGTAGTTTCAACCTCGTTGCGAGAAAGCGATTTATATAGCTAATGATTTGACTCCTGATTTCTAGAGCACTCTTGAGTCTCCAAGCACGATAACGTTTCCCCAACAACCAAGTGCACAGCGCTTAGGTATGGAGGCAACCTTGTCTCAAAAGCTAAGGATCTCTTTCACTTTCGTCTCGGGTCTACTCCTATTCAACATCGCACCCGTTTTGCTTGGACAAACGCAGACAACCGGCGCTATTGCGGGTAGAATCGTGGACCCGACGGATGCTGCCGTCATGCAGGCGACAGTCAAGATCACCTCTGGCGCAACCGGTGCCGAGAGTACGGTCAGCTCCGATCAAAACGGCAACTATCGTTTCTCGCTTCTCTCTCCGGGAAAATACACCGTGAGTTACTCGGCGCCAGGCTTCAAGACCGAAGTCTCATCGAATGTGACCGTAACAGTTACAGAGACCAGCACGCTGAACGCCAAGCTCTCGCTCGGTCAGCAGCAAGAGACAGTCTCCGTCGATGCTCAAGGAGCGCTTCTCCAGGCGGACAACGCGACTCTCGGTACAACGGTGCAGGGTACGACCATTCAAGCTCTCCCCCTGGCGGGCCGTAACTACACGCAGGTGCTTACTCTCTCAGGCGGCGTGGTAGGAGCCGTGAACAACGCTGCCGAACTGGGCCGCGGGACGATCGACGTCTATGTCAATGGGGCAAGCAATATCAGCAATAACTTCGTCATGGACGGCGTCGATATCAACAACTTCGGAAGCGGTCGCGGCGGAGACTTCGTGCAGCAGGGCGGCATCCCCATACCGAGCCCCGACGCCATCGAAGAATTTCGCATTCAGACAACGCTCTACGATGCCGGCTTCGGTCGCGACGCTGGTGCGAACGTCGAAGTACTCACACGGTCAGGTACAAACCACTTCCACGGTGCAGCGTGGGAATTTGTACGCAACAATATCTTCAATGCGAACGACACCTTCTTCAAAGCTCTCGGCAATCCGCGGCCAGACCTCAAGCAGAACCAGTTTGGCGCCACGATCGGCGGCCCGATTCTCCATGACAAGCTTTTCTTCTTCGGCTCATACCAAGGTACGCGTCAGATCAATGGTTTGAGCTCGAGTTCATCGTCGCAGAATATCCTGCCTGCTCTCACGAATGATCGCTCTGCCGCCGGCATAGGAGCTGCCGCCTGTGGCACATCGACAGCGGCCGGAGGAGTTCAGGTCGCCTGCGACGGCTCGAACATCAACCCTGTTGCACTCAAGCTCCTTTCGCTCAAGAACCCGACGGAAGTTATCTCGTACCCACTCCAGAGACAACAGTCGGTCAGCAGCCCGGCTTCGGCAAGTCAGTCTTCAGCATCCCGGGAAAATACACTGAAGATCAGGTTCTTGCCAATGTCGATTATCAAGTTGCGCCCAAGCACCGCCTTAGTGAACGCTTCTTCTACTCCCGTGACCCACAGTACGATCCCTTTAGCAGCTGCAGTCCCGGATGCCCTCCGGGATTCGCCCTCGATACTGTATTTACCAACGACGTTGCCTCGCTGAAACTTGCATCTGCGCTTACACCCAACTTCCTCAACGAGGGTTTCGGCGCGATTATCCGTAACACCGGCGTTCTCAACAGCCAGGCCTCCATCACCGATGCCTCGCTCGGTATCACTCCCGGCGACCCTGGCTTTCCCGAACTGCCCGTCACTGTCATCAATTCGCTTTTCAGTCTTGGTGGGGGGTTCAATGACTTTTCGAGCTCTGCTGTGAACACCCTGGAGCTCTCTGACCAAGTGTCCTGGAACCACGGCAAGCACAGCGTCCGAGCTGGTCTCGATTTCGAAAAGCAGGAGTTCAACTTCCATGATCCGGGCCCGCGTCGCGGCTACATTGAGTTTCTGACCTTTGCAGACTTCCTCCTCGGCCAGAGCGCTGCGCAGAATGGCAGCCAGCAGAGCAATGTCTTCCTGAGCGAAGGAATCGGCGGCGATATCTCCAAGAACTTCCGCGCGCATGATATGTCCATCTTTCTGCAAGATGACTGGAAGATCGCTCCCCGGCTCACTGTCAATGCCGGTGTCCGCTGGGAGCTCAACAGCAACATCGGCGAATCAGGTGGAAGACTTAGTAGTGTTTTTACAAGCCTTCTCACCCCAAACGCAACCATCCCCGCCTCGGGCACCTACGCTGGTTGGGTCGTCCCATCAAACTACAAGGGGAACCTGCCCGACGGCGTGACCAGACTCGGAGGGAGTTCTGTAACCAGTAACGATCTCCCACTCCACAACTTTGGGCCGCGCCTCGGGTTTGCCTGGGTTCCATACACCAACGGTAAAACCTCGATCCGCGGCGGCTATGGTGTCTACTACACGCGCCCGAACGGTAACGCGACTCTGCAGGTCCTCACCGGACCACCATTCGTAGGCTTCTCGGTGCTGGTCGGAGCAGGTAATGCTGCTGCCACATTCCAGAATCCATTCAATCCGTTACCTAATCCCGGATCGTTCCCACTCCGCACGCCTACGTCGCAGATCTCCGCCACGCAGATAGCGGAAAATTACGATTCGCCGATGACCCAGCAGTACAACTTTGACGTGCAACAGCAGCTTAGCCCGTCGACCGTCTTCGATATCGCCTATGTCGGGACACGCAGCACGCGTCTGCTAGAGAATCGCAACATCAACGAAGCGCTGCTTGCCAGTCCTGAAGCGCCGATCAACGGCATCACGGCGAATACTGTTGCAAACGCTTCCTTGCGCGTTCCTTATCTCGGCTACTCACCGGGTGGCCTAAATCGAATCGAGTCTTACGGCTTCTCCATGTACAACAGCATGCAGGCAAGCATTCGCCGGCAACTATCACACGGCGTCCTCGTCCAGGGTTCTTATACGTGGAGCAAGGCCATGACGGACGTTCAGGGCTTTGGGTACAGCGCCGTCTTTACCGGCGGAAGCGGAGACAGCAATAACTCCGACGACCGTCAGCAGCGCTTCGGCCCGGCAGCGTTCAACCGACCCCACCGTCTGGTCGTCGCTTATCGCTGGGAGCTTCCGAGGGTCGGGGGCGCGAATTACGTGGCCCGCGAGGTCGTGAACGGCTGGGCTATCTCCGGAGTGACGACGGTTCAGGCCGGAGACTCTCTAACAATCACGGATTCATCGCTCGGTACCATCTATGGCTCAGTCAGCTCCGCTCGTGCCCAACTCTGTCCTGGCAAGACTGCTCAAAATATCGAAACCAGGGGTTCAGCCAAGAGCCGAATTAATAACTACTTCGACCCATCCGTCTTCGCGAGTGCTTCAGATGGCTGCCCACTTCCGCTGATCGGCGACGGTACCGGCTATGGCAATAGCAGCGTTGGAAGCGTAAGAGGACCAAGTCAGGACAACACCGACATCACAGTCTCTCGGGACTTCAAGTTCTTCGGGCCCCTTGAGAAGAGACGAATAGAGTTCCGAACTGAGTTCTTCAACGCCTTCAACCATGCTCAATATGCAGACCCATCGACAGCCTTCGGCACTGCCAGCTTTGGCCAGCTCACAACGAGCTCGGTAGCGCCGCGCATCATCCAGTTTGCGCTGAAGCTGCAGTTCTAGTTGCTAATCGAATAAAAACTGACACCACGCACTGTTGGGAGGAGCCTTCAATGAAGTTCGTCACCCTCATCGCTCTTCCTCTATCCTGCTGCCTTGCAGGTGGAGCGCAGTCCACTCCCAAGAATCTGCCGGCATCTCCATCTACCGTTGTCTGGGGCTACTATTCCGCCACCGCTAAACCCACGTTGACCGTTCACTCTGGAGACACAGTTCATCTACAGACGGTGTCGTCCTGTGGGCCGCCTGCCGAGCTCATCAAGGCAGGCGTCCTCCCTGAAGATATCCCGCAGTATTACAAAGACATCTACGAGCAGGTGAAGGACAAAGGTCCTGGCGGCCATATTCTCACTGGTCCCGTCGCCATCGAGGAGGCCGAGCCCGGCGATGTACTAGAAGTTCAGATCAAGAGCATCGACATCGACACGCCTTATGCCTGCAATGTCTTCGGCCCGAAAAGCGGATTCATCCCCGAGGACTTCCAGTATGAGCGTTACCGTGTGATTCCGCTGGATCGTAAGCGCATGGTCGCTCTCTTCTCACCCAACATTGAAATACCGCTTCATCCTTTTTTCGGGAGCATGGGCATCGCTCCACCTCCTTCAGCGGGACGTATTGACAGTGCGCCCCCCGGCGTCCATGCCGGTAACATGGACGATAAAGAACTCGTTGCAGGCACGACGCTCTTCATTCCGGTGCATGCCAAAGGTGCCCTTTTTGAGGCAGGCGATGGCCACGCCGGCCAAGGAAACGGAGAAGTCGATATCACGGCTCTCGAGACCTTCCTCTCCGGGACTTTCACGCTCACCGTTCACAAAGACAGACACCTTGATTGGCCAATGGCCGAAACACCTACAAGTTACATCCTCATGGGGTTTAGTCCAAGTCTTGTGGAGGCTACCAAAATGGCGGTTCGGAACACCATCGCATTCCTCGTTGGGGAAAAGAAGCTCACTCGCGATGAAGCGTACATGCTGTCTAGCACGGCGGTCGACTTCGACATAACTGAGCTGGTCGACGGCAACGTAGGAGTACACGCCATCATCCCGAAGAAGCTCTTCCTCGATGAGCAGAAGCGCTAGTTGAGCCAGCAACTACCAGCCGCAGATTCTGGGATTCCCATTTGGGGTCATCTGTACATTTGGTGACATTAACCCCGAATGCTCAAAGGCGGCTAAGCTGCTATTGATTTCAGGAGCCCTACGAGGTCGCCAACGCTTTTCTCGGGCGGCCTCCTATCTGCCTCGCTTCTTTTTCACTCTTTCGCAGTCACTCCCACTGAAGGCGAGTAAAAGCCGATTCTAACGGGCAGCTACAGATAACATAATCGGAAGTATATTTAGTGGACGTAGAGCCTCGAAGGGCATGCATGTGTCAAGCCTTTGCCTTGACTGTTGTTAGTCTAGAGCTCTCGATAATGCCGTCGCAGTTGAAGAGCAAACAGGGTTGAAAACGAATGCCAACATAGTCTTATGCTGGTGTCTGTATGACCTTGCCCCCGCAAAACGTCGCTCTTAGCACGCTGTTGTAATGCGAAGAGGTAGGGACGATGACGAAGGCAACGCGGAAGCAATACACACTGGAGTTCAAGCAAGAGGCCGTACGGTTGGTCGAGTCGGGTCAGAGCCTGGCCTCGGCAGCACGGACGTTGGGCATCATCGAGCAGACCCTGGGAAACTGGGTCAAGGCGCAGCGCACAGGATCGTTGACCGCGGTCGGTGGCAAGGCCGCCGTCAGCGCCGAGCAGATGGAGAACCGTCGTCTGCGAGCCGAGTTGGCGCGTGTGACCATGGAGCGTGACATCCTGGGAAAAGCGACGGCGTTTTTCGCGAAGGGCCAGCGATGAAGTACGCCTTTATTCTGCGCAACAAGCTGGCCTGGCCCATCTGTGTGCAGTGCCGAGTGCTGGCCGTCAGCGTTTCCGGCTATCACCAACATCAGGCGCGGCGACGCAAGATCGCCAAGCGTCGCCACCTCAGCGACGAGGCTTTGCTGGTTCACATCCACGCCGTCTACGCCGAAAATCGAGGTGCGTATGGAGGGCCACGCATCTGGCGGAAGCTACGGGCAGATGGCGTTCGCGTGGGAAAGCGACGGGTGCAACGGCTCATGCAGCAGAATGCGATCCGGGCCCGCGGCAAGCGGCGATTTCGCATTGCGACGACGGACAGTGGGCACAACCTTCCGGTTGCGGCGAACGTGCTGGATCGCAACTTCACGACATCGGAACCCAACCAGGCGTGGGTAGGCGATTTCACCTACATTGCGACCGAGGAAGGCTGGCTATTTCTTTCCGTCGTGATCGACTTGTTCAGCCGCAAGGTCATTGGCTGGTCGATGCGGCCCGATATGCAATGCGATCTGGTCGTCGACGCGCTGGAGATGGCATGGATGGGCCGCAGTCCGAATAGAACTTCGAGACTCATCTTTCATAGCGATCGCGGCAGCCAGTATGCCAGCTATGAGTTCAGCAAACTGCTCCAAAGGCATGGCATCACGCCCTCTATGAGCCGCAAGGGAAACTGCTGGGACAACGCTTGTAGCGAGACGCTGTTCGGCTCACTGAAGGTCGAACGGTTGCACGGCCAGCGCTTCGAGACGATACGAGAGGCCAAGGATGCAACGCTGAACTGGCTGCTCTGGTATAACCAAACCCGGATGCACTCGACACTCGACTACGTCAGCCCGATGCAGTTTGAGAAGGACTGGGAAGAAGCGACAAAGATCGCTGCCTGAACCTGTTGGTAATTGCAGCAGGCCGTGGAAGTGACAGGCTATGGAAAGCATGAAAAACGATGAGACTGTTTTTCACCCTTCCCACAGCCCTCGGAAATCAATGAAGCCGATTCCCGCACTCCCACCGCCAAGACGACCACGGAGATCAATAAAATCTCCCAAACCGGCCCAGCTAAGAGCGACGCATTCTGAAGGCAAGGTCAGTAAGACGATCCCTCAACGGACGCTTCGCAAACCTTGACTCGATCGCTTGAAATACAGCAAAGCGCGTCTCATATACCTGGTGCGGTGATATTCTTGGCTGAGGCCCATAAAACGTGCCACTTCTCATGCCCAAGACCCTGGTCGGCTACGCACGATGCGCTACGGACAAGCAGGACCTCACCGCTCAACGGGAAGCACTCACTGATTTAGTTGTGGCTGGGGACCGGATCTACGTCGATCACGGATTGACGAGAACGAACCGGGCCAAGCCAGGGCTCAACCAAGCGCTTGCCGCTGTCCGCAAGGGGGACACGCTCGTTGTGCCGAAATTGGATCGTCTCGCCCGCTCGGTCCCTGATGCGCGATTGATCGAAGATGAGTTAGCAGCGCGGAGCGTGACACTGGCTCTCGCCAAAGCCGCTACGATCCCGCCGATCCAATGGGCAAAATGTTTTTCAATCCGGACAACGACGCTTGGCAGGACTACGGGCTGATGGGGCAAGCGGTCACAAAGGTGACGCCCGCAAAGGCCAAGAGGATCGCTGCTGCAACAGCTTGCTCCAACGGCACCAGCACCGGCCTCTCAAAAGAGGGCCTCAAAAAAGCTACTGCAAAGAAGGCAACAGCACACGTTCAGCGAAAAGGACCGCGAAGTGAGAAAAGCGATACGAGTAAAGCTTCTTTTGGCCGCGATCTTTTCCCTGGGGTTGGGGCTAAGCAGCGCACACGCTGCAGCAGCGGACGTTGCTGTTCCGTCTTCCTGCACCCCGCAGGTTAACACGACACTGCAGACGATGATTCGCACCCACCCTCGCGGGTACGTCGAGAATGTAATGGTCTGTGGAGTTGCTACGGGCACCCGGGTCAATTCCGGCGGAAAGCATGGGTCGCACCACATCATCACCCTCAAGGTCACGCTGCCTGAGGACGGTGCGGTCCAGATTCAGATCGCGATAAATGACACGCTAGACGGCGCTGTTTCCGCAAAGAACGGGGACTCGGTGTTTGCTTTCGGCCAAGGCTACGTCACCGGTGGTGCCTGGGTCGCCGGCATTCACGATGTCCATTGTTCAACCCATCCCACCGCAGACAATGGCTGGGTCGTCGTCAACGGGACGAAGACCCCGACGTCGTGCTCTCGCTAGTGTGGCTCAATGTAGAACCGGTCCACCAGGGCACTCATACCCAACTTCATATCAACCCATCCATAGCCTTCTCAAAATCGATGTGCAAGTCAACCTTGTCCCGGCAATTCCCAGGTCAGCTCAGTTTCTGAGAACAGGTTATCCGGCATAACCTATTCATTACACATGCTTTACGTCTGATACTACAGCAAGACTTTCGGTGGTGCAATAGCATCAGCAGCGGCCTTTGCAACACGGAACTTGACGGTAGTTTTTGCAGCGATCTTGATCTGCTCACCGGTGGATGGATTGCGGCCCATCCGCTCCTTGCGTTCCGCCTTGACCAGCTTGCCCAGGCCCGGCACCGTAAACTCTCCAGCCTCACGCGTCTGCTCCGTCGCCATTTCCGTGAGCGCATCGAAGAAGGCTTGAATCTGCTTCGTTTCCACGTCTAACTTCTCGGCCATGGCTTTGACGATCTGGGTCTTGGTCATCTTAGCCACGGATGCGCCGGGTGTCTTCTCTGCTGCTTTTACCGGGGTGGCTGCTTTCGCAGGCGTCTTCTCTGATGCTGCCTTCTTCGTTGCCATCTGATCCCTCTTGATTATGCGTCAGTTGATTCTGCCGACTTCTTCGGACGGCCACGTCTCTTCGGCTGTACCGCAACCGCGGCCCTCTTCTTCGCCACAGCCTTCTTCGCTGTGTACTTTCGAGGAACTGAGCGCTTTGGCTCCCCGCTCTCAAGCACTTCTTCACTATGGATCGTCGCCCGCACCTGCTCAAGGAGCTGCTGGAGCCGTTCGATCTCTTCCTCGATCTGCTGGATGTACCCTTGCGATTGCTGCACAAACATCGTAGCCATTCATCAAGGATAACCGCTGAAGCCAGGTTTGGCTTCTCAACGAGGGAGCACGAGTGACGTGTAAACGGTGTCGAGTCACGATGGTGGAGCTGAAAGGCCACATCTTCCACGGGAAGCGTAAGTTCCGGTGTCCACTCTGCAGACGCGCAAAGATGAAAAAGCCGCAGAAATCAAAAGATCGCTCATGACGGAGTTGAGTCGGTGAGTACGCAAGGTTAGACAGACGACGCTCGTCCACTTCAGGAGCCACAGGATGCCTAAATACATCTATCCGGACATGCCAGAGATGGGAAGAGAAGAGGACTACGAAGCGCAGAGCTATTGGCCTCTCTGTTACCCGCGCATTTATGACAATGTGTCCGCCTATACCAGCCCAAAAGCAGTCGCCTTCGATCTTGCATCGATCTTCAGGAGTTACGCTCTGTTCTTTCGGGGTTCCCCGCAGCTCGACAGGGACACTAAAACTACCGGCATGATCGCCGCCGCATCGTTTCATGCAACCAGATTGACCGATTTGCGGGTTCCGACCTTCTTTGTAGAGCACGATCTTCTGATGGCTTTGTCTAAGACCACGCCTCCCGAAGCGATCGACTGGAAGGCTTTGCACCTGCCGTTCGATGCTGCCGTCTTTATCCTGCCTCCAGGGGCAATCACGATACCGGGGTCCGGCAGCATTGGCTTTCTGTGGTATTCCCGTGCCTTCGAGGGCAATAAAGTCCGCGTCCCCAGCGGAGTTGAGCACGATTTCACCCTCCCCAAAAGTCAGCTCTACATACGAACGGTTTTAGCGGAGAAACCCGGCAGTCCGGCAGTCGTGCATCTCATCATCGATAGCGAAGCAAACACTCTTATAGATCTAAGCAAAGCACTTGAAGATAACGACGTCATGCCCGGCAGTGTTCCCTTCAGTGTTGCTGAACGCAAGCTTGGTGGCATGATTGCTGGTCTTGTCTTCAATCTTGTACTAGCGATGGCAGCACGACCCGAGCTGCTGACCCAAGGCACGTTCAGCGGAAAACGGTCCAAGCGCGGGTCCGAGTTCTGGCAGCCAAATATCATCGGAAAGAACTATCGTGTTTCCGGCAGCGACGACAAAGGAGTGACCGGCCTCACTCCCCGGATGCACTGGCGACGCGGCCATTGGCGCAATCAAGGCTATGGTGTCCAACGAATGCAGCATCGGCAGGTCTGGATTGAACCGACTCTGGTCGCTGGGGAATAAGTTGCAGAAACGATGAGTTCGGTTCGGAGGCGAGGACGCGTCAGCGTACAGGTCTTCCTGTGATCCGGTTTGGCAACACCAGGACGATTCCACCCGCAAGGATAGCGATGCCTACCCACTCCTGCCAGTGTTGCCAAAAATCCCAAACAACATGAGCCCCACTCCGATGAGCATACAGCCAAGCCAACGCTTTCCTAACGCCATAGCTTCTCCTTCAATTAGCCGCTGGCTAAGCCTTCGGACAGACCGCATGCGTTCAGTTAGCGGGCGCAATCCTGGACAATACGAGCGAGTTTTCCGTGTGGTCGATTGATTGAGTCCGTAGAGTTCTGTAGAAGCTGTTGATGGCTTGGATTGAGCGAGCCATCGTGGCGTTTCCTTAGGATGTTGTTTACCAAGACGACATTCAGGAGGAGGACGATGCAGATGGCTCGCAAGGGACAGGGTATTGGGATTGTGGAGGGGTTGCAA
>CAZZZP010000100.1:0-13759 GCA_964658635.1 Lichenicola sp. | reverse complement strand
TGTTGTTGTTGTTGGTTGTTTGTTGTTTGTTGGTCAGGCGGCTCTCTGTTCCCGGCGGGGTGAGGCCTGGATGAGGCGGACGAGGTCTTCGACGGTGACGAGGGGCCGGTCTCTCAGGCCGGGGCGGAATTCGCGCCGGGAGCGTTCGACGGTATCTCGGACCGTCTGGTCTAGGTCGATGAGGTCGAGGCCGAGGTCCTCATCGAGGTGGTCTGTTGCAAGGATCGGGAAGTGGATGTTCTGTTCCTGCTGGAGGTAGCGGTAGACGACGCGGCAGATCTGGGGATCGAAGCTGTAGGGCATGAGCGATTCGACGAAGGTGTCTTCATTCATCCCGGCGCGCGTCTCGAGCAGGATGGCGACGCGTCGCCTGGCCGAATAAGCCAGTACGGCAAGGATGGAGATCAGCAAGAGAGCAATGAGGGCTAGGGGGGCGGCCTGCTCAAGGAGCCAGATCGACACAGTACTGGGAATCTGCATAAACTACAGGTACTTCCTTTTCCAAGGGCCGCGAGCCGTAAATAGTTGCGAATCTGTTTCTTATTGCGCGATAGTACAGCAGCAAAACAGGCTTCCCAAGATTACGAAGGGGAGGTTACCGAAGGGCTTCGCACATTTAGCCAAGGGCTATGCATCTAAACATTGTCGACATGACTGGCGCCATCACCCTCGATCCGAACCCGCTGCTGGAGACGACGACCCTAGCGTCGGGCGACCGGCTACGCGACAGCCACGGCCGCGCGATTACGGATCTGCGGGTCTCGATCACGGACCGTTGCAATTTTCGGTGTGTTTACTGCCGGACGGGGAACGAAGGGGCGCAGTACGCCGAGCTAGCGCATGCGGATTATCTGCGTATGATCAAGATCTTTGTCGGGCTGGGCGTGGAGAAGATCCGGCTGACGGGTGGCGAGCCCCTGCTGCGTGCGGGGATTGTGGACCTGGTCGGGGAGCTTGCTCAGCTGAGAACGACCTTCACGGAGCGACCAGAGCCGCTCGATATGGCGATCACGACGAATGGACACCTGCTTGCGGGTCTGGCGCAACCGTTGCGGGATGCGGGGCTGAACCGGGTGACGGTGTCGATGGATGCGGTCGATGCGGAGACGTTTGCCGCGATCACACGTGTGCCGCGTTCGTTCGATAGGGTGCTGGCGGGGATTCGCGCGGCAAATGCGGTGGGCCTGGGTCCGGTGAAGGTGAACTGCGTGCTGCTGCGCGGATTCAACGATGGGCAGATTGAAGCGTTTGCGGAGTTCTCACGGCGCGAGGGCGTGATTGTGCGCTTTATCGAGTGGATGCCGCTTGAGGAGGACCGCAGCTGGACGCGCGAGGCGGTGGTCTCCCTGGACGAGATTGTCGGGCGTCTGGATGCGTATACGCCCGAGGGGCTGGAGGCTAGCGAACGTGGCCTGGTGGCGCTGCCGGCAAATGCTGCGAGCGAGACGGCGCGGCGTTACACGTTTGCGGATGGGAAGGGCGAGATCGGGATTATCGCGCCAGTGTCGAAGCCGTTTTGCGGCCACTGCAGCCGGGTCAGGCTGACGTCGGACGGGAAGATCCGGACGTGTCTTTTTTCGCAGATGGATCATGATCTGGCGGGACGGATGGTTCGTGGTGCATCCGATGAACAACTGGCGGAATACATCCGGATGGTGGTCGACAAGAAGGAAGCGCGGCATCATATTGGCGAGGCGGGCTTTGAGAAGCCATCGCGTTCGATGGTGCACATCGGCGGATGAGGCCGGGCTTGAGTTGGCTGATTCGGTTTTTCGCCAATCTGGTTTAGGCTGAGATTGCCGGTGATCCACAGGCGATGCTGGGTAGGCGGAGAGTGCGGGCCCATGAAGTTTCGACGCCAATACGAAGTCATCGAAAGCCGCCAGATGGAGCATTTGCGTGTCTTCCATGACGTGGCGCGGACGCTGACGACATCGCTTGAGCTGGAGGAGATTCTTCGGCTGATCATGGACAAGATGGCGAAGTTCTTCGGTCCGGAGCGCTGGTCGCTGCTGATGATGGATCCGGTACACAAAGAGCTCTACTACGCGATTGCTGTGGGCGAGAATGCGAACAGCCTGCGCGGACTGCGGGTTCCGCTGGGCAGCGGGGTGGCCGGCTGGGTGGCTGCGACGGGCAATCCGCTGGTGGTGCCGAATGTGTCGATGGATCCGCACTGGTCCAGATTCGCGCTCGAGAATCCTGATCTGGGAATCGAATCGATTGCGTGTGTTCCGATCCGGTCGGGGAGCGAGACGCTGGGCGTGATCCAGCTGCTGAATTCGAAGCTGGATCTGATGAGTGAGTATTCGATCTCGTTTTTGAGAACGCTGTGCGACTATGCGGCGATTGCGATCGGGAATGCGCGCTCGGTGACGCGCATCCATGAGCTGACGATTACGGATGACTGCACGGGGCTGTTCAACGCGCGGCACCTGTATACGCAGCTGGATGAGCAGGTTGCGCTGCGTTACCTGGGAAGCCCGGTGCCGTTCAGCCTGCTGTTTATCGATCTGGACCGTTTCAAGCAGGTGAATGATACGCATGGGCACCTGGTGGGGAGCCGCCTGCTGGCCGAGGTGGGCGATCTGCTGCGGCGGATTGCGGGTCCGCAGAACGCGGCGTTCCGGTATGGCGGGGATGAGTTTGTGGTGCTGATGCCGCATTTCGACAAAAATGCGGCGACCACCCTGACGTGCGCGCTTTGCCAGGGATTGAGGAGCAGTTCATTTCTGACAGACGAGGGACTGGACCTGCATGTGTCGGGCTCGTTTGGGCTGGCGAGCTACCCGGAGGATGGGGCGACAGTGCACGAGATGCTGCGTTCGGCCGATTCGATGATGTACGAGGTGAAGAACTCGACGCGGGATGACGTGGCGGTGATGGGCGTGCCGCGGACCAGGACGCGGGCGATCGTTGCCGGGCTGAAGCTGACGGAGACGCCGGTGCAGGCGCCTGTTGGCGGCCCGGTTGCGAACGCGGGTGCGGAGCCGGAGTCGAACCGGGGTTCGGCGGCTTAGGCCGGATCAGGCTGGCAGGGTTAGTCCTGAGAGCCGGATTTACGCCGGCCAAGGGCTCCGGGGCGACGCTTTTCGGGGTGGAGAACGTCGCGGTTTTCGGGTGCGGTGGGGTGGATGCCGAAGTCCCATACGCTGAGATTGACCTGGCGATCGCCCAGGATTTCGACGAGGCAATACTCGCCGAAGAGCATGGGCTCTTTGGGGGTGATCTTTGTCCAGTGGCCGCCGGGCATGGATGTGGCGTTGGTGTCGACGATGTCCTGCTGGCCTACTTCACGTTGCGCGGTGCCGTCGGGCGCGGTGTTGAAGCTGGCGACGACACGTGCGCCCTGTCGGACGTCGACGCGGACGAGGGCGTAGTGGCGCGGGCCTGAGGGTTTTTCCTTGAGAGCGGGGCTGGAGGAGGCGCCGTGGGTGTCGACGGTGAGGGCTTCGCCGTTGGGGGGGGCGTCCTCGTCGCTGCGGATGTAGAAGGTGGGATCGGGGACGTGCATCTGGACGTCGGCTTTTTCGCCGTTGAGGGTGAGGAGCTGGTGGGCGGAGGAGTTGGGCTTGATGACGCCGCGCAGAATGCTGTGGCCGGTCTGGCGGTTGAGGTCTCCCTGGGCCTGCTGGAGGGGGACGAGCTCGGGGCCGCCGTGGAACTCGTCGAGGGCGAGAACGCTGTCTTCGAAGGCGAGGCGAAGGTCGGGTGCGACCTCGGGGGTGAGGGAGGCGCGTTCGGCTTCTTCTTTGGCGAGCTCGGGGTCGAGTACGGGGGTGGCGCGATCTTCGGGTGGGGCGTCGGGATCGGGGGCGGTGTGGTCTTTTTCCCACTTCTGCGTGGCTTCGAGGTCGACGAGCTTGAGGGGGATTTCTTCGGTTTCGCCGCCGCGCTCGGCGCTGACGTACTCGACGCGCGCGCCATTGACCTTGTAGCTCATGACGACCTGGTAGGAGCCGTCCTTGAGGATGAGGCGGGTGCGGTGTGGGGCGACGCTCTGCTTCGTGGATTGGGAATCGCCGGTGCGTGAAGCAAGCTGGGCAGTGACAGGCGTGGACGCGGTAGAGCACGCTAACGCCGTGAGAAGGAGCCAGGACCGCATGGATGCACCTCAAAGCTCAATCCTAAGGGGTGAGGGGGCGGTTTGCCACGGAGCGGCGTGGCTTTGGTTGGACGACCAAAAGAATTCCGAGCGGATCTGGAGTGCAGCCGTCTGTCTTTTTAGAAGCCTGAATGTGACTATGACCTCCGCAAGGGACTACACGTTGATGTTGCCGCACGAGTGCTGCGCCCGAGAGCTGGATATTGCTGCGCTTGTCGAGGGTTATGGGGCGGTACTTTTCCGTGTGGCGTACTCGATGATGCACAGCCGGGCGGAGGCGGAGGACGTGGTGCAGGACGTGTTTGTGCGGGTGCTGGAGCGGCGCGGCGGGCTGCCGGAGGTGCGGGACATGCGGGTCTGGCTGGTGCGGATCGCGTGGAACCTGGCGCTCGACCGCCGGCGGCGGGTCAGGCCGGAGCAGATGGATGAGGAGTTAGCCGCGGGTCTGGTGGGTTCGGACTTGGCTGCGGATGAGGCTGTTGCGCAGGCGCAGCGTGTCCAGCGGATGCTGAAGGCGATTGATAAGCTGCCGAAGGATGAGCGGCAGGCGCTGCTGCTGTCGGGAGTTGAGGATTTGACGAATGCCGAGGTGGCTGCGGTGATGGGGAAGACGGAGTCCGCGACACGTGCGCTGCTGTTTCGTGCGCGGACCAGGCTGCGGGAGCGAACCAGTGAGCGGGGAGGTAAGCGATGAGCGAGCCAGAAAGACTTACAGAAGGCGAGGAAGAGTTGAATCGTTTGCTGGCTCACCTGGGCTCAGCCGATGCAGGCGCGGGTTTTGAGGATCGGGTGCGGCGCCGGGTGAGTGCACGGATGGAGGCCAGACAAGAAGAGCGGCGGAAGGCATGGAGACGCTGGCTGTGGGCGCCGGGTGCGGCTCTTGCGATGGCTTCGGTTGTGGTTGGTGCGTGGGTTCACGCGGAGCGGCAGGTGCAGGTGCCGATCAGCGTGGCACAGGCGCCTGGAGTGGGACGGATTGAGGTGTTGCATGCGGCTGAGCGGCCGCCGGCCGGCGAAGCTCCGCGTTTGCACATCCAGCATGTTACTCAGGCGACACGGACCTCGCGCAAAAGCGAGACGTTGACCGAAACTGGCTTCCCTGCCCCTTCTGCGCCGCTAACCGAGCAGGAAAAGCTGCTGCTGAGGGTTGCGCGGCGGCCGGATCCGGAGGAGATTGCCATGCTGGACGCGAGGGTCCGGGAGGAGCGGGATGCGGCGGATCATGCCGAATTTGACGAGTTCTTCGATCCGCCGCCTTCTTCGAAGCGCGAGACCACGCCAACCGAAGCGAAACCAGAAAAGATTCAAGGAGAGAGCAGATGAGGCGGATGCAGCAGTTTTTTGTTGGAGTCATGCTTGCGGGGATGAGCCTGGGGACGAACGCAGAGGCACAGGGGCCCGGTCAATCAGGTGCGATCCAGACCTTCCATTTTGCGAACCTGACGGATGCGAACGCAGAGGCGGATGCCGTGCTGGCGCTGCGCGACGTTCTTCCGCCGGAGACGAAGCTCAAGCAGGTGAGCAGCACACATTCGGTGGTGATTTGGGGGAACCCGGAGCAGATCGGCATGGCGATACGTGCGTTGCGGGAGCTGGACCAGGTACAGCCGATGTATCGGCTGAGTTTTGCGATTACCGAGTCAGACGCGGGGAAGAAGGTTGGGGTGCAGCGCAGTTCGATTGTCGTCTCCACTGGGCAGAGGAATTCGCTGAAGCAGGGCAGCAAGGTGCCGATTGCGACGGGTTCGTTCGACGGGGGTAAGAATGGCTCGCAGACGCAGTTCACCTACCTGGATGTGGGGCTGAACTTCGACCTGACGCTGGATCAGACGGGCGATGGGGTGCGATTGAGGTCGAAGGTGGAGCAGTCCGCGATTGCCGAAGAGAGGACGATTGTGGGCGTGAACGAGCCGATCATTCGTCAGACGGTGCTCGAGGGGACTTCTATGCTGGTTCCTGGCAAGCCGCTGGTTCTGGGCTCGCTGGATGTCTCCGGCAGCACGCGGCACCTGGATGTTGAGGTAACGATGGAGCCGATGAAGTAGGAAGCTCGTGCGGGCGGGGTACGATAGAGGTACCCCGTGAGCTCTTCCAACAAATTATCGCCCCGTGTGCTGTTTGCCTTTGGCTGCGTGTACGTTTTCTGGGGCTCGACGTATGTTGCGATTCGCTTTGGCGTCGAGGTCCTTTCGCCGTTTGTGCTGGCGAGCATACGGTTTCTGATTGCGGGCCCGCTGATGCTTGCGATCTGCGCGGCGCGCGGAATGAAGCTGCGGCAGACGCGCAGAGACTACGTGATGCTGGCGGTAATTGGCGTGCTGATGCTGGGCGTGGGCAATGTCGGGCTGGTGTGGTCGGAGCAGTATCTGCCTTCCGGGCTGGCGGCTTTGCTGATCGCAGTGATTCCTATTTATGTGGCTCTGCTGGAGGCTTTTCTTCCGGGTGGGGAGGGGTTGCGGGCCAAGGGCTGGGTGGGGATCGGGGTCGGGTTTGCCGGGCTAATCCTCTTGCTGTCGCCGGGCTTTCGCGAGGGGATGCACTCGGCATCAGGGCAGATGATGGGCGCGATTGTGGCAATTGTGTGTGCGTTTGGCTGGGTATGCGGGTCGATCCTGTCGCGGCGGGCGAAGCTTCAGGCTTCGGCGTTTGTGGCGGCGGCGTGGGAGATGCTGTTTGCGGGAATCTTCAACACGTGCCTGATGGCGGGGTTCGGCGGACTCCGCGGAAATCACTTCAGCATGCAGGCTTTCTGGTCCATTGCGTGGCTGGTCACGTTTGGGTCGCTGGTAGGCTATACGGCTTATATCTACCTGCTGGAGCATGTGCCGGTGGCAAAAGTTTCGACGTATGCGTATGTGAATCCGATTGTGGCTGTGGTGCTGGGCGCGATCTTCCTGCATGAGCGGCTGATCGGAATTGAGTATGCGGGGATGGCGGCGATCGTGATTGCCGTCTATCTGGTTACAAGTTCGAAGCTGCAGAGTGGGATGCCGGCAGCCGAATTGGACATGGTGGAAGCTGAATCGCAGGGATAGCACCTGACAGTTCAGTCATGTTGGAAGGTTTTGAACACAACTTCAGCCGAGTCAAAAGCCTTCTAAAGACTCACTATGCTGAGACCGCGTCCCTGGGGCCTTGGGTGGGTGAGTCTTTGCTGTTGGGCTCTGGTCGCCTTCTCCTGTTTGAGTTCATTACACGCCTCCATGACAGTGCTGGTAGGCGAGCCATTTGGCAATTTTGGCACGATGATGCCGGTAGGACATACGGCTGTCTATCTCGACCATCTTTGCGCGGATGGCCCGCTTAAGCTGCGGCAATGCGAGCCGGGTGAGGCTGAGGGCGTGGTGGTGGCGCGGTATCACCAGATTGGTGAACTGGACTGGCTTGCGTCGCCAATTCTCGAGTTTCTGTATGCGGCGGAGCGACCGGAGGAGGTGCTAAGGTACGCGACGCTTGAGAACTCCTGGGAGCTTCGGCAGATCTACCGCAAGCGGTATCTTTCGACGATCATTCCGGATGGAACGGAGTATGACAAGGCTACGGATGAGTGGTGGGAGTCGGCGGGTGTGGCGTATACGCGCAGGGTGTGGGGCTATCAGCTTGCGACGACGGCTGAGCAGGATCAGCGTTTTGTCGATGCGATGAACGAGCGGCCGAATCACCATGCCTATCGGCTAAGCAGGGACAACTGTGCCGATTTTGCGGCGCAGATGGTGAATCTCTACTTCCCTGGCAGCGTCCGGCGGGACAAGGTGTCGGATTTCGGGTGGATGACTCCGAAGCAAGTGGCGAAGTCGGTCGAGGCCTATGGCAAGGCGCATCCGGAGCTTGATCCGAAGGTGCTGGAGGTTCCCCAGGTGCCGGGTTCGTTGCGCCGGAGCCGGCCGGTACGAGGGGCGGCGGAGGCTGGGCTGAAGACGAAGCGATATCTTGCGACGCTGCTTGTCATTCAACCGGAAGTGCCGGTGGTATGTGCGATCCAATACATGCGCCGCGGCCGGTGGGAGATTGGAAGGGGTGCCGAAGTGGCTGGGCCGGAGGACTTTCTGCGCGTCGCGCCTGGTGGCGGAAGTTTAATGGCTACAAAGTAGAACGTTTAGGGGGCGGTTTGAGATAATGGTCTTTATGCACAGGCCCTGTTTTCTGGTGATCGACCGCGAATTTCCGAGCAGCATTTCGACGCGCAAGCTGGTGATTGAGACCGCGAAGTTTAACGTGCTGACGGCCTACAGCGGGCGTGAGGCGTTGATCATGATCGAGCGCTTCCCTGCCGTGGATGGAGTGGTACTGGACTCGTCGGTGCAGGATGTGAAGTGCGGGGAGATCATTGCGTTTATCAGGAAGCGCCAGCCGACGCTGCCGGTGGTGGTGATTCACTCGATTGCAGCGGACCATTGCGAGGGCGGCGACTTTTACCTCGATTCTTTCGACCCGGCTGCACTGCTTGAGGTGTTGACGAAGATTGTGGCGAAGGATGCTGAGGACGTTGGAGCCGGCAACCAGGCTGCGCTGGATGCGCAGAATCCTCAGTGATTCCGGTGGATTCTATTTAGGGTTTTCGGGTTTGTGCGCTGCCTGGACCTGTTCCGTGAGGTCCTTGGTCATCTGCTGGAGCTGCGGCTGGATGGTCTGCATGCGGCCCATGACGATCTGCTGCGAGGCGGAGTAGAGCGTGGGGGTCTTCTCGACCATATGCTGGCCGGCTGTTGACTTGTAGAAGCCGAGGATACCGTCGATGTCCTCCTCCGAGTAGGTGGCGGCGTAGAGGTCGAGGTAGGCCGGCTTCATCTTGTCCCAGGCGAGCTGATCCTTGAGCAGGGCCTGCATTTTGTTTTCGAAGTCGGTGAGGATTTTGCGGTCGGCGTCGGACATGGGCGCGTTGCCGAAGATGTTTGTGGCGATCTTCTCGCCCTGCGCGGCGCTCTGGTCCATGATCTGCTGCATGAGGTGATCCATCTTCATGACGACGAAGAGTTGGTCGATCTTCGTGCGCTTGGAGGCTTCGTCGGCATGCGCGAGCGTAGAGCATGCAAGAACGCAGAGCAGGAGGATTCGGGTCAGTCGTTTCATGGGGCTAGATTCCTTCTTTCGTGTCGAGCGGCTTGCGGGCGAAGAAGTAGAGGCTGAAGGCGAGCAGGGCGAACATGAGGATGCTCATCCAGTCGTGGTAGAGGGGGTTCTGCGGGGTGAAGCGCGGGATCGACCTGTCAGTGGCGGCTTCGTAGAGCTTGACGCAGACGCCGATAAGACCAACGATGCCGCCGGCGGCGATGAGGCCTGAGGCGTAGAGAGAGCCCGGCGAGATCTCGGATTCGGTGTCGAGCGCGGGCGTGACGGCGCTGGGGACGGGCAGGCCGTTGGCGGGGTCGAGGTGGTCGGGATTGGTCTCGTTGAAGTCTGGATGGCGCTGGTAGAAGGCTTCTCGGTTGGTGTTCCAGAGGGAGAGCGACTGCTCGTAGCTGGCGGCCGCGGTGCGTGCGTGATGGTGGAGCATGGCACGCTCGACCATCCAGCGCATGACACCGCCGACGAAGATGGCGAGGGTGGTGGCGATGGAGAGATAAGCGCCGACGGCGAAGGTGAGCGAGCGCACGCCGAGGAGTTCGACGACGATGACGAGGGCGACGCCGAGCAGGACGAGTCCCCAGGGGAGCTTGCGGGAGAGGATTCCGTTGATGACGGTGGCCATGAGCTTGCCTTGCGGAGCGGCGGCCTTCTCGCTGCCGATGCCCTGAGTCCACTGGATCTCGATCTGGTGGGTGGCGGGGTTGAGCAGGTACTTGCCGTCGGGGAGGGTGGCGGAGCCGATGGCGTTGAGCAGGATGAAGGCTTGGCCGTTATCGACGATCTCGCGGTTGCCGGTCTTGCTGGTGAGGGAGAGGTGGTCGCGGGTGAACTGGCCTTTCTCCTGGACACCGTCGGCGAGGAGCTTGTCGGTGAAGGGGATGGGGGTGGAGAGGCGCTGGAAGGATTCCAGGCCGTTGTTCATCGCGTTGAGCGTGGCGCCGATCGAGAAGACGCAGACGATGACGCCGAACATGAGGGCCGCCTGCTGCTTCCAAGGGGTGGCGCCGATGAGGTATCCGGTTTTGAGGTCCTGCGAGGTGTCGCCGGCGTTAGAGGCGGCGATGCAGACGATGCCGCCGATGGTGATGGCGAGGGCTCCGAAGGCGGGGGCTGTCCAGCCCTTGACGAGGAAGATCGCGCAGGTGGCCATGAGGGTGGCGATGGTCATTCCAGAGACGGGTGAGGCAGAGCTGCCGACGATTCCGACGATGCGCGCGGAGACGGTGACGAAGAGGAATCCGAAGACGACGACGAGAAGCGCGGCGGCTATGTTTGCCAGCAGACCTACTTGCGCGCCGGGGACGGGATGAAGCTGGAGGAAGGCGACGATGAGGATGATGAGGACGACAGAACCGCCGGCGACGACGGTGCCGGGGAGGTCGTGCGCGGTGCGGATGGGGGTGGTTGGGGCTTTATTGGACTGTTGGTTGGCCTTGTTGGCTTGCATGGAGCGGATGCCTTCGGCGAGTGCGCTGAAGATGGTGGGCGCGGTACGGAGCAGGGTGATGAGACCGGCGGTGGCGACCGCACCGGCTCCCATGGGCCGGACGTAGGTCTTCCAGAGGGTGCTGGGGTCCATGGTCTCGATGGGCGAGGTGCCGGGATAGATGGTGAGGCCGTGGCCGAAGAAGTAGATGGCGGGCATGAGGACGAGCCAGGAGAAGACTCCGCCGGCGAGCATGATGGCGGCGACGCGGATGCCGATGATGTAGCCGACGCCGAGGTATTCGGGGGTGCAGTCAGCGCGGATGGCGGCGCCTTTGAGGAGGTGTTGGGGACCACCGAGGTCAGGCTCGTAGTTGGGGCCGGAGGGCCAGAGGGCGAAGAGGTTGTCGTTCTGGAAGAGGGTGTAGAGGGCTCCGAGCCCGAGGCCGAGGAAGACGCGGGAGGCGAATGAGCCGCCGCGTTCGCCGGCCATGAGGACGTCGGCGCAGGCGGTGCCCTCGGGGTAGATGAGGGTTCCGTGCTCCTCGACGATGAGCTGGCGGCGGAGGGGAATCATGAAGAGGACGCCTAGCCAGCCGCCGAAGAGCGCGAGGGCGAAGATGCGGGTGGACTCGAGGTCGAAGCCAAGGAAGATGAGCGCGGGCAGGGTGAAGATGACGCCCGAGGCGATGGACTGGCCGGCGTTTCCGACGGTCTGGACGATGTTGTTCTCGAGGATGGAGGCCTTGCCGAAGGCGCGCAGGATGGAGATGGAGAGGACCGAGATGGGAATGGAGGCGGCGACGGTAAGCCCAGCGCGGAGGCCGACATAGACGGTGACGGCACCGAAGAGGACGGCGAAGAGGGCGCCGAGGAGGAGGGCGCGGAAGGTGAGCTCGGGGCGAGACTCGGAGGCGGGAACGAAGGGCTGGAAGTGGGTGGGAGCTGCCATCTTGTCGGTATTTCCTCTTGTGACTGGACCTTGAAGGTCGGCTAGGAGGGAGTGTACCAGCGGGGTGACGCGGGGCGGGCGGTGTGATGGCTGTTGACCAGAAGGCACACTCCGGGCTTATACTCTGTGCAACGGCGCCGTCTGGGACTCCAGACTGGAGGCGACGCTAGAGGTGTGTCTTCAGCGAGAGCTTGAATGGACAGACGCTCGGGGTTGATGCGGGAGGTCCACCTGGCCAGGTGGCACGTGGCCGCGTGAACCGGGTAGCCGGCTGGCGGGCGGTGGTGCGGGTGCTTCGAAGTCCCGCGATGCTTCTGCATGATCTTGTAACGACGTTGTCTCCGGCAGATTGCCGGTGTTGTGATGGGCCGCTGCTGCGAGCGAGCCTTGTTCCAGTCTGCGATGCGTGTGTGGGACTCGTGGAGCAGAGCACAATGCGCGGGTGCGAGCGCTGCGGTGAGGCGCTGAACCTCGAACTTGACATGGAAGATATACGGTTTGCCGGGATGCTGGCGGACGGATTGCTGTGCCGCGAATGCAGACTGGCTCTACCGGCGTTCGACCGGGCGGTCTCCTATGCGACGTACGACGATGAGTTGCGGCTGTTGATCCGGCTGCTGAAGTTCGACGGGATGCAGGCGCTGACTCCCCTGCTGGGCGAGCGGCTGGCGCGGGCGGTGCTGATGCTGGAGGAGCAGGCCGGGCGGGAGTTGGTGGTGGTGGCGGTGCCTTTGCACCGTGCGCGGGAGCGGCAGCGGGGGTTCAACCAGTCGGTGCTGCTGGCCGGGGAAGCGGTCCGGCGGCTGAGGTGGATGCGGCCGGAGTGGCGGCTGAGGGAGGCGCATGGAGCGCTGGTGCGCACCCGGCGGACGGAGACGCAGTTCGTGCTGTCACGCAGGGAGCGGCGGAGGAATATGCGCGGGGCCTTCGCGGTGACGGGCGATGTGGCCGGGCGCGAGGTGCTGCTGGTGGATGACATCCTGACGAGCGGCGCGACGGCGCGGGAGTGTGCGCGAGTGCTGAAAGCTGCGGGCGCGAGCCGGGTGTGGGTGGCGACTCTGGCGCGGGCGCAGCAGCAGGCTGTGCGGCGGCTGCACGAAGACCCGGGAGACGGCGTTGCGCTGTGGGATGCGGCGACGGCACGAGTTCAGTAAGGCGACTAACGAGCACAACCGGAGGGGATGCGGGAATGCAGACGAGGAAGCAGAAGCAGCGAGTGACGAGCGGGCGGCATGTGAGCGGGACAGCGAGCGCTGCTCGGCGGGTAACGACGGAGCTGGATGTAAGGCTGGGGACGTTCCGGCAGCCGGCGATGCAGACGCCTGTGCTGGTGCTGAATGCGAGCTATGAGCCGATCAACATCTGCGGAGCGCGGCGTGCGCTGGTGCTGGTGCTGAAGGGCGTGGCGCGGACGGAAGAGGCGCAGGGCGCGACGCTGCATGCGGCGCGGATGAGCGTGGCGATGCCCTCGGTGATCCGTCTGCTGGAGTACAGGCGGATTCCGCACCAGACGCGTGCGCTGTCGAGGAAGAACATCCTGCTGCGGGACCGGAACATGTGCCAGTACTGCCAGATTGTGCTGACGGCGAGCGAGTTGACGCTGGACCACGTGATTCCGCGTTCGCGGGGCGGGCTTTCGACGTGGGAGAACCTGGTGGCTTGCTGCCACGACTGCAACCGGCGCAAGGGCAACCAGATGCTGCACGAGCTGACGGAGATGAAGTTGCTGCGGGAGCCGAGGCCGTTTTCCCTGCATACGAGCCGGCATATTATGCGGATGATCGGGTCTGCGGACCCGAGCTGGCGGCGGTATTTGTACTTCGAATCGGGGGAGCAGGCGGCGTAGTGCCCCCACTCTGTACCTAAGGACCCAAAGTATTCAAAACAGGTAAGTTAAGTCCGGACTTCGGTACCCTTTCGAGGGGTTGAAGTCCGGACTTATTGTTGCACTGTTTTTAGGGCAGCCACTTTTGTCCGGGGGTCCTGAAGGCTGGGGTGGGGATGGGTGGTGAGGGGAAATCCTGCGAAGGTCGGTTTGACCGACGGACCCGGGTGTGGGGGCTGACGGCACGGCTGAAGCCGTGCCTTTGCGGGGAGGGGACGGTTAGAGCAGATTAGCTGTTGCTGTGGAGTGGAGGGATCGTGCAGAGCCGTCTTCCTTGGAAGAAAACGGCGTCGATATCTGAACCTCCCTGTACACCCACAGCTAA
>CAZZZP010000099.1:0-14147 GCA_964658635.1 Lichenicola sp. | reverse complement strand
CTTACGGGTGCGGGTGAACCGGCAGAAACTTCGTAATGTCGTTGAAGATTACGACCGCGGCAAATAGCACGATGCACACGAACGCCACCTGGTAGATCCGCTCCTTGATACGCGGATTCAGGTCGCGCCGGATCACCGACTCGATCCCCAGAAACACGATCATCCCGCCGTCCAAAATCGGAATCGGCAGCAGGTTGAAGATCCCCAGATTCAGCGAGATCATCGCCATCGTCTCGATAATTGGCAGCCAGCCCGGCATGTCGAACGCCTGGTGCACCTGCACGCCAATCCCCAGAGGACTCGAAAGCGATTTGACCGAAACCTGGTGCTTCACCAGCCGGCCCAGCACTTCAAAGATCAGCTTCGAGTTCTTGATGTTCTCGTCCCACGACGCAGCCAAAGCCTGGGTAAACGGCAGCCTGTCCGCATGGGCCGGGGGAGGCACTGGGGAAAAGCCAATCCGCCAGGCCTTTCCCTGTTGAATATCCGTGTAGACCGGCGAAATCGTCAGCGTGACATTCCTGTCCGCACCGTCCACCTTGCGCAGCACACTCAGCCTGACCGGCTGGCCATGCTGCTCTTGTAGATAGGCGAGCAGGGCAGCGACAGAGTGAAGCTGGTGGCCGTCGATCGCAAGCACAAAGTCATCCGGCTGTAGCCCGGCGGCCGCAGCAGGCATCCCCGGCTCCAGCGCAAAAACCTGCACCGGCGTCGTCTGCATCCGCGGAATCAGCCCAAGATCCCGGTTCGGATCGAAGTTCTGCCGACCTTTGTAATCGATGTTCAAGACGGTATCGACACGCTTGCCATCATGCAGATAGGAGAAAGGAGCCGGGTGGTTCGCCGCAATTGCGGCGCGAGTCTCGACGTCATCCCAGTGAGGATCGTTGACCGAGTCAATGCGCACAACCTGGTCCCCGGCCTGGATTCCGGTCCGGCTCGCCGGACTGTTTGGCTCCACAAAATCTGCGACCACTGGTTGCGAGAAAAAATCCTCAATCTCGTGGTGAGCCATAAAAAGGCCCGTCATCAGCACATAAGCCAGGATGAAGTTCGCAATCGGACCGGCCAGCGTAATAATCACCCGCTGCCAGCGAGGATGGTTCTGGAACTCGCCCGGGTCGTCTGAGTGAATCGTCTCCCCTGGTAACTCGCCAGCCATCTTCACGTACCCGCCAAGCGGCAGCAGATTGATCTGGTACGACGTCCCGCCGCTTTCAAAACCGAAGAGTTTGCGCCCAAAGCCCACCGCAAACGTCTCAACGCGCACCTTGCACAGCTTGGCCGCGGCAAAATGGCCGAATTCGTGCACGATCACCATGATGCCGAGCACGACGCCCAACTCGGGAATGGCGGACAGATTGGAGGCGGTGAAAAGCGACAAGGGCAAGACCTCTTACGGGTTGTAAGCCTAAGAACAATCAGGCCCGGGTTTGAGCGATAACCTCTTCGGCAACAGCACGCGCAGCGCGGTCCGCTGCGAGAACCTCGGAGATAGACTCCGGCCGGGCCGAGGCCGTTAGCTCGAGCACACGCTCGATTGTACGTGGGATGCCCAGGAATGGAATACCGCCGGCAAGGAACTCCGCCACTGCGATTTCATCCGACGCATTCAGCGCGATACATGCGGACTGACCCGCCGCCGCCGCCTCGTACGCTAGACGCAGACAGGGAAACCTCGCCAGATCCGGCTGCGAGAAGTCCAGTTGCGACAGCTTTGCCAGGTCAAAAGTCAGATTCGAGGCCGGACGCTCCGGATACGCCAGCGCATAAAGGATCGGCAATCGCATGTCCGTCACAGAAATCTGGGCCAATATCGACCCATCCACAAACTCCACCAGCGAGTGCACCGTCGACTGCGGGTGCACCGTCACGCGAACCTTCTCGGGCGGCAGATCGAACAGCCGGCAGGCCTCAATCACCTCGAACCCCTTATTCATCATCGTGGCCGAGTCGATCGTGATCCGCTGCCCCATCACCCAGGTCGGGTGCTTCAGCGCCTGCGCAGGCGTAATCGAAGCAAATTGCTCGGCCGGCGTGTTCCGAAACGGGCCGCCGGAGGCCGTTAGCCACACCTGCGACACCTCGGCCTGCGTCCCGCCACGCATGCACTGGTGAACCGCATTGTGCTCGGAGTCAATCGGCAGCAACGCCACGCCTTTCTCGCGCGCGGCAGCAATAATCAGGTCCCCTGCGGCAACCAGGCACTCCTTGTTCGCCAACCCGATCGTTTTGCCCGCCTGCACTGCCGCATAAGTCGCCTCCAGCCCGGCCACGCCGACGATAGCCGAGACAACGAAGCTCACACCCTTGTGCGTAGCCACAGCCACCGTGCCGGCCGTCCCGTAAACCACTTCAACTCCACCCAGCCCCGCAGCTTTCAGGCGCTCCTGCAGCAGCCCGGCATGGCTTTCGGTCGCCATCGAGATCAGCAACGGCCGCCAACGCTGAACCTGTTCAAAAGCCACATCCACATTGGTTCCGGCAGCGAGCGCAACTGGCGTGTAGCGGTCGGGAAATTGTTCGCAGATGGAGAGGGTAGAGGTACCGATCGACCCGGTAGAGCCAAGGATTGCAATCTTCTTCACACCCTCTATCTTCTCAGATCAAAGGCACTTCGTGCGCTAACGGTCCCTGCCCCCAGCCAGGCGAAGCGTAGGAAAGTCACGATGCGGCCGCCGCCCGCGCAGGGCGCATTTGCCTTACCGGAACAGACCCTGCCAATCCTTCAGTAGGAGGATGTACCAGAGCACCGGCGCGGCCAAAAGCAGCGCATCGATCCGGTCCAGTATCCCGCCATGCCCCGGCAGCATCGTGCCCGAGTCCTTGACCCCCGCGCCGCGCTTGATCGCCGACTCCAGCAGGTCGCCGAGCTGCGCTGCCACATTCAGCACAATCGCAAGCAGCACCATCTGCCACGCCGGAATCGCAATCAGCAGGCCGGTATAGCCACGGGCGGCCAGATGAATCCCCAGATAGTAGATCGCCATGCCGAATCCCACCGAACCAACAATCGAAGCGATCGACCCTTCAATCGTCTTGTTGGGTGAGAGTCTGGGCGCGAGCTTCCGCTTGCCGAAGTTCTTGCCGATATAGAGCGCCGCGATATCGCCCATCCACACGCACACGAAAAGAAAGACCAGCAGCCCCGTACCGTCCTCGTGTGCCCTGATCAGAGGCAGTAGCGTCAGCGGATAAACCACGTAGATCAGCCCGAAGAGCCCAAGTGCGGTGTTCGGCAGAACACGCTCCAGTGGAGCCCGGAACCCTTCCCAACCCAGCAGGATGAACGTCACCAGCGTCAGGAGAGGAAGTTCAAAATCAGGAAGCCGAAGCGTAAAGAAAAAAATGATCGCCGTCGCCGAAAACAACCACCACAACGGAATATCGGTTGACAGCTCTTTCGCCGCCGCACCCTCCTTGGCGAGAGCGCGATACTCGAATGCCGCAAGGGCAGCCACGACGCCAGCCGCGACGGCCATAAGCCAAAGGGGCCCCAGAAAGACGATCGCCATAACAGCGGCAATCAGAACGATGGCTGTAAGGATGCGTTTCATGCGGTCAGGCGTAAGAATACAGGGATTCGCAGGGCGCCGCCCCCTCTAAGACCCTGGTCGAAACAGCTCAATGCCCGGCCAACTCAGCCGCAATCGACTCTGGCGTCTCGAGCGACACTTCCTTACCCTCAAGCTGCTCGTCGGTCCCCTCGTTCAGGCCGCCAAACCGCCGCTCCCTCTGCTGGAAATTGTGGATCGCCTCCAGCAGATGCAGCCCGCGGAAATCCGGCCAAAGCCGGTCCGTCACAAAAATCTCGGCATATGCGATCTGCCAAAGCAGGAAATTAGAGATTCGCTGCTCGCCCGACGTCCGAATTACCAGGTCCGGATCAGGCATATGCGCCGTATAGAGGTTCTTCGCCAGTTGGTCCTCGGCAAACCGCTCCTCAACCCCATCCACCTGCAGCAGGTCCTCAAGCGAAATCCCGCGACGGTGAGCTTCGCCAATCAGCGAGTGCACCAACGATCGCGATGCGTCCACAATCTCCGCCCGGCTGCCGTAATTCAGAGCCAGCGTCAGCGTCGTGCCGGTGTTCTTCGCCGTCTCCTCGGACGCCCACTGCATCGTGTCCTGAATCTCCTGCGGCAACCCCGTCGTGCGCCCGATATACGCCACGCGCACATTGTTGTCGTTCATCCGCTTCACATTGCCGGTCAGGTAGTTGCTCAGCAGCTTCATCAGGAAGCTGACCTCGGTCTTCGGCCGGCGAAGGTTGTTTTCAATCGAAAAGGCATAAAGCGTGATCCACGGCAGATCGATCCGCGACGCAACTTCGACCACATACTGCACCGATTCGGCGCCCTGCTGATGTCCCAGGAAACGCTTCAGCGCTCGTTTACCCGCCCAGCGCCCATTTCCGTCCATGATAATGGCCACATGCTCGGGAATCCGAGTCGGGTCAAGCTGCGCGTACACTGCCGCCTCCTCAGGCGAGAGTTCGCCAAGGCGGCTGGGGCGCCGGGGGGCGCTGGTAAGAACCGGGGGGACGGAGGTGCCAGAACGCAAGATCACTGCCTCTTGAACTGCTCCCGTAAGCATACAAGGACGGGCAAGATCGGTGCAGGCGAGGCACTGGAAAAGAAGTCCTGACAGCAGGGAAGAGGAGAGGACGCACCCGCTCTGGATGCGTCCGGAGGTTGCAGGAGAGAGCGAGCCCTTACGCGGTCCGGCGCCGACCGGCCGCAAGCTCGCGCACATGGTTCAGAAAGATCGAGCGCTGCAGACTGTCCAGCTTTGACGTATACTGCGCAATCTCGGCCAGGAACGGATCAGCCGTCAGCATCGATGTCTCGTTCGAGTGCCTCGTATTCGCATCGCGCAGCAGCGCCGAGATGTCCACCTCAAGCGCATTCGCCAGCCGATTCAGCGACGAAAGAGTCGGCATCGCCTTCCCGTTCTCGATCTTCGAGATATAAGTGCGAGGCACATTCATCCTCGCCGCGAGCTGGCGCTGTGAAAGATTGCGAACATGGCGCAGGTCGCGAACCGCAGCAGCCACCTGCAGCCCCTGCGCAGGCTCCGCAATCTGCGGAACCAGGGCCAAGGGAGCGGGTGCCTGCGCCGGACGCTCCGACTCGATGGACTTCTTGCAGCGCCGGCAGGTCGCCGTCACCGTGCGGAACTGAACCAGCTTGCAGTGGGTGCAGCGAAGCACCTGCCGTTGTGATTCAGGGCGCTCTTCAGCCGACAAAACCGCGCTTGGACCCAGATGAGCCGTCATGGTTGCCATAAGTTGTGTCGTGCGGGCGGGAGCCAGAGCAAGGTCCGCAGCACAGGTGTGTCCGATAACGGAAACCTGCGATGTGCCTAGAGTGACACTGGGAATCAGGGGAGTCAAGGGTGATTACAGAAGTCACCCGAGAAAAACCGGAGAAACCCAAAGTAGAATCAAAAGAGTAAATAGCATCGTTGGTCACGATGAACTTTCGTGGGTCCCCAGGAGAAGAGAAGAATGCACAGCCGAGACGAAGCAATGCGTTTGATGGAGCAGTGGACCTCCGGTGAAAGTCTGCGCAAACATGCGCTCAGCGTCTCGATCTGCTGCGAAGCCTACGGTCACATGGAAGCCGCTCGCCTAAACCTCGACCCCACGTCTGTGTCCGAGTTAGTCGACCGCTACGCCTGCGCTGGTCTTCTGCATGACTTCGACTACGAAAAGCACCCCACCCCCGAGGAACATCCGTTCGTCGGCGTCAAATATCTGCGCGAGCACGGCTGGCCCGATGAGATCCTGCAGGCCATCCTCGCCCACGCTGACTATTCCGGCGTCAAGCCCGAGACTCACCTTGAACGCACCCTCTTCGCCTGCGATGAACTCGCCGGCTTCCTCACCGCGTGCACCCTCGTCAAGCCCACAAAATCCATCCTCGACGTAGAGGCAAAGGGAGCCGTCAAAAAGATGAAGGACAAGGGCTTCGCCCGCGCAGTCAAGCGCGAAGACATGACTCTAGGCGCGGAACTCCTCAACCTCTCGCTCGAACAACACGTCGCGAACTGTCTCGGTGCCATGCAGGCCCGCGCCCAAGACCTTGGTCTCGCAGGCACCATGCAAGCTCACCCCTAGCGCCGGCGCGGAATGCATCCGCCTTGACGCGGTTTTTGCTCGACGGCACCATGGCCACCATCCGCAACTGTCCCTCAGTCCAGCAAGGAAACCCCACTCAAACGTGCCGGAGCGCCACACGGCTGGTCCGCCAAAGCCGCGAAGACCGGCGCCGGATCCCATAACTCGCGCACCAGCACGATCTTCCCCTCGTCGTTACAGTCGATTACGTCCACCCCATCGAATTGGACAGGCTTGCCCGACTTGGTAACGCCCCGGCCGTTCCACTGCACAGCGCAGCGTGACCTTCAGCCCCAGCACGCCCTCATAGAACCCCAGGGCGCGGTCCAGATTAGCAAACCTTCAGGCGAACGTGCCCCATGCGGACCCCGGGATGAATCGCTTGCGTGCTCATGCCGAATAGATGATCCGCCAGAAGCTTCGAACCGAAATATTCGACTGTTCCTGGTCTCGATTCTGAGACTGCGGTCAGAGAACCGGTTACCGCGTAAGCCCATTCGTCCTACCGGCAACCCCGCAGCACGGCAAGCCATGCCAATGAAAGTATGATCGACCCCGCGATCCCCACCAGCAGGATCGGCGGCCGGTTCGCCGTAGCCGCCTCGCTCGGGCGATTCGTCCGGCTGTTCTGCTGCGGATCCAGCGGATTGTAGGTAATTGGAATCTCGGTATTTTGCGGAATCGCCGTCGGGGACCCAAACTCATCCGACCACGTCCGCCCATGAGCGTAGTAATCGAACGTGATGCGGAACTTCTGCCGAACATTAAATCCGATAACCAACGTCGACAGCCCAGCAAATTGATACTTGCAGGTCGTTACGGTAGCCGTCGTGGCAATCCAGGAGTCAGCGGGCGCGCTTGCAGGGGAGGCCATGGTCTTCAAGCTTATAGAAGACTTCCATCCCGCACAGCGCCCGATTGCACCCTGGGTACACCGGCCTCGGCAAACGCCGCATTCGCTGATTCGACTGAACCAGGAAGATCGACCGCGCGGCAGGCATCTTCAATCACGACCGTCTCGAAGTCAAGCGCTTTTCCGTCAATCGCCGAAAACCGAACACAGTAGTCATACGCCAGCCCGGCTACAAACAATCTCTCCAACCCACGCTCCCGCAGGTACCCGGCTAGCCCCGTCGGCGTGACGTGATCGTTCTCCAAAAATGCCGAGTAAGAGTCGATATGCCGGCGGAACCCCTTCCGCAGGATCAATTCGGCATGCGGAATCTCGAGCCCCTCGTGCAGCGCCGCACCCGACGAGTGCTGCACGCAATGCTCAGGCCAGAGCGTCTGCTTTCCGTACGCTGCGGCGACCTGCTCGTATGGCCGCGCACCCGGGTGCGAGGTTACGAACGAAATATGCTGCGGCGGGTGCCAGTCCTGGGTCAGAATGACATGCTCAAACCGCCCGGCCAGCGCGTTAACCAGCGGGATAATCTCGTCGCCACCCGCAACAGCCAGCGCCCCACCCGTCATAAAGTCAGGTTGCAGGTCAATCAGCAGCAGCACATCTGTAGGACGAAGGTTCATGGTCTAAGAAACTTGCGGATTCGCTGAGAATCGCTTCTACACCTTGGCGAAGTTGCCATATTCTGCACAAGCCGGTCCTCGAGTCGCTCAAGGCAGCGCTCGCGGTCTTCGAAGATCAGTTCGCGAACGTGAGCCGTTAGAGTCCCGTAAGTACCCGATTCCACCCGCGCCTCAACGTAAGGCGCAAGGGAGTTGGGGAGCGAGATCTGCAGCGGCAAATGGGGCACAGAACTAGGATTGCACTTAGCCGCGAGGGATTCAAGCAGAACCCTGCTCCCAGCAGGTGCCTGGACTGCCTCCAAAGGGGTATCTTGTTCGGATGGCAATCGGCAATCAAATTCAAAGCAAGTGGAACGCGAACAGTCCAAAAGCGAAGACAAACCGCACGGCCAACGAAGCGCTCCTCGAAGAAATCCGTCGGCAGGAAGCCAAAATCCGCACCGGCGGCGGCAGCAAAGCCATCGACGCGCAGCACGCCAAGGGACGGCTCACCGCACGCGAACGCATCGCGCTCCTGGTCGACTCCGGTACCGAGCCCCTCGAACTCGCCCTCTGGGCCGCTCACAACATGTACACCGAGTGGGGCGGAGCGCCCGGCGCCGGCTGCATCGCCGTCATCGCCCGCGTCCAGGGCCGGCTCGCGTTGATCATCGCCAACGACGCCACCGTCAAGGCCGGCGCTTTCTTTCCCATGACCGCCAAAAAAGTCCTCCGCGCCCAATCCATCGCGCTCGAGAACCGCATCCCCACCATCTATCTCGTCGACTCCAGCGGCGTCTTCCTCCCGCTCCAGGAAGAGGTCTTTCCCGATCAGGACGACTTTGGCCGCGTCTTCCGCAACAACGCTGTCATGAGCTCGCTCGGCATCCCGCAGATCACCGCCATCATGGGCATGTGCGTCGCCGGCGGTGCCTACCTGCCCGTCATGACCGACACCGTGTTGATGACCGAAGGCTCCGGCCTCTTCCTCGCGGGCCCCGCCCTCGTCCAGGCCGCCATCGGCCAGAAGACACCCGCAGAAGAGCTCGGCGGCGCAACCATGCACGCCGAAATCTCGGGAACCGTCGATTTCAAAGAGAAAAATGACGAATCGTGCCTGGAACGGTTACGCTCTCTGGTAGAAAAGTTCGGCTCACGGGGACAAGGTCCCTATTCGGTTACACACTACGACGAGCAGCACGACCAGCCCCTCTTTCCCGCTGAAGAGCTCTACGGCTTCATCGATCCCGCACCCGGCGCAAGCAACGTCTACGACATGCGCGACCTCATCGCCCGCATCGTCGACCGCAGCGAGTTCGACGAGTACAAGCAGGACTTCGGCCGCACCGTCCTCTGCGGTTACGCGCGCATCTGCGGCCGCGCCGTCGGCATCGTCGCCAACCAGAAGCTCAACCAGCGCCAGACCGTCGCCATGGGTCCCATGGCTGGCACCCAGCGCATCGAAGTCGGCGGCGTCATCTACACCGAGGGCGCCCAGAAAGCCGCCCGCTTCATCATGGACTGCAATCAGAACCTCATCCCCCTCATCTTCCTTCACGATGTCAACGGCTTCATGGTCGGCAAGGACGCGGAGTGGTCAGGCATCATCCGCGCCGGCGCCAAGATGGTGTCGGCCGTCTCTACCAGCGTCGTCCCCAAGATTTCGGTCATCGTCGGCGGAAGCTTCGGGGCAGGGCACTACGCCATGTGCGGCAAGGCCTACGACCCCCGCTTCCTCTTCGCCTGGCCCACCGCCAGGTACGCCGTCATGGGTGGCGCCGCGGCCGCCAATACCCTGGCCGAGGTCAAAGCCAAACAGATGGAGCGTTCCGGCGAGGTCGTCTCGGACGAGAAGAAGCGGGCCATCTGGGAGGAGATCAAGGCAAGCTACGACGCGGCCGCCGACCCCAGGTATGGTGCCGCAAGGCTGTGGGTCGATGCGATCATAGATCCAGCAAAGACGCGCGATGTTCTGATGCTGGCGCTCGAAGCCTGCTCGCTCAACCCCGAAGTGCAAAAATTTAATCCCGGCGTCATCCAGACATAGCACTTCGGCCGATATTGGGCTTCGCATGCTCCTCCCATCGGTCGGCATCAAAGTTTCTTGACCAACGGGAAGGTCGCGCGAAGCTCAAAAAGGCGTGCGAACGCCCGCCGCCCGCACAGGGCGCATTGAGGAGTTTTTGAATGGTAAAGATCATCGAATGCCCGCGGGATGCCTGGCAGGGCCTGCCCGGCGTCATCCCCACTGAAGTCAAAGCCGACTACCTCCGCATCCTCGTAGCCGCGGGATTCCGTCACATCGACGCCGTCAGCTTCGTCTCGAAGACCGCCGTCCCCCAGATGGCCGACGCCGAACTCACCCTCGAATACCTCGACCCACCCGACGATGTCGAGATCATCGGAATCGTCGTCAACGAAAAAGGCGCCGAACGCGCCGTGGCCACGGGAGCCGTCTCAACCCTCGGCTTCCCCTATTCCATATCGCCCGGCTTCCTCAAGCGCAACCAGAACCAGACCCCCGAAGAGTCGCTTGAGGCCCTTGAAGCCGTCGGCACCATCGCCTACAAGGCCGGCTGCGACGTGGTCGCCTACGTCTCCATGGCCTTCGGCAATCCCTACAACGAGCCCTGGGACATCGACGAAGTCGTCGCAGCCTGCGACCTGCTCGTCGACAACGGCGTGACCCAGATCTCGCTCGCCGACACCATAGGCAAAGCCACGCCAAAGCAGGTAGCCGACATTGTCAGCGACGTCATCGCGGTCCACGACCAGATCGAAATCGGCGTCCATCTCCACGCCGCACCCGACCACGCCGAAGCTCTCATCCGCGCCGCCTACACAGCCGGCTGCCGGCGCTTCGACTCCGCCATCGGTGGCCTCGGCGGCTGCCCCTTCGCCCAGGATGCACTCGTAGGAAACCTCCCCACCGAGCTCCTCCTCCGCGTCCTCAACGACCTGGGCGCCGAACTCCCGAAGCTCACCTCGCTCGACGGACTGCTCGCCGCAACCGCCGAGATGCAGAAGCGCTTCAGTGGCCGAGTCCAGTAGCCAGCCCTGCTCGTAACCAGCCGTACTAGGGAGCTGGCGCAAACGCAGCCGCAAACCGAGCCGGCATCGGTGCCCGTTTCATCTCGCGATCCACCACGATATGCGTCGTCGACCCCTCGCAAAGCAGCAGCTCATCGCTCGCCCGTACAACCGCATACGCAAACCCGATAATCGATCCCCGCGCCTGCGTCACCCGCGTCCGGATGATCAGCTCATCGTCATACCGTGCCGGAGCCTTGTAGCGTGCATTCGCCTCCACCACGGCGATCCCGCACCCGTCCTCCTGCTCCATCGACTTGTACGTCAGCCCCAGTTGCCGCATATACTCCACTCGCCCGACCTCGAACCAGATCAGGTAGTTGGAGTGGTAAACGACGCCCATTTGGTCGGTTTCGGCGTAGCGGACGCGGACTTTGGTCTCTGCGGTCATCTCTCTAGTCTAGAAGGAAAACTCTCACGACCAGACAGCCTTCCGCTTCTCCAGAAACGCCGCAATCCCCTCATGGAAGTCCGCCGTCTCACGCGACTCCGTATTTGCCTTCAGCGACATGTGCATCGCCTTGTCCAGCCATTCGCGATTCTGGCTCGTAATCAGCTCCTTGGTCGCCCGCATCGCACTCGGGGAGTTCCTCATCAGCGTCTGCGCCTGCTCATGCACTCGCCCCATCAGCGCCTCCGCCTCCACCACCTCGTTTACCAGCGAAATCGCCATTGCCTCCCCAGCCGAGAACAGCCGGCCCGTCATCAGCAGGTCGCGAGCCCGCTTCTCTCCCACCTGCAGCCCCAGGTAGGCCGAAACCAGCGCCGGCACAAAGCCGATCTTCACCTCGGTATAACCAAATTTCGCCGTCGGCACCGCGAGCGTAAAGTCGCACAGCGTAGCCAGCCCCGTCCCACCCGCCACCGCATGCCCGTTCACCGCCGCAATCGTCGGTAGCGGCAGCTCGTATAGCGTTCGAAAGAGCCGCGAGATCCGGTGCGCGTCATCCGACAGCTCAAGCGGAGTCTTGTTCTTCATCGCTTGCAGCGCCGTCAGGTCGAGCCCCGCGCAGAAAGCCTCGCCAGCTCCCGTCAGCACCAGCACCCGGGTCGACGGAGAGTCTGCCGCCTCGTCGAACGCTGCAATCAACTCCCCCTGCATCTTCGGAGTCATCGCATTGCGGCGCTCCGGCCGGTTCAGGGTAATTGTACGAACTCCGCCAGCTTCTTCAATCAGGATCGTCTCGTGCAAGGAGGATCTCCTTTATCTACCGCGTCAGCAATGTCCGCGGCTTGATGTGTTCTCGTATAAAAGAAATCGTCGTCTCGAGCGAAGTCCCGGGCCCAAAGACCGCCGCCACCCCATTCGCCCGCATCAGTGCCTCATCCTGCGCCGGGATCGTCCCACCCAGTACCAGCAAAATATCCTCAGCTCTCTGCGCCACCAGCAACTGGTGGATCCGCGGCACAATCGCCGTGTGCGCCCCCGACAGGATCGACAGCCCGATGCAGTCCACATCCTCCTGGATCGCCGCCGACACGATCATCTCCGGCGTCTGCCGCAACCCCGTGTAGATCACCTCCATGCCCGCATCGCGCAGCGCACGGGCAATGATCTTGGCGCCGCGGTCATGACCATCCAGGCCAGGCTTCGCGACAAGCACGCGAATAGGGGTGGAGCGAATATCCATGGTCTACAGCCGTTTCCAAGTCCAAACGCAAAGGTACACGTTCGGTATTGGGATTGTACGGAATTCGTGCACAATAAGCTTCTCCCCGCGACACCCTCCGGCCCGAATGCCCTCTAGACTCAGATCATCCCCGCGAAAATCTGAAAAGCAAACTGGAGCGAACGAATGGTCGACCTGCTCGCTAGAAGCCTCAATGCCGCTCTGCTGGCTGGCTGTCTCCTTATGCTTTTCAGCCCCGCCAAAGGCCAGGCCAGGGCGGCTGGATCAAGCGATCTGTCAAAGTTCGATCTCTACGGTGGGTACGGACTCTGGGCGCCGATCAACAGCGATATCTACGGCAAGTATTACCCCAGGCTCTACAACCCCAACGCCACCCTCAGCGCGACTTACTGGTTCACCCGTCACCTCGGCTTCACGGCAGAAGCCGAGTACTTCAGCCGCGGCCGCACCCTCTCCGCCGCCGGCCTCTGCAATGCAATCCCGTGCTCGCCCGTTGGCCAGCGCGTCTACTCGGCCGGGGGAGGCTTTGCCTACCGCCAGCCCTTGGGACGCTGGATCCCTTACGCCCATGTCCTCGGCGGCGCCGCGCGCATCAGCGGCCCCTTCGAGAACCCACTCACCCTCGGCTGGAGCGTCAAAGGCGGCATCGGCGTCGACTACGTCCTGCCCGTCCTCCACGGGATGCTCGCCATCAAGCCCGTGGAGACTGACTTCGAATACGACCAGGTCAACTACGGCCCCCTCTCCCTGCCCGCGGCAGCTCTCGGCGGCCTCGCCAAAATTACCGTCGCCAGGGTCTCGAGCGGACTCGTATTGCGCCTGGGCGCAGGCGAAATCGCGAAGGGCCACAACGATCTCATGCTCGCCTGCGAGGTCACACCCGGCTCCGTCTACCCCGGCGCTCCCGTCCAGATCAGCGCCAACCCCATGAACCTCAAGACGAAAACGAAGACGCTTTACATGTTCAGTTCGACCGGAGGCCGCGTTACCCAGGCAGACATGGGCGCGACCATCGCCACCGAAGGCCTCGCACCGGGCGAGTACACCATCAAGGGCGCAGTCTCCGAGGGCAGTCGCGCCGGCGAACAGGCTAAATGTGAAGGCACCTTTACCATCAAGCCCTTCGAACCGCCCACTGTCACCTGCTCGGCCAGCCCCTCCACCGTGCAGTCCGGTGGTCTCGTAGCCATCGTCGCCGCGGGTGCAAGCGCTGCAAACCGCCCCCTCACCTACTCCTTTTCCGCGGACGCCGGAACCATCACGGGCGACGGCAACAAGGTTCAGCTTGCAACCGCCGGTGTCTCCCGCCCCGCCATCAACGTCTTCTGTAACGCAGTCGACGACCTCGGCAGGTCGGCTACAGCGACCACCCAGGTCGCCGTTCTGGCGACCGCGAAGGCCACCGCACCCCCGCCTCTGCCGGAGGCCTCACCTCTCTGCATCATCTCCTTCGATCGTGACCCCAGGCGTCCGGTTCGCATTGATAACGAGGCCAAGGCTTGCCTCGATGACATCGCGCTTAATCTGGAGCGTCAGAACGACGCGAAGCTGGTCCTCATCGGCAACTTCAGCCCAACCGAGGCAGAGCGCCAGGGTGCGCAGCGCAGCCTCAACGCCAAGCAATACCTCACAGAAGAGAAGGGAATCGAAGCCGGACGCATCGACACCCGCCTCGGCAGCAGAACCGGCCGCAGCGTCGACAGTCTGCTCGTTCCACCAGGGGCCTCCCTCGATCGATTCAAAGGCAGGTCCTTCGATCCGAATTCAGTCCAGCGGATAGGTGAGCCATACGGCAAGCC
>CAZZZP010000098.1:0-14373 GCA_964658635.1 Lichenicola sp. | reverse complement strand
GTTGCTGTTTGTGGGGATTCTGGGGTATGGTGCGGCGTTTTTGAGCCTGGGAGGCTGGAAACGGCCGGGGCTGTCAGCGTCGGCGTCGGCGGGCTTTGGCGTGGCGACGCTGATTGGCGGGATTCTGAACGCGCTTCACCTGATCACTTCGCCGGTGCTGCTTGGATTTTCGCTGCTTGGGCTTGTGCTGGCGGCGATGTTCGCACTGCCGTCGCTGGCTAGAGCCGGCGATGAGTTTGGCCTGGCTGAGCCGGCGCGTGAGCAGGATGGCTTGTCGAAGATGGCAGGTGTGCTGCTGCTTTGCTTCGGGCTGGTGCTGGGCCTGCGGCTGATGGCGAGCTTCCATACCTCGAACTACCAGGCGGAAGACGACTACGCCTACCAGCTGGCGGCGCCGGAAAAGATGCTTGCCGAGCATCACCTGGCGGCGGATGCGTTCAGCGAGCGGCGCATCCAGACCTCGACCGGCGGGTACGAGTTCTTCAACGTGCTGGTGATGTCGGTGCTGCCGGTTGAGGATGTGCAGATGGCTGACCGGGTCTTCGGTCTGCTGCTGACGGCCATGCTTGCGTTTTCGCTGGCTCGTGCGTTTCGGCTGAATGCGACGCAGAGAGCGTTGTTTGCGCTGTTTCTGATCTCGACGACGCAGTTGCAGTTCAACCTGAGCTTCGTGATTCTGCCGAGTGCGCTATTTTTTGCGCTTGTGCTGGTGGCGGTGACGCCCGAGTTGAGAGCGAGACCGTGGCTTGAGGCAGTGGTGCTGGGCATGCTGACGGCAGCGATCGGGGGGTTGAAGTCGACGTACGTCGTTCATGCGGTCATCTTCTGTGTGCTGCTGAGCCTCTACCGCGTACGCCGGGAGAATGTTGCTGCCGGGGTGCGGCTTTTTGCGGGTTCGGCGGCGACCTGCTTTGTGGTGCTGCTGCCGTGGATGGTGGTGAACCGCGCGGAGGTGGGAACGATGTTCTTCCCGCTGCTGGGCTCGGGATATCACTTTCACGGGTATCACCAGTTTCTTGAGGCGAAGGGGCCTCCTTTCAAGGAAGTCGTCAAGAAGGTGGTGCCGTTCAACGCGCCACTTTTTGTGATCTTCCTGGCGGAGTACTTTTTTGGCGATCGTGAGGATGTGAGCCGGACGGCGGTGATTCTTTGCCTGACGGCGGCGATCGCGTCCGACTTTGTGGGGCTTGCTACGGGTGGGGATTCTGTCCGGCGCTATAACTATCCTTGTATTCTGCCTGCGATCCTGCTGGCGTTTCCGGTCTTCTGTCACCGGGCGAACACGGTTCGGAAGCTGGCTGCGGGAGAGGCCCGGAAGGTACGTTTTGCGGGCGTGATTCAGTGGCTGCCGGCTGCGGGGGCGCTGCTCTCGGCCGGGCTTGTCTTTTATATCGGGCTGAACTCCTGGACGCGGGAGTTTGCGGGGATTCCGCGGGACATCCGTGTGGGCTTGAGGAACGACCCGGTGGTGCTGGTGACGGGTACGCGGCCGGAGTATGCGGCGCTGAACCAGGCGCTGCCCCGGGATGCGGCTGCGCTGGTGACGACGGATGACAACTTCCTGCTGGATTTCCGTTCGCACAAACTGTTTATCGCCGACTTTCCGGCGACTGCGGGGCCTCCGCCGGGCTGGCCGGTGAAGGGCACAGGGCAGGATCTGGCTGCATACCTGATGGGCCAGCACATCCGTTACCTGGTCTATGCGTACGGGACCGAGGCCGGTATACCGCAGTCGTTGATCGACCACCACTTGAGCGATCCGGGGATGAGCCAGATGATTGTCTCGGAGGCCATGGCGGCCAATGTCGGACATCGGCAGTATGCGGAGCTTGGCAGGACACGCCGGCATATCTTCGATGACGGCAAGATTTTTGTCCTGGACCTGTCGGCTTTGTCGGGGGGCTAGTGCGGCAAACGCAGCTTTATTTCTGGTGATTTGCCAAACCCATGGTTGCGGGGCGAAACTTACAGGTATCCGCAGCAATGGAAATCGCTTTTTAGAAGGGTTTTTACAAGCATGTCAAAAGAAAGCGCCGCATCCCAGCAAGCGGCCAGCATCAAGCCTCACACTGGAAAACTGGGCATCATGATCCCCGGCATGGGAGCCGTAGCCACTACGTTGATCGCAGGCGTTGAAGCGATTCGCCGCGGCATGGCTCTGCCGATCGGCTCCATCTCGCAGATGGGGCATATCCGTCTCGGCAAGCGCACCGAAGACCGTTCGCCATTGATCAAGGAATTTGTCGATATCGCCCCGCTTGAGGACCTGGTCTTCACGGGCTGGGATATCTTTGGCGGCAACCTGTACGACGCGGCGAAGACGGCCGAGGTGCTGGATAAGGAGACGCTTGAGGCGATCCGTCCGTTCCTTGAGTCGATCGAGCCGATGCCGGCGGTGTTCGACCAGCACTACGTCAAGCGCCTGACCCCGAAGAAGGTGAAGGTCGGCAAGAACAAGTGCGATCTCGCCAACCAGATTCGCAACGACATTGCGGAGTTCAAGACCAGGACCGATCGGCAGGTGATGATCTGGTGCGGTTCGACCGAGATCTTCCTTGAGCGTACGGCCGTGCATGAGACGCTGGCCGCGTTTGAGAAGGGCCTGGTGGATGACGATCCGGGCATCACGCCTTCGATGTTGTACGCCTGGGCAGCGCTAAAGGAAGGCATTCCTTTTGCGAACGGCGCGCCGAACCTGACGGTCGATATTCCTGCGCTGCAGGAGCTTTCGAAGAAGATGAACGCGCCGATCTGTGGGAAGGATTTCAAGACCGGCCAGACGTTTATCAAGACCGTCCTTGCTCCTGCCTTCAAGACGCGCATGCTGGGTGTGGCCGGGTGGTACTCGACCAACATCCTGGGCAATCGCGATGGCGAGGTTCTGGACGATCCCGAGAGCTTCAAGACGAAGGAAGAGTCGAAGCTGGGCGTGCTGGATATCATCCTGCAGCCGGAGCTTTATCCGGCTCTGTATAAGGACCTGTATCACAAGGTGCGCATCAACTACTATCCTCCGCGCGGCGACAACAAGGAAGGCTGGGACAACATCGATATCTTCGGCTGGCTCGGGTACCCGATGCAGTTGAAGGTGGACTTCCTTTGCCGCGACTCGATTCTGGCGGCTCCGCTGGCGCTGGACCTGGTGCTTTTCATGGATCTTGCGGCGCGTACGCCGACGCTGAAGGGCCTGGGCATCCAGGAGTGGCTGAGCTTCTACTTCAAGGCGCCGGATTCGGCCAAGGGTGTGTACCCGGAGCATGATCTGTTTATCCAGAGCATGAAGCTGAAGAATACGCTGCGCCACATCATGGGTGAGGATCTGATCACGCATCTTGGGCTGGAGTATTACGGCGAGTAGTTGATAAAAGGCAATTCGCAAAGCACGCTGAGGTTGCGCTACCAACGCAAAGGGCTGCCGGGGAGACTCGGTGGCCCTTTGTTGTGTGGTTCTTTGCTTATTGGGCGATGGCTGCGAGGCGTGCCCAGAGTTCCTTGATGCCCGTGCTTTTTTCCGCGCTGACGGGAAGGACTTCGTCGACTTCGTGCGCCTTGCGCAGGGCGGCGAGGGACTTTTGCAGGACGTTCGAGGAGATGCGGTCGGACTTGGTGCCCACGACGAGATAAGGGCGCTGCAGCTCCTTGAAGAAGTGGATGAGGGTGGAATCGGACTTCTGCGGCGGAATGTTGGTGTCGACCAGGCAGACGCCGAGGGCGAGGGCTTGGCGTTCGGCGAGGTAGGGCTCGATGAACTTGGGCCACTCGGCCGAGATGGCTTTTGAGATCTTGGCATAGCCGTAGCCGGGCAGGTCGGCGAAGATCATCTCGGGCTTCTGTTTCATCTTCTCGCCTGCGCCCTCGTGCAGGGCGAAGAAATTGATGGCGCGGGTGCGACCGGGTGTCGAGGACGTATGGGCCTGCTTGGATCCGAGGAGCGCATTGATGAGCGAGCTTTTGCCTACGTTTGAGCGGCCGAGAAAGGCGATTTCGGGGGCGTTGCAGGTTTTGCTTTCGGCGGGAAAGTGGGCCGGATCGGTGGCCGAGAGCAGGAAGACTGGTGTGAGGCGCATGGCTCAAGTCTACGGCAAGCGAGAAAAAGCCCCGACGCACCGTGCGCCGGGGCTTTCATGGATGGGGACTCACTAGCGGGAGACGGACTCGGTGAGCCGGAAGGTGATGACCGATTCGGGGCGGATGATGACGTCGCGGCTGCCGGTAAAGGCGTTTGCCGCGGTGCCTCCGCCGGCCCCGGCGAGTCCGCCGATGAGCGCGCCCTTGCCACCGCCGGCGAGTCCGCCGATGAGTGCGCCCAGACCTGCTCCGCCGCCTGCGAAAACTGCTGTGCGCTTGCCGCGGCCCTTGTTCTCCTGCTCGTACTCGCTTGTGCTGACGCGAGTGCGGCCGATGCTGTTGACTTCGATGCCGAGAGCGCCGGCTCCCTTGAAGCGGCCCTTGCCCTTGGAGGCGACGACGGTTCCTTCAACCGGTGCCCCGGCCGGGAAGATGGTGTGGCCGCGGCTGACGACGGGCCGCTCGAGGACGGCGTGGAAGCGGGTGCCGACCTCATCCTGGCTGGCGGAGAGCTGTTCGGTGGTGCGGATGGTGACGGGCGTACCTGCCGGTGCCGTGTAGACGACCGGTGCGGGTGCGGGTGCGTTCATTTCCGGCTGATTCGGGGTGACGCCGGTGGCCGAGTTGAGGCGCGTGTCGGGAGCCGGCGCACCGGTAGCGGGTACGGCTGGCGCGGGAGCCGTTGGCGGGTTGGGGTTGGCGGTGGCCTGGCTGGCGGGAACGATTCGGCCGTCCGGTTCGGTGACGGTTCCGTTCTGGTTGGTGACCGAGCCGTCGGAGTTCAGGTGACCGCCGGCGGCGACCGCGTCCTGGGTATATTTCGAGATCACGGGTTGAGCGGATGGCGGAGCAGACTGCTTGCATCCGCTGGAAAAACCGAGAACCACCGCAGCCGTCAGGACAAGCATTCGCTTCATGGCACGCTCCAAATCTATGGAAGATATAGCTAGCTAGATGGCTTTGAAGGGTTTGCTGTTGCACCGGCCGCCACGACAAAGACCATGGCGGGCAGAAAGCGTCGCACGGAAGTCGCAGAGAGCTGGTCAGTGGCCGGGTCTATAATCGCGCCATTCAGTTGATGGACTAGACGAGCGAAGTTGATCGGCAGTTGCGGGGTATGCACTCACTCCTCTTACGTGCGTGGATTGTGCGGGTTACGGTTTTGATGCTGCTGGCGTGTCGGAGGTCGGCTGCTCTTCCTCCTGCCTGTTTTCCTGCCCAGTCGACAGTGCAGTCCGCATCGGTTCCACTCTTGCTGCCGAGCGGGCTTGCGTTCGACAGGTCAGGCAATCTCTACTTCGCGGAGACGGGAAGAGATCAGGTCCGAATGTTGACTCCGGCGGGGGTTCTAACGGTGGTCGCCGGGACCGGGGTGCAGGGCTTCGCCGGGGACGACGGACCGGCGATTGCCGCACTGCTGGACTCACCCCTTGGCGTGGCGTTGGATGCGAGCGGCGGACTGATCATCGCCGATTCCCATAATGGGAAGATCCGGCGGGTTGATCCGGGTACGGGGCTGATCTCGAGCATTGCACAGGCGCGTTTGCCCGTGGCTCTGACGTTCGATAGCGCGGGGAGGGTCGTGTACAGCGATGCGGCCTTGCACGAGGTGCTGCGGGTGGAGGTCTCCGGGGCGCAGACGGTACTGGCTGGGTCGGGCGTTCAGGGGAGCCTGGGCGATGGTGGACTGGCGACCGCTGCGGGACTCGATTCACCTGCCGGGGTGGCCTTCGACTTAGCCGGCAACCTCTATATAGCGGACACGCATAACCACGCGGTGCGGCGAGTGGATGCCGTGACCGGGCTGATCTCGACCGTGGCGATTCCGTTGGGAATGAGTCTGCCGCGTGGCCTGGTGATGGACGCCTCGGGTGATTTGTACATCGTCGATGCCGGAAATCAGCGGATCAGGCGTGTCGACGCGGTGACGGGTGCGGTGACGACGGTTGCGGGAAGCGGTGCGCAGGGCTTCGCCGGGGACGGTGGGATCGCGACGGCTGCCGAGCTCAATTCGCCGCGCGGGTTGTCGCTGTCTCCCACGGGTGCGGCAACTTTTTCGGATTCTGCCAATGGTCGCGTGCGCTGGGTGGATGCGAATGGCAATCTGCAGACGGTGGCGGGCTCTGGGGCGGCAGGCGTGGGCGCGGCAAGAGCGCCGACGGTGACGACGCTCGCGCAGAGTGGCACGGCACTGCTGGCCGGGGTGAGCTCGAGTGCGGCGGGGAGTCCGACAGGTTCGGTGACTCTGCTGGATGGTGGTGCGGCGGTGGCTTCGGCGACGCTGGCTGGGGGTTCGGCCAGCTTCAACACGTCGGGCTTCTCGGCCGGGTCTCACACCTTGCAGGCGGTGTATGGGGGGAGTGCCAGTTTTCTGAGCTCGACCTCCGTTGCGCTGGTGGTGACGATTGCGGGTGCGAGTGCCGGGGATTTCACGCTGACTTCGAGTGGAAGCGCGGGAGCGACGGTCGTGGGGGGAAGTTCGGGGAGTTACGGATTCGTGGTGACGCCGACGGGGGCTCCGCTGGTGAGCCGGGTTGTGCTCTCGGTCTCGGGACTGCCGGTGGGTGCGACGGCGAGCTTTGCGCCTGGATTTTTGCCGCCTCCGAGTGGGGCGGTGCCGTTTACGCTGACCGTGCAGACGGTTGCGACGGCGGCCTATCGTCGGATTCCCGGGGGAGTGGTGTGGGCTGGGGTGCTGGTCGGGGTCTTGTTCTGGCGTCGCAGGAGGCGAGTTGGAATGGTTGTCGCGTTGTTGATGCTGGCCGGGTGTGGAGCACGGGTCAACACAGGAAGTGCGGGTGCGGTGGCTCCGGTGAGCTACAACCTGACGGTGACGGCAACAGGAACGAGTGCGACGGGGGCGAGCCTGGTGCATTCGGTGGGGGTGGTGCTTACGGTGCAGTAAGGGTGTTCCGGGCCCCTGAGCGGCTATTCGAGGCGTGCGGTTTCGCGGGACATGAGGAAGACTACGACCAGGCCGAGGATCAGGACGGTGCCGGCAGTGCGCTCGGAGCGGACGTGGAGCTTTTCGAAGTGGAGGCGGGCGGGGTTTGTGGGCTCGACCGCGTTGACGTCGCCGCCGGCAAGGCGCTGGTCGTTGTCCATAGCAGGCACGATGTTCCAGGTGAGATAGCCCATGCCGAGGAACATAACCAGGGCGAGGAGGAATTGGAGCTCGTACCGGCCTCGGATGCGCATGGGGGCGACGCGGAAGATGGCTGCCGTGGCGGCGAGGAAGAGGACACCGCAGGTGAGCGAAATCCAGTCGAAGACCTTGAGCGAGGAGCCGACGATGAGGCCGGCCTCGTGGATGCTGGGCAGGACGTGGAAGGCGGTGGGGGCGAGGACGAAGGCGAAGAAGATGAGGCCGCCCACCCAGATGGTCATCGACAGAAGCTGCAGGAAACGCAGAAAGCCAGGCATGATCCTCCTTGGATGGGGCCCCTTGTGGGCCGGACTAGATTACGGTTCGGCGGGCGAGTGTGCGCTTGAGGACGGTGTCGAAGGCGGACTTGAGCTCGAGGTACTCGGGCTCGGTGAGCTTGCCGGAGAGGCGTTCGGTTTCGACGGCGAAGAGCTCGTCGCGGAGGACCTGCAGTGCGCCTTCGGGGCCGGCCGGGGTGGTTCCTGCGGCGGGTGAAGAGGGGGCTTTCAGCATGAAGCCGGCGGCTGCGGCGAAGACGAAGCCGAGACCGGCGATGATCCACCAGCGGTACTTGGTCCAGGGGTCGCGCTCGGCGTCCTTGTCGACGGGAACGCCGAGACCGCCGCCGGGACGGGTGTCGGTGTTGGGGTCGGACGCTGCGGAGGAGGGCGGCTGGACGGAGGTGGGTGAGCCCTGGCCACCGGCGGCCTGGCTGCCGGCGCCGGGTGCGGAGTCGCGCGGTAGCTGGCCGGAGCCGGTGACGGTGAAGGAGAGCGGCTGCGAGGGTTGGGCGTTGCGTGCGACGTAGGTCTGGGCGCCAGGCTCTTCGTCACCTACGGGCGCATAGGGGGCCGACTGGCCGGGCTTGTAGGACATCGCCTTGGGCAGCATCAGGACCAGGTTGTCGGTCGCCATGACGGGGCGGGGCTGGAAGGTGTAGCCCTTGTCGGGCGAGTAGGGAAGCTGGTAGGTGACCTGGAACTCGGTCTCGCCGGGGCGGATGGGGAAGAGGATGGTGTACTTGTTGGGTTCGCCTTCGGGTACGAGGCCCTGCTGGACGGCCATGCCGCCGGGGCTTTTGGCGGCGGAGCCTTCGAGGGTGGCACCGGCGGGGAGATAGAGCTCGAAGGGGTGATCGCTCATGAGCGTCTTGGCGGGGGAGGACTCGTTCTTGACGAAGAAGTGCTCGACGACGCGGAGGCTGTTGGCGCCGGCGTTGGTCTCGATGCGCATGACGTCGGCGTCGAGGGTGACGCCCTGGACCTCGGGTGCGGCGGAGTAGACGTCGATGTTGACGGTGTCGGTGCCGGGCTGGACGGGCTGGAAGTAGTTGGCCTTGTCGTGGGTGACGCGGAGCAGGTGAAGACCTTCGCCGGGGACCTGGATGGTGAAGCGGCCGTGGGTGTCGGTCTTGGTGCGGGCGAGCTCCTGCATGCCCTGCGCAAGCTGCAGGAGGACGACGTCGTCGTTGGCGGAGGGCTTGTTGTTGGTCTTATTGGTGACAGTGCCGGTGACGGATTGGGCTGCGGCAAATCCGCAGAGCAGCGCGAGGGTGGCGCAGAGGGCGGCCAGGTTCTTCAGGTGGATCTTCATCTCTTGGGTAGTCCGTTCTTTCGTAGAGGCGATTGGGTTAGCGGGCCCGACGTACGCCGCGGGCCTCGAGGAGGTCCATCTCGGCCATGACGGAGGCGGCTTCGGATTCGAGGATGCCGCGCTGTTCCTGGTAGTCCTGCTCGGGATACTTGCCGGCGAGGTACTCGAAGTTGAGGTCGCGGAGGTTGGCGTAGATGGCGTCCTTGCGCTCGGTGAGCGAGTCGACGCGGGTCTTGTCGGCCTGGATGAAGGGGTTGCGCTCCGGCCAGAAGATAAAGGCGATGGAGGCGAGGGCGAGTGCGAGTCCTGCGAGGAATCCGGCGTCCACTACCACTCCGTCTCGCGGCGAATGCGCTCGCGCGTGGCGTTGTCGACGGGCATGTCGAGGGTCAGACCGCCGGGTCCGGCTGCGGCGTGGCGGCGTGCGGCCCAGGTCTTGACGACGAAGGCGGTGCCGAAGATGGCGAAGACGAAGAGCGCCAGCGGGATAATCCAGGCGACGATATCGAAGCCGCCTCGGATGGGTGCGGCGAGGACGGTGCCGCCGTACTTGGCGACGAACCAGTTGGTGATGAGCGAATCGGCACCGGCTGCGTTGGGGCCGGCGAGCTGGTCGGTGAGTTCACCGATCATGCGGGTTGAATCAGGGCAGCCGACGTGATTGCACTCGAGCAGGATCTGGCCGCAGCCGCAGACGCACATCAGGTTGTGGCCGATGCGGCCGAATCGGTTGGCGTCGCCTCCTGCGCCCAGCATGACTACGGCGAGGAGGCAGACGATGAAGCCTTGAAAAGCTGTCCTGACGGACCGGCGCCCTGCGCGGGCGGCGGTCATTTCGTGACTTGTCATTCCTTCGGGTGGCCCTCCCGTTGGTCGGGAAGGAGGGGTGATGGCTGACCTAGGCACGTGCGACCTCCGCGGGAACGGGCAGTTCGGCGGCCGCGAGCGACGCGCGGCGGCGGGCTACTGCATTGGGCACAAGGGCGAAGGCTGTGCCGGCGACGACGATCAGGACGCCGATCCAGATCCAGGCGATCAGCGGGTTGATGAAGACCTTGATGATCGGCCGGTCGGTATCGGGGTTGCGCCCCATGAAGATGACGTAGAGATCGGCCTGCGCGGTCGAGTGCAGCGCGACCATGGTCTGCGACTGCTGGCTGGCGTGGTAGAAGCGCTTCTCAGGGGCAAGCTGCATCTGCTTCTTGCCGTACTTGTAGATATCGAGCAGGGCGTAGTCGGTGTCGTAGTTGGGGTTCGAGTCCTGGGTGTAGCTCTGGCAGACGATCCTGTAAGGGCCCAGGTTCATGGAGTCGCCGAAGCCCATCTCCTGTTCTTTGGACTGGTTGAAGGCGCCGCCGGCGATCCCGATGAACATGACCACGATGCCGAAGTGGACCAGGTATCCGCCGTACCGGCGGGTGTTGCGGCGCATCAGGGTGCCGGCCGAGAAGAGGAGGTTCTGGCCGGTCTGGGTGCGGACGACGTTGGCTCCGCGGAGGAACTCGGAGGTGATGGCGGTGACAACGGCCGCGGCGAGCGAGAAGGCGAGCAGCGAGAAGGTGGAGGCAAGCCAAGAGTCGGGATCGGCCCAGGGGTGGATGCCGCCGGCCAGCAGTCCAAGCAGGGCGACCGCAAAGGCGACGCCGGGCAGGATGAAGTTGCGCCGGATGGTGCGCAGCGAGGTCGAGCGCCAGGCGAGCAGGGGACCGACACCGGTCAGCAGAAGCAGGAAGAGGCCGATGGGGATGTTGACCCGGTTGTAGTAGGGGCCGCCCATGGTGGTCTTGGTGCCCTGGACGAACTCGCTGAGGATGGGAAAGAGGGTGCCGACGAGCACGGTGATGCACGCGACGAGCAAAATCATGTTGTTGAACAGGAAGCTGGCCTCGCGGCTGACGACAGATTCAAAGCGATTCTCGCTCTTCAGGTGGTCGCGCTGCTTGAAGTAGACGAACAGGCAGACGCAGAAGACGATCGCCATGAAGCCGGTGAACCAGTTGCCGATGGAGCTCTGGGCGAAGGCGTGGACCGAACTGACGAGACCGGCGCGGGTGAGCAGCGTACCGAGCAGGGTGAGCAGAAAGGTGGAGAAGATGAGCCAGACATTCCAGCTCTTCATCATGCCGCGCTTCTCCTGCATCATGACGGAGTGGAGGAAGGCGGTGCCGGTAAGCCAGGGCATCAGGCTGGCGTTCTCGACCGGGTCCCAGCCCCAGTAGCCGCCCCAGCCGAGGACGCTGTAGGCCCAGTGCGCACCTAGGAAGATGCCACAGGTGAGGAACATCCAGGTGACCATGGTCCAGCGGCGGGTAATGGCGATCCACTTCTCGCCGGGGTAGCGCATGATGAGCGCGCCCAGGGCGAAGGCGAACGGAACCGAGAACCCGACATAGCCGAGGTAGAGCATGGGCGGGTGGATGACCATCTCGGGATATTGAAGCAGGGGATTGAGGCCGAAACCATCCGAGGCAAGCGGGCCGGGTTCGAGCGCAAACGGAGGCGCCGCGAAGTTGAGCAGCAGGAGGAAGAAGACCTGGATCGCGGCGAGGATGGTGGAGGCGTAGGCGGAGAGGCGGACGTCCACCTTGTGGCGCATCCGGACGACAAAGCCATAGGTCGCGAGCAGCCAGGCCCAGAGCAGGAGCGAGCCTTCCTGACCGGACCAAAGGGCGGAGAACTTGTAGGCCGTCGGGAGGGCTTTGTTCGTGTGGTGCAGGATGTAGCTGAGTGAGTAATCGTTGGTAAACGCGGCGTAGACCAGGGCGACGGCGGCTCCGGTGACCGCGACGAAGCTCATGATGCCGGCGCGGCGGGCAGTTTCCTGGAGCTTGGCGGAGCGGGCCAGTTCGGGTGTGCCGGCTTTCTGGCCGGAGGAGGCCCAGAGGGAGAGCGCTCCCACGATCAGCGTATAGCTGGCCAGCACTAACGCGAGCAGCAGGCAGAAGCTTCCGAATTCGGGCATCGGGTGCGAAATCATCGAGAGCACGTCCTCGCCCTCTATTCTCGCAGCTATCTGTCTGCTTCACCAGGAAACGCACCGCTAAACGGCCAGGCTGTTTAGCGGTGCGAAAAGTGGCGGGTCAGGGTGTTCAGGCCTGCTTGCGTGCAGGAGGCGCCGTAGTAAGCCGGTGCACGCTGGCGAGCAGGTGATCGGGGAGCAGGGGCTTCACGCGGAACAGAACGTCGAGCCCGGTGTACTCTTCTTCGGCTTCTTCAAGACCGCTGATAACGAGCACTGGGAGATCGGGATGCGATTTGCGGAGCTCGCGCACGAATTCGGCACCCATCATGTTGGGCATCAGGTGATCGGTGATGACGAGCTTGATGTCGGCGGCGAAGTCGCCTGTCTGGATCTGTGAGAGTGCACGAACCGGGTCGAGGACTGCGAAGACATGATAGCCTGCCCGTTTTAGAATGGTCTGGCGAGTTGCCGCCTGCACCGCATTGTCATCGAGCAGCAAGATTGCTGTTCCATTGGCGACACCACTACCCTGCTCCAGAACCTTCGCCTCCATTGCATCGCTCTCCTCCAACCGTGCCTAGGCGGAGCCTTCCATTTAGTTTTATTCTGGTTGTGATGCAGGAAGCGGAACCACGGTGGTCTGTAAGGCGTTTCAACTCCTGACTTTCATGTCTGTTTTGAGTGCGCCCTCGATGGACTGATGACGACAAACCAAGTAGAGTTTGCGGAAAGGCGCAGTTTATCGTCCCCCCCCTGTCTCTCACGCCCTTGCCAAAGGATTGAAATGCCCCTGACTCACGCTGCAAATCTCACTGCCGTCGACTGGCTGATCATGTTGGTCTACTTTGCCTTCGTCCTTGGAATCGGCTTTGCGCTCAAGCGCTACATGCGCACCTCGAACGACTTTTTTCTGGCAGGACGTTCAATCCCGGCCTGGGTCTGCGGCCTGGCCTTTATCAGCGCCAACCTGGGTGCCCAGGAAGTCATCGGAATGGGCGCTTCGGGCGCCAAGTACGGCATTATCACCTCGCACTTCTACTGGATCGGGGCGGTCCCGGCTATGGTGTTTGTCGGCATCTTCATGATGCCGTTCTACTATGGCTCAAAAGCGCGCAGTGTTCCTGAATATCTCCGGATGCGTTTTGACGAGAAGACGCGTGCGCTGAATGCGTTCTCCTTCGCGATCATGACGGTCTTTTCGTCGGGCATCAGCATGTATGCGATGGCGCTGTTGATCCAGACGCTGGGGCTGTTTCATGGCATCATCCCGGATCAGTACATCTTCCATGTCAGCGTGGTGCTGAGCGCCGTGATCGTACTTGGTTACATATTCCTGGGCGGGCTGACGAGTGCCATTTACAACGAGGTGCTGCAGTTCTTCCTGATCGTGGCCGGGTTTGCGCCGCTGGTCTGGATCGGGCTGCGCAATGTCGGCGGGTGGAACGGCATCAAGCGCACCCTGCCGGTGACGATGACGCACTCCTGGCGCGGGATGGAGCATGCGAGCACAAACTCTCTGGGCGTGGAGTGGGTGGGCCTGGCGATGGGGCTCGGCTTCGTGCTTTCGTTCGGCTACTGGTGCACGGACTTTCTGGTAATCCAGCGGGCGATGGCGGCTGATTCTGAAGTTTCGGCGCGGCGTGTGCCGCTGATCGCCGCGATCCCGAAGATGTTCTTCCCGTTTCTGGTGATTCTGCCCGGCTTGATTGCGGTTTCAGTGACCAGCCACATGGCGGGTGCGGGGCCGCAGGCGGTTCATGCCGGGGCTAACGCGCCGGCGGCCAGGCCGATCGACGAAGCACATCCGCATGGCATTATCCCGGTAAAGATCGACCCTATCAGCGGGCAGCCTGTGCTGAACGCGGACGGGACGCCGGCGTACAACTATGATCTTGCGATCCCGGTGATGCTGCTGCACTACTTCCCGACGGGCATCCTGGGGCTTGGGCTGACGGCGCTGCTGGCGAGCTTCATGTCCGGCATGGCGGGCAATGTGACCGCGTTCAATACGGTCTGGACCTACGACATCTACCAGGCTTACATCAACAAGCGTGGGACCGACGAGCACTACCTGTGGATGGGACGGATGGCGACCGTTGGCGGGGTGTTGTTGTCGATCGCGGCGGCGTATGCGGCGACCAGCTTCAATAACATCATGGACGCGCTGCAGCTGATCTTTTCGCTGGTCAACGCACCGCTGTTCGCGACGTTCCTGCTGGGCATGTTCTGGAAGCGGACGACCGGGCACGCGGCCTTTTCGGGTTTGCTTGCGGGCACGGGTGCGGCGCTGCTGCATCACGGGTTGACGCTGCCGGCTGATGCCTCGCCGGGCATCCACGGTGCGTGGCTGCACCTGGTGCATACGTACCCGAGTGACATGGCGCAGAACTTCTGGACTGCGATCTTCGCCTTCAGCGTGAACATGATCGTGACGGTGCTGGTCTCGCTTGCGACCGAGCCAAGGGCCGAGGCGGAGCTCGTCGGGCTGGTGTACTCGCTCACGCCGAAGCCGGTGGAGACGCACCTCACCTGGTGGCAGAAGCCGGCGACGCTGGGAGTGGCGGTGCTGGTCATGCTGGTGGCTTTGAATCTTGTATTCCGGTAA
>CAZZZP010000097.1:0-14977 GCA_964658635.1 Lichenicola sp. | reverse complement strand
CAGCTTCTTCGCCGACATCTTCACCTTCCTCCTCTTCAGAAGGAAAACGCGAAAATAGACGACTTTCTACCCTCATCTACCACTGGGTATTTCATGCGTAACCCCGGCTGCAAACGCCGAGTTGCTTTCCAGGCTATCGTCGCCCTCGCATGCACACGGCTACACCTGAAACGATATGTCGATACAGCCTAGCTGACCATGTGAAGCGCTTCGTCCGCCAGTAGAGTATCGAGATTGAGTGCAACGGCAAGATGCTGCCGAGTTTGGAAGATGCCGCGTATGAAGCGCGTGTCCACGGCGGTTCCGAAATCCGGGGCGTCCCGCACCTCGTCTTCGGCAATATGCAGGACATCGGAAACTGCGTCGACGAGCAATCCAACCAGCTTTTGCGCGACCATGGCGATGACAACGACGGTGAATCTTCCATACTCGGCATGCGGAAGACCGAAGCGCAGTCTAAGGTCTACGACTGGAACAACGGATCCGCGAAGGTTGATGACCCCGCGCACATGTGCGGGCACGTTGGGAATGGCGGTGATTGGGGTATACCCTTGGATCTCTCGAATGGTGAGAAGCTCGAGTCCATACTCCTGTCCATCGAGCAGAAACGTCAGAAACTGTTGCGACTTGTCGGTTTGCCGTATGGCGACCTGTGACATGCGCCCTCCTTGACCCTGCAATGCAGTTGGTGTGATTTTTAGTGGATGAGTCTTGACGAGCAAGGGACGGCGTTGTCGTGAAGATGCAAGCCGTCCCCCAGCGGCTAGAACTCCTCGAAGTCGGCGTGATCTTTGCCGGTGGTCGCGCTGGCCAATTCTTCGTGATCGGGGCCAGGCTTGGCGAGTTGGACGCTGCGTGTACGATAATCGAGTCTGATTTTCGCGTGTTTTTTCCCTGGAAGCGTAAACCGTTTTTCCGTCTTGCCCGAAACAAAGGACGAGCTTGCGACTGGTTTGGCGGAGCGCAGCACGCTCCCCGCTCGATTGCCAGCGGTAACCTTGAACGTGCTCACCAGAGACATAAGGTCGTTGGCCTGATCTGAGAGGCACTGCGCGGTCGCGGAGAGCTCTTCGGTGTGCGCAGAGTTAGCTTGCGTCACTTGGTCCATCTGGTTCATTGCAGTGCTCACCTGCTCGATGCCAGTGCTCTGTTCTTGAGCAGCCAGCGACATCTCCCCGACGATGTCCGTTACACGCTTCACTGAAGTGACAATTCCATGAAGTGTTTCGCCTGACCGGTTGACAAGTTCCGTACCCTTCTCCACCTTGCGGAGAGAATCCTGAATGAGACCCTTGATCTCCTTGGCGGCTTCTGCGCTGCGTTGCGCCAGACTGCGGACTTCGGCTGCCACGACTGCGAATCCTCTACCTTCATCGCCAGCTCGCGCGGCTTCCACCGCGGCGTTGACTGCGAGAAGATTAGTTTGGAAGGCGATTTCGTCAATGGTGGAGATGATGTCGGCGATCTTCGCTGAGGACGCATTGATCTCGCCCATGGCGGCGACGGCGCTTGCGACGACATCCTGCCCGCGCTCCGCCGACGTCCCGGATGCGATGGCGAGCTGGCTAGCCTGCTTGGCATTATCGGCACTCTGCCGCACGGTGGCCGTAATCTCCTCAAGGCTGGCGGAGGTCTCTTCGAGACTAGCTGCCTGCTCCTGCGCGCCGGTGGCGATGGACTCGGCAGCCGAGGCAAGTTCGTGCGATGACGCGGTTGCCCTCTCAGCGGACTCGGTGACCCCCTGCAAGGTCGTCCGCAGCTTTTCGAGAGCCGTGTTCAAGGAGGCGCTCATAATGCCGATTTCGTCCTTGCTGTCGATGTCGAGCGCCTCGGTGAGGTCCCCGTCGGCAACTTTTTCGAGCACGAGCACCGTCTGGCCCAACGGCTTCGTGATGCCGCGGACGATGTACAGCGTAATGGGAATGGCAAGGCCGATGCAGACGAGGATGCCGATCCATACAGCTAAAACCGTGCTGCTCACGGAGTTTATGACCGATTTGGCGCTGGACGACGCTCCTTGGCTATTAATGTCGAGGAGTGACTGGAGACCTTCGACGTAGTCGACGAGCTCAGGAACTAGCTGTTCGTCGTACGCCTTGATTGCCTTGGCATTGTCCGCCGGCTTCGTGCTCCGAGACAGTACTTGCACCGCGCTAAATGTTGCCAGAAACCGTTCGCGCTTGGATTTGACGCTTTGAAAGATGCGGGCCTCCTCCCCTCCCATGGGCAGGCTTGTGTAGGTCTGCAATGCGCTATTTGAAGACTCCTTTAGGTCCTGAGTCTCGTGTTCCAGTTTGGCAATCTCTTGCGCGTCCGTCGATTTGGCTTCGCGCAGAAGATCCGCGCTCTCGTGGTAAGTATTCGCCTTGACTGTGAAAAGTGCCATCGACGACGGCAGATAGTTCGTCGCGAGGTCGTTGGCTTGCGAGCCAATGGTCTTCACCCGATCAACTGCGAAGACGCCAAGGATAACGGTAATCAGGATGACGGCGGCAAATCCTGCGGTTATTCTGGTACCGATCTTCCAATTCTTCATGATTTCTCCAATTCAATATGTGTTTCCGGTCGGGTTGAGATGGTTTGAGAAATGAACTCCAGGAGGAATCGCTTTCTCGCGGAACGTGTGGATGATGAGTGGATTGGTAACAGAACAAGCACCATTCAGAACGTGAGTGTTGCCGAGGGTCCGGCGTCTTAGCGCCGGATGAAATCCATCCGGAAGGAATACCCGAGAGATAGCAATGTATGAAATCCTCCACCATCTCTCAGGTAGCCTGTTCTCACATCGAATTGGTTTTAGTTTGCGATGAACGACCGCAAAGCCACCGTCGATCACATAGTTTGAACTTCTATTCGCAAAGGCCGTGGGAGCATATTCGGCAAAGATACCCAAGCTATCGGTCAAGCTGTGCCCGCCCGCGATACTAGGAGCCCAGCATGGCCGCCTTGCATTGCCCACGGTTGTCAGCGTGGATCCAACCACTTCGTTCAGAAAGGAGGCCTTGCCTATGGCTTGCGTCCACACCAAGACGAGGTTCGGGTCATAGCTTCCGGACGTCCAACTGGAGCCTCCCATGGGAAGGCTCAAGCCCACACTGGCAGATCTTGGAAGAGCGCCGTTCGCCTTGCCTATGCCGATCTTTGCACCCAGCATCGGGTCCATGGTTTGTAGCCTGGCGATATGGGGCGTTTGTGACGGCTGATAGACCAAGTCACTGGAGAGAAAGTTCACTTCCAGGCGGTCGGTTACACCGAACCGGACGAGCGACTCCGGCAGGTCCATATTGAAGTTCGACCGCTGAAAGGTGGCACCCAAGCCATCTTCAAATTGCAGGCTGCGGACAGGAACCAGGTCCGGCGAAAGGCCGACGGTAGGCCGATCCGTAGAAATCGATGGGGACTGTATGTCCTGACCGAAGGCGGCGTAACCTGCAAAGCCAAATAACCAGATGCCAGTTACGACAAGGATGGCAAAGAATACAAACTTTCTTGAACAACGAAGCATAATTTTCTTGTTAGTGACGACAGATCAGACTCACTGTGCGCTAGAGTATCGGCACGGGCTGTGCGGTTGACATAGCACTTTTGTGGTTTCGCATTCCACTTGAAACCGTTTCCCTGCGGCTTTGGAGCTTTCGCATTAACGATGGGAACCCAGAAATGACTTTTCTTGCGTGAGAGTCAGGCGATCCCATAGCGCTAAGCTGAACCAGCACCGGCCGCCCTTCACCACGCCTGCAACGGCGCCCGCTTTAGCATACTCGTATACGCTTCGCGAAACACCGACAGGTTTGCCCTCGCCCAATCCGTCCAATGCCGGACGATACACCTAAGTCGATGCCGGCGGTCACGAAGAACGGACGCCGAGAGCCTCAGTCGGAAGGTTGTAGGCGCGGCCTCCCGCTAACTAGATAACCCAGACGAGAGTTGTATTGGAGCTAGTAGCCGTCAAGGTTACATTTGGTTGGACCTGGACATTTAGCTGACTGAGCAGTGAGGCGAACCGACAAGACTCCTTCAACGTTAGCCACGTCGGGCGAATTGTAACAAGTACAAAACACAATGTGCTCCGGCACAGAAGCACCGTAAGAGGCCACAAATGATTCAAGTAAACCGTTCCGGGGAGTGGATGGCAGCCGCGGAGCTCCGTGCGGAGCTGCTTGCTTTGGGAGCTGCCAGTGTCCCCCTCCTTGATCTGGCCGGCATTGACTATCTTGACGCAGCCTGCCTCCAAGTAATCATTGCCTTCCAAAAGAAAGACCATGAAGCGGCGCCCATGGAATGCCGAAACCTATCCCCCACTCTAGATGGCTGGCTCCGTTTTGCCGGCGCCATGGAGTATCTTCGAGAATCTCCTGCTGAAGTGAATGAGCTCGGATGAATATAGAAAATCACAAAGTAGCCGTGAAAGAGGTGGCGGGTGTCGCCATACGAGGAGAGTTGCCCTGGCTGAAGGACTACCTGCCTCGTCTCGAGATCATGGGTGTGCAATTGAGTGAGACATCCGTTCAAGTAGAAGAGGCGGTCGTGCAGATATGCCGGAGCTTCCAAGGGATTGCGGATCAGGCGCACACAACCGTACATCGAACTGCCGGGTTTCTGGGAAAAGGAAGTTCAGGTTCGGAGAAAAAAAACTTCAATGCCTTAATCCAGAACTGCGGGGTCATGCTCAAAGAAAGCCTGAGTACCGCAGCCGAAGCAAGCGAAGCGTCGAAGCAGGCGATTGAGCGAATCCAGAAGATGGACGAAGCGTCGCAACAAATCCACTTTTCTATGACAAAGCTGGAGGAGATCTCGAGCGGGAACAAGATACTAGCGTTGAATGCCCGAATCGAGGCGGCTCGATCCGGCGTGCAGGGTGCGGGTTTCGAAGCAGTTGCCGTGGAACTAAGAGCGCAAACTGAAAAGTCAAAGGTGGTAACCGAGGTCGTAGGCGATCTAGCGGAGAACTTGCGGTTTCTTGCTCAGTCGACCATGACGGATCTTCGGAACCTGCAATCGCAGGCGGAAAAGCGCATCGAGACCTGCCAAATCGAAGTGAATGAGGCGCTGGCTGATTTGCGGAAAGCTCACCAAGAGATGGAAACCATGATGTACGAGATCACGGAAGACGGGAGAAAGCTTGCTGCCGATGTGCAGTCCGCTATTCGTGGTCTTCAGTTCCAGGACGCTGTCAGTCAGCGAGTCGCGCACGTGGTCGAGGATTTGGAGACTTTACGAAAGAAGCTAACGGCTCATGCGGATGGGGTTGCAGATCCGGAAGCTTCGAGTGAAGGCGGATTCAGTGCCTACACGATGAAGGCAGAACGTGCCGCAGCCAGCCTCTTTGCTTCGGAACAAGCAGGCGGCGAGATCGAGTTGTTTTAAGGAATGCTAGGCTCGCGAGAAAGGATTCGCGAGAAAGATTGGAAAAGGTGAGTCGTGAAAAAAATCTTGATTGTGGATGATTCCATTTCGATGCGGCAGATGGTCGGCTTCACGCTGAAGCAGGGAGGCTTTGACGTGGTTGAGGCGGAACACGGAAAGGCTGCGCTCGATCAGCTTGGCAAGTCAGCTGTCGATCTGATCATCACCGACCTGAACATGCCAGTGATGGACGGCATCACCTTAATCCAAAACGTACGCAAGCTGCCGGCGATGAAGACCAAGCCCATCTTGATGCTGACCACCGAGGGCCTCGCTTCCAAGAAGGAGCAGGGGAAGGCAGCAGGAGCGACGGGCTGGATTGTAAAGCCTTTCGATCCCGAGAAGCTCTTACAGACAATCGCGAAAGTTCTTCCTTAGCTTCCAGCAGGGCAACCAGACTCAGAAAGAGTCAGCCAACACTATGAAGATTGATCTCAGTCAATTTCGCAACACGTTTATGCAAGAAAGCAGCGAGCATCTCGCTGCGATGGAGGCTGACCTGCTCGCACTGCGGGATGCGCCCGGGGACCCTGAACTGCTCAACGCAATTTTCCGCGCAGCCCACTCGATCAAGGGTGGCGCTGGGTCCTTTGGCCTGACGAACGTGGTTCGATTCACCCACACTTTGGAGAATTTGCTCGATCGCCTGCGATCGATGGAATTGCCCGTTACGGAGCTGATCGTCACGCTGTTGCTGCGGTCCGCCGACATCCTGCAAGGCTTGCTGAAGCTGGTAGACGACGAGGAGATGCCGGCCGACGCCGTCGTCCTGCTAGAGCAACTTGAGGTGCAGAAGTCTGTAGGTACGTCGGTAGCTGCTTCCGGACCGGTACCCGCACAAACGAAGGCCTCGGGGAGCGCGACCTACCGGATCGATTTCATTCCTTCTCTCGATCTGCTGCAGAGCGGCACTAATCCGATCCTCTTGCTCCGTAACCTTGGCTCGCTAGGGACCGTTGAGACCTGTACGCTTCATACGGATGAGCTTCCGCCGCTCGCGGAGCTTGATCCATCTAGCTTTCATCTGAGCTGGACGATCGAAATGACCTCAGAGCGATCCGAGACGGATATTCGCGAGGTCTTTGAATTCGTCGAGCATTTGGCGGAGATTCGTGTGCATGTCGCGAATCTTGGCGTGTCCCCGGAAGTCGTTAGCGCCGAACCGGCCTCAAGCCAGGAAATTAACTTAAGCGCGGCCCAAGGGCCTGAGGCGCAGAGGGTAGCAGTTGCCAGGTCAGCCCTTGACCGCCGCCAGCACCCGCCTGCCGGCGAGACAAGCTCCATGCGTGTATCGACGGAAAAGGTGGACCGCTTGATCGATCTTGTAGGCGAGTTGGTCATCGCGCACGTGATGACCAAACAACTCACAGAGGCCTTCACGCCGGAAGCACTGCCGAAGTTGCGTGAAGCTGTCGGATCCATGGAGCGTAACATCCGGGAGCTGCACGAGGGAATGATGGGGGTTCGGATGATCCCCGTAGGAACGCTCTTCCAGCGCTTCAAGCGAACGGTATTCGATATAGCGCAATCGACAGGAAAGCAGATCAGGCTTGAAACCTCTGGCGATGAGACAGAGATTGACAAAAGTCTGTTGGAGTTACTAGGCGACTCGATGATTCACCTAGTGCGCAACGCAGCGGATCACGGCATTGAATCCGCGGAAGAACGCGCGCAGAAAGGCAAGCCGATCGAAGGCACGATCCGGCTGAGCGCCTGCCATCGAGCCGGAAAAATGCTCATTACCATTTCCGATGACGGTGTAGGCATTGATCCCGTGCGCGTGCAAGCCAAGGCGATCGAACGGGGTTTGATAACGCCGGAAGCGCGTTTGACGAACGACCAAATCAAGATGCTGATCTTCGAGCCTGGCTTCTCCACGCGGGACCAAGTGAGCGATCTTAGCGGCCGCGGCGTGGGCATGGACGTCGTCAGGCGCAACGTGCAAAAGCTGAGTGGCACAGTGATGTTGTCGAGCGAAAAAGACGAGGGCTCTTTGGTCAGCATCGAGTTGCCTCTTACGCTCGCCATCATGGAGGGTCTGCTTGTCCGGGTGAATAATCGTACATTAGTTCTGCCGCTTCTTTCGGTGGTCGAGGCCGTACGCCCTACGTCCAGCCAGATCATACGGATCGCCGAGCAGGGAGAGGTGCTGAATCTGCGTCAGGAGTCGGTCCCCATCCTGCGGGTCCGGCGGTTTCTGGGTTCAGATGGCAGCGCGTGGGCAGGGAACGACGAGCCGATTCCTGAGGACGCACCTCCAAGCACACAGGTGGTGATCGTCGTCGAGGCGGGGAAAAAGAGAATCGGGCTTCTGGTGGATGGCATTGCCGGACAGCAGCAGGTGGTGTTGAAGGGTCTAGAGTCCCACTTCCATAAAGTCGATGGGCTAATGGGAGTTACGATACTGGGCGATGGCTGCGTAGCTCCAGTGGTTGATGTCAGTGGTATTTCAGAGATGAATTTGTTTTCTTTAAAGCGGGCCGCCGACCGCACGATACCGGCAGCGGAGCAAGCTACGTTTGCTAAGCCTGTCACATGTTGACTACTCATCCAAGAGGCGCGGAAGACATCGGCGGCCGAGGACCTGCACCGGGGCTTCGCCAGAGCACAATGGACGGTAGAACGTTCAAGATGTTCCGTGCATTGATTCATCGCGAAACCGGCATCTGGCTGCGCGACAACAAGGAAGTGATGCTTGCGTCGCGGCTTAGCAGGCGGCTGCGTCATCTCTCGATTGGCGGGTTTGACGAGTACTATGCCTACCTAGAAAATCTTCACGGCGGGAAACAAGAGATCGTCGAGCTGATCAATTGCGTCACGACCAATAAGACCTCATTCTTTCGCGAACCGCACCACTTCGATTTTCTCGTGGAACAAACGGTTCGGTGGGTTAGGACACGGCAGCCAAACTCCGAACGCTCTCTTCGTATCTGGAGCGCGGCCTGCTCGACTGGCGAAGAGCCCTATTCCATCGCGATCTCGTTGCTGGATGCGTTGCAGGCGGCTCAGGTCTCCGGTTACTGCCCGCGGCTAAAAGCTCCACGCAGAGGTTTCGGGCAGACTGCGGCCTTCGGCGAGCAGAGCTGGGAGGTTCAGGTCATCGCCTCCGACATTGATACCAATGTGATTGAAACGGGAAAAAATGCCACTTACGACCAACATAACCTGGATTCAGTCTCTGCCACTCAGCTGAAGAAATACTTCCTGCGCGGTAAAGGAGCAAGCGCTGGGCTGGTTCGCGTGAAGCCGGAAGCAACAAGCTTTGTGGAGTTCAAGCGGATCAACCTGATGGATGAGAATTGGCCGATCACAGGCGGCCTCGACGCCATCTTCTTTCGCAACGCGCTGATCTACTTCAAAAAAGATATTCAGGAGAACTTCCTGCGCAGAATGGTGGCCTTGCTGAAACCGGGCGGCTACTTGTTTCTCGGCCATTCAGAGAATATTCCATGGCTGCATGACGTGCTTCTGCCCCTAAAGAACACCATCTTCCAGCGTCGCGGTGCAGCGCGGAACCCGGGCATTCCGCCCAAGGAGCCGAAATGAACCTAGCGCCTGGACCTCATGGTTCGTTTCCACGTCCCCGTCCAGGGAGAGCCAGACTCGTGAGCCACGGCGGAGTGGCGCCGCATTATCACCGGCTCAATATCGGCGATGTGGTCGCGAGCCGGAAGCCCGCTGTTTTGGAGACCGTCCTTGGCTCTTGCGTGAGCGTGTGCCTGTGGGATCCGCAACAGATGCTAGGGGGAATGAATCATATTCTTCTGCCAAAGGGTTTGAACACAGACCTGGCGGCCAGGTTTGGGGTAAACGCAATGGAAGTCCTGATTAACAAGATCATGGCGCTCGGCGGATCCCGGACGCGGTTGGTGGCAAAGGCATTCGGTGGAGCGAACGTGGTCCCGTCGTTGCAGGCCCCAGCGGTGGGAGAGCAAAATGCAGAGTTCGTGAAGGACTTTCTCCGGACGGAAAAAATTACGCTGCTTGCACAGAGACTGGGTGGCAGCCAGGCCGTAAAGGTGAACTTTCGTACGGATACAGCCAAAGTGCTCGTCAGAACGGTCGATGGCACTGCTCTGCGGAGGCGCGCCGAAGAAGAAGAAAAATATGCAACCGATGGTGCTCACAATCGGGTCGTTGCAGGTGAAACAACTCTATTCTGAGCCTCCGTACGGTGCGGATGTTCGGTGGGATGCAACAATACTTTTGGAGATGGAGATTCCTCGCTTGTCTAAGCGCTATCGAGTGCTCATAGTGGACGATTCGGCGCTTATGCGTCAGTTGCTGACGACAATCCTCAGTTCAAGTCCGAACCTTGAAGTCGTCGGCACAGCGAGCGATCCTCTAATCGCGCGCGAGAAGATCAAGGCGTTGAACCCTGACATCCTGACCCTTGACGTCGAGATGCCGCGCATGGATGGGCTCACCTTTCTCGAAAAGTTGATGCGTGGCCGGCCGATGCCGGTCGTCATGATCTCGTCGCTTACCGAACGGGGCGCCGACATCACCATGCGGGCTCTGAGCATCGGAGCCGTCGACTTTGTCTCCAAGCCCAAGCTCGACGTAGCGAACGGAACTATCGAACAGACGGAAGAGATCATCTCTAAGGTCGAAGCAGCCGCTAAGGCCAAGCTTCGTTTCGGCGGAAACGCTAAAGGTCTTCTGGAGAAACGGCCGGCGTCGACGTTCCAGTTCAGCGCGACGCATAAGGTGATTGCGATCGGTGCGTCCACCGGCGGCACCGAAGCGTTGAAGGAGTTACTGGCACCGTTGCCGCCGGCAAGCCCAGGAATTGTGATCGTGCAACACATGCCTGAGACCTTTACTGGTGCCTTTGCAGCACGGCTTGATTCCCTTTGCAAAGTACGCGTAACACTGGCTGCTGACGGAGACCGAATACTGCCGGGACATGCTCTGCTTGCGCCTGGCGGGCATCAAATGGAAGTCGTCCGCCGTGGCTTAGAGTACACGGTTCATGTCTATCGGGGTGAGAGGGTCAATAGGCATCTTCCCTCAGTCGATGTTTTATTTTCATCTTGTTCCCGCCACCTCGGGAGGAATGCGATCGGCGTCCTTCTTACGGGGATGGGTGCGGACGGGGCGCGAGGTCTGCTCGAGATGAAAAAGGCTGGAGCGTTGACGGTGGCTCAAAATGAAGCGACTTGTGTTGTGTTCGGAATGCCGCGCGAGGCCATTGCGCTGGGCGCTGTCGACCACGTCCTTCCCCTTCATCAGATACCTGAGATGTTGAGTACGCTCGCCTGAACGCACTTGGCTATCGCTTCAAGACCCTCCCTGATTTCTAGGTCGTTTCCCATAAACTTGAACGTCCGGGTCAGGTCCAACACAGCAAACGTCAGACATCGTGCGCTTGTATGTTGGATTAGTGGCTGACTCTTCGTACGCGAGTCTAAAAGACTGTACTTGGCTTGGAGTCCGAGTAAACGGTAAACCTACATAAGGATGGTGGCTCAGGCTTTCTAACAAGCCCCGGTTTGTTGAAAAGCAGGAATGGCGAGCAAAAAACCGTCTCTTCGGTTCGCTGCAACGGAGCCGGCAAGGGTGGGACTCCCTCCCAAGGCGGCCCGTTGATATGACCTTCATAATCCCTGCCCAATGAGGAATAGCTCTTAGGAAGGGGAATGAGCCCCCATTCGAGGCATATCGGGTGGTCCCTGAACTTTGGACAATACAAGCATGATGGTTGCAGAGGCAGGTGCGTGCGGGTTAGCCGACCGCGCAGTGATTGATGTTGTACGTCGGAACAACGTGGTTTCGACCGGCCAAGGTAGACCGGTGGTCTTCGCGCATGGATATGGGTGCGATCAATCCGTATGGGCAGAGGTTCAAGCCGCCTTTCCAGACAGGCGCACGATCGTGTTCGACCATGTGGGTTCAGGAAACTCCGATCTGCGGGCTTTCAATCGTTTCAAGTACCGCAGACTCGACGGCTACGCAGACGATCTGGTTGAGATCTGCACGGCTCTGGACTTGAAAGAAGTGACTCTCGTCGGACACTCGGTAAGTGCCATGATCGCTGCCCTCGCGACGATTCGACGTCCGGATCTTTTCTTGGAGCTGGTGATGGTGGCTCCGTCACCCTGTTACACGACCGTTGGGGATTTTGTCGGGGGCTTCACTCAGGACGATCTGGAGTCTCTTCTAGAGCTTCTTGACAGCAATCAATTGGGCTGGGCGGCAAGCATGGGGCCGCTCATCATGGGCAATCCGCAATGCCCGGAGCTGGGGGCGAAGCTGACGCAGAGCTTCTGCAGTGTGAATCCGGAGGTGGCCCGTCACTTTGCACGCACGACCTTCTACTCCAACAATCTGGCGGACCTGCCCAGGATCCCGGTACCGACCTTGATCATGCAATGCGCCGAAGATCCGATTGCACCGCTGAATGTCGGCCACTACATGCACCAGGTAATGCCGGGTAGCACACTCGCGTTGATGAAGGCGACCGGGCACTGCCCGCACATGAGCGCGCCCTGCGAGACGGTGAGTATCATGCAAGAATTCCTGTCTCGCCGAGGCTGAAAATATGGTCGAAGTTCCTTCCTCAGAACAGCTTGCGGAGCTCTACCAGGAGGCACCTTGTGGCTTCGTGGTGACGACGTTGGATGGCAAGATCTGCGGTGTCAATCGGACCTTTACGGGTTGGCTCAGCAGGGACGAAAGATGCATTCTTGGGGTCAACGTTCGCGAGTTCCTGCCTTCAGCAAGCAAGCTGTTCTTTGACACCCACTACACGGCGCTGCTCCAAGCTGGCCGAGTCAAGAATGTGGCCATGGAAGTTGAGCGGAGAGGAAGTGCGCCCCTTCCGGTGCTGGTCACGTCCAGGGTCATTCAGCCAGACCCGTCCTGCACCTCAATCGTGCACTTGACCTTTTTCGACGCGTCGGAGCGTCGGCAGGCAGAGAAAGCCCTAGTCGTTGCGAAGCGTCGTGCCGACAGGCTTGCGGATGTTGTTCATTCCTCTCCCCACGCAATTCTGACCGTGAACTACGAGCTTGAGATCAAGACATGGAACGAGGCGTCTGTAAAACTGCTGAACAAACCCGGTCATGTGATTGAAGGCAGCTCACTAACGGAGCATCTTGCGGCGTCCACGCTTGCAACGATCATCGCATGTCTTGAATCGGACCAGGCTCTTGAAGAGCAGATTACCCTGCTGAATGGAATCGTTTGCCGCATGTCCGCGTACCCCATGCTGGACGGCGTGGCGATCTACCTGGCAGACATTACACGGGAAAATGATATTCAGGACGCACTGAGGGAGGCGCATGATCGCTTTACCCTGGCTACGCAGGCGACCACGGACGGACTTTGGGATTGGAACTGCGAGACCGGATTGGTTTACCTGTCCGGTCGTGCACGATCCATGCTGGGCCATACTTCCGTGGCCCTGGAGGTGCCGCTGAAACAGCTGCTGCGCGGGATCCACCCGAAAGATCTTGCTGCATTAAGAAAGAGCGGAATCGGGGCCAATGCGGACGGAGAACGCTTCGAAGCTGAGTGGCGCATCCGTCACCTTGACGGCAGTTGGCGGTGGGTTCAGAGTCGCGCCCTGGCCCTGTCGGATGATCAGCATCGCATGCGCAGGATGGTCGGCTCCTTGACGGACGTCACAGACCGGAAGACCGAGGATGTGCTGACGAAGCTGCACACACGCCTCTCCCTTCTGGAGCAGTTGGAGTGGAGACTCGCGGCGGATGCACGTTTCAAGCAGCCATGCGCTTTGCTCTTCATCGACATCGACGGGTTCAAGAAGGTAAACGATGGCCTGGGGCATGCTGCCGGCGATGTACTGATCTTTGAAACAGCGCAGAGGCTCAGGTCCACGGCAGCGGACAAGTCCAGCTCCCTGACTGCGAGGCTCGGCGGAGATGAGTTCGCGATTCTCTTACAAGAGACCGCAGGTGCTGAGGAAGCGTGCCTGTTTGCCGATCGTTTGCTGGAAGGTTTACAGGAGCCGCTCTTGATCAGCGGACAACAGGTTTCCGTGTCCGCCAGCATTGGCATTGCGCTCAATCGGCCGTTCTCCGGTTCGGCGGAGGAGTTGCTCCGCAATGCGGATCTCGCGATGTACCGTGCCAAGGCTCTAGGCAAGGGGCAGAGCGTGTTTTTTACCGACGAGATGCATCGAGCGGCGCACACGCGGCTGGTGCTGGAGGCTGATTTGCGGCAGGCCGTCGCTGCCGGATCGCTCGAGCTGCACTACCAGCCCAAGCTCGATCTGACCACCAAAGAGATTGTGGGGTATGAGGCGCTCGGTCGATGGAAGCATCCTGTTCATGGAATGGTTCCACCGGACGTCTTCATCTCCATTGCGGAAGAGAGTAACCTGATTCGCGACATCGGAAGATGGACGATTCGAGAGGCAATGCGACAGCTGGCACTTTGGAAGGAGAGCGGGTTGGCGGACGAGAAGACCAGCGTCTCGATCAACCTGTCTCCAAAGCAGTTCGACGATACCGGGCTGATCGATATGATCGCAGAGAGCCTGCTCGAATACGACCTGACTCCCCACACCGTTCATCTGGAGGTGACCGAGGGCGTACTTATTGGCGACGGCGACCTGGCCCTGGCTGTTCTGCAGAGCTTGAAAGGGGTGGGCGTTGGTCTTGAGCTGGATGACTTCGGGAAGGGGTACAGCTCGCTGAGCTACCTTCACCGGTATCCGTTCGACGTATTGAAGGTGGATAAAGCCTTCGTAAGCTGTCTTGGGGAACAGGAAGACGCCGATGCTATCGTGCACACGATCATTGCCCTCGCGCACACGCTGGGTCTTAGAGTTATCGCGGAAGGGATCGAAACCGAGCCTCAGCTCGCGATATTGCGAGCCCTCGGCTGCGAATTGGGTCAGGGCTACCTGTTTTCAAAACCCCTTCCCGCTGCCGCGATTGCAGAGCTTCAACAGCTGTCATTGTCATAATCACGAACCCCCACCCTTCTCGCAAACGGATGTTTGTGAGAACAGCGTCGAAGCCAGAGTAGGCCCACTATCCAACAACATTAGTTTTGAATCCTGCGTTGAGGTACACCGTATCGGGCGGTTTCTGGGCAAGGCACTGAACGGTTTGAAGGATTGGGAGAAGCCGCAGGTCATCAACACTGACAAAGCCCCGACCTACGGCATCGCGATTTCAGAGCTGAAGACTGAAGGCAGGTGTCCTGAGGAAACGGTGCATCGACAGGTCAAGTATCTGAACAATGTCGTCGAAGCCGATCATGGCCAGCTGAAGCAATTGATCCGTCCTGTGAGAGGCTGCAAGACGTTGAAGACCGCCTGCGCGACAATCATTTGTCTTGAAGTGATGCGTGCTCTACGCAAAGCCCGGGCTGCAATCTTCAACCTCCTCAGGACATCCGCGGCGAGGCTCGCATCGTCGAACGTGCTTGCAGGATCGGTGCCAGTGCATTCGCCGAGGCAGCCGCAGTCATCACGGAACAACTCGAACTCCAACCTGCTTGACGCCTAGAAGGAACGGCAACGTCCGGCCCCCCTGTCCGTGCCTACTTTTAATGAGATGGTCCGCCGCTTGATCTTCCGCTAAGGATGAGTGAT
>CAZZZP010000096.1:0-14995 GCA_964658635.1 Lichenicola sp. | reverse complement strand
TGCCGGAGGTCATGATGGTCATGAGCTCGGAGCGGGTGGCGCCGGCGAGGAAGGGACGGATGGTGAGGGGGGCCTCGGTCTGGCCCATGAAGATGCTTGCTGCGACGTTGGTGGACTCTGCGCCCGAGGTTCCCATGGTGCGCTGCATGATCCAGGAGACGCCACGGATGATGATCTGCATGAGGCCGATGTGGTACATGATGGCGAAGAATGCCGAGACGAAGATGATGGTGGGCAGGACGGCGAAGGCGAGTACGGCGAGGGGGTTGCCGGGTGTGCCGAGCGGGCCGAAGACGAGCGAGGAACCGTCTGCCGAGTGGCCGAGCAGCGAGGTAATGACGCCGGAGATGTTGTGCAGGATGGCCTGGCCGGTGCCCCACTTGATGACGAGGAAGGCGAAGAGGACCTGGAGACCGAGGCCCCAGCCGACGGTGCGCCAGCGGATAGCGCGGCGGTTGGTGGAGAGAGCGTAGGCGAGACCGAGGAAGACGATGAGACCGAGAAGTCCGGTGAATCGGGCCAAAGAGAACGCTCCTTGTTCAATGCCAGGGGTTGGATTGAGTGTAAAGGGAAAAGAGGCGGCGCGTCGGCGCTGGAATGGTTCCGTGTGGGATAGACTCGTGGCGAGGTTCCTCCCTATGCCGTTACCCAACGATGAAAAGCTGATCGCCTTGAGCGAAGAGTTGATTGCGCAGTTCGAGGCGATGTTCGGATTACACCCGGGATTCCGGCCAACGCATGCCAAGGGGCTGCTGCTGACGGGAACGTTTACCCCGACTGCTGAGGCGGCCGGGCTGTCGAAGGCGCAGCATTTCAAGCAGCCTTCCACGCCGGCCATGGTGCGGTTTTCGAATTCGACGGGGCTTCCGCTGATTCCGGATCACGATGCGAATGCGGATCCGCGCGGGATGGGGATCCGGTTCAAGCTGGCCGAGCATGTGCATACGGATATCGTGGCGCACTCGACGAATGGGTTTCCAACGCGGACCGGGGCCGAGTTTCTGGAGTTTCTGAAGGCGCTGGCGTCGACTGCGCCGGGTGCGCCTTCGCCCACGCCGATCGAGACGTTTCTGGGTACGCATCCTTCTGCGAAGGCTTTTGTCGAGACCGCGAAGCCTGCACCGGTGAGCTTCGCGACCGAGGGCTTCTTCGGGGTGACGGCGCTGCAATTCGAGAATGCGGCGGGCGAGACGCGGTTTGGGCGGTACCAGATTGTCCCGGAGGCCGGTCTGGCTCACCTGACGGAGGAAGAGGCGAAGGCGAAGAGCGCGGACTACCTGTTTGACGAGATTGAGCAGCGGGTGAAGGCCGGCCCGGTGCGCTACTCGGTGCATGTGCAGCTTGCGAGCGCGGGCGACGTGGTGGATGACTCGACGATTCACTGGCCGGCTGACCGCGAGGTGCTGACGCTGGGGACGATTACGCTCGATGCGCTGGTAGGGGATGAGGCGGCCGAGCAGAAGAAGATCATCTTCGATCCGATTCCGCGGCTGGCTGGGATTTCGCCTTCGGAGGATCCGCTGCTGGAGCTGCGTGCGGCGGTTTACCTGATCAGCGGGCGGCGGAGAAGGGCGGCTTAGCGCGTGCGGCTTCTGTGGCTCGTTTTCTTTTTCTTGTGTGTGGGGAGTCTACGCGGGCAGAGCTGCTCGGCTTGCGCGGAGTGGAACCTGGCGCAGAAGCCATTCAAGCTTTATGGGAACAGCTGGTACGTGGGGCCGCATGGGCTGAGTTCGGTGCTGATTACGTCGCCGAAGGGGCATGTGCTGATCGATGGCGCGCTGGCTGAGTCGGCTCCGCAGATTGAGGCGAATATTCGTGCGCTTGGTTTCCGGGTGGAGGACATCAAGCTGATCGTCAACTCGCACGTGCACTTTGACCATGCGGGCGGGATCGCCGAGCTGCAGCGCGCGAGCGGGGCTCGGGTGGTGGCGAGCGCGGCAAGTGCGGAGGTGCTGGAGCGGGGCGGGGTCGGGCCGGATGATCCGCAGTTTGGGGCGATTCGTCCGATTGCGAAGGTTCGGCGTGTCGGCAGGCTGAGCGACGGGGAGACGCTAAGGGTTGGGCCGATTGCGCTGACAGCGCACTTGACGCCCGGGCATACACCGGGAGGGACGAGCTGGACTTGGGTCTCGTGCGAAGGGGAACGCTGTTTGAACATGGTGTTTGCGGACAGCGTCAGCGCGGTTTCGAACGACACCTATCGCTACTCGGCTCATCCGGAGGTGCTGGCGGGGTTTCAGCGGGATTTTCTTTTTCTGGACGCGGTTGCGTGCGACGTGCTGATCACTGCGCATCCGGATGCGTCGGGGCTGTGGGAGCGGGTCGGGTACCCGATGGGGACCGATAACAAGGGGTGCAGGGAGCTTGCGGCTCGGGGACGCGCGGAGTTGAAGGCTCGGCTGGAGAAGGAAAAAGCAGGGGTTAAGGAGTAGGGGTAGGGTGTAGCGAGCAGGGTTCGGGGTTCGTGTTGGAGTGCGGGGTTGAAAGCTTAGCCTGGCTTTCGGCGATCAGACTAAGTTCGGCGGATGACTTCGAGCAGTTGGGGCTGTTGGGTGGTGGGCTCCGGGGTGATGCGGTAGGCTTCGCGGAGCAGGGCGAGTGGTTCGGTCAGCATGGCTTCGGTGGGAGCGTGGAGGGTTACGAGGGGCTGGTTGGCGGTGATGCGGTCGCCCAGTTTGGCGTGGACTTCGATGCCGGCGTGGGCGTCGACCGGGCCTCCGGGGACGAGGCGGCCTGCGCCGAGGCGCTGTACTGCCCAGCCGGTGGCGATGGTGTCGATGGTGGTGAGGAAGCCCGCAGACTCGGCGTGCATGGTGGTGGTGGCGCGGACCTGGTGGAAGCTGGTGGGGTTGTTGAAGATGGAGGTGTCTCCGCCCTGGGCCTCGACCATGCGCAGCCAGGCCTTGTAAGCGGCGCCACTGATGAGGAACTGGTCGGCTACGATTGCGCCTGCTTCGGGCGAGGCTGCGTGGCCGGCGAGGTGGAGCATCCAGCCGGTGAGCAGGTGGGTGAGCTCGATGAGGTCGGCTGACATGGCGTGGCGGCGGCCCTCGAGGATGTCGACGCACTCCATGACTTCGAGCCAGTTGCCGGCGAAGCGGCCGATGGGCTGGCTGTGGCTGGTGATGAGGGCGACGGTGCGGGTGCCGGCGGCTTCGCCGGTCTCGACCATGAGGCGGGCGAGGAGGCGGGCGTCGTTGGGGTTCTTCATGAAGGCGCCGGAGCCGGTTTTGACGTCGAGGACGAGGGCGTTGAGGCTCTCGGCGAGCTTTTTGCTCATGATGCTGGCGGTGATCAGGTAGGGGCTTTCGACTGTAGAGGTGTGGTCGCGGAGGGCGTAGAGAATGCGGTCGGCGGGCACGAGCCGGGGTGTCTGGCCGATGAGCGCGGCTCCGCATTGGCGGAGAACCTGCTCGAAGCGGGCGAGGGTGAGCTGGGTATCGAAGCCGGGGATGGTTTCGAGCTTGTCGAGTGTGCCGCCGGTGTGGCCGAGGCTGCGGCCGGAGATCATGGGGACGCAGATGCCGGGTACGCCGTGGGCGGTGGGTGCGGCGAGGCCGGCTGCGGCGAGGATGGGCGCGATCAGGAGGGAGGTTTTGTCGCCTACGCCGCCGGTGGAGTGCTTGTCGATGGTGAAGGTTTGGAGTGGAGTGGCGTCGAAGGTATCGCCGGAGAAGCGCATAGCCTGGGTGAGGGCTGCGAGTTCCTCGGTCGACAAGCCGCGCTGGAAGACGGCCATGAGGAAGGCCGCGATCTGGGCTTCGGAGATGGGCTTGGCTTCGGGATCTACCAGGGCTCGGACGAAGGCCTGGATCTCGTCGGTGGAGAGGGTTTCGCCATCGCGCTTGCGGCGGATTGTGTCCTGCGGGTGGAAGCTCATGCGCTGGTGACTTCGGCGAGGTGGAAGGCGCCCGGGAGCAGGTCGGCGAGGGTGCAGGTGGACGTGCCGCCGGCTGTGGGGAAGACAAGGATGGCGGTGGGTGGGGCGAACTCGGCGATGGTCTGGCGGCAGGCGCCGCAGGGCTGGCAGGCGCTCTGGTTGAGGTTGTGGATGGCCACGGCGCGGATGCGGATGGTGGGGCCGAAGCGAGCGACGGCGGCGGCGATGGCGTTTTGCTCGGCGCAGGTGGTGAGGCGGAAGGAGCTGTTTTCGACGTTGCAGCCGGAGACGATCTCGCCGGAGCCCAGCAGGATGGCGGCCCCTACGAAGAAGCGGCTGTAGGGCGCGTAGGCGTGGTGCGCGACCAGTTCCGCCAGACGGGAGAGCTCGTCAAGGTGGTCCGGGGTGATGGCATGAGGAACGGCTGCGCTGGACATGTGTAGTGAGGGTAGAGCCAAGCGGGGGTGATGGCAAGGGCTGTGAGTGACCGAGGGGTGATGTGTTTTTGCTGTCGCCCGATAACCGGAACGTGGAGAGAATGCGACAGGAGTTTCTGGCGGAGACCTATGACGGCCTGGACCGGATGGAGCGGTGCCTGACCGAACTGGAAACTCGCCCGGCGGACATGGAGCTGATCGGCGAGATCTTCCGTGCGGTGCATACGCTGAAGGGGACGACGAGCTTTCTGGGCTACAAGCGTGTGGAAAGGCTGGCACACGCGGGGGAGCAATTGATCGGCGACCTGCGAACATGCGCGATTGTCGCGAACCGCGAAGTCATTTCAGTTCTGCTGGCACTGATGGATGCGTTGCGATTGATTGTGGGCCAGATCGAGAAGACGCGGAGTGAAGGCGATGAAACGGACGAGGACCTGATTGAGCGGCTGGTACGACTGCGGCGGCGGGAAGCGCAAATTTCTGAGCTACTCGGGCAGCAAGCTGCAGTGAAGGAGCCATTCAGGCAGCAAGAGGAGCCTGCGCGGACGGTTCCGGGCCATGCTGCGGGCAGTGAAGAAAATACGCCTTTCCCTCCTCCGGGGTCGGCGAGCGAAAAGACGCTGCGGATCGACGTGGAAGTGCTGAACCGGATGATGAACCTGGTCGGCGAGCTGGTGCTGACGAGAAACCAGATGCTGCGGAGCGGGTTTGCCCCGGAAGACTTTCCGGAACTGGCGCGCCGTCTGGATAGCGTGACTGCGGAGCTTCGCGGGACGGTGATGCAGGCGCGTATGCAGCCGGTCGGCCAGCTGTTCGGGAGATTTCCACGCATCTTGCGTGACCTGGCGGCGAGCTGCGGGAAGCGTGTGCGGCTAGAGCTTTCCGGGCAGGGCACGGGGCTCGACAAGTCTTTGCTGGAGGCGATCAAGGACCCGCTGACGCATGCGATCCGCAATGCTGTGGACCACGGGATTGAGCCGTGTGAAGCGCGGCTGAAGGCGGGAAAGTTGGAAGAGGGCGTGATCCGATTGCGTGCGTGTCATCGGAGCGGCTGGGTAGTGCTGGAGATGGAGGACGACGGTGCCGGGATCTCGCGGAAGAAGGTGCTGGCCAAGGCGGTTGAACGCGGGCTGGTGACTGAGGTGCAGGCTTCAGGAATGTCGAACCGCGAGACACTGCAGCTGATTTTTCTTCCGGGATTTTCTACCGCGGGCAAGGTGACGCATATCTCCGGCCGTGGCGTTGGAATGGACGTGGTGAAGAACAACGTCGAGCGCATTGGCGGGACAGTGGAGATCGAGTCCGAGGAAGGACGCGGGACTCTGTTGCGGATGCGTGTTCCGCTGACGCTTGCGATCCTTCCGGCGCTGGTGGTGGAGAGCTGCGGGCAGAGCTTCTGCCTGCCACAGGGCGCGCTGGCGGAGCTGGTGTATGTCCCGCGCGCCGAGGCTGAGACGCTGGTGGAGCGGATTGGGGACGCGCAGCTTTTTCATATTCGCGGGTCGCTGTTGCCGATAGTGTGGCTGAACAAACTTCTGGAGGTTAGCGACAGCAAACCTTGTCCGGCTCATGGTTTTTATATCGCGGTACTGGAACTGGAGGGCTTCCGGTTCGGGCTTGCGGTAGATGAACTGCTGGCGCCCGAGGAGATCGTGGTCAAGCCGCTGACCAGCGGACTTCGCGAGATCGGACTGTTTTCCGGTGCGACGGTACTTGGCAATGGCGAGCTTGCAATGATTCTGGACATCATGGCGACGGCTGCACGGGCGGGAATCCGGCCGCTTGTGGAGCTTCCAAAGAGAAGCGAGGAGCAGGTGGCCGAGGTGCCGCTGCCGCTGCCGGAGTTTCTGGTCTTTGAAGGGCGGATGCACGGCACACAGAGCGAGCGGATCGCGCTGCCACTGCAGTGGGTCGAGCGCATCGAGACAGTGTCCAGGGCGCAGGTGGAGTGGGCGTGTGGCAAACCGAAGCTTCAGTATCGCGGCGATCTGCTTGCGCTTGAAGATGTGGGTCATGTGCTTGACGAGGAGACTGACGGGTACTTATTGAAGGAACTGACCGTGTTGATCTGCCATGTACCGGACGCGGCCAAGCCGAAGAGGACCGGGATGATCGTGCGCCGGGTGCTCGACGTGGCCAGCGGAGCGATGCTGCCTGAGAGTGATGGGCGACACCGGTTCGCGATGGTTAGGGATAAGCTGGCCGTCATTCAGGAAGACCCGGCTCTGACCGGGCGGCTGCAGGAGGTTGCATGAGACTGGAGGACACGATGGGCGAGGGGTTCATGCTGTGTGCGATCGAGATGGGTTCGGTGCGTTTCGGCATCGATACGCGCCGGATACGCGAAGTGCTGGGGGTGACGCGGGTGCAGCAGGTTCCGCTGGCCAGGCCGTTTATCGCTGGCATGGTGGCGTACCGGGGTGATGTGCTGACCGCGGTGAGCCTGCGCGCGCTGCTTGGCATGCCGCGGTATGAGGAACCAAGCTGCCTGCTGGTGATGGATGGCGAGGGGCAGTGGAATGGGGGCGCGGAGCCGTTCGGGCTGATGGTGGATTTCGTGGGAGGAGTGATAGCGGTGGGAGAAGACTTGCTTGCCAGGAACCCTCCACCTCTTGAGGAGCGCTTGCGGCGCATCTTTCAGGCTGCGTTTTGCGACCGTTTGGGTCTGATTGTGCAACTGGATACGGACAGGATGAGACCGGAGCTTTTGATGGCAGGGGAGCTGAATTGAGCAGGAGACAGAGTCACGGGAGGGGTTTGTGCGGACATTGATCGTGGACGATTCGAGCTTTATAAGGGAGTATCTGCGTCAGAATCTGGAGCGTTTTGGAGTGGAGACGAGGCAGGCGGAGGATGGCGCCGAAGCGCTGGATGTGCTGCGCGGCGGCGAGTGCTTCGACCTGATGCTGGTGGACGTGAATATGCCCCGAATGAGTGGGCTGGATTGCGTGGAGGCGCTTCGGAGAGAAGGTCTCGACCCCGCGATGAAAGTGATGATGGTGACTACCGAAGCGGATCGCAGCTATATCGAACGTGCATTTGAGAATGGCGCGGATGAGTTCCTGATGAAGCCCTTTACGCCGCAGGGCCTGCGCGAGAAATTGCTTTTGCTGGGCTTCTCGTTTGCCGCATAGGGGTGGGTTGGGCGGAAAAGCGGCAACGAGGACTTCAGGAGGGCTGATGTTGACGGAGAACAATCCATTGCGCGTGGTTGCTGCCGATGACTCGCCGGTCATGCGCAAGGTTCTGCACATGATGTTTGAGCTTTATGCACGGGAAGCGAATTTTGCGCTGCCGCGCATGGAGCTTTGCGAGGTGGTGGGGGATGGGAACGAAGCGCTGGCAGCTGTCGAGCGCCAGTCTCCGGATGTGCTTCTGCTCGACGTGGAGATGCCGCGCCTGGACGGCATGGGCGTGCTGCGCAGACTGAAGGAACAGGGCACCGGGGTTCCGGTGATTTTATGCAGCGCGCACACGGAAGACGGCGCGCGCACGACGCTCGACGGGCTCGCACTGGGTGCGAAGGATTACGTAATGAAGCCGGGTCGGCAGCTCGACTTTGCGGCCGCGATGACGCAGCTGATGCAGCAGCTGGTACCGAGGATTGCGACGCTTGGCCGCAAGCGGCAAGCGCTCGCGTTGCATGAGCTGGTAAGCGGTATGGGGTTGAACGCACGCGACCTGCGCATGAGACATGCCGAGGTGGTTGTGATTGCGGTGTCGACCGGCGGTCCCTCTGCGCTGGAGGTTCTGCTGCCCGCTCTACCATCCGATTTTCCAGTGCCGGTCCTGATTGTGCAGCATATGCCCAAGCTGTTCACGAGTGCGCTGGCGGAGCGGCTGTCGAAGCTTTGCCGTCTGCGTGTACGCGAGGCGAGTGCGGGGGAACCGGTGCGGCGGGGCACGATCTGGCTTGCTCCCGGGGATGCGCACATGGAGATTGGCAATGGTGCGGGGCCGTCCATTCGGCTGCATCGCGGAGCGCCGCTGAACAGCTGCATGCCTTCGGCAAACTATCTATTCAGCTCAGCGGCGCGGGTTTACGGGCCGTCAACGCTGGCCGTGGTGATGACGGGCATGGGCGCGGACGGATTGGACGGCGCGCGTGCGATTCATGCGGCCGGCGGCACGGTGCTGGCCCAGGACGAGGCGACGTCCGCGGTCTGGGGTATGCCGGCGCGCGTGGTCAACGCGGGTCTGGCGCACGAGACGGTTCCCCTCGGTTCGCTTGCGCGGGTATTGTGCGAGCGAGTGCAGGGTGTGCGTCCGCTGATGCCAGAAGGCGACACGCAAAAAGGGATGGAAGAGGAGGTAGGCCATGGCATGCTCTGATGCGGACTATGCGTATTTGCGGGAACTGGTGCTGGAGCAGTCGGCGAACCTGATCGATCCTTCAAGGAATTTGCTGTTCGACACGCGGCTGACCCCGATCGCCCGGACTGCCGGAGCGACGAATCTGTCCGGGCTTGTGGACATGCTGCGCGTCGATCGCACGGAGCACCTGCATCGGACGGTGGCCGAGGCAATGACGATCAACGAGACCAGCTTCTTTCGGGATGTGAGGCCATTCGAGGTGTTGCGAACGACGATTTTGCCCGCAGTGATCGCGCAGCGGCCAGGAGAACGGAAGCTACGCATCTGGAGTGCGGCGAGTTCCACCGGGCAGGAGGCTTATTCGATTGCGATGCTTCTGCTGGAGCATTTTCCCGAACTTGCACGCTGGGATGTGAAGATCATCGGGTCGGATATTTCGCGGTCTGTCATCGAGTACGCTCAGCGCGGACGATACCGGCGTATCGAGGTGAACCGCGGACTGCCGGCGCGCTTTCTGTTGAAGTATTTCGAACGTGACGGTGATGAGTGGGAGATCTCGCCAAAGGTGAAGCAATTGTGCGAGTTCTGCTACGTCAATCTCTGTGCACATTTTCCTTTGCTGCCGCTGTTTGATATTGTCATGCTGCGCAATGTGCTGTTGTACTTTCCGCAGCAGGATCGGAGTTGCGTCTTCGCCGATGTTTATCGGCAGATGCAGCCACAGGGCTATCTGCTGCTTGGCAATGCCGAGCAGGCGGAGGATTCAACTGACCAGTTCCAGGCTGAATTTGGCCAGGACTGCTACTACTACAGGCCGGTTCAGCGTACTCGGAGATAGACCAGGAAGGGTGGACGATGTCAGCCGATCAAAGTTGATTGGGCGAGAGGATCATCCGCATCTCTGGTGGCGCATCGAAACGGTATGCTGACTAGCGGACCGGTGCGATGGCAGGCGTGAAGAAGACGAAGAAGGCAAGTGCAATCGCGCTTGCCGAAACAAGTCCGGCGGAAGCGGCGCTGTCGCTGTTTCACCCGGTTACGGCGGCGTGGTTTCGTGCGGTGTTCGATGGCCCGACGGCGCCGCAGATCGAGGGCTGGCCGGCGATTGCGCGGGGCGAGTCGACTCTGATCCTGGCCCCGACCGGGACGGGCAAGACGCTGACGGCGTTTCTATGGTGTCTGGACAAGTTGATGCTGCGGACGCCCATCGACCAGGGCGAAGGCTGCCGGGTGGTTTACCTCTCGCCGCTGAAGGCGCTGGCGGCCGACGTCGAGCGGAATCTGCGTTCGCCGCTGGCCGGGATTGCGAACTTCGCCAAGCGAGAGGGAGTCGCGGTTCGCATGCCGGAGATCAGCGTGCGGACGGGAGACACTTCGCCGAAGGACCGGGCGCGGTTCAACCGGCATTCTGGCGACATCCTAATCACGACGCCGGAGTCGCTCTACCTGATGCTGACGAGCGCGGCGGGGGAGCAGCTGCGTTCGGTCGAGACGGTGATTATCGACGAGATTCATGCGCTGGTGCCGAGCAAGCGCGGGGCGCACATGGCGCTTTCGCTGGAGCGGCTGGAGACGCTGGTTGGGCTCAGTTACCCGGGGCGGCGGCTGCAGCGCATCGGGCTTTCTGCAACTCAGCGGCCGCTGGAGGAGGTGGCGCGGTTCCTGGGCGGAGCCGAGGCCGGGTCGCGCGGTGTGCCGGGGAAGTCGGAGCTGCTGGTTGAGAACATCCCCGGGGAGGTGCCGGCCGCGCTGATGGAAGTTGCGCGGGACGAGGCGGAGCCAGTGATAGGCGGGCCGAGGTTCAGGCCGGTGACGATCGTCAATGCGGGCGCGCGCAAGGTACTGGACCTTCGGGTCGAGGTGCCGGTCGAGGACATGGCGAAGCTGGGCGAGATCCAGGACATTCCGAGCGGGCCGGCCTCGCAGAGTCCGAAGCGTACGTCGATCTGGCAGTCGATCCACCCGCGTCTGCTCGAGATTATTCGCGAGCGCACATCCACGCTGATCTTCGTCAATGCGCGCCGGGTGGCCGAGCGGCTGGCCGGTGCTTTGAACGATCTTGCCGGGGAGCCGATTGCACGCGCGCATCATGGCTCGCTTGCGGCGGCGCAACGGACGGAGATTGAAGAACTGCTCAAGGCGGGGCGGATCAAGGCGCTGGTGTGTACGTCCTCGCTTGAGCTGGGCATCGATATGGGTGCAATCGACCTGGTGATCCAGATTGAAGCTCCACCGAGCGTGGCGAGCGGGATGCAGCGTATCGGGCGTGCGGGGCACCAGGTGGGCATGCCTTCGAACGGCATCATCTTTCCCAAGTATCGCGCCGATCTGGTGGCTTGTGCGGCCGTGACTCGCGCCATGCACGAGGGGCACGTGGAGTCGACGCGCTTTCTGCGGAACCCGCTGGACGTGCTGGCCCAGCAGATGGTCGCGGTGGTGGCGCATCCCCCGCTTGACGCCGAGGGCGGCGAGCGCCGGACGAAGGGCAAGGAAGAAGAGGACGAGAGTCCTGGCATCTCCTACGCCGGCCTACTGGAAGTCATCCGCGGCGCGGCGGGTTTTGCCGGGCTAAGCCAGACAGTCTACGACGGTGTGCTGGATATGCTTGCCGGGCGTTATCCTTCGGACGAGTTTGCGGAACTGCGGCCTCGGATCACGTGGGACAGGCAGAGAAACTGGATCACACCGCGGCAAGGCGTGAAGAAGATTGCCATCCTGAACGGCGGGACGATTCCTGATCGGGGGCTGTATGGCGTTTTCCTGGCGGGGACGGCGAGCGGGAAGCCGGTGCGCGTGGGTGAGCTCGACGAGGAGATGGTCTTCGAGCAGAGGACGGGCGACACGTTTATCCTGGGCGCGTCGACGTGGCGGGTGGAGGAGATTACACACGATCGTGTGCTGGTGAGTCCGGCGCCGGGTGATCCGGGCAAGATGCCGTTCTGGCATGGCGACCAGGCGGGACGGCCGCTCGAGTTCGGGCGCAGGATTGGCGCGCTGGTGCGTGGTCTGCGCGAGATGCCGCGCAGCGTGGCGGTGTCGACGCTTACCGCCGAGCATGATCTTGACCCGCAGGCGGCGGAGAACGTGATGCGCTACCTGGCCGACCAGGAGCTTGCGAGCGGGCAGGTGCCGGACGACCGAAATATCGTGATCGAGCGCGTACGCGACGAGCTGGGCGACTGGCGGATGTGCTGCCTTACGCCGTTCGGCAGCAAGGTGCATGCGCCTTGGGCGATGGCGGCGACGGCGCGGATCAAGGCCAATGGCGGCCCGGATGTCGAGACCATGTGGAGCGAGGATGGGTTTGTGCTGCGCTTCCCGGAGTCGGACGAGCCGCCGACGGCCGACCACCTGATGCTCGAGCCCGAGGAGGCGGCCGAGCTGGTGCTGCGCCAGCTTGGGTCGACCGCACTATTTGCGGCCAAGTTCCGTGAGAGCGCGTCGCGCGCGCTGCTGCTGCCGCGGAGGCGCGCTGACGGGCGGACGCCGCTTTGGCAGCAGAGGAAGCGGGCTTACGATCTGCTTGCTGTGGCCAGCCGGTATGCCGAGTTTCCCATCCTGCTGGAGGCCTACCGCGAGTGCCTGCGTGACGTCTTCGACATGCCGGCGCTGATGGAGATTCTGCGCTCGGTTGGGAACCGCTCGCTGCGTGTGCACACGGTGGATACGCGGACGCCGAGCCCTTTTGCGGCCGCGCTGCTGTTCAGCTATGTGGCGAACTACATTTACGACGGCGATGCGCCGCTGGCTGAGCGGCGGGCGCAAGCGTTGTCGATCGACCAAGATCAGCTGCGCGAGTTGATGGGCGACGCGGACCTGCGCGAGTTGCTGGACCTGGGCGCGATCGAGGAGACCGAGGAGCAGCTGCAGTGCCTGGCCGAGACGTACAAGGCGCGCACCATGGACGGCGTTCACGACCTGCTGCTGAAGCTGGGCGATCTGCGGCGGGACGAGCTGCTGGCGCGGTGTACGGCCCCTTCGGTGGCGATGACGGTGGAGCGGCTGAGGAAGTCGTTGCGTGTGCTGGAGGTTTCGGTCGCGGGCGAGAAGCGGCTGATTGCCGTTGAGGATGCCGGGCGGTATCGCGATGCGGTCGGGGTGCCGCTGCCGCCGGGGCTGCCGTCGGCGTTCCAGGCGGTGGTGCCGGATGCGCTGCTGGACCTGGTGCGGCGGTTTGGCCGGACGCATGGGCCGTTCACGACCGGCGAGGTGGCGAAGCGCTTCGGCATCGCGAACGAGTCGGCCGACGCGGTGTTGAACCGGCTGGTAGGGACAGGGCGGGTAGTCGAAGGTGGCTTCCGGCCGGGCGGCACGCATCGCGAGTGGTGCGACCATGAGGTGCTGCGTGCGATCCGGCGGAAGTCCCTGGCCCGGCTGCGCAAGGAGGTAGAGCCGGTTGAGCAGGCGGTGCTGGCACGGCTGTTCACGCGCTGGCAGGGAGTGACGCAGCCGCGGCGGGGGTTGGATGCGCTACTGGATGTGGTGGAGAACCTGCAGGGTGCGCCGATTCCGGCGTCGATGCTGGAGAGCGAGGTGCTGCCGGCGCGGATCCTGGGGTACAAGCCGGCGGATCTGGATACGCTGATCGCGGCGGGTGAGGTGGTGTGGTGCGGGATGGAGGCGATCGGGGAGAAGGATGGTCGTGTCGCGCTCTACCTGGCGGAGAACCTGCCGGTGCTTTGGCCGGTGGGGCGTTCGACTGCGGGCGAGCCCGGGCCGACGGCGGAGCGGGAGGGGAAGATCGTCGAGTACCTGCGGATTCGCGGGGCGTCGTTCTTCCAGGAGCTGCATGACGGGACTGGCGGAGGATATCCGGGGGAGACTCTGGACTCCATCTGGAACCTGGTGTGGCGTGGGCTGCTGCGTAACGACGCGCTGCAGGCGCTGAGGGCTTACACGGAGCGGACGTCGTCCAATACGCGCAACGCCAAGCCGCAGCGGCGGGTGCATCAGCAGAGCGGGTTCCGGTCGCGGCGGACGACTCCGCCGACGGCGCAGGGACGCTGGGCGCTGAACGGGGTGGCGTTTGAGGCGGAGCGCTCGGGCACGAACTGGAGCCATGCGATCGCGCAGCAGCTGCTGGCGCGGTATGGCGTCGTGTTTCGGGAGACGGCGCATGCGGAGGGTCTCGCTGGCGGGTTCTCGGCGATCTACGACGTGATGAAGGCGCTTGAGGAGAGCGGGCGCGTGCGACGCGGGTACTTTGCGGCGGACCTTGGCGCGACGCAGTTCGCCATGCCTGCGGCGGTCGATCTGCTGCGCTCCTTGCGGGTCAGGCGCGATGGCGACAAGAGCGAGATGCTGATGCTTGCGGCGACGGATCCAGCGAACCCTTACGGGGCGCTGCTGAAGTGGCCTGCGGGCGGCGATTCGGGGTCGTCGCTGACGCGCAGTGTCGGGGCGCGCGTGATCCTGTGCGATGGGTCGCTGATCGCATACCTGCGGCGCGGGAATCCGAACGTGCAGGTGTTTCTGCCGGAGGAAGAGCCAGCGCGCGGACAGGCGGCGAAGTCGCTGGCCGAGTTCCTGGTGGATCGTGCGCAGATGGAAGGCGGGATGCTGCTGACGAGCGTGAACGGGACTGCGGTGGTCGAGCACTGGATGGCGCGGACGTTGCTCGATGCGGGGTTTGTGGCGGCTCCGATGGGGTTCAATGTGCGGCGGGTTCTGCCTGCGCTGCCGGGGCAGATTGCGATTGCGAGGTAGGTTCGGCGGCCCCTCTACCGAAAGTACCCAAAGTATTCAAAACAGGGCACATAAGTCCGGACTTGGGTTAGGCCAGGTACGGCTTTTTTCTGCACTGTTTTCAGGGCAGCCACTTATTTCCAGGTGTCGTCTGGGAGGTTGACGACGATGGGGTCTGGGGTGCTGCGGATGACGATCCAGCGGAAGGGTTTGTCGGGGGAGGGGTTGACCTCCATGTGGACGAGGAAGGCGGGGATGTGGAGGAAGTCGCCGGTGCGGGCGGTCTGCTGGTGTTCGCCGTGATCTCCCCAGCGGACGATGGATTCCCCTTCGAGGACGTAGGCGATGGTGTCCTGCTCGCCGTGGTGGTGGATGCCGGTGGCGGCGCCGGGTTCGACGAGGAAGGTTCCGCCCCAGAGGCTGGAGGTGATGTGCTGGTCGGCGGAGATGGCGGAGAGGCGCTGGGAGCCTGGGGTCTGGTCGGTGCCGGCGTTGAATTGGGCGGGGGTGGTAATGGTGACGGTGGACATGGGGGAGGGACGGGTGTTGGATGAGTGGGGTTGCATGGGGAGCGAAGGCCAAGGCAAGAGAGGGTAACGGGAGAGGCAACGGAGAGCAAAGGCAAAGGCAAAGAATGGAACGCGAAGGACACTAAGGTTGCGCGAAGGACGCGGAGAAG
>CAZZZP010000095.1:12982-15569 GCA_964658635.1 Lichenicola sp. | reverse complement strand
AACGGCGTCGATATCTGAACCTCCCTGTACACCCACAGCTAATCTGCTCTAGCTGTCTGGATAGAGAACGAAGCGGGGATGTCGTTGGATTTACGGGGCCAAAGAATTTCTGGGCAGCGGTTGGCGGGGGGGGGGCTGGAGTCTGGGAGATGTCGCGCGGGGGGAGGGCGCGCATCGTAGGGCCTTGGAGGCTTGCATGCTGATGAATCGGGGAACGCAGGGCGGATTGGTTTTGCTGGGGGCGTTCGGCCTGTCGTGGATGCTGACGGGATGCGTGGCTGTGGGGTACTCGAGCCGGGGAGGGTGGTTTGTCTGGCCGGGTGGGTTCGGGTTGGTGGTGGTGGTGCTGCTGGTGCTGTTTCTTTTGCTGCGGCGGCGCTAGTGGGGGGCGACGCTGGCTTTGGAGGCCAGCGCCGCTCGGGTTATTGCTTGTAGATGCGGGCTTCCCAGGGTTTGAGGTTGAGGGTGGGGGTCTGCTGCTCGTGGGTGTTGGCGTAGTTGGCGAGCTTGAGGGTGGCGGCTTTGAGGCTGTTGGGGAGCGTGTAGGTGATGGGTGCGCTTGAGAAGTTTTCGACGACGAGAAATTGCTCGGGGCCGAGGGTTCGGGTGTAGGCGAAGACGTGGGGGTGCTGGGGGTCGAGGTCGGCGAAGTCGCCGTAGACGAAGGCCCTGGTGGAGGCGCGGAAGGCGATGAGGCGGCGGGTGTAGTTGAGGACGGAGTTGGGGTCGGCGGCTTCCTGGTTAGCGTTGATCTGCTTGTAGTTGGGGTTGACGGCGAGCCAGGGGTGGGTTCCGGTGGTGAAGCCGGCCTGGGGGGAGGCGTCCCACTGCATGGGGGTGCGGGCGTTGTCGCGTGCGACCCTGGCCTGGGAGGTGAGGAATTTTTCGGCGGAGACTTTGCCGGTGTCCACGAGGGCCTTGTATGCGTTTTTGACGGCGATGTCGTCGTAGTCGGCGAGGGTTTTGAAGGGGAAGTCGGTCATGCCGAGCTCGTCACCCTGGTAGAGGAAGGGGGTGCCGCGGAGGGTGAGGATCATGGTTTCGAAGAGTTCGGCGGAGGGGGTGCGCATCCTGGGGGAGTCGTCGCCGAAGGTGGAGACGATGCGGGGGTTGTCGTGGTTGGAGAGGAAGACGGTATCCCAGTCGTGTTTGGTGAGGACGGTGGCGTGGGCGTCGTAGATGGCTTTGAGCTCGGGGAGGGACCAGGGGCCGAGTTGGCTGAGGCCGAAGTCGGAGCGGCCGAGCTTGATGGCGTCGAAGTTGAAGATCATGTTGAGCTCGTGGCGGCGGTCGTCGACGAGGGAGTTGGTCTGGGCGAGGGTGGTTCCGGTGGCTTCGCCGACGCTCATGTCGTCGTATTTGGAGAGGACTTCGCGGTTCATCTCGCGAAGGTATTCGGCGAGGTGGGGGCCGTTGGCGTAGGCGTTGGGCGGGTTTTTGAGTTGCTCGGGGGTGAGGTCGGGCAAGCCGGTGGGCTTGGAGATGAGGGGGATGACGTCCATGCGGAAACCTGAGACACCCTTGTCGAGCCAGAAGCGCATGAGCGAGAAGACCTCTTCGCGGACTTTGGGGTTGGCCCAGTTGAGGTCGGGCTGTTTTTCTGCGAAGTAGTGGAGGTAGTACTCGTTGGTCTTGAGGTCGAGGGTCCAGGCGGAGCCGGAGAAGTAGGACGGGTAGTTGTTGGGCGGGGTGCGGGTGCCGTCGGGGGCGGTGTGGCCGGGCTGCCAGATGTAGAAATTCCGGTAGGGATTGTCTTTCGATTTGCGGGATTCGACGAACCATTTGTGTTCGTCGGAGGTGTGGTTGACGACGAGGTCGATGATGAGGCGCATGTGGCGCTGCTTGACGCCTGCGAGCATGGCGTCGAAGTCGGCCATGGTGCCGAACTCGGTCATGACCTTGCGGTAGTCGCGGATGTCGTAGCCGTTGTCGGCGTTGGGGGAGTCGAAGTGGGGGCTGAGCCAGATGACGTTGACGCCGAGCTTCTGGAGGTAGTCGAGTTTCGAGGTGATGCCGGGAAGATCGCCGATGCCATCGCCGTTCGAGTCTTTGAAGGAGCGCGGGTAGATCTGGTAGACGACGGCTTCCTTCCACCATTTGGGCTCGTAGCCGTTGATGAGTTTGGGCTCGGCGGCAGTGGAAGGTGCGGCCTGGGCGGGCGCGAGGGTGGGCAGCGCGCAGAGGAGCAGAGCCGTGGCGAGGGCGCGTAGAAAGGCTTTCGGGGACATGGGGGGAAGTGTACTCGCATGCGGGGCCGGAGGGCGAGAGGGAGGAAACAGGCAGCGTCGCCCTTGCGCCGGGCGGCCGCCACTCCGTGGGGTGTTGGACGGCTTCGCGGTTTACCCTACGGCGTGAGGGAGTCGAGGAGGGTGCGGGTCTCGGCGAGGACGTCTTCGGCTTTGGCGGAGGTGAGGGGCCAGCGGAAGACTCCCTGGGGGGTGAACTGGGCTCCGCGTTTCGCGTTGCGGGCGATGAGCTTCATCAGGTTGCCGGGATCGACCTGGGTGTGGGCGAGGGTCTGGCTGGCAGCGTCTTCGGGTGTGGCGAAGCGGATGTGAAGCATCTCGGCGAAGGTTTTTATTGGCTG
>CAZZZP010000095.1:0-12882 GCA_964658635.1 Lichenicola sp. | reverse complement strand
TGTTGCCGTTCGGGTTGGGGAGTTCGATCTGGGTGCGCTTGCGGTCGAGCTGGGCGATGCCAAGCTGCTCGCAACGGAGGCGGAGTTCGCCTGCTGCGAGGAGGTTCTGGACGGATTCGGGTGGGGCTCCGTAGCGGTCGTGGAGCTCGGAGCGGACGTCGTCGATGGTGGCCTGGTCGAGTGCTCCGGCGATGCGCTTGTACATGCGCAGGCGCTGGTTCTCTTCGGGGATGTAGTCGGAGTCGATGCGGACGGAGATGCCGAGGTTGAGGACGGTGGTGGGGTGCGCGGGCTTGTCGCCCTCGCCCTTCATCTTGTTGACGGCTTCTTCGAGCATGGTGGTGTACATCTCGAAGCCGATGGCCTCGATGTGGCCGGACTGTTCTCCTCCGAGCATGTTGCCTGCGCCGCGGAGCTCGAGGTCGAGGGCGGCGATCTTGAATCCTGCGCCGAGGTCGGAGAACTCCTTGAGGGCGGCGAGGCGGCGGCGTGCGATCTCGGTGAGCTCGGTGTCTGGGGGGATGAGCAGGTAGGCGTAGGCGCGGCGGTTGGAGCGGCCTACGCGGCCGCGGAGCTGGTAGAGCTCGGAGAGGCCGTGGCGGTCGGCGCGGTTGACGATGATGGTGTTGGCGAGGGGGATGTCGAGGCCGTTCTCGATGATGGAGGTGGCGACGAGGACGTCGTACTCGTGGTTCATGAAGGCGAGCATGACGCGTTCGAGCTCGGCCTCGGGGAGCTGACCGTGACCGACGACGACGCGGGCGGAGGGGACGAGCTCGCGGATGAGGGAGGCGAGCTCGTAGATGTTTTCGACGCGGTTGTTGACGAAGTAGATCTGGCCGCCGCGTTCGAGCTCCATTTCGACCGCGGTGCGGATGAGCTTTTCGTCGTACTTGGCGACGATGGTCTGGATGGCCATGCGGTCTTTGGGCGGGGTCTCGATGACGGACATGTCGCGGAGGCCGAGGAGGGACATGTGGAGGGTGCGGGGGATGGGTGTGGCCGACATGGCGAGGACGTCGATGGCGGCGCGCATCTGCTTGAGGCGCTCCTTGTGGCGGACGCCGAAGCGCTGTTCTTCGTCGACGATGAGGAGGCCGAGATCCTGGAACTTGAGCTTCTGGGCGAGGATGGCGTGGGTGCCGATGAGGATGTCTACCTTGCCGGCTTCTGCGGCCTCGACGATGACGGTTTTTTCCTTCGCGGTGCGGAAGCGCGAGAGCATCTCGATGTTGACGGGGAAGTTGGCGAAGCGCTTTTTGAAGGACTCGAAGTGCTGGAACGAGAGGACGGTGGTGGGGGTGAGGACGGCGACCTGTTTGCCATCCTGCACGGCCTTGAAGGCGGCGCGCATGGCGACTTCGGTCTTGCCGTAGCCGACGTCGCCGCAGAGGAGGCGGTCCATGGGCTGGGTGGACTCCATGTCGGCCTTGATGTCGACGATGGCGGAGAGCTGGTCGTCGGTTTCGGTGAAGGCGAAGGCGTCTTCGAACTCGCGCTGGAGGTTGTTGTCGGGAGAGAAGGCGGTGCCTACTGCCGCCTTGCGCTGGGCGTAGAGCTTGAGGAGCTCTCCGGCCATATCAGCCATGGCTTTCTTGACGCGGGCCTTGGTCTTCTGCCAGGCCTGGGAGCCGAGTTTGTTGAGGACGGGAGCGGGTCCGGTCTCGGTGGAGCGATATTTCTGGATGAGGTCGAGACGGGTGAGCGGGACGTAGAGCTTGGCGGCGTCGGCGAACTCGAGGATCATGAGCTCGAGCTGGTTGTCGGAGTTTTCGTCGAGGACGCGGAGGCCGCAGTACTGGGCGATGCCGTGTTCGACGTGGACGACGTAGTCTCCTACGGCGAGGTCGCGGAAGTCGGAGATGAAGGCGGAGGTTTTGGACTTGCGGGTGGCGGGGCGGGCGGTGATGTCGGCTTCGTCGGAGAGGTCGTTGGCACCGAAGACGACGATCTGGCGTGCGGAGGCTTTCTCGAGGTCGAGGACCTGGACGCCGTTGGCGATGGGCGTGCGGACGATGACGGGGGTGCTGGTGTTGCCGGCGAGGTAGGAGGATTCGGAGTAGATGGTTTCGGAGCCGGCGGCCATGTTGCGGGAGCCGAGGCGGTAGGGGACCTGGTACTCCTGGAGGAGGGAGGCGAGGCGTTCGACTTCGCCCTGGTTGGGGGCGGTGAGCAGGACGCGGGCCTCCTGCTTGATGAGCGAGTTGATGGCGTCGATGAGGGCGGGGACGGAGCCGTGGAATCGCGCGGTGGGGCGGGTGTGGAACTCGACTTCGGAGAGGGTGGAGTTGTCGGCGTCGAGGACGTCGACGGCTCCGAGCTGGTCGAGTTCGGCGCCGGAGAACTTGCGGAGTCGGTCGTCGAGCTCCCAGGGCGAGATGTAGATGTCCTCGGGGCGGATGAGATTGCCGATGCCGGCGCGATCGTGGCGCTGCTCGACCTTGTTCCACCAGCGCTCGCCCTGATTTTTGATCATGGCGGGCTCTTCGATGAAGACGCGGGTGTCGGGGCCGACGAGATCGAGGAGGGATTTTGTGGCTCCGGCGACGGGTGCGAAGAACTCCCAGCCGGGGAAGACTGTGGCTTCACCGGTGCGGGTGGCGACGTGGGTCTGGAGCTCGGCGGGGGTCTCGCCGCCCTCGAGCTGTGCGGCGGCTGCGGTGCCGGAGCGGGTGAGGCGCGCGTTGATGGCCTCGAGGACCTTTTCGGTGATGGGGATCTCGGTGAGCGGGAGCAGGAGCGCGGTGTCGAGGGAGGAGGAGCTGCGCTGGGTTTCGGGGTCGAATTTGCGGATGGATTCGATCTCGTCGCCGAAGAAGTCGATGCGGACGGGGCGGTCCATTTCTGGGGAGTAGACGTCGAGGATGCCGCCGCGCAGGGTGAGCTGGCCGGGCATCTCGACGACGTCGACGCGGGTGTAGCCGACGGAGAGGAGGTGGTCGACGAGCATATCGGGGAGGTACTCCTCGCCGGTGCGGAGACGAAGGGCGAGGGCGGCGTAGAAGTCGGATTGGAAGAGCTTGAGGCAGGCGGCCTCGACGGGCGCGATGACGAGCTTGGCGGATTTTGAGGCGATCTTCCAGAGGGTGGCGGCGCGGGTCTCCTGGATCTCGGGATGGGGGGAGAGGCTTTCGAAGGGGAGGACGTCGTGGGCGGGGAGGCGGACGATGGAGGTTGGGTCGAGGGCCCCGGTGAGCTCGCATGCGGAGACGATGGCGAGGTGGAGGGCCTCGGCGGCCTTGTTGTCGGCGACGAGGATGAGGGAGGGGGTTTTTTCGGGGAGGGCCTGGAGGAAGAGGGGCAGGTAGAGGGCGCGCGCGGTGAAGGTGAGACCGGAGATGCGGCGCCGCCCGAGCCCGGACTGGAGATGGCGGCGGACGCGGTCGTAGGAGTCGGAGAGTTTGAGGTCGGCGAGGAGGTCGCGGACAAAGGGCAGGATCATGCTTGGGATCAAGTTTAGCAACCCGGGTGGGTGTGGTGTGGAGCGGAGCCCGGGGCGTTCGCATATTGATGCGATGGGAACAAAAGCAAAAGATCTTGAGGGCGGGATGTGACGCTTCTATGCTTTTTGTAAACAGACGGTCGATGCGAGGTGAGAATGGGCTTTCGAGGGCTGGTGGGGCTGTTGATTGTGTTCGCAATGGGGATGAACGGGAGGGGGAATGGGCAGGGCGTGCCAGTCCACTTTGTGAATGGATTCTGGTTTGACGGGCGGGGTTTTGTGAAGGTGGATGCGTGGGTGGTTGACGGGGTGTTCCGAAGGTATCTGGCAATCGGCGCGGTTGTACGGACCGTGGATCTCCATGGCGGGTACGTTGTGCCGCCGTACGGGGACGCGCATGAGCACAACTTCGATGGGGTGGGCGGGACGGCGGCGGTGGTGCAGCAATATCTGAAGGACGGGATTTTCTACGCGCAGGGCATGACCGACACGACGGTGGGTGCAAACGAGGTGGTGAGGGCCGGGCTGGTGGATACGGCTTCGACCGTGGATGTGACGTATGCGCACGGCGGGTTGACGGGGGTGAATGGGCATCCGAAGGAGGTGTATGAATCGCTGGCGCTGGGCGGGTATGGGTATCCGCGGGACGAGAAGGAGCGGACAGCGGTGATCGGGTCGAAGCTGCGGGCGGGGGAGGCTTACTGGGAGATCGACAGTCCGGGGACGCTCGATGCGAAGTGGCCGTCGATTCTTGCGGGCAAGCCGGATTTGATCAAGGTTTATCTGCTGGGGAGTGAGCACTTCAAGCATGCGACGGCGGCTGATCCGCAGCTTGCGAAGGGAATAGACCCGGCGCTGGTGCCGTTGATCACGGCGAAAGCGCATGCGGGGGGGCTGAAGGTTGCGGCACACATCGACACGGCTCATGACTTCCATGTGGCGGTGGCGGCGGGCGTGGATGAGATGGGGCATCTGCCGGGGTATGGGATGGCGGCGAGTGAGGATGCGGGGCAGTTCAGGCTGGCGCAGGCGGATGTCGAGGAGGCGGGGCGGCGGCATGTGAAAGTGCAGGCTACGGCGGGGATTGGCACGGATGAAAATACTTCGGCGGCTGACCGGGCTGCGCGGCGGGCTTCGCAGATCGATAATCTGCGGCGGCTGAGGGCAGCGGGGGTGGTGATTTTAGTGGGTTCGGACCGTTATGGCAGGGATGCGGTGCGTGAGGCGGATTATCTTCAGGGCCTTGGGGTGTGGACGAACCTGGAGATGCTGCGGATGTGGGCGGTGGAGACGCCTCAAACGATTTTCCCGAAGCGTTCGATTGGCGTGCTCAGCAATGGGAAGGAGGCGAGTTTCCTGGTGCTGGCGGGTGATCCTTTGAAGGAGTGGGCGGCGAGTCACCGGATTGTGTCGCGGTGGAAGCAGGGGCAGGAGATCGGGGAGAGTGGATTGGGTCGATGACTCGCCGGGCGGGGAATGCAGAAGACCATGATAACGGTACCAGCTTTCGTCCATAATGGTGCTCATGCGAATTGGCATTGACCTTGGTGGCACGAAGATTGAAGCACTGGCGATTGATGACTCTGGCAAGGAACTGGTGAGGCACAGGGTACCGACACCGCGGGGCGAGTACGAGGGGACGCTGGATGCGATGGTGGGCCTGGTGCGGCGGATTGAAGGCGAGACGGGGATGACGGGGACGGTGGGGGCGGGGATGCCGGGTTCGATCTCGGGCCGGACGGGCCTGGTGAAGAATGCGAACTCGACGTGGCTGAATGGGCACGATCTGCCGAAGGATCTGTCGGGGAAGCTGGACCGCGAGGTTCGGGTGGCGAACGATGCGAACTGCCTGGCGGTGTCGGAGGCGACCGATGGCGCGGCCGCGGGGCGGCAGGTGGTGTTTGGGGTGATCCTGGGGACCGGCTGCGGGGGCGGTGTGGCGGTGAACGGCCAGGTGCATGCGGGACCGAACGGGACGGGCGGCGAGTGGGGACATAACCAGCTGCCCTGGGCGCACGGCGATGAATTGCCGGGTCCGGCATGTTATTGCGGGCGTCATGGATGCATGGAGATGTGGGTTTCGGGGACCGGGCTGGCACGGGATTTTCAGGCGACGACGGGGCGCAAGCTGACGGGGCCGGAGATTATTGCGGCCTGTGTGGCGGGCGATGCGGAGGCGGAACTGGCGGTGGGGCGGCTGGAAGACCGGCTGGCGCGTGGGCTTGCGCTGGTGGTGAATGTGCTTGACCCGGATGTGTTTGTGTTTGGCGGCGGGCTTTCGCGGGTGGAGCGGATCTTTCCGAATGTGGCCGAGTTGCTGCCGCGGTATGTCTTTGGCGGCGAGGTGGATACGCCGCTGCTGCAGGCGAAGTATGGGGATTCGAGCGGGGTGCGCGGGGCTGCGTGGCTTTGGCCTAGTAAGTAGAGACGAAGGCGTCCTGACGCCGGACGGGCGCCGCTTCGTGGGGTGTTGGAGGCTTCGCGTGTGATGGTGCTAGTTCTCTTCGTCCTGTTTGCCGTAGATGGCCTGGCCGTATTCGAGCAGGGTGACCATGAGGACACCGCCCGCGATGTTGCCGGCTACGGCGGGGCCGAACCAGCGTGGGTAGGTGGTCCAGGCGGTGTGTCCGGTGAGGATGGCGGTGAGGATCTCTCCTGAGGTGGCGATGCAGTGGGCGAAGTTTCCCAGTCCGACGATGAAGGTGAGCGCCCAGATGATCATGACGGAACCGGTGATGGAGTGGGAACCGGAGACGAGCCATGCGGCGAGGGCGATGATCCATCCGCCCATGACGCCGGACCAAAAGACGGTCGGTGAGGGGTTGGCGAGGGCATCCAGGCCGAGCTGGGTGAGTTCGTGGACGAATTTCGGATTGAGAGCTGGGGTGAAGGAGACGAGCGAGGCGAAGGCGAAGGCGCCGACGACGTTGGAGGGGAGGACGACGGCCCAGAGCCGGGCGGTGTTCCAGAGTTCTTTTTTTTCGGAGAGGACGAGGGCTACGGGGTAGAGGGTGTTCTCGGTGAAGAGCTGTGCGCGGCCTACGATGACGACGATGAAGCCGAGCGGGTAGAACATGCGGGAGATCATGACGGCGGTGTCGGTGTGGCCGAGCATGGCGAGGGCGATGGCGGTGCCGAGGGCGGAGAGACCCATGAAGGTTCCGCCGGCGAAACCGGAGATGGCGAGGGCGGTGCTGGAGCGTTTGAGCTCCTCGCGGGCGTTGCGCGCGACCTGCTTGTAGATCTCCTCGGCGGAGGGGCGGGAGAGGTTTTTCTGATGCTGCTCGGGTGCAGACTGCCTGGGGGCTGCTTCCTGAGCCGGATCGGTTTCGTGCTTTTTCGGGCGCAGGGGAAATGCCATTCTGCTTCCTTTCGGGTTTGACTCTGGCGGTAAGATGCACATTCTGCAAAGCCGTTGGCGGGAAGTGCATCCAAGGGAACCATGAGTGCTGAACGGCGCCGGGTGAGGGTGATTTTGAATGCGAAGTCCGGGAAGGGACAGGCTACGTCGCCCGGGGTTCGCGCGGCTTTTGAACGGAATGGCTGTGGATGCGAGGTGACCGAGCTTGGTCCCGGGGTGGACCTGGCCGCGCTGGGTCGTCGCGACGATGCGAGTGTGGTGTGGGTGGCCGCGGGGGGAGACGGCACGGTCAACGCTGTTGCGGGTGTGGTGGCGGGTACCGAGCGCTTGATGGGTGTGTTGCCGGCGGGCACGTTGAATCATTTTGCGCGCGATATGAAGATGCCTGGGGAGATGGATGAGGCGATTCGGGTGGTGGCGCGCTGCGGCTGGCGTGCGGTGGATGCGGCGGAGGCCAACGGGAGTGTCTTTGTGAATTGCTCGAGCCTGGGAATCTATCCCGAGGTGGTGCTGGAGCGGGACCGGATGACGAAGGGCAAGCGGTGGTCGAAGTGGGCTGCGATGCTGGTTGCGGCTTCGAAGGCGTTCGTGCGGTTTCGCCAGCTGAAAGTAGAGGTAGAGGTGGAGGGCGAGGTGCGGCGGTGGCGGACTCCTCTGCTGTTTGTGGGAAATAACGCTTACGAGATGGACGGTAACGAGTTGGGGCAGCGGAACTGCCTGGACAAGGGGACGCTGGCGGTGGTGGTGGCCAAGCGGATGAGCCGCTGGGCGGTGGCGCGGATGGTGGTGGCGGCAATATTTGGCCGGATGCGGGCGATGCCCGAGCTGGAGGAGTTTGAGGCGACGGGTTTTACGGTGTATGCCAACCGGCGGCGGTTGCGGGTGGCGTTCGACGGTGAGGTGAGGAGGATGGCGTCTCCGGTGAGCTATCGGTGCCTGCCGGGTGCGTTGCGTGTGATTGCTCCGGATGGGCAGCATGGGGTGGGGGCATGAAGACGATCGCGCATATCTCGGACCTGCACTTCGGGCGCGAAGACCCGCGGATTGTGACTGGGCTGCGGGATGCGCTGTGGGCTGCGGAACCGGATGTGATTGTGGTTTCGGGCGACCTGACTCAAAGGGCAAAGAAGCGGCAGTTCAGGGCGGCGCGGATCTTTCTGGATGCGATGCCGGAGGTTCCGCGGGTGGTGGTGCCGGGCAATCACGATGTGTCGGCGACGAACGTATTTGAGCGCGTGGTGCGCCCGCTGACACGTTACAGGAAGTACATTACGCCGGATATGAGTCCGTTTTATTCCGACGAGACGCTGGCGATTGCCGGGCTGGATTCGGTGCGGCTGCTTTCGACGAAGGATGGGCGGCTGAACCGTACGCAGGTGGAAGAGGCGTGCCGTAAGTTCGAAGGCGTGGAGGGGGTTCACCTGCGGGTGGTGGTGACGCATCATCCGATCGACGTACCGGGGACGGATTTGAAGCATCCGACGCTGACGCGGGCGCGGATGGCGGTCGAAGAGTTCGCGAAGCGGGGGGTGGATCTTTATCTTTCGGGGCATCTGCATGGCGGTTTGTCGCTGCTGACGCGCGAACGGTACCCGGTCGAAGGGTATAGCGCGGTGGTGGTGCATGCGGGGACGGCGGTTTCGACGCGAACGCGGAACGAGCCGAATGAGTTCAACCTGATTTGCGTGGAGAGGGATCTGATCGATATCGAGCAGATGGTCTGGGGTGGGAAGAAGTTTGTGAAGGGCGAGATGGTTCGGTATCGCCGGGGTGCGGGGGGATGGGCTCGGCACTGATGGAAAAGGCGTAACGCGGATCACCATGGCTAGAAGAAGATAAGAAGGGATGGGCGCCAGCAGGTGTGACTTTGTCCCTTCTTACTTACTTACTTACTTTCTGATCTTTGTTATCCGCGTTCCGTCTTTTTGTTTTGGGCTCTCCAGCGGTGGTCTATGAGGATGGTGGTGGTGAGCCAGCAGAGGCCGGTGATGTATCCGGCGAGGACGTCGGTGGGGAAGTGCACGCCGAGGTAGATCCGGCTGAGGCCGATGGCCAGCGGCATGGTGATGGCGAGGATCGCGGTGAGGAGCCGGCGTGGGAGGGGTGTGCGGCGCGCCAGGACGAGGTAGGCGATGAGGCCGTAAAGGACGGTCGAGAAGATCGAGTGGCCGGAGGGGAAGGAGAAGGTATGCTCGTCGCCGATGGACCAGGGAACGTTTGGGCGGGGGCGGTGGAACCAGGTTTTGAAGCTTTCATTGAGGAGGATGGCACCGCCGATGGCGAAGGCGAAGAGGGCGGAGGTGTGGCGCTTGCGGACCATGCGTACGCCACCTTCTTTTTCGCCAATGAGGAGCATGACGATGAGGGCGAGGAGAAGCGTGGGGATGAAGACTTTGACTGCCCCGATGATGCTGAGACCGATCATGATGCGGGTCAGCATGGGCTGGGTGAAGGCATGCACACGAGCCTGGAGGGAGAGGTCGAAGTGTGTCAGTCTGCCGAGTTGGGTATGGAGTCCGGTGAGCAGGAGGAACGAGGTGAGGGCGCCGAGGAGGGCGAGGGAGGCGGATTGCAGGAGCAGGCGGGTGCGAGGGGGCATGGTGAATTCTGATGATGACACTTTGTGCGGTTTTATGTGGGCGATAGAGGCCAGAGCTAAAGGCCAAGAATGGAATGCGAAGGAGGCGCAAAGGACGCAAGGAGAGCGAGGGGCTGCTTTCGATGGTGTGGAGATGGGTTGTGCCAGGTTCTTGCGCATGGGCGGGGAAGCGCGGATGCTGGAAGGATGAAGATTTCGAGTTTGAAGTTGCGGGTTTCGGTGCTGAGCCTGGTGGTTGGGCTGGGGCTGGGCGGTGGGTCGGTTTGGGCTCAGGTTCCGGCGGGAAAGCAGGGCGGCAGTGTGGCCGAGCGTCCGACGAGCACGCCTTACTCGGGCGATCTTTCGATCTTCGAGTATCCGGAGCGGGACCGTAAGCTGCAGCCGAACAAGGTGATGGACCTGTTGCAGGTGACGGCGGGAAAGACGTTTGCCGATATCGGTGCGGGTTCGGGGTGGTTTACGGTGCGGGCGGCGCGGCGGGTGGGCCCGGGCGGGACGGTGTTTGCCGAGGATATCAACCAGAGCGCGATCGACTACATCAACGCGCGTGCGGCGAAGGAAAACCTGGCGAATGTGAAGACGGTGCTGGGGACGCCGGACGAAGCGAAGCTGCCGGGCCAGATGGTGAATGCGGTTCTGCTGCTGAAGGTTTATCACGAGATTGCGAATCCGGTTCCGTTTGTGACGAACCTGCGTGGTGCGCTTGCGCCGGGGGCACGCGTGGGGATTATCGATCGCAATGGGAGCGGGGCGGATCACGGGTTGAATCGCGATGTGGTGGAGCGCGAGATGGAAGAGGCCGGGTATCGCAAAGTGGGGTTGTATGACTTCACCAAGGCCGATGGGCAGGATTACTTTCTGATCTTTCAGGCGAAGTAGCTGCTGGTTGATGTGGCGGAAGACTTGTTGATGATCGGGCCGGAACGCGGTGACGCTGCGTTCCGGCCTTTTTGCATGACCACGTAGGTCGATTAACTCCTTTTCTAAAAAGTGTGAAGCGAATGTGACGAGTGGGTTACATTGAAAGGAATACACGCAAAGCCACGTTGGCCTTCTCTGGAGGCTGCTCTCGCAGTCGGTCCCGGGGAGGACGCTAAAGAAGAGAAACTGCACCGCCCGCCTCAGGATGGTCGGGTGAGGTGCATTCACAGCCTTTCTGTTTTTGGGGGATGGACTCGATGGGTTTGAGCCGGCGGGACTTTTTGACACGCGTGGGACAGGCTGGGGGATACAGCGCGGCGTTTGTGGCGATGCAGGGGCTGGGATTGATGGAAGCCCGGGGCGCGACTCCGATTGCGAATGCGACGGCCGGTTTGGGTGGCGTGGTGGCCGGCAACGGCGTCAGGGTAGTGGTGCTTGGCGGAGGCATTGCGGGGCTGGTAGCGGCCTACGAAATGCGCGCGCTGGGCTATACCGTAACCGTACTGGAGGCTCGGGAGCGTCCGGGTGGGCGCAACTGGACGGTTCGTGGTGGGGATAGGGTCGAGTTGATGGATGGGTCCAAACAGCGATGTAGCTGGGATGAGGGGCACTATCAGAACTTCGGGCCGGCGCGTCTGCCTTCGATTCATCCGACGATTCTGGGCTACTGCAGAAAGCTTGGAGTGGAGCTGCAGGTCGAGGTCAATATGACTCGGTCGTCCCATCTGCAAAACGACAAGGCGATGGGTGGCCAGCCGCAGGTGATGCGGCAGGTGGAGAACGACACGCGTGGGCATGTCAGCGAGCTGCTTGCGAAGTGCATGAACAAAGGGGCGCTGGATGCGGAGTTGAGTGGAGACGATCGCGACCGGATGCTTTCGTTTCTGCGCATGTATGGACCGCTGGATGATGCGGGGAAGTATGCGGGCAGCGATCGTGCGGGATATGAGAAGACTGCAGGCGCGGGCGAGGATACGGGCGTTCTGCTGAAGCCGATCGACATGCACACGCTGCTGGACGCGAATTTCTGGCAGGCGGTGATGTTCGACGAAGCGTTCGACATGCAGGCGACGATGTTCCAGCCGGTGGGTGGGATGGACCGGATTCCGTATGCGTTTGCGAAGTCGCTGGGCGATACTGTGCAGTACAAGGCCCCGGTGACGGAGATCCGCAAGACGGCGAAAGGTGTGCGGATCGGCTATATGCAGGGTGGGGCGGCGAAGCAGCTTGAGGCCGATTACTGTATCTGCGCGCTGCCACTGCCGATTTTGCGCAGGATTCCAAATGACCTGAGTGCGCCGTACAAGAAGATCATCGCGGAGTGCCGGTATGACGGCGCGTACAAGATTGCGTGGGAGAGCCGTCGGTTCTGGGAGCAGGATTACAACATTTATGGCGGGCTGGAGTTTGTGAACACGGGTTGCAGCCCGATCTGGCTGCCCTCGGCGGGGATGTTCAGTGAGCGCGGGGTGCTGGTGAGTGGTTATGGAACCGACGAGGACAGCGCGTTTGGGAAGTTGTCGCTTGAGGAGAAGTTCGCCGAGAGCCGGAAGTCCATTGAACGGCTGCATCCGGGGCATGGCAAGGAGCTCGAGAAGCCGATGTATGTGGGCTGGGGGCATGTGCAGTGGAATGAAGGCTCGTGGGTGAGCAGCCTGTCTCCGGGCCAGAAGGCACCAGGGATCACGCTGACGCGGCAGACGGGCCAGGCACGCAATCCGGCGGCTTCACGGACACAGACCGATCCGGCGTTTGAACAGCTGATCCAGCCGGATGGGCCGATTATGTTTGCCGGGGATCACTGCAGCCATATTGTGGGCTGGCAGGAGGGGGCGGCGCTGAGTGCGCACTATGCGATCAGCAAGATTGGGGATCGAGTGAAGGCGGCGCGGCTGGCTGGGGCGGACGCGGTGGTTCAGGGTCAGTGAGTTGACGGAGGGATTGCGATGAATAGATGCAGGGGGTTGTTGGCTGCGGCTGCTTTGATGATGGTGCCGCTTGGGACGGGTCGGGCGCAGGTGGTGGTGAAGCATATTCAGTCGGAGAAGTCGCCGATTGCGGCCGGGGTGTGGGCGGGGGATACGTTCTACCTGAGCGGACAGCTTGCTTCGCCGGTGACTCCGGCGGATGCGGCTAAAGGGACTGCGGCGGTCTATGGGGATACGAAGACGCAGTCGGCGAGCGTGTTTGCGAAGATCCAGGCGGCGCTGAAGGAGCAGGGTCTGGACATGAAGGATGTGGTCAAGATGACGGTGTTCCTGGGGCCGGATCCGGCGACGGGGAAGCTGGATTTTGCGGGGATGCAGTCGGAGTATCTGAAGTACTTCGGGACGGCGGAACAGCCGAACAAGCCTGCGCGGTCGGCGTTCCAGGTGGCCGCGCTGGCGGCTCCGTGGGCGCTGGTGGAGATTGAAGTGATTGCGGTGAAGGGCAAGTAAGGCAAGGGCGCCCTAGTCGCGGGCGGCGACCACTGCGTGGGGTGTTGGACGCTTCGCGTGGAGGAGTTCGTGGGCTCGCTGGGAGTCGAACTGGTTCTCCCAGCGGGCTACTACGATGGTG
>CAZZZP010000094.1:0-15624 GCA_964658635.1 Lichenicola sp. | reverse complement strand
GACACCTGCCGCGGCGCCCGCCGCCGTTCCCGCGAAGATCGCCCTCGTCAACTTCGAACAGGTCGTGCTCGCCTCGAACGAAGGACAGACCGTCACGCTCGCCACCCAGAAGAAGTATGAGCCGAAAAAGGCCGACATCGAGAAGCTTGCCGCTGACGTCGACAGCATGAAGAAGAGCCTCCAGGGCGCTGCCTCCATCTCCGACGAAGAACGAGCAACCCGCCTTCGCAACATCGACACCAAGGAAAAGCAACTCAACCGCGACGCTGAAGACGCCCAGACCGCCTACAACGCCGAGTGGCAGGAAGCTCTCGGCAAGGTGGCTCAGAAACTCGCCGGCGTCATGCGCACCTACGCCCAGCAGAACGGCTACACCATGCTGCTGGACGTTTCCAGCCAGTCCTCGAATGTCCTCTGGGCGCTGCCATCCACCGACGTCTCACAGGCTGTAGTTGACGCATATAACAAGCAGTCCGGCGTGCCTGCACCTCCGCCGCAGGCTCCCTCTGCTCCTCGCGCCACCACCCCTCGCCCGGCAGCAACCGCTCCCAAGAAGTAAAGAACGACCGCCGATCAGGCGGACAACAGGAAAGGGCGTCCAACTTCAACGTTGGACGCCCTTTTTCCTTACAACCAATCAATCAATCCAGACCTATGATCCCTTCGCCGCTGGCAGATGCAGCTTTCTACTCTTCTCCGACCTTCAGCACCGCCAGGAACGCCTCCTGCGGGATGTCGACCTTACCGATCCGCTTCATTCGCTTCTTGCCTTCCTTCTGCTTATCGAGCAACTTGCGCTTTCGGCTGATGTCCCCGCCATAGCACTTTGCAATCACGTTCTTGCGAATCGCCGTGACAGTCTCGCGTGCGATCACTTTTGATCCGATCGCAGCCTGGATCGCTACTTCAAACATCTGCCGCGGAATCAACTCGCGCATCTTCGAGACCAGCGCGCGTCCCCTCTGCTGAGCGAAGTCCTTGTGCACAATGATCGAGAGCGCATCCACCGGATCGCCACCGATCAGGATATCCATCTTGACCATGGGCGAGATCCAGCTTCCCGAAAGCTGATAGTCGAGGGAAGCGTACCCACGCGAAACCGTCTTAAGCCGGTCGTAGAAGTCGAGCACGATTTCGTTCAGAGGAAGCTCATAGGTGATCATCACCCGCGTGTCCGAGACATACTCAAGATTCTGCTGCCGACCACGCTTCTCCTCCACCAGCTTCAGAATCCCGCCAACATACTCTTCATTCGTCAGGATCTTGGCGATAATCACCGGCTCTTCGATCGTCTCGATCTCGGTCGTATCCGGCCAGCGTGAAGGATTATCGACCTCAAGCACGGTTCCGTTCGTCAGCGTGATCTTGTAGCGCACGCCGGGTGCGGTTGTAATCAGGTCGAGGTCGTACTCGCGCTCCAGCCGCTCCTGGATGATCTCAAGGTGCAACAATCCGAGAAAGCCGCAGCGGAAGCCGAAGCCCAGCGCAGCAGAGCTCTCGGGCTCAAACGAGAAGGAAGCATCGTTCAGCCGCAGCTTTTCAAGCGCATCCCGCAGCATCGCGTGCTCATGCGAGTCGACTGTGTAAAGTCCGGCGAAGACCATGCTCTTTATGTCTTCAAAGCCCGGCAACGCCTCGGCACAAGGCCGCTCCACCTCGGTAATCGTATCGCCAACCTTGGTGTCGGCGACGTTCTTGATCGTCGCGACAAAAAACCCGACCTCACCTGCCGAAAGCTCATCGAGCGGCAGCGGCTTCGGCGTCATGACGCCCATCGAGTCGACGTCAAACTGCTTGCCGTTCGACATCACCTTGATCTTCATGCCCTTGCGCAGCCGGCCGTTGATCACACGCGCCAGCACAATGACTCCGCGATAGGCGTCGAACCAAGAGTCGAAGATCAGCGCCTGCAGCGGAGCCTCAGGATCGCCCTTCGGCGGAGGAAGCAGCGTCACCACCGCTTCAAGAATCTGCTCGACATTCAGCCCGGTCTTGGCACTTACAGCCACCGCATCATCGGCGGGAAGCCCAACCGATTTCTCGATCATCTCTTTGGTTCGCGCGATATCGGCTGATGGAAGGTCGATCTTGTTGATGATCGGAATGATCTCGAGCCCGCCGGCGATCGCCAGGTAGGCGTTGGCGAGCGTCTGCGCTTCCACACCCTGCGACGCATCCACCACCAGCAGCGCACCCTCACAGCTGGCCAGCGAACGCGAAACTTCGTAACTGAAATCCACATGCCCCGGCGTGTCGATCAGGTTGAGCTGGTACGTCTGCCCGTCCTGGGCCTTGTACATCATGCGAACGGTATGCGCCTTGATCGTGATCCCGCGCTCCCGTTCGAGATCCATCGCGTCCAGTACCTGCGCCTGCATCTCGCGCTGGGTCAGCGAACCGGTCAGCTCAAGCAGCCGGTCCGAGAGCGTGGACTTGCCATGATCAATATGCGCGATGATCGCGAAGTTGCGTATGTACTGGGGATCCATGCGGGAAGAAGAAGCCTCAACCTCTATCTTAACACCCGTTGCGCCGCTCGCCCGGCTCAAACCGGCTCCCCCAACTTCAGGCAACGCACATCCGTCTTACAATCAGGTGTGCGCCGAACGAGCGAGTTTCGAGCCCGGGCCAACACCAAACGGAGATCCACCTACCTTTGATGAATTCCGCCTCGCTCTCCACACTCTCGCGCCGCCTCCGACTCGCACTCCACTGCATCCCTATCGTCCTTCTCGCTGGATGCCCGGGCTCCGATCCACTCGCCGGCACCAATGGTTCGGCCACGAAATCAGCGACCGCTCCGACAATCACCAAACCCGCGCAAACTGCGCAGGCGCAGGTCGCGGCCGCCACCCAGGCAAAGACGCAAACAGACTCCAGCCAAAACGCCAGGATGCAGGCGCTGATCAAGGAAACCGAAGCAAGCTACAAGTCAGGCGTGGACAACTACCGCACCCACCATCTCGATGCCGCGCGCCTTGACTTCGATCACGCCGTCGACTCCATGCTCTCAAGCGGCTTCCCGCTGACCGGCGACTCTCCCATAGCCGACGAGTTCGACCGCCTCGTGAACGCGATCAACTCGCTTGAGATGGCAGCACTGAAGCAAGGCAACGGCTTCTCTCCCAAAGTTGAGGCCGCTCCCCTCGAAGCTGAAAACGACATCACCTTTGCACCAAATCCCGAATTGGTCGCACGTCTCAAAAACGAACTCAACATCCAGTCAGACCTGCCGCTCGTCATCAACGACCAGGTCGCCGGCTACATCGGGGTCTTCTCAAACTCCACCACCTTCCGCAATCACATGGCGGCGTCTCTCAGGCGCGCTGGTCGCTATCGCGGCATGATGCAGAAGATCCTCGCTGAGGAAGGCGTCCCGCAAGACCTTATCTATCTCTCGGTCGCTGAATCAGGCTTCCAGCCGCAGGCTCTAAACGCTCGGTCCGGAGCGGGCGGAATGTGGCAGTTCATGCCGACCGGCGCATATGGACTTTCGCGTAACGGCTTCTTCGATGAGCGGTTCGACCCGGAAAAATCCACCCGCGCCTACGCCCGCTACATCAAGTCGCTCTACAACCAGTTCGGAGACTGGTATCTCGCCATGGCCGCTTACGACTGGGGCCCGGGAAACATCCAGCGCGTCGTCCAGCGCACCGGCTATGCCGACTTCTGGGAGCTCTACCGCCGCGACGTCATGCCCGCCGAAACCCGTGCCTACGTCCCGCAGATTCTTGCAGCCATCATCATGGCCAAGAACCCCGAGAGATATGGGCTCGACAAACTCACCCCCGATCCCGCTGTCCTCTACGACACCGTCAGCACCGACTATGCCATCGACCTCCGCCTGGTTGCCGATGTAACCGAAACCGCCCTCTCCGAGATCGTCGCCCTTAATCCGGCCCTGCTTCGCCTCACCACGCCACGCGATCAAAGCTTCGACCTTCGCATTCCCGCGGGAACCAAGCAGCTTTTCAACGACCGCCTCAAGGACATCCCCGAAGATCGCCGGGCCAGCTGGCGCTTCCACATCGTCAAGGCCAACGAGACTCTCGACAGCATCGCATCCGCCCTGCATGCCCGGCCGGCCGATATAGCCGAAACCAACGGCATCACCTCGGCCGATCCGATGAGTGTCGACGATGAACTCGTCGTGCCCGTCGCTCCCGTATCTGCAGAAGGCAATCCCTCGCGCTACACCATGCGGCGCGGCGATACCCTCGTAACCGTTGCCGATCGCTTCAACGTGACGATCGAAGACCTCCGTCGCTGGAACGCGTTATCGTTATCGAGCGTTCGCCCGGGCCGCTCGCTTTACGTCGCAGAGCCGATCCGTCTGGCGCCCTCTATGCGTGCACGGGCCAAAGCACAGGGGCGCGGTCGCGGGCGTCTGAAGCGCGGTGCAGGACGCAATGCATTGCACGGCTCAACACGCGGCAGCTCACTTACTCCATACGGTCGCAGCAAGCCCTCAAGTCACGCACCGCCGTCCGCAAAACACAACTCCGCGCATGCATCCGCTGCAGCCTCGCAAACGAATCAGGGACACGCAAAACACAAGGCTGCTCGATAAGCTTCCTCTCATAAAAGAGTGCTTGCCATCACTGGCGCACTGGTCTAGCGTGTTGCTAGAATCCGTGCCGCATGTGTGCTCTTTCGCTGCATCCAACGGACTAGCATGAGTACACGCAACAGCATCACCAGGTTGGGGAGATCAGACCGCATGAAGCATACAGAGAAGCTCAATAACGAAACCCAACGCCTCAACAAAGCGATCGATGATGAAGACGACGTACTCGCCGATGACGGCCTCGAAGAGGACGATGATGAGATTGAGACGACACTCTCCTCCGATGATGAAGATGAGGACGATGAAGAGGAAGATGAGCTCACACCCAACAGCGTCGTAGCAGCTGATGTCAACTTCGCCGAAGACGAGGACGAAGAAGACGAAAACGATATCGACCTCGATGACGAAGAGGATGAAGAGGAAGAGGACGAGAAGGCCGCCGGCGAAGACGAAGGCGACCAGGTTCATACCGCTCACAATACTCACTCTGAAGATGCCGTGCTTCGTACCAAGCCAAGCTCACCCGTCAGCGGGTATGAACCTCCATCCCGGCAGTCCACTCCACCACAGCCAAGCGAGACCGAGGTCAGCGTCGGTTCCACGTTGCGCGGACTGAAGAACAGCAAGCCTGCGAAGAAGGCGGCGACGAAAGCCGCACCCACAAAGAGGACTGCACCGGCCAAAAAGACAGCAGCGCCGGCAAAAAAAATCACCGCGAAGGCTGCTGACGTGGTGCCAGCCAGGAAGAGTCCGGCAAAGAAGTCTGTTCCGCCGCCGCCACCAGCGAAGAAGGCTGCGAAGAAAGCAGTTCCTCCGCCACCAGCCAAGAAGGCCCCGGCCAAGAAGACCGTTCCGCCAGCAAAGAAGTCCGCAGGCAACAAGACCCCAGTGAAAAAGGTTCCAGCGAAGAAGCTTGCGCCCGCCAAGAAGGCCGTCGCAAAGTCGCTTTCAGCATCTGCCGCGAAGAAGGGAAGTGCACTGCGCGGCGGTAAGGCAGCTCCTAAAAAGGCCGCCGGCAACAAGAGCACTCCAGCCAGCAAAAAAACCACGATGAGAGGTAATCCATTGGCAACCAAGAAGACTGCAACAACTGCAAAGAAAGCTGTAGTGAAGAAGGCAGCTCCTGAGAAGAAGACTGTCGCGAAGAAGGTCGTCGCGAAGAAGGCTGTTGCGAAGAAAGTCGTCGCGAAAAAGGTAGTCGCCAAGAAGGCTGTTGCAAAGAAGACGTCCACCAAGAAGACCGCAGCTCCCGTCGCCGCGAAAAAGGCAATTCCGGCGAAGAAGACCACTGCGAAGAAGTCCACCAAGTAACTTAACCGCACCAAAGGCAACGTACGACCCGTAGCAAAGGCAAGCAGAAAGGCCCGGTTCCTCAGCAGAGGTTCCGGGCCTTTCTGCGTCTGCGGCTTTTTATTTCTTCAACTCGGCAATCGCGGCAAGTACCTCGTCGCTGTGCTTGTTTACATCCTTCACCTGCCAGGTCTTCACAACCTTCCCGTCAGGCGAGATCAGGAACGTATCGCGCTGCGCAAAATGACCCATCATCACCGGCACGCCGTAAGCATCGATCACCTTGTGATCCGGATCCGCAAGCAGCTTGAAGTTCAACCCATCCTTCGAGCAGAACGTTTTGTGGCTCTCGACTGTGTCCAGGCTCACCCCAAGCACAACCGCATTCGCCGCCGCGTACTTCTCTGTATCGCGCTCGAAGTTATGCGCCTCGATCGTGCAGCCGGAGGTCATATCCTTCGGGTAGAAGTAGAGAACCACATACTTCCCGCGATAATCCTTCAGACTTACCGGCGCTTCCGTCTGCGAAGGAAGCGTAAAGTCAGGAGCAGAGGCTCCCGGCTGCAGCATGTTATCCGCCGCCGCAAAGGCCCGCTGCAACCACGCCCGCAGCAATCCACATCTTCCAGCTTGTGCTCATCGCATCCTCTTTTCCTACGACCTTGGACTGACCACCTGAACACCCGTGATTCTACCCGGTCAAAGCAAAATCATTTTCGTCCCTTGAAAACAGCATCTACACGTCGAGCAATGAAAGAAGAAGATGGGGCAGGGAAGCGGCATGCACACAGCCAACATCATCGGATCTGGACCCAACGGTCTCACCGCCGCCATCACTCTTGCGCAAGCCAGTGTCCGCGTCAGCATCTACGAACGCAACCCACACCTCGGCGGTGCCTGCTCCACCGCCGCGCTCACCCTGCCGGGCTTCCATCACGACCAGGGCGCTTCCGCTCTGCCGATGGCCGCATCCTCGCCCTTCCTCCGCACCCTGCCGCTGGCCGACTACGGCTTCCAATTCGCTCAGCCTGAGCTTCCACTGGCTCATCCACTCGACGACGGCTCGGCAGTCGCCCTCACACCCACGCTCGAAGCCATGCGCTCTCAACTCGCGCCGGCTGACTTCCACGCCTGGCACAAGCTTTTCAGTTCCACCGTTCGCAACTGGGACAGCCTGGTACCTGACCTGCTCTGCCCGATCCTACACATTCCGAAGCACCCCTTCGCACTCGCCAGCTTCGGTCTCCCGTCCCTGCTGCCCGCAACCACCCTCGCCCGCCGCTGCTTCCGCGACACACGCACCCAGGCACTCTTTGCCGGCAACGCCGCACACTCCGTCAGGCCGCTCGAGTCGCCGCTCTGCGCATCCTTCGGCATGGTCCTCGTCGCCGCAGCCCACGCAGTAGGCTGGCCGGTTGCTCAAGGAGGCTCGCAGGCTCTCGCAAACGCATTGGCAAGCTATCTCGAATCACTAGGCGGCTCCATCCATCTCAACCAAGAAGTGTTCAACCTGAAAGACCTCCCGCCCGCCGACTGCACCCTCTTCGACACCAGCACCCAGGCCCTCGCCCGCATTGCAGGCCCGAGCCTCACTCCAGCCTTCCGCAGCAGCCTCAGCCGCTTCAAGCCCGGAGCCGGCTCCTTCAAGGTCGATTGGGCTCTCTCCGAACCCATCCCCTGGGCCGCCGAAGCCTGCCGGCGCGCAGGCACCATCCACGTCGGAGGCACGCTCGAGGAGATCGCCCGCGCCGAGGCCGAGGTCTTCACCGGCCATCATCCCGACAAGCCCTTCATCATCCTCGTCCAGCCCAGCATCGCCGACCCCAGCCGGGCACCCGCCGGCCAGCACACCGCTTGGGGCTACTGCCACGTACCCAACGGCTCCACGCTGGACCGCACAGAGGCAATTGAAACCCAGGTAGAGCGTTTCGCACCCGGCTTTCGCGACGTTATCCTCGCACGCCGCACCCACTCCACCGCACAGCTCGAGGCCTGGAACCCCAACCTGATCGGCGGCGATCTCTCCGGAGGCGCCATGACCCCAGGTCAGCTCCTCATGCGCCCAACGATCCGCGAGTACGCAACCAGCAACCCGGCCATCTATCTCTGCAGCTCATCCACGCCGCCAGGTGGAGGCATCCACGGCATGTGCGGACACAACGCAGCCCGGCTAGCCCTGAAGCGAAGCCCAACACCCCACGAAGTGACGCCCGTCCGGCGTTAGGACGCAGTTGCCGTTGCGCTAGAGCAGATTAGCTGTTGCTGTGGAGTGGAGGGATCGTGCAGAGCCGTTTTCCTTGGAAGAAAACGGCGTCGATATCTGAACCTCCCTGTACACCCACAGCTAATCTGCGCTAGCCCTTGCCACTATAGAAATCCCACTCTCGTCCGCCAACCGCACCATAGCCGCCAGATCAAACAACAGCGTCCGACCCGCCTCAACGCACAGACAAGTAGCGCCAGCCGCAAGCATCGTCTCGATCGTAGGCACCCCCACCACCGGCACATCGAACCGCATATCCTGGTTCGGCTTCGCCACCTTCACCACCGTCAGCGAACGGCCCAGCGTAGACTCACCCTCATCCAGTGTCTGGAAAAGCTCTCCCGCGCGTGTGATCGTAGCGTCGGTCCCCTCCATCGCCTCGACGGCCACACAAGCCCGTGCCGCAACCACCACGGTCTGCCCCAGGTCAAAGCCCGCGATCCCCTTTGCCACGCCTAATCCATACTCGACGTCGGCTACCTCCTGCTCCGTAGGCTGCCGCCGGGTCATCACGCCCGCCTTGGCAAGCAGAGGCTCAAGATATGCGGTTGACGAAATCAGCTCGATCCCCTCATCGCCCAGCACCTTTGCCACCGCGCCCAAGAGCATATCCGTGTTTCGCGTCCGCAGGCTCATCAGCAGCTTGGCCAGCCGCCAGTCCGGCCGGATGCTCGAAAAAATCTGCTTATGCTTCACCTGCCCGGCCATCACCGCACGCGTCACACCCTCGGCCCGGAAGGTCTCGATCAGCCGCGACAACTCGCCCAGCGACATCCAGTGCACCCGCACCATCGGATCCGCAGCCGCGCGCTCGTTCATCTTCGCGTCAGTCTCTTCCCTGATCGCCGCAACCACGACCATCAACCCGTGCGCCCGCGCCGCATCGAGCAGAAGAAAAGGGAATCGACCGTTCCCTGCTATCAGCCCCAGCCTGCCCGTCTCGCACACGCTACCGAATCACTCCGCGCTCGCTCTTCGCCACAAATTCCACCAGGTAGCGGACGTGCTCGCCAGCCTCACCCGCATCCAGCCGGCCGCGAAGCTCCTCAAGCGCCTGCGACACGTTCTTCTTGCCGCTCACCAGCACGCGATATGCCCCGCGCAGCTCCTTCAGCTGCTCCGGCGTAAAGCCTTTCCGCTCCAGCCCTACCTTGTTCAGTCCGTACGCGTGGTTATCGCGCGCAATTGAGGTCAGCGAGTAGGGAAGCACATCCTGCGTTATCGTAGTTCCGCCGCCGATGTAGGCATATTTGCCGATCCGGCAAAACTGGTGCACCGGGCAAAGCGCGCCGACAACCGCATAATCCTCCACCGTGACGTGGCCCGCAAGCGTCGCAGCATTGGCCAGAATGCATCCATTCCCAATCGTGGAATCGTGCCCTATATGGGTGTAAGCCATGATCAGGCAGTTCGCACCGACACTCGTCAGGCCCCCGCCGCCAACTGTCCCGCGCGAGATCGTGACGTACTCGCGAATATCCGTCTCGTCGCCCACAGTCACCCTCGTAGGCTCGTTCCTGTACTTCAGATCCTGCGGAGCAACGCCTACGCACGCGAAAGAAGCGATCTTCACCCCGCGCCCAAGCGTCAAGTGCCCATCCAGCACCGCGTGCGAGACCAGCTTGCACCCCTCGCCCAACACCACGTTTGCGCCGATCGTGCAGTACGGCCCAACCGTGCAACTGTCCGGAACCTCGGCACCGGCTTCGACAATCGCTGTCGGATGAACGCTCACTCGGCCGTCTCCGAAGCAGCTACTTCGGCCTGCTTCTTCGCTCGCGGCACTACCATGCAGGTCACTGTCGCCTCGCAAACCACCTTGCCGTCGACCGTGATGCTGCCAAACATCTTCACCGCGCGCGTCCGCCAGTTCACCACCTTCACCTCGATCCGAAGCTGGTCGCCCGGAACCACCGGCCGCTTGAACTTCGCACTATCGATACCGGTGAACACCATCAGCTTGTCGTCGCGGTCGGGGATCTCGGTCAGCAGCAGCGCTCCACCCGTCTGGGCAATCGCCTCCACCATCAGCACCCCAGGCATGATCGGGTAATCCGGAAAATGTCCCTGGAAGTGCGGTTCATTGATCGTGACATTCTTGATGGCTACAATCCGTTCCTTGCGCACCATATCGACCACCCGGTCGATCAGCAGAAACGGGTAGCGATGGGGCAGAATCGCCATAATCTCGTTCACATCGAGCGTGGTCTTCAGTGCAGGGGAGGCAGCGGTCTCGGTTACTGTTTCAAGCTCACTCATGGCAGTCACGAGTATAAACGCGCAGGCGTCCAACACCCCGCGAAGTGGCGCCCGTCCGGCGCAAGGACGCACTTGCGATTGTTCCTACTTCTTCGTAAGCACCTTATCCTTATCAAACAAATCCGGACTCAACTGGTCATTGAACTTCACCTTCGTATAGAAGGTCTGCGCCGACATATCCCCGTTCCGATAGCTCGTCACGTTCATCGGCGTCGCAATCCCGTTGTTCAGCCGCCAATCCCCGTAGACCTCTTCGTCCACATCGTGATCTTTGAACTGATCGTTGCGCCACTCGAACGCGCGCTGCAGCGGCCAGTGCGTTCCCTGCTCAATCTCGATCGTCACCGTATCGTTGTTCGCCGCCAGGATGCTCACCTTATCCACCGGCCGTCTGTCCCGAGTCGAAGAACCTTCAAAGACGATCATCACACCCGGCCGCCTGATCCAGGTCCGCATCACCTCTTCAATCGAGTGCGATTGCCGACGGAAATAGTCCGTCACCTGCTTCTCCGGAAGCGGAGTCGTCCCTTTGAAAGTCTTCTCGTACCCCTCACCGCCGACCCATAGGTGCACCACATCCTTCTTCATTCCGGGCGCAATCATCCCGCGAACCGTCAGAAACTCGACCCGCGTCGCCTCTGGCAGTGTCGCCGTGGGAAAGCGCTTGTACTGCACAAACCGCACAACGCTCCCGTTCGGCTGGCCGCGGAAGAAAGCCGCCGTCTGCCCTTCAATCGTCGACGTCTGCTTGTCCAGCCACGCCTGCCCACCCAGCGCCTGCAGCATCTCGTCCAGCAGGCGCTTGCCATGCTGTTCGTCCGTCTCGCCCGGCCGCGCGTCGGTCTGAGCACTCTGCAACTCGCCAGCGGATTGCCCATATGCAACAGGGCCTGCACCCAACATCAACACCGCAGCCAACAGCGCTCCACGCATCTTCAACTCCAACTCTCTTATCCGACCAGTACTGCCCCGCCATTCACGTTGAAGATCTCGCCCGAGATGAACCCCGCCAAGGGCGTACACAGAAACACAATCGGCCCGGCAATCTCATCCACATGACCGACCCGGCCCAGCGGAATCAGTGCAGTCGCCTTCTTAGACGTCTCCGGATTGGAGAGGGCTGCGGCGGACATCTCGGTCGCCACCCAGCCCGGCGCCACGCAATTCACATAGATGCCACGTCCGGCGAGTTCACTCGACAGACTCTTCGTCAGCGAGATCAGCGCCCCCTTGCTCGCCGCATAATCCGCATGGAAGGCTTCTCCGCGCTGCGCCGCCGTCGAAGCGATCAGCACGATGTGACCCCGGACCCCGTCCGGCTGCTTCAACATCTCCGCAACCCCCGCCTGCACCAGCCCGAAGACGCTCGTCAGGTTGATCGACAAGGTCGAATCCCACTGCGCATCTGTCATCGTATCGATTGGCTGGTCGTGCGCCGGCCACACGCCATGGTTCAAGATCAGGCAGTCCAGACGCCCGAACGCCGCCACCGCCGCCGCCACCAGCGCACGCCCATCCTCCGCTGTCCGCAAATCCTGCCTCACCGCGCGGCAGACTTCCTCACCACCCAACTCCGCGACCAGCGCAACGGCTGCCGCCTGCGCATTCTGGTAGCTGAAGACCACATTGGCCCCAGCCTGACGAAACATCCTGACCGTCGCCGCACCAATCCCGCGCGACCCGCCGGTCACCAGCACAACCTTGTCCTTCAAAGAAAGCAACACACCACTCATGCAGATACTCCCCTTCGTATGCTACTTCCCCGAGGAGTTCCAACGGGGTGCCTAGAGTCTGGCCCGCTCGATCCGCAAACGCTGGGGTCTATGCATTGGCAAGAATAAGGGCCCGAGGAAAGTAGCCGCCCGGCCGCAAAATCTGCTGCGACAGGTTGTCATGCTTGAATACCTCCACGTCAAGCCTTGGATACCCTCCTGCACGTTGTACCATTCGGACACAAGGCCCCATCGCAAGACTTGCGGCCCATTCGTCAGCAAGGGAGCACACCTTACCCATGAAGATTGCCATCCTCATCACCCGGATCCTGCTCGGTCTCGTCTTCTTCGTCTTCGGGTTGAACAACATCCTGCACTTCATGCCCACACCCGCCATGCCTCCAGGAGACGCCACCACCTTCAGCGTCCTGCTGATGACACACAGCTATATGTCATTCGTGGGCATCCTCATGGTCATCGCCGGCCTTCTCCTTCTCGTCGGACGGTACATCCCCATCGCACTTGTCCTGCTCGGACCAATCCTCGTCAACATCCTGCTCTACCACTTACTTTTTCACCAGCCGGGCATCGCGATCGGTCTTGTCTGCACACTTCTCGAGCTCTTCCTGATCTGGGCCTACCGCCTCAGCTTCCGCGGACTCTTCGATGCAGCACCCGAGGTCTCCTAGCAGGAGACCTCGCAGGCGCGCCGCCTGGTTCCTTCGCGGGGAAGCTAGACCTTCGCCGCTGAAACCTCTTTTTCAGCCAGCGCCTTCCGCCGGGCGGCGATAATCTGTCGCTGCTCCGCCTTGCTCTTCGTGAGGACGTCTTTTGTCCTTGAAGGAAGCTTGGCGAACGTAAGTTCATGAGCCGCCCGAAGATCGCTCTCCCACTCGCTCTCCCGAAACACATCCCAGCGTTCCGTAGCCACCCAGTTGGCGCGTGCGAGGTAGGGCGCAGGCCGCACACCCTCAAGCTCAATCAACTCAGCGAAACGCTCCGGATCCACCGGGAAACTCATCGGCAGCCCAGCGCCATCCGGATTGATCATGGAAAACATCTTGCCGCCGATAGCCTTGTCAGCCACCCAATACACCAGGCCACCAAACTGTTGCGTCTCGTGCACGTTTGGCAGACCAAGCAAAAACTCGCGCATCCGTTCAGCGTTCATACCACTCAAGATAAACAGTTGTCCGATCACCCGCGAGAAAATCTTTGGTCATCCTAGACGACAGGTAACAGTCTTAGGTCAGCTCTGGTTCGCCTTGGCCTTGCTCCCGCCAGCCTTTGAGAGCTTTGACGCCGCCGCAGCCTTCTGATCGCCCTTCTTTTCGCTTGCAGTCTTCTTCGTTTTGGGCTTGCAGCTACCCTTCTCCCCGGCAGCCTTGCCAGGCGTCGGCTCGAAGCCCGGCCAGCAGGTCTGCGCACTTGCAGGCTTTTTAGCCGGAGCTTTCTTTGCCGCACTCTTCTTCTCAGCCGTCTTCTTCGCTGCACTTTTCTTTGCCGAAGCCTTCTTCGCAGTCGCCATCACCGCTTAGAAGCTTCAACGTTTGTGCGGGTTTCATCCCATCTGGTGATCGCTTTTCAACGCAGCTTCAAACGGATCGGGCCCTTTGCCGTGCTGCCATCCACCACCCGTCCACCCTGCGTGATAACAATCTTCCCGGCCGCCACCAGCCGCCTCGCGGCCGCCCGCGCCGGCTCCATCAACCCTTCCCAATCGCGCCGCTCATCCTTCCCACCGACAGCCTTGGCAGCCTCGCTCGGACAGATCGTCTTGTCGCGGCCACGTTCGGCCAACAGTTCCAGAATGGAACTCTCAAGCGCCGCGTCGGCCTCGCCCGGCTTGTGCCCGCGGCATGCGTCCGAGCAATACTTCACCACGTCCCAGTCCTTCTCCCACTTCTTGCGCCACGAGAACGTACGCCCGCAGCTCTTGCAGATCTTCTCCTCCTTCGGCGTCTCGCTCTCGCGTTTACGCATCCTGTCAGGCATAAAAAAAACCTCAAACCGTCCTGCGCGGACATGAACTTTCTTCCCGACCAGCGGGAGGGCCACGCGAGGCAGTTGTAAGTCACGAAGTGACCGCCGCCCGCGCAGGGCGCACTTGATCTTTATACTCATTCAAGTCATGCAAAACTTTGCTCCCGTCGAAGACCAGCTCGAACTCATCACCAAGGGTGCCGCCGAAATCATCCCCCTGGACGATCTCCGCACGAGCCTCGAAGAGTCCCGCAAGACCGGCCGTCCACTCCGCATCAAGGCCGGCTTCGACCCCACCGCGCCCGATCTCCACCTCGGCCACACCGTGCTCATGCGCAAGCTGCGCCACTTCCAGCAGCTCGGCCACACCGTCATCTTCCTCATCGGCGACTCCACCGCGCTCATCGGCGACCCCACCGGCAAGTCCGCCACCCGCAAGCAGCTCACCCAGGAAGAGATCGACGCCAACGGCGAAACCTACAAGCACCAGGTCTTCAAGATTCTCGACGAAACCAAAACCGAGGTTCGTTACAACTCCGAATGGCTCTCGAAGCTCGGCTTCGCGGACATGATCCGCCTCGCCGCCAAGGCCACTGTCTCGCAGATGCTCGAGCGAGACGAGTTCCACCAGCGCTTCCAGGCCGAGGAGCCCATCTCCGTCCACGAGCTCCTCTACCCCCTCGCCCAGGGTTACGACTCCGTCATGCTGCGCTGTGACGTCGAGCTCGGCGGCACAGACCAGAAGTTCAACCTGCTCATGGGCCGCAAACTCCAGCGCGACGCCAGCCAGCTGCCCCAGATCATCCTCATGACGCCCATCCTCGAGGGCTTGGACGGCGTCCAGAAGATGTCCAAATCGCTCAACAACGCGGTCGGCGTCCTCGATTCGCCCTTCGACATGTTCACCAAGCTCATGACCATCCCCGATGCGCTCATGCCCCGCTACTACGAGCTGCTCACCGATCTCCTCCCCTCCGAGATCGCCTTCATCCAGGAGCGCATCGACAACGAACAGCTTCACCCCATGCAGGCCAAGCGGGACCTCGCTCGCACCATCACCGCCGACTTCCACACAGAGGAACTCGCCCGCCACGCCGAGGAAAACTGGTCAAAACAGTTCCAGCAGGGCGGCGTCTCCGACGATATCGAGGAGATCGGCATTGCACAGGCCGAAATCGCTGGCCCTGAGGCGCATAACACTCAGGATGGCATCCCAGGCTTCACCATCCGCGTGCCAAAACTCCTCACCCACCTCGGCCTCACCGCTTCAAACGCCGAAGCCAATCGCAAACTCGCCGAGGGCGCCGTCAAGATCGAGGGCGAGATCTACAAGGACCTCGTCTACGCCCTCGCCGAGCTCCCCGCCGCCCTCACCGTCCGCCTCGGCAAGAAAGCAAAACGAGCCATCCTTACCTAAATGCTTGAAAATAAGCTAACGAACCGCCATCAAAGGCATCCAAACTAACAATGAGAACGGCCAACCCCTTGCCTTCCTTAGCGCCCTTTGCAGCACCTCTTTCGCGCTCTTCGCGCATTGCCTTGGCCGTTGC
>CAZZZP010000093.1:0-15957 GCA_964658635.1 Lichenicola sp. | reverse complement strand
TCTGGATGCCGGAGCTGCCAGAGGTTGAAACCGTTGCGAATGGAGTGCATGAACGGGTCCACGGCCAGGTGATCGAGGGTGTCTGGACAAGTGGCAAACCGCAAACCTTCAAAAGTTCCGAGGCTGACATTGCCGAAGTGCTAACTGGTGCACGGATCCGCCAGGTACGGCGCGTGGGAAAGACAATCGTTGTGTCCCTTGACCATAGTCAGCGCGCGGATGCTGAGTTTCTCGTCCATCTCGGTATGACCGGCCGTCTACTGGTGTCCGCGCCGGACGTCTCGCTTCCGGCCCACACCCATGCCGTGCTGTCACTTAGCGGGGGCAATGAGCTCCGGTTTGTGGATGCAAGGCGCTTCGGCCGGCTCTCGGTCGATAAGAATGTTCGGTATGAGGGCTCCGGGGCAGAGCCACTCATGATAAGTGAGGATGACTTTGTTTCGCTCTTCCGCGGGCGACGAACACCGATCAAGGCGGCTCTGCTCAACCAGTCGCTGCTGCACGGGGTTGGGAACATCTACGCTGACGAGAGCTTGTTCCGAGCGGGCGTTCGCCCGCGACGCCAGGCGGCAAGGCTTACGCAGAAGGAGCTTCTGCGCCTTCGCGAGGGTCTGCGCGTGGTGCTGAAGCATGCGATCGAACTTGGCGGATCGTCGGTATCTGACTATGTGGACGCCGATGGAGTACGGGGCTTCTTTCAACTTGAACACCGGGTCTACATGCGGACCGGGAAAGCTTGCCTGATATGTGAAACGCCGATCAAGAAGATTGTCATCGGAGGCCGTAGCACGCACTTCTGTCCTGTGTGCCAGAAGTGAATGCTACGGCAGGACGGGGATCGAGGCGAGCAAAGCGAACGAAGCAGCAGCCGGATGATTTCGTCCAGTCGGGGGTGCTAGACATCAACGAGGAGAGCTTAGAGCTGAGCCCGAACCCAGGGGTACAGGACCAAGATACCGGCCTGGGGAGTTCCTGAACTGGGGCGGGCGGGCTGTCCGTTAGTGAGGTCAGGCCCCTTCGACTAGTCTCCGCGGAAACTGTGGATGAGCCGGCGATCTCTTTTGCTGGGCTTGCCTCGCGAGAAGCTTGGTTCGGAGAGGAACATGGCTTTGCGGGCTTCGGCGGCCTTCGCGCGCATTTCGCGGCTCTCGTCCGACTCCGAATACATGGTCTGGGCGACCGAGGCTGAACCACGATGTTCATCCAGGAGGAGCACAATGATGTCGAACTCGCCTGCGTCCGAGCGAACGTGGAGCTTGTCATTGAGTTTCAGGATGCGTGAAGGCTTGGCCGTCTGCCCGTTGCAGGAGATGTGGCCGGCGTCGCAGGCTGCGGTCGCCAACGCCCTGGTCTTGAAGAAGCGCGCTGCCCAAAGCCACTTGTCGATACGTAGGTTTAGGTTCATCACGTTTATTCTCACTCCTTTCCGGTTTGTGGAGAGCGGCACCTTGATCAGATTGCGGTGAGAAAATAACAGGATGGTTCGGAAGATTCGCATCAAGCGGACCTCGGCGACGACCACGCCGGGGACTGTAAACGAAAATGGCCAGATTGTGGTGCGGGATACCGGGTTCCCCTCGGAAAGCTTTCCTGGACAGCGTATTTACCATTTGCGCTGCACGCATTGCGGTCACGAATATGGTTCGAATGGGACGGATGTATTCAAGCGGCTGTGCCCGGCGCACCAGGGTGGGGCGAAAGGTGAGAGGTTGCGGGAAGAGAGGGGCCGTCGGCTTTTTGAATGATGCGAGAGTCCGCGCGAGAAGCTGTGAATCCTTTCCCACTTCTGTCCGTCTAACCATATGATATTCTACGTTTCGCTGGGACGTGCGCCTCTGAATACCCGACGTTAGCCCGAGTGGCAATAAGTCAATGGGTTTGCGCCAACGCGGTCCATACCGTAACTGTCCCCCGAAGACCCATGTAGCAACCCAGGGATAATCTTGTCCGGAATACGAACCCGGGGAGCTTAAGCCGTGTAAATCGGCATCCCAACAAAGTGAGAGCCTGAAACGACAGGCAGGAGTGCGCAAAGACGTGGCCGACGAGCTGGATAAATACGAAGACGACATTGTTGAAGTAGGCAAGGAAAAGGGATACCTGACCTTTGGCGAGGTCAATGATCTGCTGCCTGGGGATATCACGTCTCCGGATGATTTGGACGACCTGCTCAATACCATCAGTACGCAAGGCATCGAGGTCGGAGGTGATCGCGAAGGTCGTGACCGCGACAAGTACGAGCCTGAAGCGGGTGAAGAGGGCGAGGACGTCGAACTGGACCTTTCGCCGGGAACGCTTGAGAAGACCAATGACCCTGTGCGCATGTACCTGCGCGAGATGGGCACGGTTCCGCTGCTCACGCGTGAGGGCGAGGTGGAGATTGCCAAGCGTATTGAGCGAGGGCAACTCCGGGTGATGAAGGCCATTTCGCGTTCGCCGATCGTCATCCGCGAGATTGTCGGCTTGGGTGAGGACCTGCGCCGTGGCGTTCGCAACATCAAGGAAGTCGTCACATTTGACGAGGAAGAGTTGACCGAGGAGATTCTGCAGAGCAGGGTCCGTCAGACGGTCTCGCGAATCGACGTCATCCTGAAGCACCAAAAGAAGATCGTCGTCCTCGAGGAGAAGTTGGAGCAGATCAACGCTACCGGCAAGGATTCGAAGCTCAAGGCGAAAGACCAGCGCAAGCACCGCTGGCTTATTGGCCGGGAGCACGTCTACGTCAATCGCGTGGTCCGCGAACTGAAGTATACGAATGCGGAGAAGAAGCGGCTGCTCGACAAGGTCAACAAGACGGTCGACTCGATGCGGACGCTAGAGCGCCAGATCAAGTCGCTGGACACGAAGTTCGAATCCTCAAAATCAGAGGAGTTGAAGAAGGAATACAAGCGCCAGCAGAAGAACTGCAAGCTGGACCTTGAGCGCGTGGAGCAGGACGCCGGCATCACCCTGACCGATCTCAAGCGGACCCAGCGCGAGATGATCCAGGGCGACATGGACGCGGAAAAGGCGAAGCGCGAGCTGATCGAGGCGAACCTTCGTCTGGTGGTCTCGATTGCGAAGAAGTACACCAACCGCGGATTGCAGTTCCTCGACCTGATTCAGGAAGGCAACATCGGCTTGATGAAGGCAGTGGACAAGTTCGAGTACCGCCGCGGGTATAAGTTTTCAACCTATGCGACGTGGTGGATCCGCCAGGCGATCACGCGTGCGATTGCTGACCAGGCGCGCACGATTCGTATCCCGGTGCACATGATCGAGACGATCAATAAGTTGATTCGTACCAGCCGCCAGCTGGTGCAGGAGCTTGGCCGTGAGGCGTCGTCAGAAGAGATTGCGCGGCGCATGGACATTCCGGTTGCAAAGGTTCGTAAGGTGCTGAAGATTGCACAGGAGCCGATTTCACTCGAGACGCCCATTGGTGAAGAGGAAGACTCGCATCTTGGCGACTTTATCGAAGACCGCATGGCGGTTTCGCCGGCGGACGCGGTGATCTCAGTGAACCTGAAGGAGTACACTTCGCAGGTTCTGCGCACGCTCACTCCACGCGAAGAGCGTGTGATCAAGATGCGCTTCGGTCTGGAGGATGGCTCCGAGCACACGCTGGAAGAGGTTGGCCAGAGCTTCCAGGTGACGCGTGAGCGGATTCGGCAGATCGAGGCGAAGGCACTGCGCAAACTTCGCCACCCAAGCCGCAGCCGCAAGCTGAAGGCGTTTGTGGATGGAGTCAAGGACGCCTAAAAGCAGGGCGTTGCGGATATAGAGACGCGGTGGCTTCGGCTGCCGCGTGTTTTCAGTTCATCATGGTGCACTCGTGTAGTATTCGGGCACGAGGAATAGCATCTTGAGCGTGTTGAAAGGTTTGGGCTTTTTCGCATACCTGATCGGATCGGCTGCGGCGCAGAGCGGCGCAGGACTGCTAGCGGTGGTCAACCAGAGGGAGCACTCTGTGCTGCTGGTGGATGTAGAAACCCGCAAGCTGGTGAGCACGATCTCGATCGGCGTCAACGGCCACGAGCTGACAGCCTCTCCTGACGGGCATACCCTTTATGTGCCGATCTACGGTAACTCCGGGGTTGGCCGCCCCGGGACGGACGGCAGCACGATCCACGTCGTCGACGTGCCGGGGAGAAAGCTCGCGCGGACGATCGACCTCGGCAGGCCGTCACGGCCGCACAAGGATGCTTTCGGTCCTGATGGCATGCTGTACTGCTCGGCCGAGCTTGTGGACGCTCTGCTTGTAATCGACCCGCAGACGGGCAACGTGATGCGCCGGCTGCCGACCGGCGCCAAAGAGTCGCACATGTTCCGGCTTACTAAAGACGGCAAGCGGGCTTATACCTCGAACGTCGGGGCAGGATCGGTAAGCGTGATCGATGTTTCCGCAGGCAAGGTGCTGGCGGTCATTCCGCTCAGTGAGCACATGCAGCGGCTCGCGCTTGCCAACGATGAGCGCTGGGTGTTCAGCTCGGATGTGGACCAGCCGCGCGTTGCGGTGATCGATACGAAGACGAATGCGCTCAGCCGCTGGATCACGACTACTGGCTTGTCCTATGTCACGCAGCCCACAGCCGATGGCAAATACCTGCTGGTGGGCGAAACGGTCGGGACGAAAGGTCTGCTGGAGGTCTTCGACCTTGCGACCTGGAAGCCGGTGCATTCGTTTCCTCTGCCGGTACCGCAGAACGGCGGCTTTCTGCTGCATGGCGGCCTGGTCTACCTGTCCGAGCCCACAGGTGGGAACATCGAGGTGCTTGATCCGGTGAAGTGGGAGTTGCAGCCGCCCATCGTCATGACGATTGGCGTCGATGGCCTTGCGTGGGCACAGTAAACGGGAGCGAGGAGCGACAGACCAGAGAGCTGTAGCCGACGAGCGAGGGAACGACGGCCTGCTGTGCTGCGTATAGGGCATGGAGGGCGGAACGCCCGGAGGAAGTGACCTGAACCAGGCACAGATGTTCGACTATCCCGAGCTGGCGATGATTGAAGGTATGACCGACGACCAGCGGGTGATTTTTCTTGCACAGTACAACTCGGTCAAGAAGGATGTGGTGGTGGGAGTGCTGCTTTCCGTCCTGCTGGGGCACTTTGGGATTCACAAGTTTTATCTCGGCGAGACCGGTTGGGGCATCGTCTACTTGCTCTTCTGCTGGACGGGAATTCCGACATTGCTCGGATTTATCGAGGCGTTCTTTATGCCCCGGAGGGTGCGTGAGTACAACTATGCGCAAGCTTCGATCATCGCGGGGCACGTTCGTCAGTCCTATGCTGGCGGGCCGGTGATGGTGCGTACCGGGCTTTAGCAGGCGGCGGCTGGTATTCTGCCAGCAATGCTGGGTGCGAGCGATCTTCATTCCGCGCAGACCGTCTTCCTGTTTCTTCTGCTGCTTGTTGTGGTGGTTGGGAGCCTGGCCAGGCGGGTCGGCACGCCTTATCCAATCCTGCTGGTGATAGCGGGTCTTGGCATCAGTTTCATCCCGCGGGTTCCCCGGGTGCCTCTCGACCCCGAACTTGTCTTCCTGATTTTTCTTCCTCCGCTGCTGTTCGCCTCGGCGTGGAAGACCAACTGGCGCGCGTTCCGGCGGAATCTTGTTTCCATCTTGATGCTTGCGATTGGGTTGGTCGCGTTTACGGTGCTGGGCGTGGCGTTTGTGGCGGACCGCTTCATCACGGCGCTTGACTGGAAGAGCGGCTTCATTCTTGGCGCCGTGGTTGCGACGACGGATGCGATTGCTGCTTCCTCCATCGCGAAGAGCATCGGCTTGCCCCAGCGGATCGTCGATCTGCTGGAAGGTGAAAGCCTGGTGAACGATGCGACGGGCCTGCTGGCGCTCGAGTTCGGTTTGCAAATGCTTTTGCGGGGCCAGACCCCGACTGTGGGTTATGGGCTGTTGCGCCTGCTTTGGCTGCTGGGCGGAGGGCTTGCGATCGGCTTTGTCATCGGCATTTTGACGGCTTGGTTTGAACGCTGGATCGAAGATGGTCCGCTTGAGATGGTTATCAGCATCATCGTTCCTTATATTGCTTATCTGGCGGGGGAAGAGGTAAAAGCGTCGGGTGTGCTGGCGGTGGTTGCGTGTGGTCTGTATCTCAGCCGGAAGAGCGAGTCGATCTTTTCTCCGGCCGTGCGGATCCAGTTGTGGAGCCTGTGGGCTGCGCTGGACTTCATGTTGAACGGGTTGGTGTTCGTGCTGATCGGGTTGCAGTTGCCTTATGTGTTGGCCGGGATCGAGGGGTATAGCCGGGGCACTCTACTGGCTTACGGCGCCATCTTTACAGGCGTGCTGATTGTGTTCCGGATTGCGTGGATGTATCCCGGGGCGGCAGTCTCGGCCTGGGTTCGGCGCCATCTGCTGCACCAGGCGGTACAGCCCGTGAGCCGGCGGGAGATCTTCGTGGTTGGCTGGACGGGGATGCGCGGCGTGGTGGCACTGGCTGCGGCGATCAGTCTGCCGGAGACGCTTGGCGACGGCCAGCCCTTTGTGCAAAGAAACCTGATTCTTTTCCTTACCTTTTCGGTGATCCTGGCGACCCTGGTCATCCAGGGGCTTAGTCTGCCGGCCTTGGTTCGCGCGCTCGGGCTGGCGGGGAGCACCGGGAGCGATGATGAGGAGACGGAGGCGCGGAGGACGATATTGGAAGAGGTTGAGAGACATCTCGAGGCTGGGCTCGAGGGCAACACGGATGGCCACGAGAAGCATGGTTACGAGGACCTGCTTCATCGCTACCGGCACCGCCTTTCCGAGCTACGAGAGGCGGAAGAGGATCAGGTTCAGAGCGCACAGGTGATTCGACGGCTGGGGCTTGAGGCGATCGAGGTTGAACGCAAGACGCTGATCCGTTTACGCGACGAGGGAAGAATCGATGACGACGTCATGCGCAGCCTGGAGCAGGAGCTTGACCTGACGCAGACGGTTCGTGAGCGGCGGGCTACTGCCAGCTGATGGTGTCAGTCGCAGTGGCGTCGAACTCGATGATCGGGACGCCGTTGGGATCGTTTTTGAGCGGCAGGGTGGCGCCATTGACCGAAGCCGAATGCGGGGTGACGAAGCGCCACCTGATGATGATTTGGGTCTTGTCCGCGGATGCTGGTGCGGCTTCTGACGCGGTGATCTTGAGCGTGTTGCCGGAGCGGGTGAGGATGCGGCCCTCGAAGTCGGTGAAGGTTGTGTCTGCGCCGGATGCTGCTCCCAGGATCTCGTAGACGCGGCGGTTGTCGAGCGAATGTACGGTCTTGTTGCCTGAGTCGGCCGGCGAGACGAGAGTCATGATGTCGTCGGGAATCTTTGGCAGCACAGTACCCTGCCGGGCAAAGACCGGGATGGTATCGAGGGGCGCCCTGGCGACGATCGTCTTCGGGCCGGAGACCTGCTCTCCGGTGAAGAGGTTGATCCAGTCGCCGACGGGAAGGTAGACGGGGCGGCTGGTGTTTTCGTCGATGACGGGAGCGACGAGCAAATCGGGACCCAGGAGGTATTCGTCCTTGAGGCTGCGGGCGCGGGCGTCGTCCTGGTAGTTGAGGACGAGTGCGCGCAGGATGGGCTGGCCGGTATTGGCGGCCTCCTGCGCTGCGGTGTAGAGGTAAGGGAAGAGGGAGGTGTGCAGGATGGCGTACCTGCGGTAGATGTCGAGGGCGGTGGTGCCGCCGCCGTTCTGGTCGAAGGTCCACGGGGTGAGATTGGCCTGGGACATGACTTCCATGACGGGAGTGAAGGCGGCGAACTCCGTCCAGCGTGCGAGCAGAGTAGGGTTGGGGCTGTCGTCCTGCTTGCGGTAGCCGCCGAGGTCCGCGGCCCAGAGCGGCATGCCGGAGATGCCGGCGGAAAGCCCGGCTGTGACTACGGTTGGGAGCCCGTTCTGCTGGGAGAAGCTGGCATCGTTATCGCCTGCCCAGAGGAAGCCGATGCCGTTGGCGCCGGTGGTGACGGAGCGGGCGAAGAGGACGCCATTGCCCTTGAGTTCGTTCTGGATCAGCTCTTCCATGGTGTTGTTGTAGAGGGTGCCGTAGCGGTTTCGCATGAGGCGGGAGTCGGTGCCGTCGAAGAACTTGACGTCCTGGCCGAGGAAGCTGCCCTCGGCGTCGTCGTCCTTGAAGCCGTCGGCCCCGGCGTGGATGGCCTGGCTGACCTGCTCCTGCCACCACTGACGGGCCTTCGGGTTGGTGAAGTCGATGAGCGAGCCCTGGCCTTTCCACCAGCGGCCAACGTAGGGCGAGCCGTTCTGATTCTTGACGAAGAAGCCGCGGTCCTCGGCGACGGCGTAGTTGGGGCTGGTCTGGTCAAGCTTGTCTGAGAAGCCGGGCTCGCCGGGTGTGTCGCTCTTGTTGTTGATCCAGGGGGTGTGCCAGAGGACCAGCTTGTAGCCAGACTCGTGCAGGTGCTTGACCATGGCCGGAGCGTCTTCAAACTGCTTCGGATTGAAGTGGTAGGAGTTGTAGGCGGTGGCCCAGGGCGAGTCGATGAGGATGACGGAGGCCGGAAGCCCAAGCTCGCGGTTCTTGTCGATGTCTTCCAGAGCTTGTGCCTGATTCTGGTGGAAGTCGCGTGCCTGCCAGGGGGCGAAGGCCCAGTAGGGGGGCAGCAGGGCGCGGCCAGTGAGGTGGGTGAAGTCCGCGAGCAGGTAAGGGAAACGGCCGGGCATGTTCGCGGGCCCGGTGAAGAGGACGACGCGGAACTGGTTGGTCGATGCGTCGAGGACGACCTGTTTGTTGTCGGTCGCGTTGAAGTCGAAGGTGGCGTCGCCGGTGGTGTCGAGCCAGAGGCCGTAGCCGGTGGTGGACATGTAGAAGGGGATCGGCTTGTAGGTGCTGGAACCCTTGTTGCCGGCGTTGTCGAGCGAGAGGTTGCGGACGATGGTGTGCGCGTGGTCCAAGGTGTCGAAGTGCTCGCCGAGGCCGTAGTAGCTGGCGGAATCGTCGAGCGTAAAGCGCCAGTAGCCGACGGTCCAGGAGCGGGAGGAGAGCTCGTAGACGCCGGGGGAGAGGAGCTTGAGGTGGAGCTTGCCGGTGTCCACCGGTTCGCCGTCGAAGTCGAAGTCGTGCAGGATGAGGGTGCGCTCGGTGCCGAGCTTCAGCGTGACGGTGTTTGCATCCTTGCGAACAAAGCCTTCGACGGCCGGCTCGGACCGGACAGCAGTGGGGATGGCTCCGGGAGTGACGTCCGGTGCGGGCTGGCTGGGAGCTGGGGGCTGACTCTGGGCTAAGGGCTGGCTTGTGGGTGAGGGCTGCAGCTGAGCGGGATCCTGCGCTTCGAGCGTGGGGGCGAGCATCAGGAGGGCGACGGTGAGCAGGTACAGGGGGGTACGGCCAACGTGCATTCGGACCTCAGGCGGAGCGGTTCGGGTGAGCCCGGTCCAACTCTACCGGAGGTCCGGGTCGGATGCAGCTACATGTTGGTGTGGCCGCCGCGCATGTCTTCATTGAAGGTGGGCTTGATGAAGGCGAGCGCTTCAGCGAGGGTGTTCTGGAAGGCCTCGGCGCGGGCCATGAGGGTGGGGGTGGGGATGGCGAACTCGGGGTTGGCGGCGAGGGTGATGAGGCCTTCCTTGGCGAGTGCGGCGGCCGAGGTCTTGAGGTCGGCTGCGGTGGTGTTGAGGTACTGGGCGTCGCGAGGGTCGGCGAGCCAGACTGGCTGCCCGTTGCCGAGGGCGCCGGAGAACCAGAAGGCCTTGGCGGCGAGGAACTGGTGGCGCTTTGCCTCGGTGGTGTCGTTGAAGACGAACTTGTTCTGGCGCGAGGAGAAGTAGCGGGTGGTGACGGGGACGGGCTGGCGGTTACCGGAGCGGACGAGTTCGAGCTGTCCCTGGTCGAAGGTCTTGCGGACGGCGTTGAGGATGAAGCTCTCGGCGAAGGGCTGCTCGGGCGCGCGGACGACGTCGCGGAAGGTGATGGTCATGGCGGCGGCGATTTTGGCGTGGAGGGGGCTGGGGGTGCCGTCCGCGGTGGGGACGGCGAGGTTGACCTGGCCGTGGACCAGCGAGGTGTCTGCGCCGGCGGTGGACTCGTGGAAGGGCCAGGCGAAGAGCGAGTAGGTGAGTGGGATGCCGCTGAGGGTCAGGATACCGTTGGGGATGGCGCTTTCGAGGCGTTTGGCGGTTTCGGCGAGGAAGATGTTGAGCTGCTCGGCGAATTCGCTGCGCTCGAGCTCGAAGGAGTCGGAGAGTTCGAGCTGGAGGGTTTTTGCTGGGGTACCCGGGAGGGCGAGCAGGAAGCGTGTGGTGGGGTCGCCGTTGAAGCTGGTGGCGGGCTCGGAGGAGACGACCTGGAGGCCGTGCGTGGTGGCGAGCGAGGCGAGGCGGGGGGCGAGGGCGGGGTTGGTGGTGAGGCTCATGTGGGTCGGTTTTCCTTCGTTGAGGCTGGTGTTTTGCCGGACTCCCTATTCTACTAGCTGACTTGGGGAGGGGGTACCCCCTCCCCCCGTACTTTAAGCGTAAAGTATTCAATAATAACGACTTAAGTCTGGACTTCCGGCGCGCAGGCCCGCCTGCCGCGGGACGACCCCGCGGGCTTTCTTCAGGTGAGCTTAAGGCTAGTTTGTTTCACTTCGGAGGGTTCTTTAAGGATACCAATCGAAGCAGGGTAGATACGCCAACTATTTTTGAGGCGTAAGTAGTCTGCCTTGTGCGGTTTACACGCGTCTTAGAGGCGTGTGGGGCTTGACAGAGTTTTGCACAGCCTTTGCGGTTCGCAGATTGACGGGGATAGGACATTTGATGATGGCGGGAAATGGGTTTTGGCTCGGCGTGGTGTTGGCGGGTTGGGGTGCGGTGGGTTGGGGACAGGATGTACAGGCGACGATCCAGACGCTGGTCGAGCATGAGACCTATGCGACGGACCATCGTGGGCACTACACGTATGTGTCGGAGGAGCGGTCAGACCGGACGGGTGGGCACCTGTGGCGTGAACGCGTTGCCGAGACGAACTGGGGCAAGGTGAAGTACCTGGTGGCGGAGGATGGTCAGCCGCTGACGGGCGACCGGCTGGCTGCCGAGAAGAAGCGGGTCGAGGGCGAGGCGGCCGATCCTGAGGGGTTCAAGAAGGCGGAGTCGGCGCGTGTGGACGAGGAGCAGCACGCGAAGCAGATGCTGACGCTGCTGCCAAAAGCCTTCCTGTTCGATCCGCCGGTGCCGGAGGGCGAGTACGAGCGAATCTCGTTCAAGCCGAATCCGGATTATTCGCCGGCGAACATGGAGGAGCGGGTGCTGCACGGGATGTATGGCTCGGTGCTGATCGACAAGTCTTCGGTGCGCATGCGCGGGATCGACATGACGATGCCGCGCGATGTGAGCCTGGGGTTCGGGTTCGTGGCGACGATCCACGAGGGAAGCAATTTTCACCAGACGCGCGAGCACCAGGAGGGACTGGACTGGAAGACGGCGAAGATCCATACGGACTTCAAGGGGAAGGCGCTGTTTCTGAAGACGGTGGCGCGGTCGCAGGACTCGGTGCACATGGAGTGGCGGAAGATTCCGGATGGGATGACGGTGGCTGAGGCGGTGGCGATGGTGGAGAGGTAGTTGTTTGTTGTTTGTTGTTTGTTCGGGTTTAGAGGGTTATGGGTTGGGGATGCGCGCTTATCGCTGTAAGTCGCGCATCCTGGTTGGCGTGACAGCAGATTATTAGTTTGCCTTTTGCAGTTCGGTAAGTACTGCGGCGAACTTGTCCAGGATCTGGTTCCAGCCTTCTACCTGTCCGCTGCTGATTGCGCTTTCCATGGTTTCGTTGCCGGTGAAAGTGAGTCTGGTCTGGCCGTTTCCCAGGTCTTCGAAGGTAATGACGTCGCAGACGTCTTCAATGGCCTCGTGTTCAATGCCGTAGTCTGCGGGCTCGACCTTGTTTCCCTCGGAGTCGGAGAAGTACATGGAGGAGACGATTTTTTCGTGGGGAACGATCTCGTGGTATTCGCCACTGTTCCAGAAGTCCTTGCCGTCGGGGGTCCTCATGCAACAGAGGAATTTTCCACCAACGCGGAAGTCTATCTTGCAGACGGGCGTTGTGAAGTCTTTCGGACCCCACCATTGCATGATGTATCGCGGGTCTGTGTAGGCCTTCCAGACTAACTCGCGTGGCGCGTCGAAGACCCTTGTAATGACCATCCGCTCTAGGACGCTACTTGCGTTTTCTGTCATTTCTTTCTTCCTCCTCTTTCATTTTCTTCAGGACAAGATCCAGCTTGTCGAAACTCTCTTCCCAGAATCGGCGGTAGTTGAAGGCCCAGTCGCTGACTGTTTTTATGGCTTCTGGCCTGAGCGTGCAGACGCTTTCCCGTCCCCGCTTTGTCTTGATGACAATCCGCGCGCGTACCAGGTAGGCGATATGTTTTGAGATCATCTGCTGTGAGAGTGCAAACGGTTCGGTCAGACCGTGGATGGAGGCTGGCCCGCGGGCGAGGCGTTCGATCATTGCCCGGCGGGTGGGGTCGGAGAGAGCCGCGAAGGCTGTATCCAGATCATTCACAACCATATGGTAGTGGATTTGAGGAGCATGTCAAGGGGAAGTTTGCCTTCTGTGACCTTGGGGTTGCGAAGAGTGCCCAGAGGGTGCGGGCGGTCGAATCTTCGCCTTTTGAGTTTCCTCATCCATAAAGCGACTCGATACTGATCTTTCGCTTGTAAGTGCATCACGATTGCGTTCAGGGGATGCCCAATTAGCTATCAGAAATATTGCGGCTCCAGTTGCAGCGACTTACCAGATGCCCTAAGCGGGCTTACTTGTATATTTGCTCAACACATGGACGAGACCTTCGTTGGGAAGGCACTGCTTCGCTGAGAAAGAAGAAAGGATGGTGTCCAGTTCTGTCTCTGAAAGGCCTTTGAATAAATCGGCATAGATGGGCTGCATGAGGGTTCCGGCATAGAAGCAGAGCAACGTCTGGCTCATGCTTTTTGCGTTGAGGACGGGATTTATTTTGGGATCATCGACCACCTGGCGAATCTGCTCGGCGAGCTGTGCGGTGGATTGCTTAACAGGCGTTGGTGGAAGCCATCTCATCCAATCGTCGGTGCCGAGAGCTCTTTTCTTTTGCAGTAGATCCTTGATCCGCACCATGTAAGGCGACTCGGGATTGAGCGTCAGCATGCCCATGACGCCGATATCCTTGTAGTTCCACGTTGTCCAATGTGCGCCGTTCGCCTCAAAGATGCTGAGTTGATCGTCGAGCGCGCGAAGTCGATCGCCGGCCTCGTCGGCCGGTCCATTGAAGACTGAGCCGAATTCCCCAACCCAGAGGGGAACGTTGTTCTGCTGGGTGAAGCGTGTACCTTCCGCATTGAGGAAGAGCTGTTCCTGCTTCTTGAGGTCCCAGGGCTCCGAGCCGCTGCCGAGCGCATTTCTGGGATGGATCACGCCAGGGTACTGGCCGGGACCGAAGCCGGGGACGGTGTAGTTATGCGAACTATAGGCGAGATTGTCGTCGAAGGGTTTGTCGAGCCCGGAGAACAGGGAGGCATAGCTATCCCCTTCAAGGAAGATGATGTGTCTTGTATCCGTTTTGCGGATTTCGGTGACAACGCGCCGGTAGACGGTATTCATGATGTTCCAGTCGGGCTTGTAGTTCGGAGGAACATTCCAGGGGTAGTCGCCCATCTCGTTGTTGGTGCAGGGTTCGTTGAGTACGTCGTAGCCGGCTATTACCGATCTATTGGCGTAGCGTTGCGCGAATTCTTTCCAGAGCGCGATGTAGCGGTTCTGGTAGGAGGCGTCTCTCCAAAGCAGACTGATGCGCGAGGCGTTATCGGAGTGCCAGTGCACGTTCTGCCAGCCTTGAGCGGAATGAAGATCGAGGATGACGTAGAGATTGTGCTTTTCGCAAAGATCGAGCACCTTATCGAGGCGGGCAAAGCCTGACTCCTTGTACTTGAAGGGAGACATGTCGTCTTCGAAATGCCGGTAGTTGAGGGGAAATCTGACGACGTTTATTCCGGCGTTGCGAAGGAAGAGTACATCGTCTTCATTGAAGAAGTAGTCGAGCATGCGGTCGAAGAAGAATTGAGCTTTCGAAGCGCCGAGTGCTGCCGCCATCTGTGCGCGCAGGGTGTGCTCGGCCCCTGGATGGCCGTTGATGAAGTCTTCCATGTTCATCCAGCCACCGGGGCAGGTGCCCCTGAGGCGAATCCTGTTTCCCTGGCTGTCGACGATCTCGCGGCCTTTGACGCGCAGGAAACTCATCTTCTGGTCTCGCTGGGCTGTCACAGACGGTTGCGGGTTGGTGGGTGCTTTCGTTTCAGCGATGGATTGATTTGTAGCGAAGGCTGCTACAGAGCTTAAAGCGGCGAGCTTCAGAAACTCACGCCGTGGTGGACTGCCAGCCGATCCGCTTGTCATGTGCCGTCTCCAGTCAGGACGGAATTCTACATGGACGGAAGCTGTCGGTCGCGGGTGCCAGGTGCTGGAGGTTAAACCATGCGGATGGGTTGGGCGCTGGTGTTTTGGGTTCTAATGGGTGTCATGCGGGTTCTGCGGAGTGGGGTGCTGGCTGCGGTGGGGATTGCGCTGATGGGGGCTGCGGTGCCTGTGGGCGGGATGCCGGCGAATATGGTGATGTTGTCGGAGATGATGCGCGAGCTTTCGTCGCGGCCGGGTTTTACCGAGGCGTTTCTGCGGGAGGTTGAGGGCGCGGGCGGCAGGAAGAAGTCGGGTGCGGCGCGGTTGACTCCGGCGCTTGTGGACGAGATGCGCAAGATCATCCTGGGCCGGGACTGGCAGAAGCTGGACCGGTTTCCGGGCTGGACGATGGGTGCGGTGACCCCGACGGTGCGCGTAGTGGGCCATATTGCGGGCAAAGACAGTAAGGTGGACGACCTGGCGACGGCGGGTGGTGCTCCGGCTGAGGCGGGAAGCGCGGCTTCGCGCAGGACGGTGGAGACTTATGTCGACCTGGGGCAGTACAAGCTGGGTGAGCCGGGCGAGGTGAGCCTGGATGAGCCGGCGGCGGGGCCGGAGTTTGTCGAGAGCGAGTATGTAAGCGCGGTGGGCGCGGGGGTGACGCGCGGAGATGGGGCGAATCCTGCGCTGGCGGGGATGCATGCGGAGAGCCAGCGTCTGGCGGATGTGCTGAACCGGCTGAGTCTGAACGGGGTGGCGGATGCGGCGCCGTTCCGGGTGAGCCTGGCGGGGAAGAGCTTCGACACGGCTGAGGGGCTGATCGAAGGGCTGATCGAGATGGGGCACACGGTGGAGGTGGCGGATTCGCGGTTCTTTGCCAATTTTGGACATCTGCATCTGCGTGGTGAGGACGTGATGATGCCGTTCTGGATCAACACGCTGACGGTGGTGCCGCATGCGGAGGGGGAGCGCGGGCGACCGCTGCTGGTGCCGGTTTCGCATGCCGAGTACGAGTGGCAGGTGCGTGGGCCGAAGGTGAATGCAGCGGTGAGTTTTTACTTCGGGATCGATGGGAAGGCCGAGTTCCGGACGATGGACCAGCTGGATCAGAAGTGGGTGATGAACCGGCATGCGCATGAATATCGCGGGGCGGATGGGGTGGAGGTAACGCGGCTTGCGGGGGCGGTGGCGAGGACGTATGCGCGGCTGCATGAGCGATACCCTGCGATTCCGTTTGGCGGGTACTACGGGTTTGGGGTGTGCCAGGACGTGGTGGCGGCGATTGAGCAGAAGATGACGGGGAAGACGACGCTGTTTCCGAATACGGCGGATGCGTCGTTCTTTACTGACCCGCGGGATGCGGAGGTGAATGCGCTGATCCGAGCGCTGCCGAAGGATCGGGATGGGAAGGCGCCGGATCTGGCGAGGGTTTTCGGGTCGCTGCCTGTGGGGAGTTCGGATGCGGAGCTGGCGACGGTTACGATTCCCGGATTGGGAGCGGATCTGGTGGCGGTTCACCAGGCGTGGACGGCGGGCGAGGTGGAGCGCGTGGGGGAACGGTGGCGGATGCGCAACCTGCTGTACGGGGTGGGCGCGTTGCTGACGCTGGGTGTGTTGTGGCAGGTGTGGCGGAAGAG
>CAZZZP010000092.1:11700-16527 GCA_964658635.1 Lichenicola sp. | reverse complement strand
GCGTCGATATCTGAACCTCCCTGTACACCCACAGCTAATCTGCCCTAGCTGGCATCTATCCAGGCAGCACATTTCACATGGAAAGGATCGTTCATGTCCGCACGCTTTGAAGGCAAAGTTGCAATCGTCACAGGTTCCTCTTCCGGCATCGGCCAGGCCATCGCCATCCGTCTTGGCTCCGAGGGCGCGTCCGTCGTCGTCGACTTCCGCACTCACCAGGACGCCGCCAACGAGACCCGGTCGAAGATCGAAGCGGCCGGCGGCAAAGCCATCACCGTGTCGGCGGACATCACCAAGCCGGCCGACGTCCAGAATCTGGTTGAGCAGGCCTGGAGCCAGCTTGGTGGATGCGACATCCTGGTCAACAACGCCGGCGTCGAGAAGCATGCACCCTTCTGGGAGGCGACCGAAGAGGACTACGACCTGGTCCTCAACACGAACCTCAAGGCGGCCTTCTTCCTCACCCAGCGCTTCGTACAGAAGCTGATGGCCACCAGCAAGCCCGGCCGCGTGATCAACATCTCATCCGTCCACGAAGACATGGTCTTCCCGAACTTCGCAAGCTACTGCGCGGCCAAGGGTGGCATGCGCATGCTGATGCGCGACCTCGCGATGGAGCTCGGTCCGATGAACATCACGGTCAACAACGTGGCTCCGGGCGCGATCAACACGCCCATCAACGCCTCACTGCTCGCCGACAAGCCGAAGCTCGACGCGCTGCTGCGCAACATCCCGCTCGGCCGGCTGGGCGAGCCGGACGATGTCGCCTCGCTCGTCGCCTTCCTCGCCTCCGACGAAGCAAGCTACGTCACCGGCTCAACCTACTTCGTCGACGGCGGCCTGATCCGCAATTACAAGGAGCAGTAGACCGACAAGGAGCAATAGTCCTACTGGTTGACACCGCTCGCCAGGAACCCGCCATCCACGACCATGATCTCGCCGGTGACGTAGCTCGATGCGTCGCTGGCGAGATAGATCGCTGCCCCGACCAGCTCTTCCGTCCTCCCGAATCGCCCCATCGGCGTGCGCATCAGCAGTTCATGGCCGCGTTCGCTCTCGTCGAGCAGCTTCTGGTTGAGCGCTGTCCGGAAGACGCCCGGCGCGATCGCATTCACGGTGACGCCTGATCCACCCCACTCCACTGCCAGCGATTTTGTAAGCGCACCCACCGCGGCCTTCGAAGCCGCATAAGCGGTCACCTCGCGGAGGCTTACGAACGTATTCAGCGAAGCGATGTTGACGATCCGGCCCGACCCGCGTTCGACCATTCCTTTGCCGAAGATCTGACAGGCGCGCAGCGTGCCGGTCACGTTCGTGTTCATGATGTCGTTCCAGGTCTCTTCAGACACCGTCATCGTGGGCTCGCGCTTGATCTTGCCGGCGCAGTTGACCAGGATGTCGACGTTCTCAAACGCCTTGTGTACTCCATCGCAGAGCGCCTGCAACGACGCGCGGTCGCCCACGTCGGAGGCCAGCCGCAGCGTCTTCCGTCCCAGCGCCTCGATCTTCGCCGCGGCCTCGTCTACCTGCTCCTGGCGCCGCGACGTGGGGACCACATCCGCTCCCGCCTCGGCAAGGCCAATCGCCATCGCCAGGCCGATGCCCGAGGTTCCACCGATCACCACCGCCGTCCTGCCCGTCAGATCAAACAGCCTGTGCCCCATTACTTCTCCCGTTCCTTCAGCTTTGTTATCACTTCGTCGACCACCTCTGCGGGCGTGCGATCGTTACATACGCGCACCGCGTCGTCCGGTGCTTCGAGCGTCTGCAGCTGGCTTTCGAGCAGCTTCGGATTCATGAACTCGTGATGCCGCTCCGTCAGCCGCGCCGCGATCATCTCCTTCGAGCCGTCCAGATGGACGAACTCGACGGCACCCGCCGGCATACTCTGCGCAAGCGTCGTCCGGTAGCTCTCCTTGAGCGCTGAGCAAGCCAGAACACCCTTCGTTCCAGCCTTGAACCAGCCTTGCAGCATCCGGTTCAGGGTCTCGAGCCAGGGCTGACGATCCTCGTCCGTCAGCGCGTGGCCAGCTGCCATCTTCGCCTTGTTAGCCGCGGGGTGGAAGTCATCTGCATCTGCAAACTGAGCGCCGGTTCGTTCGGCCAGCGCGGTGCCGATGGTCGTCTTGCCTGAGCCGGTCACTCCCATCAGCACGACGATCATCCGTGTGCCCTGCCAAGAAACACTGGAGCGATGTGCCGCGCGAAGAGATTCTCGGTCACGTTCTTGGCCACCACGGCTTCATTCGCCGCAAGCGCTGTGAGGTACTTCGGCCCCATCTTCGCGGCGACCTTGAAGCCAACATGCAGCAGCTGTCGCAGGCTCGCGTTGTAGGCAGGGTTCGACTGATCATGGCGCAGCGCATTCACATATTGCTCGGACGTCCATCCGTTTACCGCGTCCGGCGACGGCAGCTTCGCCGGGTCAATCTGGATCACCGCGGCGTAGGGTGCCGTCAGCTCATCCTGGTGTGCGAACGCCTCGGCGTAGACCTCTTTGGCGATCGCCAGGCCATCTCCGCCGGCTTCGGCCAGGCCGATCAGCTCCTCGAGCCACGTCGTCCCCGCGGTCTTCAGGTGGACACCCGCGCCGGTGCGGGTCACCGCCTCATGAATAGCCGCGTAGATGGAGAACTTGTCTGACCCCGAGTGAACACTCAGCTTCAGGTTTGCGGGCAGCCCATACGTCTTCACCGCGTAGGCGATGGCTGCGATATCGTCATTGAACTCACGTGCAAACTGGGCGACATCCCCCTGGTAGTCGACGCCCTTGTTGAAGCGCCCGGTAAACTTCGGCGCGATGGTCTGGATGGGGATGCACTCATCGGCGATCATCGCGAGGATGATCAGCAGCTCGATCGGCGTCTGCGGCGAGTCGGTCTCGTCCATCGAGATCTCCGGCACAAACCGGCCGGCGCCCTTGGTCTCAAGCAGCAGACGGTAGATCTCGGCAGCATGCTTCACCGCGGCAAGAAACTTGTTGGCAACCGATTCCACCAGCGCGCGGTCGCTGCGAAAGGGCTCAGCCACCCCGGGGATGGCTACCTCGCCGATCAGCTCCGGATGTTTCCGGATAAACTCGGCGACATCCTCCGGCTCCGCCGGCTCGCCGATGCGGTCCGCGACGTCGAGCGTGAAGAAGTCGCAGGGATCGAGAAAACGCTGCACGGTCGTCAGGTTGATGTGGTCGGCGTCAAGGAAGTAGGGCTTCTTCCAGCCGAGCTCTTTCACGGCTGCATCCGCTGCGAAGCGTGTCGCGGACGGCTCCGAACCGATGATCGTGTGCTCCCGATTGGACTTGTTCCAGACCGGGATGACTTCAACTCCAGCATCGGCAGCCATCATGCAGGCGCACAGCTGCGCCTTCGCCTGGTGGGCGAAACGGTCTCCAACGCCAATGGAAAAACGCGGCAACTCCAAACCATCACTCATAGACCCTCACTCCAGTTAACGTTTACTAGCTTACCTCGCCGTGATTCATTTGGCACGCTCGGCCTCGAAGCGACCCCGGTAGGCCCAGAGCCCCAGCCCAGGATTCGAGATGAAAAAGATCTCCTCGCCGTCCACCGTATTCCAACCGTCGGCAAGCTTCTCCGGATCGTACTTCGCCGTGTACTCGGCGAGGTCGCCGTAGGCATAGTGGACGCCCTCGATCTCGCCGCGCGTCAGGTGGCCCGGGCAGTAGCGGATGGTGAAGCGTCCTTCGCTCGAGCCGTGGATCAGGTGCGCCGCGGCGCTCAGATTCGCCGCCAGCTCGGCATCCAGCTTCACCGCCTCGAGCGTCGCCGGCGTGCCGCAGTAGCCATATCGGCGAATCAGCGCGTCGATCGCCTGGTCTTCGCCAAACTCCTCCACGCCCGGCGCGAGCACGATCAGCTCGGCGTCATCGGCCAGAGCCATGCGTGTGCGATAGACCGCCTTGTTGCCCAGCCAGGTCGAATGGAACTCGTGCGGATCGAGAAAGACCACCGCCTTGCGGATCTGGCGGTCCATCATCAGGAAATTGCACTCAAGCGAAAGCTCTGCCGCGCGCTCGAAGCACTCGTTGTCATCGCCGATGAACAGACCGCGCATGACCAGGCGGCCCGCCGCGTTCTTGCTGACGACAGTCTGCACGTAGACGATCTGCGGCAGCGCACCGGCAAACCGCTCGGCCGCATAGTTCAGCACGCGGCGGACAGGCGTGTCCGCGCGCCCCATCATGCGCTCCATCCCGTACACCGCGCCCAGGAAGTGCGAGCGGTGGATGCCCAGCGGGCCGCCGGTCCCGACGAAGATATTCTTCGAACCGTTCGCCATGCCGACCACCTCGTGCGGCACCACCTGGCCGATCGACAGGATCAGGTCATGGCCGCCCTCAAGCAGCAGCCGGTTCACCTGCGCCGGCCACGTGTAGTCGAGCTTGCCTTCGCTCACCTGGTGGATAAACTCCGCGGGTACCTCGCCCAGCGAGACCACATCGTTGCGCCAGTCATGCACGCGAAACAGCTCGCGCGGCACAGCGCCGAACATGGTCGCGATCTGCTCGTCCGTCATTGCCTTGTGCGTGCCGAGCGCGGGCAGCACGTCCGTCAGGCGCTCGCCGAAGAACTCCCAGGCCAGCTCCGTCAGCTCTCCCGACTTCGAGTGAAAGCGTGTGAAGTCCGGCGGCACTGCCAGCACGCGCCGCCGTCCGCCCAGCTGCTCCAGCGCCGAAAACAGCCCGGCCCGGACCATTTCGGGTGACATCTCTCCATCTACCGATCCATGCGAGAAAAACAGACTCATCCCAAACATCCTACGTGCTAGAGTGCCTCCATGGCCAAGCCGCTCTCGCTCAAACGCCGA
>CAZZZP010000092.1:0-11600 GCA_964658635.1 Lichenicola sp. | reverse complement strand
AGCTCGAACGCTTCGTCCTCTTCGAGCCGCCCATCGTCCACCATGCGTGCGAGGAACGCAGCATCGATTCGCCGCGCCACATCGTGCCGCGCCGGGATCGAAAGAAAAGCCCGCGTGTCGTCGTTGAAGCCGACTGTGTTGTAGAAACCAGCCGTCTCGGTCGCCTGCTCGCGCAGACGCATCATGCCTTCGGGGGAATCGTGGAACCACCACGAAGGACCCAGCCGCAGGCACGGGTAATGCCCGGCCAGCGGCGCCAGTTCCCGCGAGTAGGTCGTCTCGTCCAGCGTGAACAGGATGAAGGTAAACCCAGCCTCGTTGCCGTAGCGATTGAGCAGCGGCCGCAGTGCGTGAACGTATTCGATCGCCGCCGGAATATCCGCGCCCTTGTCGCGCCCGAACTTCCGGAAGATTCGCTCGTTATGGTTCCGAACGCTGCCCGGGTGAAGCTGCATGACGAGCCCGTCCTCAACGCTCATCCCGGCCATCTCGGTCAGCATCTGCGCGCGAAAGAGCTCCGCATCCGCAGGGCTTGCACCGCCGCCGTATACCCGCGCATAAAGCTGCTCCGCCTTGCTCGGGGAAAGGTCTGCCGTTTGGGCGCTTGGATGGCCGTGATCGGTCGCCGTCGCACCCATCTGCTTGAAGAACACACGCCGCTTCCGCAATGCCGACAGATAGCCCGCCCAGGTCGCAACATCCTCGCCGGTAACTTCGGCCAGCCGCCTCAGATTGCCCTGGAACTCCGGCATCTCGGCGTCGATCACACCATCTGGTCGAAACGTGGGAATCACCCGCCCCGGCCAGCCCGAGTCGCGGATCGCCTGGTGCCACTCAAGCGTATCGGTCGCGGCATCCGTCGTCGCCAGCACCTCAATTCCGAACCGCTCAAAGAGCGCCCGCGGCAGAAACTCCGGCGTCTCAAGCTTTTGCGCGATGGTCTCGTAATAAGCGTCCGCGTTTGCCTCCGAGAGACGTTCGGTCAGGCCGAAGAGGTTGACGAAGACAAAATCCAGCCACATCCGCGTCGGCGTCCCGCGAAACAGAAAGTAGTGCTTCGCGAAGATCCGCCAGACCTCCCGGGGATCGACTGCGGCCGCAGCGGCCGGGTCCCCGTCAGGACCGCCCTGCGGGATACCCAGCGTTTCAAGCGAAACACCCTGCGAATACAACATGCGAAAGACGTAATGATCGGGCTGAATCAACAGCGCTGTCGGGTTCGGAAACGGCTTGTTCTCGGCAAACCAGCGCGGATCCGTATGCCCGTGCGGCGAAACGATCGGCAGGTTGCGCATCGACTCATAAAGCCTTGAAGCAATATCCCGTGTCCTTCCAGCTGCCGGCAGCAGCCTCAACTCGTCAAGCATCTTGTTCTCCCCGTCCAATGCAGCTTAACAAAAAGACGAGGCACCCGCCGGGGTGCCTCGTCCTGGTCATGCAATCAACCACAGTGCAGTCTACGGGATGTAGTAACGCATGCTGACGTGGATCATCGGCTCGACGGCATAGGGGCTGCCATAGGTTGCCGTCACCGCTGGAGTCGTCGCGGTAGCGGCGGCAGCAGCGCGGGTCACGCCGGTCCATGTAGAACGCGTGATGTAGCTGTACGTCGCCTGGTACTGCAGGCGGCCGTACTTCGGGTTCGAGATAGCACGATAGGTGAAGCCCACCATGCCCTCCTGGATGTAACGGGTGGGCGAGTTGCATCCGCTGATGCTGCCGCCGCCGCCGTTGTTCGCCGTGCCGGCCGTTCCACCACCAGCTACCGGAGCAACGAAGGTCGCGGTGTTGTTCGGAACCGCGCAACCTGACGTCAGGTCGGTCAGGTTGACCGGGCCGTAGCCGGTAAACGGACTGGCCGCAACGCCGGTCGCATAAACCGTGCGCTGCGCGTACTCGCCACCGTAGTAGGCGTAAACGTCCAGCTTCGGCAACGGATGAGTTTCGATCGAAAGCAGGCCATGCGCATTGCGGATGGGCTCAAGCGTTCCATTCGGGTGCACCGTCACATCGGCAAGCTGAGCCGAGCCGTAACGGCCCGTACCATCGCCCACCATGCCGGCAGCGGCAAAGTCGACATACTTCGTGTTGACCCGGCCGCTGGCGAATCCGCCCCCGCCAACCACCGTGTCGTTATAAGCCGGGGCGCCCGCCACAGCAGCGACGCCATTCGCAGCCGAGCCGTCCGCCGGGAAGACCCGGTCGCGGAAGAAGCGCGCCAGTCCACCAACCTCAAAGTGAGAGTGCGGGAAATCGAACGCAACCTTCGTAATCACATCGGGAGCAATGTTGTTGGTGTACAGCTGGGGCGAGGTTCCGTTGCCCGTGCTGTTGTAAAGACCGCCCGTCTGACCGGGGCCCGCGAAGAAGAAGTTCGTCGGAGCATTGGCCGCCGTGAAATTCACGATCTGTGCATTCTCAGCCGCAACCGCAACCGTCACAGCAGACCCCAGGAACGAGTTGCCGAACCGCTGCTGCAGGCGAACCGCCGGGACACGCCCCCACGAAAAGCCGACCATGTACTGTGGGTCGATCGTGTTGGGCAGCTTCTCGGTGCGAACGTCGGTCGACTTGCCGTTTTCGGTGACAAGCGACCAGGTCTGACCTCCGGTCACAGCAGTACCGGTCTTGTTCTCCGCCTTGCCCCAGATCTGGCGCACGCGAAGCGTGTAGCTGTTCGACTGGTTGTTATTCGAGGTCACACCGCCGCTCAGGAAGTCTGTCTCGAAGTATCCCGAAAGCTTGTACGGACCTGCGTCTCCTTCAAACAAGCCACCCAAACGTGACTGGCGAGCCGAGAAGTTGTACTCGGAAACCCGTGCTTCGGTCGCGCCATCGAAAGGAATCGAGTTGAACGGCGTATTGATGTCCGAATTCAACGCCTTCTGACGCCACACCCCTTCAGCCGCAAAGAACGCTACCGGCGTAATCTTCACGCCCTTGTAGTGAATCACGGTCGGACTCTCGATCTTGTCGTTCAGTTCAACCTTGTTCGCGCTGATCGTCGAAGCCAGGCCTGCGTTGGTCGTCTGCAGGTCGGTCACGTTCGACTTCAGGGCCTGAACCGCATCCGTGTTCGCCTGGACGGTCGAATTGACGCTCTGTGCCTGCTGGGTCGCCGACTGCGCCTGCGCCTCGGCACCGGCCGCTGCGGTCTGCGCGGCGGCAAGCTGCGCCTTCGCGTCGGAATTCGCCTGGGTCAGCTGGTCGATCTGCGCCTGCTGAGCCGCCTGCTTCTCGGTCAACTCGCGGATCTGACGCGCGGTCGCGCTCTCTGCCGGGGCCTTGCGTGCAACCTTGCGCTTGCCTTTGGCCCGGTGCTTCGTGGTGCCCGTGGCACCCGCTTCCTTGGTTATAACTGTCGTCTTCGTCTCGCCCGGCGCCACCTTCACCGTCTTCGTCGTCGTCGACAATGGCTGCTGCGCCACCATCGGAAGCGTGCCAACCATCAGCATCGCCGCCATTGCTGCCTTCATCTGCTTCGTCATGGAGCCTCTCTGAATACAAAGGACGGGAAAACACACACAGTGAGTGGCTGGGCCTTGGCCTGCCTCTGAACTTCTTTCCCGGTCTCGTTTAATCATGCCCTCCGGTTGCTTCAGCCAGATCAATACGAAGCGGGTTTCACGGAAAATTCACAGTCCTCGAACCAGATCAGTTCACCCTTCCCATCTTGGATTTTCACTTCTCGACCATTCAGGATTGCGCTTGTCATTTACGCTTCCGTATGCCCTTCCTGCGCACGGCAGCCGCCTTCCTCCTCGGTGCAACCGCTCTCCAAGCCCAGAACGCGACCTCGCCCGGCCCCCACACCCCCCGGCTCGTTCCCGCCCCACGCGAAATCCGTACCTCGGCCGACCAGCCCCTGGCCCAGGGCGTCCGGCTCCTCTGCGCCTCCTGCGGTTCGGACCCGGCGGACGCGCTCACCCTCCAGGACCTTACCCAGGCGCTGCTTTCGCGGCAGGTCTCCACCTCCGGCCCCTTCACCGTGCAGCTCACCCGCGGCCAGCCCACCGGTCTGCCCGCAGAGGGCCTCGCGGAGGGCTACACCGTCACCCCGGCAGGAAACTCCATCACCCTCACCGCATCCACCTCCGCCGGCCTCTACTATGCCGCGCAGACGCTCAAGCAGCTCATCGAAGGCGACGGCTCAAGCGCCGTCCTCCACCTGGCCTCCATCCGCGACTGGCCGGCCATGAAGTACCGCGGCATGCATGACGATCTCTCGCGCGGCCCCGTACCCACGCTCGCCTTTCAGAAGCAGCTCGTCCGTACCCTGTCGAGTTACAAATACAACGTCTACTCGCCCTACTTCGAGCACACCCAGCAGTACGCTTCGAACCCGCTCGCGGCACCTCCGGGCGGCTCGCTCTCCGCAGCCGACGCGCGCGAACTCACCGCCTACGCAGCGCAATATCACGTTACTGTCATCCCCGAGCAGGAGGCCTTCGGACACCTGCACCACAACCTCACATGGGAGCAGTATTCAACGCTCGCCGAGACCCCGCACGGCTCCGTCCTCGCACCCGGCCAGCCCGGCTCGCTCTCTCTCATCACGCAGATGTTCACCGAGCTCGCCGGCATGTACCAGGGCCCGTTCCTGCACATCGGCGCCGACGAAACCGTCGACCTCGGCCTCGGTCAAACGAAGTCCGACGTGGACACCCGCGGTCTGGGCCCGGTCTACCTCGATTTCCTCCAGAAGATCGACGCCAGCCTCGCTCCCCTGCACCGCAAGCTGCTCTTCTGGGGCGATATCGCGCAGACCATCGTGCAGGGTTCGACCGCCTACAACTCCGTCGGCGCAAGCTCGCCCGACCACACCGATCCCGACATCCTCAACAAGCTTCCCGCCTCCTTCAAGCAGTCCACCATCGCCGTCGCCTGGTGGTACACGCCGCGCCCGGCCAAGGGTTTCGCGCGCTTCCTCACGCCCTTCACCGACGCAGGCTTCGAGACCTGGGTCGCACCCGGCGTCTCCTCCTGGTCCGTCGTCTACCCGGACAACAACGACGCGCTTTCGAATATCCAGCAGTTCGTCGCCGAGGGCCAGCGTCAGCACTCCACCGGCATGCTCAACACGGTCTGGTACGACGATGGCGAGGGCATCGCGAATGCAAACTGGTACGGCCTGCTCTTCGGCTCAGCCGCCTCCTGGCAGCCCGGCGAAGCGTCGATTCCCACCTTCCAGCAGTCTTTCGGCGAGGCCTTCCACGGCGACGCCACGGGCGACATCGACCAGGCCCAGATCGAGCTCATGGCGTGCCACGACCTGCTCCGCGAACAGGCCAGGGTGGGCAACGGCTCGGACGGCCTCTTCTGGATCGATCCCTGGTCGACCGACGGTCAGAAGATCGCAACCAAGCTCAAGCCATACGCGCACGACCTGCGCATGCACGCCGAGCGCGCTCTTACGCTGATCGCCAACGCACGCGCCGCCTACCCGGCCGCCGCCCTGCCAGCCGCAGGCGCTCCACTGTACGACGTCACGAACGCCTTCCCTTCAAACCCCACCACCCTCCGCCACCCCGAGGCCATCGACGCGATGGAGCTCGGCGCACGCCGCATGGACTTCATCGGACTGAAGTTCCAGCTCGCCGCCGAGATCCCCGAAGCCTACTCCCGCGCGCAGTCGGACGCTGCCAGCACGGACAAGAAGACGCACGCGCTTGCGACCAAGGAAATAGGCGACATCCGTGGAGTCAACGGCCGGCTCGAAGACATTCGCGACGCCTACTCGCTGCTGCGCGACCTCTACGCGCAATCCTGGCTGCGGGCGAATCGCGCCTATGCTCTCCGTCCGATCCTCGAGCACTACGACTCGGCGATCCAGCTCTGGCAGTCCCGCATCGACCGTTTCCGCGCCGTGCAGCGTCAGTACGCCGACACGAAAACGCTGCCGAACCCGTCCGACCTGGGCCTTCCCCACTAGAATCACGGGAAGCCAACACGAAGCGCCAGAATCCCATGAAGTGGCGCCGGGCCGGCGTGAGGCCGCTTTTGCCGCAGGGAGAAACGTTGACGCATCTCAGCCCCATCGATCTCGCCATCGTCGCGCTTTACCTGATCGCCATCACGGCCTTCGGCCTGCAGTTCTCGCGCCGCAACAAGACCGAAGGCAAGTCGCTCAAGAGCTACTTCCTGGCCGACAACACCATCCCCTGGTGGGCCATAGCGCTCTCGATCGTCTCGGCCGAGACCTCCACGCTCACCATCATCTCGATCCCCGGCGTGGCCTTCGCGGGCGATCTCGGCTTCCTGCAGGTGGTCCTCGGCTACATGCTTGGGCGCGTCGTCGTGGCGCTGCTCTTTCTGCCCAAGTACTTTCGCGGCGAGATGCTCACCGCCTACCAGCTCATCGACCGGCGCTTCGGCCACGCGCTCCACAAGGTCACCGCCGGGCTCTTCCTGCTCACCCGCGCCGCGGCTGAAGGCGTGCGCGTCTTCGCCATCTCGATCGTCGTCGGCATCGCCATCGGCACCGGCGACACGTTGTCCATCGGCATCATCTCCGCGCTCACCCTGCTCTACACCTTCGAGGGCGGCATGGCGGCGGTCATCTGGACCGACGTCGTGCAGATGGGCCTCTACGTCGCCGGCACGCTGGTCGCGCTCTGGACCCTGGGCGTCCACGTCCCCGGCGGCTGGGCCCACATCCACGCCGTGGCCGCGCCGCTCGGCAAATTCCACTGGCTCGACTTCAGCTTCAACCTGACGAAGTCCTATACCTTCTGGGCCGGGGTCCTCGGCGGCACGTTCCTGACCATGGCGAGCCACGGCACAGACCAGTTGATGGTTCAGCGCATGCTCGCCGCACGCAACCTGCGCGAGTCGCGCCTGGCCCTGCTCTCCTCCGGCGTCGTCATCTTCTTCCAGTTCACGCTCTTCCTGCTGATCGGCGTCGGCCTCTTCGTCTTCTACGGCGAGCACCCCCAGCACTTCGCCTCGGCCGACCGCATCTTCCCCAGCTTCATCGTGCACGAGATGCCCCACGGCGTTGCCGGCCTGCTCGTCGCGGCCATCCTCGCGGCGGCGATGTCCAACCTCTCGGCCGCGCTCAACTCGCTCGCCTCCACCACCGTCATCGACTTCTACGTCCCCTTCCGCGCATGGCGCAAGCGAGGCACCGGAGACGAAACCACCGAAAGCCGCCAGAACACCCTCGTGTCGCGCCTCGCCACCGTCTTCTGGGCCTTCATCCTCTTCGCCATCGCGGTCTACTCCATCCAGGCCGGAGGCAAGGGCCACGTCGTCGAGACCGGCCTGTCCATCGCATCGGTCGCCTACGGCTGCCTGCTCGGGGTCTTCCTGCTGGGCACCCTCACCCGCTACGCGACCCAGACCGGCGCCATCCTCGGCATGATCTGCGGCTTCGCCCTCAACCTCTGGCTCTGGCAAGGAACCTTCCCCATGCACATCGGATCCGTGACCATCCCGCACATCGCCTTCAACTGGTACGTCCTCATCGGAGCCATCGCAACCTTCGCTCTGGGCAGCCTCTTCTCCTTGCCGCATCGCAGGCAGCCCCTCGCATTGGCCGTCCTCCTCCTGTCTTCCGTAGCGTCCTTTGCAGCACCTCTTCCGCGTCCTTCGCGCACTGCCTTGCCGAACCCGGAATCCCCCGACTTCAGTCCAGTCTCCACCCTCATCAACCAGGCCATCGCAGAACACAAGCTCCCCGGCGCGGTTCTGGTCATAGGCCACGCAGACAAGGTCGTCTTCCGCCAGGCCTACGGCAGCCGAGCTATCGAGCCAACGGTAGAACCCATGTCCGAGGACACCCTCTTCGACATGGCTTCGCTCAGCAAGGTCCTCTCGACCACGACCTCCATCCTCCAGCTCTACGAGCAGCACAAGCTCGACCTCGACGCACCCGTCGCCAGGTATCTCCCGGCCTTCGCCCAGAACGGCAAAGACAGGATCACCGTCCGCGAGCTGCTGACCCACTACTCCGGCCTGCCCGAGGACCTCGACCTCAAGGACGACTGGGGCCTCGCCAGACCCGACAAGGCCGAGGGCCTCCGGCGCGCCATGGCCGCCACGCCCTATGGCCCCGCAGGCGTCACCTTCAAATATTCGGACATCAACTTCATCACGCTTGGCGCCCTCGTCGAAACCCTCTCCGGCGAGTCGCTCGACACCTACGCGCGCGAGCACGTCTTCGCCCCGCTCGGCATGACGCACACCGGCTACCACCCCTTCGACCGTACCTGCGGCCCCGCCATCCCGGTTGGCTCGGCCATAGAGCCCGGGCCAAAACCCATCGGACGCATCGGCGTCGTCTGCCTGCCCGGCACCTGGTCGCCCTACGGGACCGACCCCACCACCGCGCCCACGGCCCACGACGACGAAGGCACCCCCGCCAACAACCCCGACTTCAACCACCTGCTCCGCGGTACCGTCCACGACCCCACCACGCGCCGCATGGGCGGAGTAGCCGGACACGCCGGCGTCTTCTCCACCGCCGACGATGCGGCAAAGTTCTGCCAGGCGCTACTCGACAAGCTGCTCTACAACCGTGGCCCGTTTCCGCTCACCCAGGCCACGCTCAAGCTCGCCACGGGGCCCAACGAACCACCCACCGCAGCCAGCACCGCCACAACCTTCACCCAGTCCGGCGAGCCCACCAGGGGAGTCGCCTCGCATGGCCTCGGCTGGGATATCAACACCGCCTTTTCGCGTCCACGCGGGGCAATCTTCCCCATCGGAAGCTTCGGCCACACCGGCTTCACCGGCACCAGCGTGTGGATGGACCCCACCTCGAACACCTACATCGTGCTGCTGGCCAACGCCATCCATCCCAAAGTAGGTGCCGCCATCTCACACCTCCGCGGAGACGTCGCCACCGCCACCGCCAAGGCCCTCGGCCTCAGTAACCCGGATGGAAGCGGGAGTAGAAAAACCCAGACCGGCATCGACGTCCTCGAATCCACCCACTTCGCCGCCCTGAAAACCCTCGCAGCCCAGCACGGCGGCCACCTGAAGCTCGGCCTCCTCACCAATCAGGCCTCACTCGACTCCGCAGGCAATCGTACCGTGGACGTCCTCTCCCGCGCGGCCGAAGAAAATCCCGAGTTCCAGCTCACTACTCTCTTCGCACCTGAGCACGGCCTGCTCGCCCGCCAGGACACCGAGCATCTCACCGCCGAGACCGACCCCGCGACCGACCTCCCCGTCATCTCCCTCTACGGCTCCAAACCCGCCGACAAACACCCGAAGCTCGCCGACCTCCAGAAGCTAGACGCCGTCGTCATCGACCTGCAGGACGCCGGCGTCCGCTTCTGGACCTTTGAAACCATCACCGGCTACTTCCTTCAGGCCACAGCCGAAGCCCACATCCCGCTCGTCATCCTCGACCGGCCCAACCCCATCGGCGGAGACGCCGTCGAAGGCCCCATCAGCGACCCCGGCGTTGAAAATTACACCGACTTCATGCCCCTTCCGCTCCGCCACGGGCTGACGCTCGGTGAGCTCGCACGCTTCTTCAACGCGAAATCCTCGAGCACCCACGCCAACCTCACCGTCGTGCAGATGCAGAACTGGACCCGCTCCGTGTACTTCGCAGACACCGGCCTGACCTGGACGCCGCCCAGCCCGAACCTCAAATCCGCCACCGCCGCCATCCTCTACCCCGGCGTCGGCCTCACCGAACAGACCAACATCTCTGTCGGCCGCGGCACCGGCACACCCTTCGAAAACCTCGGCGCGCCCTGGATCGACGCCCCCGCACTCGCCGCCTACCTCACCGCCCGCAAGATTCCTGGCGTCGAGATCACCCCCACCCAGATGACGATCGACGACGACGCCAACCACTATCCCTCGCACGGCCAGACCATCCCCGGCATCCACTTCCACGTCACCGACCCCGCCCACTTCAACTCGCCCGCGTTCGGCATCGAGCTGCTCTCGGCCCTCCAGCACCTCTATCCCACGCAGTTCAAGCTCGATCTCGCGCGTAACCTCATGGCGAACGCCGAAACCCTCGCCGCGCTCAAGGCCGGTGCAGATCCCGCCGAAATAGCCGCCAGGTGGCTTCCCGCCATCCAAACCTTCATCAGGGATCGCAAGCTTTACCTGCTGTACTAAAGTTGTACCCCGAAGACACCGGAGTACCCTTCTTTTTACCCTTCAGCCTTGATTTCTCTCTCTACAATGGTTATAGGAGAACCGCCATGCCCCGCATTCATTTCCAGCAGCAGCTCGTAGCCCTCAAGGACAAGCTCCTCGCCATGGCCGCGCTCTCGCAGCAAGCCCTCGAGTTCTCCGTCGAGGCCTACATCAATCGCGATCTCAGCCTCTCCTCCCACGTCCGCGAGATCGAAGAAGCCATCAACACCGCCGAGCGCGATGTCGACGAGATGGCCTACGATCTGCTCGCCAAGGAGCAGCCCATGGCCATCGACCTGCGCTTCATCCTCTCCGTCATCAAGATCAACGGCGACCTCGAGCGCATCGGCGATCAGTCGGTCAACATCGCCTCCCGCGCCGCCAAGCTCGACGCCCAGCCCGCCATCCAGCTCCCCGTCGACATCGAGGAGATGGGCTGCAAGGTCGGCGTCATGATCCGCACCGCCATCCAGGCCTTGCTCGAAGGCGACACCACGCTCTCTGACAAGGTCATCGCCATGGACGACGAGGTCGACGAGATGAACCGCACCATCCAGTCCGAGCTCATCTCGGTCATGGAGCAGCACCCCGAGGTCGCCGAGCAGTCGCTCAACGCCATCATCATCTCGCGCAACCTCGAACGCGCCGCCGACCACGCCACCAACATCGCCGAAGACGTCATCTTCTGGGTCCGAGGCTCCGACGTCCGCCACAAGTTCTCCATGCTCGAATCGGTCGAAGACCGCAACCTGCCCATCAACTAACCGCATCGCTCCAGCTCACCGCGCGTCCCAGGCATGCATCGCCGGCACGCCTGTCGCTTGAAAGCCCCCAGCGTTTCCTGTCGAGAAGATCATGCCACGGCACCAGCGCCGTCGCTGCAATCAGCGCATCCCACTCGCGTCGCAGATCGGGCACATCCACATCCCAGGCTCCACGAATCGACCCCCGACAACCGGGGTTGTCGTGGGTGAAGTTTAGCTACATGCGTTGTAAGGCATGAGCATCATCAGCCTCACAGGAGCATCCTGAATGGGAGGGCATTGGACTTGGCCATGCTTCCATTGAAGAGGACGGCCAGGGTCATAAAGATGCAGGTAGACCGCAAATCTTAGCGGCCCTGTACCCTTCACGCAGTCCATGTCACGTTGGACTAAATGTTCTCCATCCGCTGAGAGTAACCCTTCGTCATAGCCCACCGTCATGCGGCTCGGATCGTCGGGAAACTGAAGCTGCATCTGCCCAAATGCTCCCATATCAAACGGCTCGGGCAAGTTCTCAACGACAGCTTCGATCAGTACCAAACGGGCGAAATGATCTCGCGTCTCTTTGTCATCCGCAGTAACGTTCCATTGTTCCTGCCAGGTTTCAGCACTGATTTGCGGGCGGTATACGCCAAGGATGGTCAGCTGTGGGTCGGCCATGAAAGCAGAATATACGCTCTGCTCAGGTGCGAGGCTTGTACTCACTGAAACGACCGTTTCAGCGTTGTA
>CAZZZP010000091.1:0-16723 GCA_964658635.1 Lichenicola sp. | reverse complement strand
AATTCGTTTGGTACCGCCGTCATCACTCCCCGCTGGCTCTTCGTCCTCGCAGCCGCTACTCCGTCCATCGCCGGCGACCCCATCCTGGTCGATGAATCCCTTGAGCAGATCGTTCCCGAGTCCATTGCGCCCGGCGACATCGTCGGCATCAGCGTTCACACCGGCAACGCCCTGCGCGGCTACGAAGTCGGCCGCATGGCCCGTGAGCGCGGCGCAACCGTCGTCTACGGCGGCATCCACGCCACACTCTTTCCAGAAGAATCCTTCGAACTCGGCCAGGCCCATGCCGTCGTCAAGGGTGATGGAGACATCGCCTGGGGGCACGCCGTCAACGACATCCTCAACGGCACCCCGCAGCGCATCTATGAGGGAGGCCGCATCGAAGGCACCCAGTTCCTCGCCGCACGCTGGGACCTGATGCCGACCGACAAATACATGTGGGCCTCGGTCCAGACCATCCGCGGCTGCCCCAAGCACTGCTCCTTCTGCAGCGTCTGGCGCACCGACGGCCAGAAGCCGCGGCAGCGCGCCTTCCAGAGCGTCGTCGACGAGATCGTCGCCCTCCGCCGCATCGGCTTCCGCTACATCGCCCTCGCCGACGACAACTTCTACCCCGTCACAAAGACCGACCTTCGCCTCGCCCTCGAGCAGAACAACACCGCCAAATACGACGAGCTGATGGCCATCCGCAACGAGCGCTACCAGCTGATGGCCGAACTCGCCAAGCTGCCCAAGGACATGGTCTTCTTCACCCAGATCACCATGGAGGCAGGCGAAGACGGCGAATACCTGGACGCCATGCGACGCGCCAACATCAAGGGCGCGCTCGTGGGCGTGGAAGCCGTCACTCCAGAGGGTCTCAAGTCTGTCTTCAAGGACTTCAACTACTCCGGCGAGGCCCTCGCCAACCAGCTCCAGACATTCAAGAAACACGGCGTCCACGTCCTCGGCTCGTTCATCTTCGGGCTCCCCACCGACACGCCCGCAACCTTCGACGCGACCGTCGAGATGGCTCTCAAGGCTGGCGTCACCTTTGCCCAGTTCGTCATGATGACGCCCTTCCCGGGCACCGTCGACTTCGGCCGCTGGGAGAAGGATCAGGCCGCCGCCCCCACCCTGGTCGCCGACATCCCCATCACGCGCTACTGGCTCATCCCCACCGCGATCCGCCCCAAGATGTTCACCCCGCACCCGTCGATGGGCTCGGACGAGATCCGCGAACGCACGCAGAAAGTCTGGGACCGCTTCTACGACTGGGGCGCCATCTGGGAGCGCTCAGCCTGCACGCCCAACCTGCGCGCACGCGTCGCCTTCTGCTTCCTGTCCAAGCTCTACCGCCAGATGTACGCCGGCACCGGCATCTCGACCGACTCGGCACGCCGTAAGAAGTCGAAGACCTGGGCTCGCTGGACCGCGCGCCAGTGCAAGAAGCTCTTCCAGGCCACACCCATGCCTGAGCTCCAGTCACCCGCCTGGGAACTCGCCATGGCAACGCCCTTCGAGCGCCGGCCAGCCTTCCTCGGCAACTCCGGCGCAAGCGATTTCCGCATCCTGGACGGCCGCTAACCCCTTACCGCAACCGCACCACATCCCGGATCGGGTGGCAGAAGACCTTCCCATGGCTCAGCGCGATCCTGCGCTGGGCCAGCCCCGCCATCTCCGGATCATGCGTCACCATCACGATTGTGTGTCCTGCCGCATGCAGAGTCCTCAGCAGCTCGGCCACGATCTTCTGATTCGCGTGGTCGAGATTTCCCGTAGGCTCATCCGCAAGCAGGATCGGCGGATTGTTGATCAGCGCCCGCGCGATGCACACACGCTGCTGCTCGCCGCCCGAAAGCTCGCTCGGCAGGTGCGAGACCCGGTCGCCCAGCCCCACCTTCACCAGCGCCGCACGCGCCTCTTCCTCATCCGTCATCGAGTGAAAATACTGCGCCAGCATCACGTTCTCGAGCGCCGAAAGATAGGGAATCAGGTGGAACTGCTGGAAGATGAACCCGATCTTGTCCGCGCGAAAACGATCCAGCTCCTTTGCCGACATCGCCGAAACATCCACGCCATCGATCTTCAACGACCCGCACGTCGGCCGGTCCAGGCACCCCAGCATATTCACCAGCGTGCTCTTCCCCGAGCCCGAGGGGCCGGTGATCGCAACCCACTCGCCCGCGACAATCGAGAAGCTCGCCGAATCGAGCGCGCGCACCACCCCCGCCCGCGCCGAGTACTCCCGCGTCACTGAGTCCAGCGCGATCACCGCGCACTCGCCCCGCGTCCTGTCCGAGATAATGTTGCCCGTCGTCTTGTTCGGGTCCTGCAAATTGGTGACAACTTCGGCCATCGCTTACTCGCCTTTCAACAACGCAGCCGGCTCAAGATCCCGCAGACCACGCAGCGGGAGAATCGCGGCCAGCGCGGCTATCACTCCATTCAACACCAGTACGAGCGGAAGCACACCCACCCTCGGCAGTGCCGCCGTCCCAAAATTCACCTCGCTGATCGCCCACGCCGCAAACGAGCCCGCAATCCAGCCGACAACCACCCCGCCCAGCGCAAGAATCGAAGTCTCCGCCAGGAACAGCCCGTTCATCTGCGCCTGCGTCCCTCCCAGCGCCTTCATCAGCGCGAAATCCCGCCGTCGCTCGAGCACACTCGCCGAAAGCGTCGCAAGCACCGACACCGCCACTGTCAGCGCGATCAAAAGCACCGCCGCGAACATCAGCGTGTGCGTCCGGTCCACAATCTTAGACTCCCCCTCGACAAGCTGCCGCACCGGCTCGACATCCCCTCCGGGCAGCGCCGCCTTCAGCCGCGCAATCGCCGCATCGACACTCGCCGAGCCACCCGGCACCTGCACCTCCAGCACCGTAGGCTGCACCCCGGTCCAGCTTCCCAGCGCGGCCTGCGACACATACACGCGCGAGTCTTCATCGCCGCCAGTCTTCACCTGCCCAGCGCCCGTAAATGTCCGCGCTTTGCCCGCATAGGTCAGCACGACGGCCTTCTCATTGCCGATAAATTCGGCCGCGCGCGTCCCCAGCAGCGCCGCATCAGGCGTCGCGGGCCACGCCGTAACCGACCACCAGGAATCCAGCTTCCGCACAGCAGGGAAGTCCACCCCCGCAACTACCACCGGGGTCCCACGATCGGTCGAGGCAACCGCGTAGGAAAACGCAGCCAGGTTCGCCTCGCTCCCCGCCGCCTGCTGGGCCCGGGCCAGAGCGTCCGGCGTCAACGCACTCCCGGTCACCACCACGTTCGCGCCAAACCCGCGAAACTCATGGTGCAGCTTCGCATCCAGATCCGCGTAAAGCGTCAGCAGCGCCGTCGCGACCGCCGCCGATACTGTCAGCGCGACCAGCGCAGACAAACTCCGCGCCCGCCGATGGACCAGCGAACGGCGCAGCACCTGCGCAAGACCCAGCCTCATGCGTCCGCCCGCAGAACCGCCGAAGGATCCATGCTCAGCGCCTTGCGGATCGAAGGCGTGCTGCCCGCGACCGCCACAATCAACGCCATGGCAACGATCACCGGAAGCAGCACGAAGTTCAGCACCGGCGGCGCTCCATCACCCGGAAAAATCCGCGCGCCAAGCCAGAACGCAAGCCCCGACCCGGCCAGGTATCCGACACTCCCGGCCAGCACCGCAAGCAGCCCGGACTCCGCATAAAACAACATCGCAATCGCCGACTTGCTCGCACCCAGCGAACGCATCAGCCCAATCTCGCCGCGCCGCTCCAGCACCGCCGTCGCCATCGCGGCCGAAACAGCGAACCCCGCCGCAAGCAGCGCCGCGCCACTCACCAACCACATCAGCCCCGAGATGCGTGCCAGCACCGTGCCTTCGGTCTGCTCCACGCGCCGCACCTGCTCGGCCTGCGAACCCGGAATCGCCTCGCGAATCTGGTACGCAATCGAGTTTGCATACGGGCTGCAGTACCAGCGATCGCGCAGCTTCGCTGGCAGCGTATCCGGATCGCGCCGCGCAAAGGCATCCTCGGGCTTGGTCCGCGCCGAGACCTCCACACGTGCCATGGCGTTCGGTTGCTGCGAGAGCGCCTGCGCCTCGGCCAGCGGCATCAGCACCTGCGCATCGAAGGAACTCGCCGTGTCGACAACCCCTGTAACCCTGAGCTTCGACTCTCCCAGCTCCAGCACATCTCCAGCCTGCTTGTTGAGCGAAGCAGCCAGGTTTCGTCCCAGCACGACCTCACCTGAACTCTTCGGATACGCTCCAGCCAGCTTCCACGTAGGGTGAAGCTGAGGCGCTCCAGTCCGTGCCGCACCGGCTCCCAGTGCATGATCGAACCAGAAACCCGTCGCATCGACGGGCCGCTCGACACCGGCTACGTGAATCTTCAACGGAAGTTCAGGACTGATCCCCGTAATGTTGTTCGCCCAGAAGATTGTCTTAAGCTTGGCCAGGTCCGATTCCTTCAGCGTAGCCCCACCCGTCGAAGGCTTCACATCCACCCCGCCCACCTTTACCTCCTGCTGGTCAGCCTTCGGATAAACGACGATATTCGCGCCATACACCGCAAGCTCCCGGTGGATGCGGTCGCCAATCGTCGTCGCAAGCGCAAGCATCGCGGTCACCGCCGTCGTTCCCAGCAGGATCGCAGCCCCGGCCAGCAGCTTCCGCCGCCGCTGCCTCACAAACGACTCCCAAAGCAGGCGAAGAAACATCAGCGCACCACCAGCGAACGAGGCTCGGCGATTGGCGAGATGGTCATTACTTCTCGAACCGTGAAGCCACGGCCTTCAGATCAGCCGCCGCGATCACAATCTGTCCATTCGCCTGCGTCGCCTTCAGCGGGATCGGATTGCACCCACCCGGCTGGCCCATCGACGCCGGGTTCAACGGGCTCGCGCACATCTTGCACGTGATCCCCTGCGACCCGATATAGAAGCCCACCGGTCCGCAGATCTGGCAAGCATCGGCCACCGTGGCAATCGTGCCATCGGGCTTCTTGTAGAGCAGGAAGCGCACCTCCGGCGAGCGTCCCTGGCCGTCGTCCACATGCACGCCAAACCGGTGCAGCTTGTCGTCGTTGATCTGGCTCGCCGGCACCGTCACCTGCTCGCCCACCAGCGTTACCGGGCTCGTCGCGCTCAGCGATGTCGAGCTCTTGGCGTAGATAAACTCCGCACTCGAAAGGAAGATGAACAGGAAGCTGGTCGCCACCACGCCCGTCATCCACATCTTCTCGCGACGCGCAGACCACGCCGCACGGCGCTTATCCGCAGCCGACGCATCCGCCGGAATCACCGCCGGCACCCGCCGCCGCTGCTCCATCAGGATCATCAGCCCGGTCAGCGCAAGCATCGTCACAAAGAAAAAGAGATCGTTGCGCACAATCGGCCCGATGTAGCGCATCTCGGCCGTGCTCGAAGGCAGCACCCCGTTCTCTGAAAGCTCATGCAGACCACTCACCACCAGCTGAAACGTAACGAAGTAGAGGATGATCGTCGTCACCCGGAAGAACCGCTGCAGGTTGATCTTCACGCTGCCACGTATAAACAGCACACCGAAGACCACCGACACCGCCACGCCCAGCGCCGTGCCCGTAAAGCTCAGCAGCTCGGTGGAATTCAGCGAGACCGCCGACAGGATCAGGACCGTCTCCACACCCTCACGCAGAACCAGCAGAAACACCAGCAGAAAAAGCCCGATCCTCGAAGTCCCGGCCGTCGCCTTCGCAATCTTCGCCTCGATCTGACCCTTCATCGAACGCGCCGTCTTGTTCATGAACCAGATCATGCTGACGACGAAGAACGCCGCCACCAGCATCACCCAGCCTTCAAAAATATCCGTATTCAACTGAAGACGCGAGATCACAATGGCCGCCGCAACGCTCGCAGCGACAGCGGATAGGAGTCCGTAAATGACCGTCCGCTTCAGCTCGGGACGTCCGATCTTGCCAAGGTAAGCGAAGATGATCCCGACGATCAGTGAAGCTTCCACGCCCTCGCGGAGCGTGATGATGAATGCCTGCAGCATCTCTTATTCCCATCTGCCGGCGCCATGCGCCAGGCCCGACTGCACACAAAAGCCGCCTTCGGTACAGGTCCTAGTCTAATCAGGACCAATTTGGTCGTCAATCCAATGGTGTTTCGCCGACACCGGGAATTTGCCTGTCGTTCACATTCCACAGGATCATTGGCGTCATGCTGAAAGCCATGTCGCTCAAGAACTTACTCTCGCGCCGGTCCGCGCTCCACCTGATATCCGCGATTCTCGTCCTCTCAGCCGTTGCACCATCCCTCGGGCAGACCGCAAACCCGCAGCCCCCTGCAACCATCTACCTGATCCGCCACGCGGAGAAGCTCACCGACGGCCGCGATGACCTCTCCTGGCAGGGTTTCCGCCGCGCGGTCGAATTGCCGCGACTCTTTGTCCCTGGACCCGGCGCGGAGCACGTCCTGCTGCCGAAGCCTGACTTCCTCTTCGCCACCCATTCCAGCAAGCACAGCAATCGCCCGTTTGAAACCATCATGCCGCTCTCGTCGGTTCTTAACCTGCCCATCTCGAACGATGTGGCCAACGAGGACTACGCCAGCCTGGCCACGCTCCTGCTCAGCGGCCAGTACGCCGGCAAGGTGGTGCTGGTCGCCTGGCACCACGGCAACCTGCCCAGACTCACCCTGGCCCTCGGAGCCACGCCGCCCTACACCTGGCCCGAAACCCAGTTCGATCGCATCTGGCGCATCGACTACCGTGACGGAAAGGCGACCCTCACAGACCTGCCCCAGCAGCTCTTGCCCGGCGACTCTAATAGCATTACGTCCCGCAGAAAGTAGCCGTCACCCGCTCTTCAGGCCGGGCCGGCAACGCATAACGCTCCATCCCCGGCTGCTCTTCGTACGGTTTGATCACAACCTCCAGCAGGTTCTCGAACGGTCTGAAATCCTGCCGCTCGATAGCCGCATCGATTACCGCCTCCACCTGGTGGTTCCGCGGGATGAACAGGGGATTCGCCCGCTTCATCGCCGCGCTCCGTTCCTCTCCCGGCGCAGCCTCCTCTGTCAGGCGCTTCCTCCACTCAGTCGCCCAGGTGTCGTACGCCGCCGGATTGCTAAACAGCTTGCGGACCGCCGTATCCAGCCCCGGATCAGCCGCCGCGTCCGCAAGCCGGCGGAATGTCAGCGTGAAGTCCGCCTGGTTCTCCGCCATCGACTCCAGCAGCCGCTGTCCCAGCGCCGCGTCACCCTCCCGCTCGGTGAGCAGACCGAGCTTTCGCCGCAGACCAGCCAGATGCGCCGCCTCAAACCGCGTCCCAAAACCTTCCAGAGCCTCGTAAGCCCAGGCCAGCGCCGCCTCGCTGCTCCCGGCCTCCGCCTCCATCAGCGGCAGCAGGGTCTCGGCCAGGCGCGCCAGGTTCCAGTGCGCCGCGTGCGGCTGGTTGCTGTAAGCGTAGCGCCCCTGCCGGTCGATCGAGCTGAAGACCATTCGCGGGTGAAACGCCTCCATCAAGGCGCACGGCCCATAATCGATCGTCTCGCCCGAGATCGACGTGTTGTCCGTGTTCATCACGCCGTGGATAAATCCAAGCAGCATCCACTGGGCCACCAGTTCCGCATGACGCGCGATCACTCCGTTCAGCAGCTCCCGGTAAGGAGTCGCCGAGCCGGCAATCTCCGGATAGTGCCTTTTGATGGCGTAATCGGCCAGCGTGCGCACCCCGTCCCCATCTCCGCGCGAAGCAAAGTACTGGAACGTCCCCACCCGCAGGTGGCTGGCCGCAACCCGGGTAAAAACTCCGCCAGGCAGCACCGACTCGCGGTAGACCTCTTCGCCCGTCAGCACCGCCGCCAGAGCGCGCGTGGTCGGCACGCCCAGCGCGGCCATCGCCTCGCTCAGCAGGTACTCGCGCAGCACCGGCCCCAGTGCCGCCCGGCCGTCACCGCGCCGCGAGTAGGGGGTAGGCCCAGAGCCCTTCAACTGGATGTCGTACCGCTGCCCGTCGCGCGCGACCACCTCGCCCAGCAGGTTCGTCCGGCCATCGCCAAGCTGCGGCACAAAGTTGCCGAACTGGTGCCCGGCATAGGCCATCGCAAGCGGCTCTGATCCCTCGGCCACACGGTTGCCCGCCAGAATATCAACCCCGGCCGGGCTCGAGAGAAACTCGGGATCGAGCCCAAGAGATTTCGCCAGCTCAACATTCAGCTTGATCAGCTTCGGCGACCGAACCGGCGTCGGATCCAGCCGGGCGTAAAAATGCGCCGGAAGCTTTGCGTAGGTGTTATCGAAGCCGAACGAGACCGAACGTGCAGTTTCCGCGGAAGAAGCCATACTTCATCAGATGTCAGCCCGCGGATTTCGTTCCTGCCTATGTAACTCCCGCCCCCGACCGATACACTGGAGCAAGCATGTACACCGTCGCCGCCTGCTACCGTTTTGTAGCTTTGTCCAATCCAGCCAGCCTCCGCGAAGAGCTCTGCGCCTCGTTCAAGGCGCCCGATCTGCTCGGCACGCTCATTGTCGCGCCCGAGGGCATCAACGGCACCCTGGCCGCTGCGGACGCCGCCACCATCGACCGCCTGCTCGATTTCCTGGCCGCCCGCACCGGCCTCGAGCGCGCCGAGGTCAAGTTCTCGACCACCGAAGACCAGCCCTTCCGCCGCCTCAAGTTCAAGCACAAGCGCGAGATCATCACCTTCCGCAACGTGGCCGTCGATCCCACGCAACCGGGACAGTATGTCCAGCCCGAAGAGTGGAACACGCTGCTCGCCGATCCCGAAGTCCTCGTCCTCGACACCCGCAACGTCTATGAAACCGAGATCGGCACCTTCGAACGCGCCGTCAAGCCGCCGCTCGCCACCTTCTCGGACTTCGCCACCTACGTCCAGCAGAACCTCGACCCCGCCACCCACCGCAAGGTCGCCATGTTCTGCACCGGCGGCATCCGCTGCGAAAAGGCCTCCGCCTTCATGCTCCAGCAGGGCTTCCCCGAGGTCTTCCATCTCAAGGGCGGCATCCTCAAATACCTCGAAGAGGTGCCCGTCGAAGCAAGCCGCTGGCAGGGCGCATGCTACATCTTCGACGAGCGCGTCTCGGTCGACCACGAAGACTTCTAGTCCTTCCGCGTGCTCCACGTGTAAGTCGCCATAGCCTGCGCAGGCAACGTCGCCCGGAATGTCTTCCCCTTCCACTCGACCGCAAAATCCGCCGTCCCCGGGTTGTTGTTCAGCATCACCAGCGCGACCGAACCATCCTGGTTCTCGAACGCAACGGTCTGCAATCCCTTCACCCCGAACGAAGTAGACGCGATCCGGACAGCCCCCGGCCTCACAAACGCGCTCGCCTGCCCTAGGCCGTAAAAGTCGCCGGTATACGTCACGCCCGGCTCCCCGGACGCCTTCAGATCAAGCTCTACCAGCGGCCGGCACGTTCCGCATCCGCCATCGTGCGGCCCATGTTCGCTATCGAGCGCGATCCCCCAGAGCACCACCGCCTTCGCCCAGTCCCGCGTCGACTCAATCAGCAGCCGCCCCGTCTTCACCAGCGCCGGCTCCTTGTCCCACGTTCCGCCCGAGCACTCCGTCATCCAGACCCCCTCCTCTGGATGCGCCTCGTGAATCTCGTTCTGCGCAGCCACATTTCCTCCGTAGCAGTGCATCGCCGAGCCCGCCAGAAACGGCCGCGCCGCCGCATCGTCGATCACCGCCAGCGGGTACTCCGGATGATCCCAGTTGTGGTCATACGCCAGCACCATCGTCTTCAGCCCCGCCTGCCGCAGATCCGGCCCAAGCGCCCCCCCGATCAGCTTCGCCGCCTGGTCCGCCTGCATCAGAGTCCCCGGATAGTCATGCGTCTCGTTCAGCGGCTCATTCTGCACCGACATATACTTCACCGGGATCCCCGCCCGCTCAAACGCCTCCACCGAACGAGTCAGATACTTCGCATAAGCCGCCATCGCATCATCCCGCAACTGACCCCCGTCCATCGTCCCCTTCGTCTTCATCCACCCCGGCGGACTCCACGGCGTCACCATGACCGAGATCGCCGGGTTCAGCTTGAGCGCCTGCCGCACCAGCGGAAACACCTCCTTCTCATCATGAGCCGCCGAAAAGTGCGTCATCCCCGCGTCCTGCTGCCCGGCCGGCATATCGTCGAAGCTCGAGTGACTCCGCGAAAGATCGCTCGACCCGATCGGCTGCCGCAGAAAGCTCAACCCGATTCCGCGCTTCGGGTCGAACAACTTCGTCATCACCCCGTCCCGCGCCGCCGGCGACAGGTGCTCAGTCAGCAGCCAGGCCGAACCATCCGTCATCGAAGCCCCAAACCCATCCACCGTCTGAAACCGCGACGTCTCATCCACCACAAGCTTCATCCCCCCACCGGCGGCCTCCGCACCAAAGTGCAGAGAGGGCTGAGCCTCCAGCGCATGCTTCAAATCCGCCGTCGTCTCGACCACACGCACCGTCTGGCCAGCCAGCGGCAAGCTAACCGTAGCCAAAAGCCCTGTCATCAGCAGCCGAACCATCACAAATCTCCTCAAAAATCTTCAATAAAAAGGGGCCGCCGAAATCTACACGGCGGCCCGTCACGTCATTTCAAGCGTTTAGAAGTAAACCTTCGCCGCAAGCTGGATCACGCGCGGCCCGCCCGGTCCCGTAGGCCCGTAAGCGGCCGTCGGCTGGCCCCAGTTCGAGTCCTTCGCAATCGACAGCGGAGTGAACGTCCCGTTCCCGTTGTACGAAGGCAGCGTCACGTTCGCGTTGTAGTCCCGCGCCGCGATGTTCGGGTGGTTGATCACGTTGAAGAACTCGCCACGCAGCTGGATGTACCGTCCCTTGCTCTCCTTGCCAAGGTTGAAGTTCTTGAAGATCGACTGATCCCACGCCACCAGCCCGCCCTGCCGAATGCTGCCCGGCGCGCCCAGCGTCGGCTGCCCGATCGTCGGAAGCAGCAGGTTCCCCTGCGCATCCACACCCACGTAAGCCGGAGGAATCTTGCTGTACTGCGACCCACCCGTCAACTGGTTGGCCGGCGAGTAAAGCGAGTTCCGCACCGGCACACCGCTCTGGATGCTCGTCAGCCCCGAAAGCTGATACCCATCCGTCACATAGCTCAGCAGGTGCGTGTGCAGCATCTAGCTGAACTTTGGCAGGCTGTACACATAGTTGATCGCCGCTACGTGCTTCCGGTCAAAGCCGGCAACGCCGTAGCTGTACTTCCGCGGGTTGAACGGATCGACAAAGCTCTCATCCGCCGTCGATGTCGTCAGCGTCTTCGACCACGTGTAAAAGCCGCCATACGTCAGGCTCGCGTTATACCGGCGCTGCACCGAAACCTGCAGCGAGTTGTAGTTCGAAGTGCCGTCGAACTTGTAGTACTCCATCTGCCCGTAGCCCTTGTAGGGCGAAAGGTAGTTCTGCGCGTAAGCATACCGTCCGCTGAAGTTCACGCCAGCCGCCGCATACTCCGGTGGCAGGTTCGGCTCGACCGCAGGCACCACGCCGCCGGGGAAGTTGGCCGGATTCTGCGCCGCACGCGTAAACGTCGTCCCGTAAGGAATCGTGTTCAGATCCCGCGCCGTCACCAGGTGCCGTCCCACGTTGCCCACATAGGCCACGTCGAGCGTCGTCCCCTTCACCACCTCGCGCTGAATGCCCAGCGAGTAGCTGTACGTCACCGGAACCTGCCCCGAGACATCCGCCCCGTAGATCCCATTCAGCACCCCCGCCGCAGCCGTACCCGCGTTCGGAATATTCGCAATCGTGTTGTTGTAGATGTTCGGCGTCTGCACGATCGCCGGGTTGCCGAAGACCGTGTTGAAGACCAGGTTGCCCTGCTCGCGGTCATGCGAAGTACCGAAACCTCCCCGCACAACACTCCTGCCGTCGCCATACGGGTCCCACGCAAAGCCCACGCGTGGCTCCGGCATGATGCCCTGGCTGTTCCATCCGCCCTTCGGCAGAGACCTGTTCGCCGCATAGGTCATCCCGTTCAGCGTGTTGCCCGTACCCGGAATCACGTTGCCGTTCGCATCGATCTGCACTGCCGCCGACGCGTTGTAGGCCGAAGGAGTAAACAGCGCGATCTGGTTCTTCGCGTCATACTGCGGCGGAATGTAGACAAACCGCATGCCGTAATCGAGCGTCACGTGCGGCGTCAGCTGCCACGTATCCTGCACGTAGAACTCGGCCTGGTTGTAGCGGAAGTAGCCCGTGGGCCGCGCACTCGACTGGTCGAAGTTCTGGAAGTACCCCAGCAGCGCGCTCGCAATCGGCGAACCCTGGTTCGAGCTCGAAGCACCGCTCACACAGCCCGTGGCGCTGGTCGAGCAGTTGCTGAAGCTGAACTGGCCGTTCGAGTTCCCGTAGCTGATCTGGTCCTTGCGAGAGCGCTCATAAAACGCGCCGAACTTGATCGTGTGCCCATGAAGGTTCCAGGTCACGTTATCGTTCGCCGTGATATTCGTCGCCGCCTGGTGCCACGGCGTCGACCCGAAATACGTATAAGGATAGCTCTGACCGTTGCCGCTGAACCCCAGGTCCGGGATCGACGTATCGGCCGTCACCGGGAACAGCAGCGGCAGGTTGATGTTGTTCGCACCCACCGAAATATTGCCGTTCACGCCCTCGACCCGCGACGTATAGACGCTCGGCCCCACCGTCAACTCGTTGATGATGCGAGGCGAAATCGTGCTGACCAGGTCGACCGAAAGATTCCAGCCCGGCTGGTTATTCGTGCAGCCACCCGGGATCTCAAGCGTACCCAGGCACTGCAGGCCAAACGAACCCACCGGACCCGCTTGCGTATCCCGATTGTTGATGTACCGCGCAAACAGACGCTCGCCGGGCGAAAGCTGGTAGTCCACGCGCGCAATGTACTCCTGCCGCGGGTGCGTGTAGGAGGTCGGATCCTGCCGGTTGTAGGTGTTGTTGCTGCTGGTCACGTTCGGCAGGGGATACAAGTTCAGGATCTTCTGAATCTGCGCAAACGTAGCCTGCTGCGTCGCGTTCAGCCCGGTAATCACGTTTCCAGCAAACTGCGTCCCCGTCACCGGGTTGTAGATCTGCAGCGGGTTGCCGTTGCTGTCCACACTTTGCGAAAAGTCGCCGTTGCGCTCGAGCGCCGTCGGCGTCCTATACTGCAGAATCGCACCCGGAACCAGCTGCCGGAACTGCTCGGTCGAGAAGAAGAAGAAGATCTTGTCTTTCTTGATCGGTCCGCCAATCGTCGCACCCGCCGTGTTGTACCGGTAGAGCTGCTTCGCCGTCCCGTTGTGGTCGCTTACCGTGTCGTTCGCGTCCAGGCCGTCGTTCCGGTGGAAGAAGTGCGCATTTCCGTGGAACTCGTTCGAGCCTCCCTTCGACGTCACCACGATCGACCCGCCGCCCGCCTTGCCGTAAGCCGCCTGGAAGTTCGAGGTCAGTACGTTCACCTCGCCGATCGCATCCGGGTTGATCGTCACCTGCGTGCCGCCATTGTTGCCCGAGTCCACGTTCGAAGAGCCGTCCACCACAAAGTCGTGCTGGTTGGTCCGCGTGCCATTCACGCTGTAGCTGTCCAGCCCGCCCGTATTCGAAGCGCCAAAGCTGCCCACACCCGAGATACCCGGGATCGTCCGGAGGATGTCCAGCACGTTGCGCCCGTTCAGCGCAATCGAGTCCAGCTGCTTGCTCGTCACCAGGTCAGACCGCTCACCCGACTCCGCCTGGATCTGCTCCTGGCCCGTGTCGGCCGTGACCGAGACAGTCACGTTCTCCGCGCCGGCGTTCAGTGACAGATTGCCTGCATTCAGGTTTGAAGCCGAGTCGAGCACCAGCCCGTTCTTCGTCAGCGTCTGGAACCCGGCCATCGTGACCGTCAGGTTATACGTCCCGGCAGGAAGGTTCGGCAGGGAGAACGTACCGTTCGAGCCGCTCTTCACCGTCCGGGTCGAGCCGATGTTCGGAGCAGTTGCCACCACCGTTGCGCCCGGGATTACGGCGCCGGTCGAGTCCTGCACCGATCCAAGAATCGTTCCCGAGGTAAGCTGCGCCGCAGCCGAAGTCACACCGGGGCCGAACAGGAGCAACGCGCTCGGTACCGCGAGGACAGCTGAAAGGGCTAGCTGACGTGCCAGGGTTGGGTTCAGGGAGCTGCCAGGCACGCGCACCGGCAGGCTGAAGATGTTGCTGTTCCACTTATAATTTTGGTTCAAGGAGGCCTCTCAAAGCGTCAAACAAAAGCGTCACCCAACGTATGTAGCCCGGCTCGCGATGGTCCCGACGAGAGGCCGATTGTTTCCTGATGTTTTCCTGATGGCCATCAAGCCCCTTGCTTTGAATAAGTTATGGAGTCAACCGGAGTGGCGGTAGAAAGGCAAATAGCGTTTCGCGCAGGGGACTGGACCGTCGATCCCGAAACCAACGCGCTGACCCGCGATCACGTCGAGCGGCACGTCGAACCCAAGGTGATGAGCGTGCTCCTCACCCTCGCCCTGCGCCAGAACCACGTCTTCTCGAAAGAAGAACTCATCGCCGCCGTCTGGCCCGATACCTTCGTCTCGGACGACGCACTCACCCGCTGCATCTCCATCCTGCGCCGCATCACCGAGGATGACCCCCACTCCCCGAAATTCATCCAGACCGTCCCCAAGCGCGGCTACCGCCTCATCGCTCCCATCAGCGATTTAGAGAACGATGCTGAAAAAAGACCTTTGGAAGCTCATATCCTGGTCCCGGATCCCACTCCACTTGTTGAAGCCGCGCTTCTACCCCAAACTTTGGCTTCTCCAGCAGTCCTCCCGGCCGCGCCGATGGCCACTCAGGATCCTGATCTCAATCAGCCGCCAGGTGCGCGGCATTCGACGATTTTCACAGGAAGCTGGCTGCTCATCGGGCTTGCTGTCCTCTGCCTCCTCAGCCTCGCGATCGCAGTCCTGCTCTGGTCGAGGGGCTCGCGGCCCGAAACCTCGCCAGGCAACTTCCGCACCACCTCCTTCACCTCCGGCGCAGGCCAGCAGACCCAGGCTGCCTTCTCTCCGGACGGCAAGACCATCGCCTTCGTCCGCAGCTCTGAGGATGGCACCGGCCGCCGCATCGCGCTCAAGCGCATCGGCAGCGAAGCCGTCACCGAACTCACCCACGACAACCAGGAGCAGTACAGCCCCGCCTGGTCACCCGACGGCTCACACCTCGCCTATCTCTCGCGTTCCTCCACCGGCCTCGGCCTTTTCCTCGCCGATCTCTCCGGTTCGACTCCTCCGCGCCGGGTCTTCATCCCCGAAGAGCCAACCCACTGGGATCAGGGCGCACTCTCCTGGTCGTCCGATGGCCGGAGTCTCATCTTCCCCGACCACCCCGGCACCTCCGCCAGTTCCTCCATCTTCCGCCTCGCACTCGACACCCTGCGCCTCGAGCAGATCACCACGCCGCCCGCCGGCTGGGAAGGTGACCTCACCCCCGTCTACTCGCCCGACGGCAAAAAGATCGCCTTCACCCGCGCCAGCGAGACCGCCGTGCGCGACATCTTCTGGATCTCGCTCGCCGACGGCGCCCTGCACCAGCTTACGAACGATCGTCGCGACATCAACAGCCTCACCTGGCGGCGCGACAGCAATACCATTGTCTTTTCCTCGGACCGAGGCGGCAAGTACTCGCTCTGGGAGATAGCCCTCAATCAGAAAGACCCACAGCGCCTGCCGGTCGGCACCGAAGACGCCTTCGGTCCCGCAGTCGGCCCGCTGCCCGGGGAACTCGCCTACTCGCAGGGCACAGCTCTCTGGAGCATCGACCGGCTCGAAGGGCAGGGAAGCAGCGCGTCCCCCAGGACTGTCTTCGCCTCGACCGAACAGGATTCGGCGCCTTCGCTCGCGCCCGACGGCAGGGCCTTCGCCTTCCAGTCCCAGCGCTCCGGCAACCAGGAGATCTGGACCGCATCAACCACCGGCGACGCACTCCACCAGCTCACCTTCTCGAACGGACCCATCACCGGCAGCCCTTCCTGGTCGCACCACGGAAACAGGATCGTCTTCGATTCACGCCCCGACGGTCATTCCCACATCTTCGTCATCTCCGCATCCGGCGGCAACGCGACCCAGGTCACCTTCGGCAACGCCAACGACATCGTCCCGCATTGGTCCGCCGACGACCAGACCCTCTACTTCAGGTCCAACCGCGGCGGCCGCTGGCAGATCTGGCGAGTCGCAGCCACGGGCGGCTCACCTCAGCCCGTCACCTCCGGCGATGGCATTGCACCACAGGAGAGCGCCGACGGCAAAACTCTCTTCTACACCCGCGGCGGAGAAGCAGGCCTCTGGAGCATCCCTGTCGCGGGCGGCCCCGAGACCCAGCTCCTCCAACAGCCGGCCGAAGACTTCTGGGGCTATTTCCAGGTTCTCCCCCAAGGCATCGTCTACCTTGACACCACTCACGGACACGGCAGCCTGCGCCTCTACGAACCCTTCTCCCGGAGGAACGAACCCTTTGCCCCACTCGAGCGGATACCGCCAGCCTACCAGGGCCTCACGGCAACGCCGAATGGAAAACTGCTGATGATGACAGGTGAGCGCGACGCCGGGGAGCACATTACCCTGGTCGAACCCAGGTAGGCGCCTTCAAACCCTCGGAACAGGTCCAAACGCACTCTGAAAACACGCAAAACGCATGCATTTGCACACGTCTTTTCGTCACTTTTCGGAGTCGGTTTTGGTTCAAAAAGGGAGGAATGGTGCACCCGGAAGGATTCGAACCTCCGACCCTTTGGTTCGTAGCCAAATGCTCTATCCAG
>CAZZZP010000090.1:3426-16819 GCA_964658635.1 Lichenicola sp. | reverse complement strand
CAAAAACTAAAACATCCAGACGGCGCCCAAAAGCGTCGCGGAGCACTCAGCTCCTTATACTTAGAAAACCCAGAACCAAACGGCAAGAAAGCCCTTGATCCCGCCTTGCAGTAACTTGGGTTTGGAGTAGACAGGCTGAGCCAAAAAGCTCGCACTTACGTCAGAATCAAACACTTGGACTGCGCTTTATCCATCTAGACCCGATATGCGGGACCAACAGATTCAGCATCCTTACTTACCTTGCTGCGCCGTTCACTGATGTTCGCCCTTGACTTGCAAGAACCTGCTTGCTGTGCGCTTCCGGGGTTCACTTCGTTTCTGCGACTTCCTGAGAGTAGCAGTGTTGATGGACTCGCGCAACCTGCCAGGCTGTGAAAAATAGTCGAACAAGGTTGAAAACTCATAAAGCCCATATGAACACTGAGTGAAGAATAGATCTCCCTCCACAGCCCACACAACCACCTCCGCTAGCTGGTCGGCTTAGCCACAACGCCAAGATCCACCATGCCATTGACGAAATACTGCACTGCCAGCGCAACCAGAAGCAGACCCATAATGCGCACGAGTATCCTGATCCCCGTCTCGCCGAGCATCATCGCCACCTTCCCCGAGTTCCCCAGCACCAGGTAGCAAATCACAGCCGTAATAAAAATCGCCGCCAGAATGGCCGCAATGAACTTCCATTGCCCCTGCGCCTGTCCCACCAGGACCATCACACTGGTAATCGAGCCCGGCCCGGCCAACATTGGAATCCCCAACGGCACAATGCCCGCATCTTCTTTCGAAGCCGCGGCCTCGGCCTCAGGCCCCGTCTCCTGGGTCTCAGACCGCCTCGCATTCAACATATCCAGCCCGATCAGCAGAAGAATCACTCCACCTGCAATCTCAAACGCCGGCAGCGTAATGCCAAACATATGGAAGATATACTGTCCCGCCAGCGCAAATGCCGAAAGCACCAGAAACGCGGTAATACTCGCCTTGCGCGCAATCTGACGCCGGCGGTGCGTATCTGCCCCCGCAGTAACAGCCAGAAACGTAGGCAGCGCAGCGAAAGGGTCAACCAGAAAAAAAACCGAGCTCAAGGCAAGTAGCGAAAAACGCACATAAGCCGAGTTCTTGAGAACACTCAGGCTCGCACCGTGCGGAACAAACGAGTCCATCGACTGCAGCGTGGACGAAACATGTTGAATTGGCGCCAGAAACATCACACTCCATTGTTTCACGTATGTTCCATCCGCCCACTCCACGGAAGTGTCAGAAGCTTCCTCACCAGCGCACCCGCGACCGTCCCCGTTATAATCGGACCAACTTTCAAGGAGTCATCCATGCCACTGCAGACGACCAAAAACATCTGGCACAACGGTCAGCTCATCCCGTGGGAGAGCGCGAACATCCATGTCATGTCGCACGTCATCCACTACGGCTCGTCCATCTTCGAGGGCATCCGCGCCTATACGCAGACCACCGCCGGATCAGCGCCCAAAGCCGGCATCTTCCGCCTCGAAGAGCACATGCAGCGCTTCCGCGACTCCGGCCACATCTATCGCATGCCCCTCGGCTTCACCGTGCCCGAGCTCTCGCAGGCAGTCATCGACGTCGTCGAAGCTAACGGAGTCGCTCCCTGTTACATCCGCCCCTTCGCCTTCCGCGGATACGGCGAGGCCGGCATCAACCCGCTCACCAGCCCCGTCGAAGTCTTCATCGCCAACTACCCGTGGGGCAAGTACGTTCCCGGCACCGAAGGCGCAAACGTCTGCGTCTCCAGCTGGAACCGCATGGCTCCCAATACCCTGCCCGCAATGGCCAAGGCCGGCGGTAACTACCTCAACTCGCAGCTCATCCGCATGGAAGCCGAGATCAACGGCTATGACGAAGGCATCGCGCTCGATGTGAATGGCCTCCTCTCCGAAGGCTCCGGCGAAAATCTCTTCCTCGTGCGCGGCGGCGTGCTCTACACCACCACGCTCGCCAGCTCGGTTCTCAACGGAATCACGCGCAGCTCCATCCTCACCCTAGCCAAGGACCTCGGAATCACCGTCGTCGAGCAGGCTATCCCACGCGAGATGCTCTACATCTGCGACGAAGCCTTCTTCACCGGCACCGCCGCCGAGGTTACCCACCTCCGCTCGGTCGATCGCTACCTCATCGGCGATGGCTCCATGGGTCCCATCACAAAGGCCATCCACGATGAGTTCTTCGGAATCGTCAACGGCTCCAGGCCAGACCGCCACTCCTGGCTCACACCCGTAAAGGTCAAGGTGGAAGAACCCGTCAGCGTCTAGCCCGCCGGAACTTCAGTTGAATTCACAAGAACCATCTCCGGCACCCCAACGCGGGTGCCGGTTTGCTTTTCGGCATACATCCGCTCATCGGCCAGTCTGCAAAGCTTGCGTTCATCCTCCGCCTCCTCCGGAAATACCGCGTAACCGACACTCCCGCCAAGCCGGATCCCGTCCGCACCAGGTACCGTGACCGTCTCAATCGCATCGCGCAGAGTGTCTGCAATCCTTACGCAGTTTTCATGCCGCGCAATATCGTTCACCACCAGCAGAAATTCATCACCCCCGCAGCGTGCCAGTGTATCCGTGGCCCGCACCTTGCGCTTCAACCGATCCGCCACACGAATCAGCACCGCATCGCCCGCGTGATGGCCAAAACTGTCATTGATTGCCTTGAAGCCGTTCAGGTCAATCATGAAAACAGCCGTGCTCAGTCCCGATCGCCGCGATCGATCGAGAGCCAGCCCGAGGCGGTCGTCGAACAGACGCCGATTCGGAAGCCCGGTCAGTGCATCATGCATCGCCTCCTCGGCACGGCGCTGGGTCTCATCCTCCAGCAGAACAAGCAGCATGCCGATCACAACGAAGAACTTCTGGATATTCCATACCTGCTCCACAATTCCTGCGAAGTACGGGCGAGCCACCACCGACGGATACGCCAGAAAACACAGCGCCCACATCATGAAGCTCACCATGATCACCCAAACCCCGATACAGCCGGGCCGCAGCCGCGGGCGGAACGAGAGCGCAACCAGCACGTACAGGCACGCCAATCCCCAGTACACGACCCGGTCTAAATCGCCGCTCGCACTGAGGTAAAGCATCGGAACCCAGATCAGAAGGTGCGTGAGAACAAGAAAACTGCGCCGCCGACTCCGCATCGACGTGAAGTAAAGCAGATATACGACTCCACCTACGACACTCGTCGCAGTAGTCCACACGTACACCTGTCCCGAGCGAGCTTCAAGTCCATAGGTCGTCGTCAAAATGAAGAGGGGCACCGCGGGCAGAAGGAAAAACGGAAGGTGCTCTGCATTTGGCAGCAGATCTTGCCGCGCAACCCAGCCAAATGTCACCGCGGCCAGCAGGTAAGCGTCCAGTGCAATCGCTTGTGTCACGTCCGGCTTCCCATCCGGGCCATGGTGAACCGCGTTCGCAACCATTTCGATCAGGATGAGACTCAACCCAAGAAGCCAACCGTCGACCCGCTCATCCCGATTCCTGTTTCGGAACCAGAAAAGCACGGCCATCAGCACCAGCATGCCAAGGATGTCAGGGAGTGGAACCAGAGTCATGCATACACGTTTTCTGAGGGTTCCTCGTAAACAAACCCTCTCTTTACGGATTGACGCGCAAACCGGGCGGGCGGATTTCCCCGATGGTTAGCATTTTGGACCAGGATGCCGCCGCAGTAAAGAAGAAACTCCCGAAATTCCGTCCTTGCGGCCTTCGCTCGACTTGTGCGCTCCTCCCTGGTCCCGCGAAGTCTCCCGAATTGCTCGCCTCGACTGGCTCTGAACCGAATCAGGTTCTCACCCTATTCAGCGGGTGCGAACCCATATTCGGCACCGGGCCGGGCCATAATCCATGCTTCGCACGATAGTTCTGCCCCCACGACCGGATGACAGCGACCACATCTCTAACCTTGTTGCCATTCACCTGCCCCCGCCCGGATGCCGCCCCGAATGCCAGCCAGACAGCGTTGACGACCAGGGCCAGCAACAGCACCGTAAAGTTGACTCCGTTCATGTATCATCCCGATACCCCAGGACTATGGAGCGAATGATGTCAGAGCCCGTCTGTCCGAAGTGCCACGAAACGAGATGCTCGCGCAGGAGACGAGCCGACCCGTTCGAGTTTCTGCTTTCGCTCTTCGGGTTTTATCCCTGGGAGTGTGGAGGATGCGGGAAAACCTTCATCAGAAAAAAGCGCGGAAAGAAGAAAATCCGACTCGAAAAGCTGAAGATCCCTGAAACACCTCTCCCTTCCACCCCCCTTACGACTTCGGCGAGCCTAAATCCAGAGGAGTTGGATACCCCGGCGCAGACCCAGCAGACAGCGACTCACCCCACCCAGGCAGAATCTGCGAGCCTGTAATCAGCCTTGCACTGTCCTGAAACGTCAGGTACGTCCAAGCCCACTCGCGAAACACTGAAAACCGGTTCCGGAACCCGATCAGGAAGAAAATGTGAACCATCAGCCACGCCAGCCACGCGGGAAAGCCGCTCATATGAGCCTTGAACGGCCACTGCACGTTCGCAATCGCTGCCGCCCGTCCGATCGTCGCCATGTCACCTTTGTCGAAATAGCGGAAGCCCTTCTGTGAAGTCTTGCCCGCGACCAACTCACTGATCCGCTTCGCCGTGTAATCCCCCATCTGCATCGCCGGCTGCGCCACTCCCGGTACAGGCTTCCCATCCTGCTCGAACGCCGCCAGGTCCCCGATCACAAACACATTCTGCAGACCCGCGGGATTAAGGTGCTCATCTACCTTCACCGATCCCTTCCGATCCATCGCCACGCCCAGCATCTTGCCCAGCGGAGAAGCCTGCACACCCGCGCCCCATAACGTACATACTGATTCCAGGCGCTCGTCACCCACCATCACATACCCCGGCTGCACGTCGGTGACCCTCGCCCCCAGGCGAAGCTCAACGCCAAGCGCCTCCAGCTGTTCCCGCGCCTTCTTCTGCAGATCATCGGGATACATGCCAAGAATCTTCGGACCGCCTTCAAGAATAATCACACGCGCAGATTTCGGATCGATATGCCGAAAATCATGCTGCATATAAAGTTTCGCAATATCGGAGATTGCCCCCGCAAGCTCCACGCCCGTCGGGCCGCCACCCACAATGACAAAGTTCAGCGGAGGATGCTTTCCCGTCTCCAGCATCTCGCGCTCCGCAAGCTCAAACGCAAGCAGCACCCGGCGGCGTATTTCCACCGCATCCTCCACCGTCTTCAAGCCCGGTGCCGTTGCAGCCCACTCATCCTTGCCGAAATAGGAGTGCGTCGAGCCCGTCGCCAGGATCAGGAAGTCATACTCCAGCTCCTTGCCGCTACGCAGCTTCACTCGCTGCTCCGCCGTGTCGAAACCGACCACTTCCTCCATCAGCACGGCCACATTCTTCTGATCCCGCACAATCGAACGTATCGGCTGCGCAATGTCCGCAGGAGACAGCACCGCCAACGCCACCTGGTACAACAGCGGCTGGAACAGGTGGTAATTCCGCCGATCCACCAGCGTCACGTCCACAGGTGCATGCGCAAGCCCCTGCGCAGCATGGATCCCGCCAAATCCGGCCCCAACCACTACCACCCGGGGTCGCGTCCGGCCCGCACCCGCGGTCACCGCTGCACCCGCCCTGGAAACAGTCTCACCCGATGCCATCATCAATCGTATCCCCCTGGCCACGTCTTCCCATCTGATGCGCGCCCGCTCCCCGTGGATGGAGTACTGTCAAATCACTTTGCGTCAGGGTGAACTCGTCAAAACCGTCGTTACGAACCCATTCAACCCACTTGAACCCTGAATCTCAGTTCGTGAAGCTACCCCTGCAGCACTGATCGGTTCTATCGTCACACGCCCGTTCAGATCGCTCGTTACCACCATCACCTCCGATCCCAGGACGGCCCCAGCAGGACACCGGCCGCCCGGGGGACAAGCTTCGGTCACTGCCGTCACAGTCTCCCCAACCGTCACCCCGGCACCCGACACACTGTGCCCCGCTCCATCCGTCACCTGCAGTACGACAGGCGCGAATGCCGCCCCACCGCTCACGCTTTGTTCACTTCCGCTGACCATTCCCAGTTGCAGATTACCCGCCGCAACCCCCGTTGCACTGAACTGCGCGCACACCGTCGTCCACGAACATGCCGAGGCACTCGCCTGCCCTCCCACCGCTAACGGGCCCACGCTCGCCGCCTGCGAACTCCTGCCGAACGAATCCGTCACAGTCGCCGCAGTATTGAGCGTCATCCCGCCACCTGTCGCCCAACTGATCGCCGTCGCCGCCGGCGCTCCATTCTGCTGTGCGGCTACATCAAGCGTCACCGCAACCGTCGCCCCCTCCACCAGGTACATCGCGGCCTCAAGTGCGCTGACGGTTCGCGTCCCGGCAACCACCGTGTAAGCAGCCGACACCGTCTGGTTGCCAGTCGCAAGCTGCGCCGTAGCCGACAAAGTCGACACAAACGGCGTAAAACCAGTCACCGTCGTCGACACCAGCCCGTTCGCATCCGTGACCGCAGTGCAGGATGCATTGCCGCACAACCCCAATATCACCCCGCCACTCCCGCCCGCAGTCATCGACACCGTGACGCCCGCCACCGGAGTTACCAGGTCCGCAAGCGTCACCTTCACCGCGAATGGCGCCCCGGCTGTCGTCCACTGCAAGCCACTCGACGGAGCCTGCACCAGCGCAAGAACATCCGGACGAGGAGTCACCGTATAGGACGCACTCGCAGACAAGCTCCCCGAAGACGCGCCAACGCTCACCGCGCCCGCAGTCGGCGTCGCAATCATCCCGCTCGAAGCCATCCCGTTCGCATCCGTCAGCACCTGGCACACGCTCGCCAGACAAGCGCCAAACGAACCCATCCCATTTGTTACCGAAAAAGTCACACTTTGCCCCACTGCCGGCGCAACGCCGTCCGGCCCCAGTACCTGCACCACCAGGGCCGCAGCATGATTTCCGCTCATCAGGCTCCCTGAAGGCGCACTCAACACCTTCATGACCGCCAGACTCGGCATGATCTGCACCGCGCTGCTCAGCGTCTGGTTTCCGGTCGGCAATAGAGCCGTAGCAACCAGCGTAACCGCGCCCGCCGTCGCACCTGTCACCGCACTCGCCACCAGACCGTTTGCATCCGTCACGCCGGTGCAGTTTACGCCCCCGCAAAGCGCAAACTGTACCGCCCCAAGCCCGCTCGCGCTGAATCCCACCTGCACACCCGCGGCAGGCGTCACACCGTCAGCCAACGTAACCTTGACGCTAAACAAAACTCCACCAGTCGCACCCTGGAAGATCCGCGAAGGCGAACTGACCTGAGTCAGAATGTCCGGCTTCGCAGCCACGCTGAAACCAGCCGTGACCGTCGCTGCATTCAGCGTCGCTAGCAGGCCGACGTCTCCGGCTGTCGGCGTTGCGATTGCACCCGTTGAAGCCATGCCATTGGTCCCGGTTACGACCACACAAGGCACCGTTGCACACGCTGCAAGCGTAGCCGAACCATTCGTAAACGAAAAAGTAACATTCTGTCCGCTGATCGGAGTCGTCCCGTCCGCGCCTGTAAGCTGCACCACGAAAGGCAAGGCCGGCGTCCCACTCTGCACCGTTCCCGTCTGCGCGCTTACCAGCTTGAAGTTCGTCACGTTTGCGACAACATTGAAGCTGACCGTCTGCATCAGACCGCTCGTCGTGAACTGTATCGAGACCGGCCCCGAAGTCCACACAATACCCGACACTGTTACCAGTCCGTTCACATCCGTGTAGTACTTGCAAAGTCCGAACGGACACGCCGGATTTGCCAGCGCACCCTGCGTCGTATCCACCCACACAGTCGCCCCACTCATGGCGTTTCCATTCGCGCCAAGCAGTTGCACCACTGCAGTCACCATCGAACCTGCCACCACGGTTGCGGGCGGAGCCGTGAAAACATTCAACACAGGGCTTCCTCCAGCCACCGTCACATTCACCGTTACAAATGGCACGCCCGGAGCGAACGCATTCAGCACCACCGAGCCCCCCACCCGCGGCGTAAACACTCCGGATACCGTGCCATTCCAATCCGTTGTGTAAGTACATGACGGTTTTCCGCAATCGAACGAACCCGAGCCCGCCGGAACACTCAACGTCACCGGAATAGACGGACTGGGACGTGAGTAACCATCCAGCAGCTGCACGGAAAACGGCACCCCAGCAGCCACTCCCAGCGTCAGCACACTGGTCGGATAGCTCAGTACGGACAAGCGCGGTGGTGGCACCGCAAGAAATGTATAAGTCGTCGTCGCGGTCGCCATGCCGCTGCTCGCCGTCAGCGTGTAAACACCGGGCAGTGCAGCCGTCGCATTCATCTGGACCTTGCCGAAATAATCCGTATACAGGCTCATACTGCTCACCCCGTTGAAACCAAGGGTCAACCCAGGAGAGCTCGTCAATGTCACCAGTTGCCCGCTCAGCGTTGACACCCCATCGCCCGCCAGCACCTCGATCGCCGAGGTCCCACCCTGGTTGCCCGCGTAGGCCGTAAAGCTCGCCGCCGAGATCACCTGCAATGAGATCGGTTTGGCGACCGCCGTGATCGAGACCTGCTGCGTCAGCCCACTCGCATCCGTAGCAACCAGAGTGATCGCCCCCGCGCTCAAAGGCGTCACCCACAGGTAGGCGCCGCCTCCGCTATTCGTCACCACAGAGCACGGTGTCGCATTACACAAGCTGAACATTGCCGTGCCCGCCGAGCCCGGCGCAACACTGAATGTAATCAGATCGTTTGCAATCCCGCCCCCACCCTGCGCCGACACCAGCACATAAAACGGCAACGCCGACCCCTGGCCCACCACCTCCGCAGCAGCAGGCGCCTGGACCAGCGCCATCTTCGAAGCCTGCAGCACCGCCGTCAACGCCACGCTCTGCTGCAGAGAACCATCGGTTGCCTGCAGGCTCAGCAGTCCGGCCGCAGTCGGCTTCACCGTAGTCTGCGCAAGCCCTGTAGCATCTGTCGTCACACTGCACGTAGCCCCCCCACATGCACCCAATACGGCCGCTCCCGCACCAACCGAAAAGACCACTATCGAACCCGCAACTGCGGTCACCCCGTCAGCCGCAACTTCACGCACACTGAAGACGCCCGTATCGACCACGTTCATCGGTGCCGGAGTTCCCGGCGTGGCGACCAACAGCATCGTATGCGCCTGCTGTCCCGCCGCTTCATAAGTCAGCACGCCGCTCATGGTAGAGGCCGCACCCGTCCCGCCATCCAGCACCGTCACATCCAACGCCGTTCCCGCCGTCGCACCCACCCCGGAAAGGTCCGGTGCAGTAAAGACGATCGTATTCGCCGTCCAGCTTTTCACCGTCACCGCGACGCCATTCACCTGCACTTGGTTTCCCGAGCGGAACCCCGTGCCCGTGATCGTCACATCCCCGCCTCCGCTCGGCACCAGTCCCGGCGTAAGGCGATCCGCGTAAAAAATCCTCGCCTGGTAGCCAAAGTCCGGACGACCCTCACCACGCTCGTCCGCGATACCCACCCGCACGCCCCCCGATGAACCCACCGAAGCATTCACAACTGTCGTTCCCACCGCCATCGCGTTGAACGCGATGGGCTGCGCCGCGATCGAAGGCAGCGACCCGGCCGCGTCGCTTGCCGCATACAGCCCGATCGCTGGCATCATCTTCGTGGTCGTGGCCAACCCATTCGCATCCAGGGCCGTCACCTCCACCGTGAAACTCCGCCCCGTCTGAACCGGCGCTGCCACATACGACGCATGCCCAAAAGGACAGACCGTCCCCGTCCACCAGCCGCTTGCCGGTTCCGGCATCGGCGCGGCCATCGTCCCATCCGCACCATTTCCGCACGTCGAAGGCGCACTGGCGATCGGAAAGTTGGTCGTCACCTGCGCACCGTAGTTCATTCCGCCCTGTACGAAGGGCACAGGTGCACTTCCCGCAGGAATTACCGCCCCAGGAGCATACGGCCCGATGCTGTAACGCCCGGTATAGAGCGGATTCACAGCCTCCGTCGACAGGATCACCGTGTCGTACCTGTACGCACCCTGCACCTGGATGTAAGCCAGGTAATACCAACCCTGCAGCGTGGTCTGCGTACTTCCCTCACTGCCCGTTGCACTTGTATCCGCGCTCACAAAAGGCGAAAGCGCCGCACGCCGGAAATACGTCCCGCTCACAGCCGAGCTCTCGTACCAGTCCTGCGGCGTCGATGTAAATGTGATCTCACGCTGCGCCAGCACGTTCACGCCGGCCATCCCTTCGCCCGTCGGAAATGTGATCGTGCCCCAGACCGTGTTGCCGTCGCTCAGGCTCACCTGTTTCCCCGCAGCAGGTGTTCCCGTCACCGGATAAACCGAGATCAACGCCGCAATATCATCCGGACGAAGCACAAACGGCTGCGCCATGCACTGGTAGCTGTAGGGTCCGCAAAGAATATCGATCGGATGCATCACCGGCCAATGCATTTCCTGGTCATAAGTAGGCGTAGGCGACCCCGTAAACACGTTGTCGTTCGTCTGCGACCACGCCAGCCCAAGCACCCGGCCAAAAACCCGCTCCAACTGATACTGCATCTGCAGTTGCTGCTCCGGAGCCGTCCCCGTACACCGCCCGTTCACGACGATCACCGCATGCAGAATGTACCCCGCCGGATCGAACGCATCCACCGTCTCCGTCACGCCATTCTGGCGGCATCCGCCCGGAGAGCTCGCCCCCGCGCCAAGCAATGTATCCGTCACGGAGCCGTCGCTGTCATACACCACCGCAATCGGAACTGCTGCAGCATTCGCCACCATCACGTCCGTCGGCCACTCCATCCCGGAGCTGTCGAGATAAACATTCTGCCCGCTCACATCCTCGGCCAGCGCCCCACCCTGGCCAACCGTGATGCTCGCATTCGGCACATTCCAGATCCCCGCCGCCGCGGCAACCAGCGCGTCAGCCGCCTGGTGGTTCACCGACGCGCTCAGATCCCCCGGATCCGTGTAGTAAAGCAACTGCGTCTGCTTCCACCCAACCGCCCGGCCCGCCGTCTGAAAGAACGGTGGCCCTGTGACATAACGCGGCCCCCCCGCAAAGGCCGAGGCCACGCATCCGCACAAAAGCAGAGCCGCGACCATCCCTCTCCGCATGCGCTTCACGGGCGATCCACAGGGGTGGGAATCGAACGGTTCGGCCCCAGAAGCGCAAGCACCGACGCCAGACTCGGAATGTCGGCCTGTCCTGAAGCCCCCATCACGACACCCGGTCCCGCCACCTTACCCGCACTCGCCAGTCGCGCCACCACGCCGCGCCACTCCCCGCGTGAGTTCGACGAGCCACTCCCCGCCGCCGCAGGCAGCACCGCCGTACGGGCCGCCAGCGTCTCCACCCAACGCAGATCAACTCCCTGCGACCCCGCTGCCGCGCTGTCTGCCGGAACGTGCCCCTTCGCATCCATCAACGGAGGCTGACCCCGGGACACCAGCGGTATCGCCCCAGCCAGCCCGTCCACCGGGGCGCTCATCCCCGATCGCCCGCGCGGAGCAAGCATCATCAACAGCCGTTCGCCCTCGCGATAGCGTGGTTGCTGCCCCGACCACAGCCCCGACCACTCGCGCAGCACGTAGGTGTCGCCCGTCCCGCAGCCACGTACCGCCTGGTCGACGTGGAAACGCACATCGACAAAGCCCGCAGCATCTTCGCGGTCGATCGTCAGCACCCGTCCGGCAAAGATCACACCCGCGCGGGCCGCCGCAGCCGTAATCACTCCTGCTGCCGACTGGGGCACCAACGCGCTCCCAACGCCTCCCGACAGAGACCTGCCCGGTGCCGGCTTCACCAGCACAGGCTTGGAACTCACCTGTCCCGCCAACCCGCCACAGAGCCCGAGACACCCCACCAAGCCGATCAGCCGCCGTCCGACTCCAGCTCGCACGTCACGACCCTCCTGCACTCCCAATTACCTTCGTCATGGGAGAGCCGGAACAGCCTCTATGTCCGATTTCACTACATCACTTCAGACCCTAAATCTCCGGATAGAAATCGAAGAAAGCATCCAGACTATGCTTCAGCTGCGCCTCAATCGACTCCCGGCTGCCCTCCAGCACATGCATCGTCACACTCGCGCTGTTCCCGTTCTTCAGCTCCAGCGGAGCATCCGCAACCTTCGCCAGCTCATCCGCCGGCAGTAAACGCATTCCATAAACCAAAACCAGATTCGCCATCCTCCCATTCTCACCCAGCCCGCCAGTCAGGGCTTTGCTCCGGTCAAGTCCCCTTGAACCGTTTCCCCTCCCCAGGCATTTACACTGAAGACGCCCATGAATCCAGAAACCCGCGACCTCGTCATCCTCGGATCCGGCTGCGCCGGCCTCACCGCAGCCATCTACGCCGCCCGTTCCAACCTCAAGCCGCTCGTCCTCGAAGGCCACGAACCAGGCGGCCAGCTCTCCATCACCACCCTGGTCGAAAACTTCCCCGGCTGGCCCGAGGGCATCCAGGGGCCTGAACTCATCGAGAACATGAAGAAGCAGGCCACCCGCTTCGGCGCCGAACTGCGAATGGCTCACCTCAACTCCGCCGATCTCCGCTCCCACCCCATCAAGCTCCAGATCGGCTCCGAGACAGTCCACACCCGCACCCTCATCATCGCCTCGGGTGCCTCCGCCCGCTGGCTCAACCTGCCCTCCGAGCAGGCCCTCATCGGCCACGGCGTCAGCTCCTGCGCCACCTGCGACGGCTTCTTCGCCTCCGGAAAAGACATCGCCGTCATCGGCGGCGGCGACTCCGCCATGGAAGAAGCCCTCTTCCTCACCCGTTTCGCAAGCAAGGTCACCCTCATCAACCGGACCGAAAAGTTCCGCGCCTCGCCCATCATGCTCGAGCGCGCCAAGGCCCACCCCTCCATCGAATTCCTCCACTCCACCGTCGTCGAAGAGGTCCTCGGAGTCGAAGAAAAGGACGTCAAGGGTCTCCGCCTCAAGAACACCGTCACCGGCGAGCAATCGACCCTCCCCGTCTCCTTCATGTTTCTCGGCATCGGCCACATCCCCAATGCCCAGGCCTTCAAGGGCATGATGGACCTCGACGAAGACGGCTACATCCTCGCCCACGATGACGTCCACTGCACCCTCAACGGTGAAGTCCTCCCCGGCGTCTTCTGCGCCGGAGACATCAAGGACCGCAAGTACCGCCAGGCCATCACCGCCGCCGGCTCCGGCTGCATGGCCGCCCTCGAAGTAGAAAAATACCTCGAAGAACACGGTCGCTGACTCAACTGGACGGCTTGGCAACAAGCCGTCCAGTCGAGATAACCCAGGCACCCCCACGTTCTAACCGGCCCGGAGTAAACTCCAACCAGCGAGGCCAGCCATGCCGAACCTGCAGATCCCGGATTCCCTC
>CAZZZP010000090.1:0-3416 GCA_964658635.1 Lichenicola sp. | reverse complement strand
AAGCCAACCTCGAAGCCTCCGCCGTGCGCCGTGGCATCACCACCGAAGCCCTCGTAGAAGAAGTCCTCAACGCCCACATTGAGCAGGAGTTCCCCGCTCCCGAAAACTTCTCCGAAGCCCAGATTGCCCCGTTTCCAAGAGAGCCTGGCGCATCTCGACCGCGGCGACTTCGTCACATCCGAAGCGATAGAAAAGCGTTTCAAAGCTTTTTTGCCCGTCACGCAGCTCGTTGAAGTGCTTTCTTCTCTCGCCGGACGCTGACCGGGACTTGGACGAGATGGAAGCCTGGCTTGATCTTCTCCACACCTCGCGCGACCTGCCAGCCATCCTCCAGCAACGCTTCCAGTAGCCCCGGCCGTAAACTAGACCTGTGTCCATCGCCGAAAACCTCACCCATATCAGAACCCGGATCGCCGAGGCCTGCGCCCGCGCCAACCGGCCCGTAGCCGACGTCGCCCTCATGGCCGTCTCGAAGGTCCACCCCGTCGATTTCCTCATCGAGGCCCACACCGCCGGCCAGCGCCTCTTCGGTGAAAACCGCGTCCAGGAATGGCAGCAGAAATTCGCATCCGCCGCCCACCTCGAAGGCCTCGAGATGCACCTCATCGGGCCTCTGCAATCCAACAAAACCGCGCCCGCTGCCAGGTTCTTCCACGCCATCGACACCGTCGACTCGCTCAAAGTCGCTCAGCGCCTCAACGAAGCTGCGCGCGCCCTCAACAAGAAACTCCCCATCCTCATCGAAATCAAACTCTCCCACGAAGAGTCAAAACACGGCCTGGCCCCCGCCGACCTGCCCTCACTCCTCGAAGCCCTCCAGCCCCTCGAATCCCTGGTCCCCAGCGGCCTCATGGCCGTCCCACCCTGGCCCGCCGACGTCGCCAACGCCGGCGAAGAGGCACGCCCCTACTTTCAGGAACTTCGTCGCCTGCGCGACACAGCCCTTGCGCAAATCCCAACCCTCACCCAGCTCTCCATGGGCATGTCCAACGACTTCGCCGTCGCTATCGAAGAAGGCTCCACCTGCGTGCGTATCGGCACCGCCATCTTCGGAGCGCGGAAACCAGCGCCCCAGGTGGAGTAAATCCGCCGCATGAGCCATATCGAAGCCATGTCATCCCCATGATCACGCCCACCCCGGACGGCTGCACCCTCACCCTCCGCGTTCACCCCGGAGCCCGCCGCAACGCCATCACCGGCTCCCACAACGGAGCCCTCAAAATCTCGCTCACCACACCGCCCACCGACGGCCGCGCCAACGAAGCCCTCATCGCCTTTCTGGCTGAACATCTCCGGCTCCCCCGCGCCCGCATTCACCTCATCCAGGGCGCCACCAGCCGAAGCAAAACCGTCCGCATTACCGGACCCTCCGCCTCCGAAGTAGAAGCCCTTTTAGCACACGGGCAGCAAGCCTGATCTCCCTGCAAAACAAGCCCTACCGCACCTCAGCCACCATCGTCTTCCTCTCCCCCTTCTCCAGAGCCCGCAGCTTCACCAGATCTGCCTGAACCCGCGCCTGGATACCAGCCTGCTTTTCCGCCTGTTTCTTGTTCGCCGGCGCACCCGTCGCAGCCTTCGGATGAGCAAAAAACGCCTCGATGTCCTTCGCCAGCCCCGAATCGACCTCCTTGGTCGTCATCTGCGCCACCACCAGCCCCGGCTTCTGCGGCGGAGTTCCCTGCTTCACCAGGTCGTCTAACAACTCCGCATAAGCCTCATCTGCCAGCGGATACTCCCCTGCACCCACCGGCTTGCCCGTGTCCATATCCAATTCCGGCAAGACCGGCGTCGTCGGCGGAGGCGCCGCCAGCGCTGCTTCCGCTGCCTGCTGCGCCTGTTCCGGAGTTGCCTCGGCCGCCTTGGTCTCCGTTCGTTCCGCCTGTCGCTGCGCCTTGTCCGCCGTCTCGTCTACCTTCGCCGCCGACTCTTCCTTCCGCGCCTTATCTTCAGGATCCTTTGCCTTCGCAGCATCCTTCGCCACCTGCTTGGAATCCTTCTGCAACTTCGCCGCCGCGGACTTCGCCGCACTCACGTCCTGCGCACTCGGAGGAGGTACAGGAATCGGCTCCGCATGAATCTGCGACAGGTAAAACTTGTACTTATCCTCCGCCGCGTTGATGCTCTTCAGGCATAACACCTGCTGCTGCGCATCCGGCAGCTTCAGTTTCATCGCCTTGAACGGTCCAATCTTCGGCACGACGTGCATCAGCACCGCCACAATGTGACCGCCCACCCCCACATGCAAGTGCTCCTTGCCAAACTCCGTCCGATATTCCGTCTTGTTCAGACGGTAGATGAACTTCGACTTCTCCATCCCCGGCTGGGCCTTCTGAATATCGCTCTGGTAGCTCACGTAAGCGATCGATGTAAACTTCGGAATCAGGTCCGACACGGCCATGCGGTACGTGTTGATCGCCAGATCCTCATGCTTGATGATGGCCCCCATCTCCAGCCCGTACGTCTCTCGAAACGCCTTCTCCAGCAGATCCTTCGACACCTGAAAACCGATGAAATCGTGATAGTCCTGCTCCGAGTAGTGCCCCTGAGCTACCTCCACCACGTCGAACCCGAACTCCGTTCGCAGGTGTGCCGTAGGATTCTCGGCATACGTCACGCTCTTCCCAAAACGGTCACGCAGCGGAGGATACTCCGACGAAGTCACCTGGTTGATCACCGGGTGACCCTCCGTATCGCCACAGAAATGCGCCAGTGCCCCCAGCGCAAACGCATACTCATCCGGCGTCTTCGAATCCCGAATCAACGCTTCCACAAACTCGTCGGGCCTCACATAATGCAGCAGGTCCGAAAAGTAGTGCGACCCGAACGGATAGTACCCGATATCCTGGATCACCGACCCGCCATACGCGTACGCATGCGCCTGGCGAAGCTCATCCGCCGTAATCGTGGGATAGCGCTGCTTGAGCAAGGGAATGATCTGCTCCTTCCACGCCATATCCACAACCTCCTCATGCGAAAGCACCGAGTAGGCACGTGCACGCGGACAAGCCGCAACCAGGGCCAGCAGGACAGCAGCACACACACCCTTGAATATCTTTTTGTCGTTCACAGACACCTCGCGGCACACAACCGCACTCTGCTTGGATGCCTCACCCCGGTGCAATCACGCAGGAAAACCGTGCAACTTTTGGTCACCAACCCAAACCCAACCGGGATAACTCCATGATTCCTCAGCAAGTCGGCCTCAACGGACTCACCTTCGACACCCTCACCGCCGGCCCGTCCACCGGTGAACTCATCCTCTTCCTACACGGCTTCCCTCAGTTCGCCGACACCTGGCAGCCCATCATGGAAGCCGCAGCCGCCGAAGGCTTCTTCACTATCGCCTTCGATCAGCGTGGCTGCTCCCCCACCGCCCGCCCAGCATCAGTCGATCCATACGCCATAAACCCCACCTG
>CAZZZP010000089.1:0-17132 GCA_964658635.1 Lichenicola sp. | reverse complement strand
ACAACCAACAACTACCCTAAGGAAAGACAATCTACAGAACGATCGGGACTTGACTGTCCGAAAGTCCAAAAGCAGGCTTTACACGACGCGGTTTCCTCAAAGGTGCGGGAATGACCGCCGCCGCCACGGTCGCTGAAACCACGAGCGCACTTGCAGTAGACCTTCAGGAGATGCGAAGAGGTGCCGGCACGTCAGGTCCTTCAGCACTCCCCATCAAGCTGCACGTCAACGGGCATGATCAGACCGTTACCGTTGAACCCCGTTTTACTCTGGCGGCGACCTTGCGCGAGCACATGGGCTTGACCGGAACCAAAGTCGTGTGCGATCGAGGTTCCTGTTCGGCGTGTACGGTATGGATCGATGACGTTCCCTCGTTAGCATGCATGACCCTCGCGATCGACGCTGTGGGGAGGAAGATAACCACCATCGAAGGAATTTCGGACGGGGAGCATATGCACCCCGTACAGGCAGCCTTTGTAAAGCACGATGCCATGCAGTGCGGTTTCTGCACACCAGGGATGGTCATGAGTTGCGCTGCGTTGCTGAAGCGCAATGCATTCCCGACGCTTGACGATGTGAAGCATGCGACCAGCGGCAATCTGTGCCGCTGCGGAACCTATCCGAAAGTCTTCGCCGCGACACTTGACGTTGCACAAGAACGGGCGGCTGCCGGTCTGGTGCGGCTTGGCAAAGAAAGCGAGGCGCAATGACTCCCGAACTTCTCAGGCAGGAAGGTCAGACCAACACGGTCGGAAAAGACAAGTCGAGCGATCAGGTAGCGAAGCCGAAAGCCGGCGGCGTCAACAAGGCGGAGCAGCAACCCTCCACGGCGGCTTCAAACCTGCATCCCACCCGAATCGATCACTTCGTCTTTGGCATACCGCAGGACGGTTTGCAGACCAGAGAGCGCGAGGTTGCTCTCAATGAGCCACCGCCGCTGGCCGCCAACGCAGAACTGACGTACATCGGCAAGCCGACGGTCCGCTATGACGGACCAGCGAAGGCAATGGGGAAGGGCCGTTACACCGCGGACGTTCAACTCCCGGGCATGCTCTATGCGCGGATCGTCGATGCCTCCATCCCGCATGGGCGCATCCTTTCCATCGACACGTCTGCGGCGGAAAAGCTTCCCGGGGTCCGTGCCGTTCATATCATCGAACACGTTTATGGCTCGGCCGAGCTTCGCGACCCGAAGCTTGAGGCGCCCTCCCGTTTCCCGATCGTGCGTTACGCCGGGCAGCCGGTAGCAGCCGTAGCCGCAACTTCTCCGCAAATCGCGGAGGACGCAGCCAAACTGGTCGTGGTGAAGTACGACCCGATGGCCTTCGTGGTAGACCGAACCGAAGCACGAAAGGACGATTCTCCAATCGTATTTCCCGGACCAGCGGATGAGGGCGGCAGCGCCGGTGGCGGCGGCGGACCGAAGGGAGTTCCGCAAAAGGGCAATGTTCATGGACCGCAGAAGAAGTCAGTCGGTGACATCGGCAAAGGCTTCGCCGAGGCGGATGTAATCGTTGAAGGCGAGTATTTCACTCAGGTGCAGACGCACTCTGCGCTCGAGACACATGGGTTTGTCGTGGATTGGAAGCCCGAGGAGGTTACCGTATACGCCTCCACCCAGGGCACCTCCAGCGTTCGCGATGACTTCGCCGACGTCTTCAAGCTGCCGAAGGCCAAGGTTCGTGTCATTAAGGAGTTCATGGGCGGAGGCTTTGGCGCAAAGTTTGGTGCAGGCAATGAGGGCGTGATCGCGGCTAACCTCTCGCGCAAGGCAAATGCTCCGGTCAAACTGATGCTGGATCGGCGTCAGGAGCACATCGTCAGTAATCGACCCGACTCGCACCAGAAGTTGAAGATCGGTGCCAAGCGCGACGGTACACTCACGGCGATTCAACTCGTCAGCTACGGCACGGCTGGCGTCGGGACGGGCGCGGGCACGGCCGGTCCCGCGACCAATCTTTATAAGTCTCCCAACCTCTCGACTGAAGAGTACGACGTCTTCGTCAACGCTGGACCAGGAGCTGCCTTTCGCGCTCCCGGCCATCCACAGGGGTGCTTCGCACTTGAGCAGGCGATCGATGAACTCGCTGTCAAGCTCGATATGGATCCGCTGGCGCTGCGCGAGAAGATCGACGACAGCCCTGCCCGCAGGGCTGAAAGAAAGATTATCCGGGAACAGACCAACTGGAGCAAGCGTCGGCCCGCAGGCTCTGACACTGGCCCCATCAAGCGTGGAATGGGGATTGCACAATCCGTCTGGTACCGCTTCGTCAACATGAACTCTTCTTGTGAGGTGCGAGTCTCAAAGGATGGTACGGTCGAGTTGATGTCGGCGGTCCAGGATCTCGGGACCGGCACAAAGACTCTCCTCGCAATTATTGTTGCGGAAGAGTTCGGCATTCCTCCCGCACAGGTCGTGATTCATATAGGCGATACGCGATTCCCAATTGGCCCAGACTCCGGCGGTTCAGTGACGGCAGGTTCAATCACACCAGCGGTTCGCAACGCAGCCTGGGAGGCGAAGCAAAAGCTGCTTGCTGCAGTTGCACCACGCAGTGCTCATGATCTTCAGTTGCAGGGTGGACACTTCGTCTCCCAAAGCGAACCGGGAAAGTCGTTTACGCTGAAACAACTCACCGCGATGCTGCCGGTCGCTGAGATCGCGGTCCGCTCCACACGTCTGCCAGATTACTCAAAAGACCGAATCACTTACGGCGGTGTCGACTTTGTAGAACTCTCCGTTGACACCGAAACCGGCCGTGTACACATCGAGAAGGTGGTAGGAGCGCATGATTGTGGCCGGCCTATCAACCCGACAGGAGTCATCAGCCAGATCAATGGCGGTATCCTGCAGGGTATCTCCTATGCGCTGTTTGAACAGCGCGTTATGGATCGCAAGGCGGGCTACATGTTGAACGCGAACCTTGAAAACTACAAAATTCTAGGTTCACGCGAAGTGCCGGAGATCGAGATTCACCTGGTAGAAAACTATATAGCGCAGAGCTCGACCGACGCCGCCGGCATCGGGGAATCTGCAGGCATCATCACGCTTGCGGCGGCGATCGGCAACGCTTTTTATAACGCGACTGGCGTCCGAATGCACAGCATCCCCATGACTCCGGCGCGTGTTCTCGAAGCTCTAGGCAAAGTTCCCGCAGCTACACCACAGGAGCGAGTATGAACAACTTCGCATTCGTAGATTGCCGGACCGTGGATGAAGCGCTTAGCCACACGGGAGCCGACGCAAGTATCAAGGCGGGCGGGATCGACCTTCTGGACCTGATGAAGGATGACATCGTCAAACCCGCCAAGCTCGTCAACATCCGCAACATAGCCGCTCTGCGGGGAATAACGGTGACCTCGGACGGCCTGCACCTGGGTCCGCTCAATACCTTGAGCGAGATTGCCGCTCACCCGGAGATACAACGCTCATACTCGGCTCTTGCGGACGCGGCTGGACACGCTGCAACGCCTCAGGTGCGGAACATGGCTACGCTGGGCGGCAACATCATGCAGCGTCCACGCTGTTGGTACTTCCGTTCCAGTGACTTTGATTGTAAGAAAAAGGGCGGTACGAGCGACGAATGCCACGCTCACGAAGGCGAGAATCAGTATCACGCCATCCTCAACAACGAAACCTGCGCCATGGTGCATCCCTCCTCAACCGCCGTGCCTCTGTTGGGCATGGGTGCCAGGGTAGAACTTACCTCGAGGCGCGGCAAACGCGTGGTCTCGATGGCCGAGTTCTACGTGCCGCCCGAGAAAAGCCTTATCAACGAAACCGTTGTGCAGCAGGGGGAACTGATCACCGCTATCTTCGTGCCCGCTCCCGAGGCTGGAACGCGCTCAGCGTACCAGAAGTATGGTGAGAAAGAGAGCTTTGACTGGCCTCTCGCCGACGCAGGCGTCATCCTGGTGATGGATGGAAACCGTTGCCGCAAAGCGGCGATCGTTCTGGGTGTTGCAGCACCGACTCCACTTCGGGCGAGCGCTGCCGAGGCCGTGTTGTTAGGCAAACCCATCGACGAAGCTCTAGCACGCCAGGCGGCGAAAGCTGCCATGCAGGGTGCCACCCCGCTCTCGCAGAATGGGTATAAGACACAACTCTTCGAGACAGCCATCTACCGCACGATCCTGCTTGCTGCCGGCCAAATGCGTCGCGATCCAAGCTCCATTGGATAAGGAAAGGGGTATCTTTATGTCCAGTCCACTTATACAGATTCGCTGCACTTCTCTCCGAAGCAAGTCTTCCTATGGAGCGTACGGTGAATTCCAGGAAGAGCATGCGGAGTTGATGGGCGCCACCACGACATACTGGTGCCTGAAGACGATGGCCAAGGCCGGTCCCGATGATCACTATGTTCATCGTTCAGTTTGCCAAACAGGTCGCTCTTGCTGGGAAGGTAATGGGGTAAATCCTTAGATCTTCCAGGTATTGTTGGCTAGCGCGATGTGTAGAGTTGCGCTGGCTTACGACGTGACGGTCTCTGTGCCGTTGCGTGCCCTGCTCGCGTTGGTGGAAGAACTCAAAGGCCTCCTCCAGGCCAACGGCGATCACTCCTGCGACGATGGTCGCGATGTGGATGAAGAAGTCTCTCCACCGGTGCGTGGGGTGATGCGGCGGGCGAACATCAGTTATTTCGACCCTTCGCTGGAGTGAAATCGACACAACCGTGGGCCTGGCATTCCGTTCTATAGAAGCTCAGCGTCTTTATTGTCGTCGGGCTGCGGGCTTGCGTTGGATGGACCCCATGCCGAAGCAGGCGAGACAGCGATTCTGATCGCGACGTGCCCTGAGGGGCGCGAGCGGATGACCTGATCGTTTGCGCCTGCGCCCAACAGGGTCATTGAAGCACCCGCAGCGCGGTGACACGATTCTCTGCATGCGAGTCAACCTTCTCACCACCTCCTCCGGCCCCTTCTACCCCAGCGCAAAGACGATCCCCCTGTCTCTCACGATCAAGCCTTCGTGCGGTGTCGCTGGCGCATATAGCTTCCCCACCGACAGCGCGGCGCTTCTGCGCCTGCTCCGCACCTCCACCGATCTGCCAACGATGGTGCTCAAGCGCTTTGAGAGCAGCATGTACACGTCGCCATGCGCGAAGTTGATGGGTGTGGATCTCAGGGATAGCGTGCTCGAGGACATCGGCTACTTCGTCGATTAGTTTCACTTCGTACGCCTGCTTCATAAGGTGGAGTACGCCCAGACAACCAGCGCGTGATTGTAGCGAATGCGGCGCGTCAGCCTAACGGCAGTGAGAAACGCCCGCCCGCATGGCGTCATAAATCCCGGGGAATCTGTATCGACTCGCATATTCCCTGGGAGAGCCGCGCAGCCTTCAAGGTGCCGACGCTGATTCGAATCAGCTCGCCCGGCCGGCTGCGGCCACGTTATGCTCAGCGGGACCGGGTCGGCGGCCAAATGGCGACTGCCCCCAGGCGGTGTTGTCCCCGGACAGGCTGCTGATCTCGTATAGACGGGGCCGGTTTCCAGTAGACTGACCGAAATCCAGAGTCTCACAGCATAAAGCGAAGAATCGCGAAAGATTTGGCGTCCCCGACGGGATTCGAACCCGTGTCATCGCCGTGAAAGGGCGGTGTCCTAGGCCTCTGGACGACGGGGACGCATTTGACGAGAAGGTGTGCAGCCCCACGCTGCGCAATCCCTCTATCTGCTCAAGGCTAAATAAGTCGGCCGCTTGTGTCAAAGGCTGGGCGGAAGCAGGCAACATTTTCGCTTCTTTCGCATCCTCGTGCGCCTCGCTTCATCTAAGAAACTGACACGCACATACTTATGTACCTCCGCTCGAAGGGGAGAGAACTGGATGAAGGCAAAGATGATAGGGGCCACAAACGATCCGACGGCTCGCCGTGTACAGGCAATCTACGCGGTTGTTCTGATTTCTGGCGCAGCGCTCTTCGGGCTCGCAGGCTGCAAGAAGGCGGCTCCTCCGCCGCCGCCAGCGCAGGCTTTGCCCGTTGCCGTGGCGCCGGTTTCGTTGAATCCGGTTCCGATGGGTGACACCTATGTCGCAACGATCAAGAGTCGCCGCTCGGCGACGATTCAGCCCCAGGTTGATGGCAATCTGACGCGCATCTTCGTCACCAGTGGTCAGGCGGTGAAGCAGGGCCAGTTGCTGATGCAGATCGACCCATTGAAGCAGGTAGCGACGGTGGAGCAGCAGGCCGGTGCTCAGGCGCAGGCCAATGCGACCTACCAGTTCAACCAGGCGGAGGTCGACCGGCAAAAGAAATTGTTTGAAGCCGGCATTACCTCCAAGCAGGCCTACGACACTGCTGTCGGCAACTTCGAGGCGTCGAAGGGTGCCTTCCTCGCGAGCCAGGCCGGGACTGCGACGCAGAAGCAGCAGCTTGCCTACTATCAAATCCGCGCCCCGTTCTCCGGCGTGGTCGGCGACATTCCGGTCCACCAGGGCGACTACGTGACGGCTTCGACCTTGCTGACGACGCTTGATGAGAACTCCGGGCTCGAGGCCTATATCTACGTGCCGACCGAACGCGCGGCTCTGGTAAAGATGGGACTGCCGGTCGACATCATGGATACCAGCGGCGCCGTGCTGGCACATTCGACGATCTCCTTTCTTTCGCCCCAGGTGGACAATGGAATTCAGGGCATACTAGCCAAGGCCGAGGTACCGGCTGGCAAGGTGCGCAATCAGCAGGTGGTGAATGCGCGGGTTACCTGGAGTTCCACCCCGCGCACGACGGTGCCGGTGCTTGCCGTGTCGATGATCGGTGGGCAGCCATTTGTCTATCTTGCGGTGAAGGGTTCGGGCCCGTTGGCAAATGGCTTCGTAGCGCACGAGGTGCCGGTAAAGCTGGGCGACGTCCAGGGCAACAACTATCCTGTGCTGAGCGGCTTGAAGCCGGGGGACCAGGTTATTCTTTCGGGTCTGCAGATGATAGGTGAAGGCGCCCCAGTGCGGCCGATGCAGAGTGCACCACCGGCTGCAAACGGGGGAATGTAACTGGAGTTTGGCTGCCCAGAACGGGCGCCGGGAGAGTGTGATGCGCGAGTTATCGAGGCGTGGTTTTGTTGGTCTTGCGGCATGGACCGCCGGTGCGGCGCTGGTTGACGTACGGATACTGTCGGCGCAGGAGTCGCAAGTACCTGAGATCGTCAAGCAGGCTCGTGCCGCAGCAGCCGGTATGAAAGTGTCGACGCAAACGCTGCGCCGCAACGTCAGCGTGCTGATGGGCTCTGGTGGCAACATTGCCGTGCTGCCCGGCAAAGATGGAAAAGTGCTGATCGACTCGGGTTTCGCGAGCTCGAAGCCGCAGGTGACTGAGGCGCTTGCATCACTTGGAAATGATCCTCTCTCGCTCCTGATCAACACTCACTGGCACTATGACCACACGGACGGCAACGAGTGGCTGCACGGGGCGGGCGCAACCATCATGGCGACCGAGAAGACGAAACAGCGGCTGAGCGTGCCTACGCCAATTGCCACTTTTAACGTGACGTTTACGCCAGCTCCCGCCGGGGCGATCCCCACGAAAACCTTCTCGGAAAAGCAGACCCTCCACGTCAACGATGAGGAACTGGTTCTGACACCCTACGATCCGGCGCACACGGACACCGATACCTCGATCTACTTTGCGAAGGCAGATGTGCTTCATACCGGGGACACATGGTTCAACGGCTTCTATCCATTCATCGATTATTCAACAGGCGGAAGTATAGACGGAATGATAAGAGCTGCGGAGCGGAACCTGTCGTATGGGACGGCGAAGACAATCATCATCCCGGGCCACGGTCCGGTCGGTGACAAGACACAGCTGAAGGAGTTTCACGAAATGCTGGTTGGGAGCCGGGCAGCCGTCGCAGCACAGAAAAAGCAAGGCAAGTCCCTCACGGATACTGTCGCCGCGAAGCCGCTGGCGCAGTACGACGCGAAGTTTGGCGGCGGTTTCATGAAGCCGGAAATCTTTGTCGCGCTGGTCTACCAGGGCGTCTAGTAAGTGTCAGGAGCGTCGAACGTTGACGTCATTTTTTTCGAGATGGAAGAAACAGTAAGACAAGGGGACAGGCGTGGTTGATTTCTTCATTCGACGGCCGGTATTTGCGACGGTCAGCGCGCTTCTGATCATCCTCGCGGGCGCAGTGTCGATCCCGACGCTGCCAATCGCGCAATATCCGCAGCTTGCGCCACCACAGGTGGTCGTCACGTCGAACTACGTCGGCGCGAACGCGGCCATCGTCGAGTCGGCGGTGACCATCCCGCTCGAGCAGTCCATCAATGGCGTCGAAGGCATGCGCTACATCTCGTCGGTGTCGGCAAACGATGGTACGTCCGCAATCACGGTTACCTTCAATACAGACTACAACCTGAACATTGCGGCGGTAGACGTCCAGAACCGCGTGTCTTCAGCATCCGGGCGCTTGCCTGCGGCCGTAAACAACACCGGTATCACGATTACAAAAGCAAACTCAAACTTTGTGCTGGTGGGTGGATTCACCTCGCCTGACCACTCGCTTTCAAACGAGTTCATCTCGAACTACATCGATGTATATGTAAAGGACGCGTTGAAGCGTGTTCCGGGCGTCGGTGATGTCACCATCTTCGGCGAGCGCAAATACGCGATGCGGGTCTGGCTCGATCCAGCGAAGCTTGCTGCACGCGGTCTCACGGCGCTTGATGTGACCAATGCGCTGCAGGAGCAGAACGTCGAAATTGCTGCAGGTCAGTTGGGTGCTCCGCCAAATGATGGAACGCAGAACTACTCCATGGCGGTGCGTGTGGTCGGAAGACTGTCTGACCCGCGCCAGTTTGAGAACGTCATCCTCAAGAACCAGGCGACTGGCGGGGCAGGGCTCGTCCTGCTGAGGGATGTGGGCCATGCGCAGGTTGGCGCCGAAAGCTATGCGACGTCGCTGAAGTTCTCAGGCGGCGACGCGGTCGGCTTCGGTATCGAACAGCTCTCGAACGCAAACGCGCTTGACGTCGCAAAACGTTGCCGTGCAGTGCTTGCGGATCTGAAGAAAGACTTCCCTCCGGGGCTCGCATTTGCCATTGCAGTCGACACCACGCAGACGGTCTCTGACTCGATTCATGAAGTGCTCGTGACGCTGATCGAGGCCATCGTCATCGTCATCGTCGTCATCTTCCTCTTCCTGCAGGATTGGCGTGCGACGATCATCCCGGCGGTCACGATCCCGGTTTCACTCGTCGGTACGTTCCTCTTCGTCAAGCTGTTCGGCTTCTCGATCAACTCGCTCACCTTGTTCGGCATCACGCTGGCTACAGGGCTTGTGGTCGACGACGCCATCGTCGTCATCGAGAACGTGCAGCGCCACATTGCAGAGGGCGACGAAGATACTCACCACGCAACCAGCATCGCCATGAAGGAGGTCACGAGCGCGGTTATCGCAACCTCGCTCGTGCTGATCTCGGTGTTCGTGCCCGTGAGCTTCTTCCCGGGTACCACGGGTATTCTTTACAAACAGTTCTCGTTGACGATTGCGTTTGCCATTGCGATTTCGGCGTTCAACGCGCTGACGTTATCTCCTGCACTAGCCGCGATTCTGTTGCGCAAGGAGCAGCATCACGGTGGCCTGTTGAAGTGGATCGATGACGGCATCAAGGCGCTCGGCCGCTGGTATGCCGCGGTGGTCACGTTTTTGGTCGTCCGCTTCAAAACAGTAATGGTTGTGTTGTTCATCGCAGGACTTGTGGCGACTGGTTACATGTACCAGCACGTGCCAACAGCTTTCGTTCCGGATGAAGACCAGGGCTACTTCCTTTGCATTGTGCAGACGCCTCCAGGCGCTTCGCTTGCCTACACGACTGACGTCGCTGATAAGGCTGCCAAGATCATTTTGAAGAACCAGGATGTCTATGGAACCTTCTCTGTCATGGGCTTTTCGCTCTCGGGGGGCTCGGCGACCAACTCGGGTCTGATCTTCGCGCCGTTGAAGCCGATTGACGATCGAACCAAGCTGGGCAAGGGCCACACACAGAAAGATATCGTGGCTTCGATCGCACCACAATTGTTCGCGGTCCCAGGTGGCATCGTGGCTGCGTTCGAGCCACCTGCAATTCAAGGTATCGGGTCCGTTGGAGGCTTCCAGTTCGAGGTGCAGGATAACGGCCGCAACACCTTCGCCGACATCGACCGGGTAGTCAAGCAGATGGAAGGCGCGACGCGTGCACCGGGTGCGAACCTAGTCGGACTGTATTCTCCCTTCACCTCGAATGACCCACAGCTTGCCGTTTCAATCGACCGCGAAAAGGCGAAGGCAATCGGTGTTTCGCTGGGCCAGATTCAGGCCGCCCTTCAGACGTTCATGGGTTCAAGCTATGTGAACGACTTTGACTTCAACAACCGTTCCTATCGCGTGTACGTTCAGGCGGATCAACAGTATCGTCGCAGCGCGCAGGATCTGCGGCAGTTCTATGTGCGATCCGATTTGGGCTCCATGGTGCCCCTCGATAATCTTGTGACCGCACAGCAGACAAGTGGACCGCAGGTCATCTATCACTACAACCTGTTCCGCTCGGCGGAAGTGGATGGTTCAGGTGCTCCGGGGCTCTCATCGGGTGAGTCGCTGGCGGCCATGCAGAGCTTGTTTGAAAAGAACAAGCTGCAGGGAATGACCTTCTCGTGGACGGGACTCGCGCTTGAAGAGGTTGAGTCGCAAGGTAAGGCGATCATCATCTTTGGCCTCGGATTGCTGGTGGTTTATCTGACCCTGTCGGCCCAGTATGAGTCGTTCGCGCTGCCGTTCATCATCCTGCTTGCAGTGCCCATGGCGATCCTCGGAGCGCTTGGTTTGGTGGCTGCACGTGGGTTGGTCGATGACGTGTACGTTCAGATAGGTCTTGTCATGCTGATTGGACTTTCGGCGAAGAACTCGATCCTTATCGTTGAGTTTGCCGAGCAGCTGCGTGGACAAGGCAGGACGATTATGGATGCAGCGATCGAGGCTGCTGAGCTTCGTCTTCGTCCTATCCTCATGACGTCGTTCGCGTTCATCCTGGGCGTGCTGCCGCTCTACTTTGCAACCGGCGCCGGTGCTCTTGGACGTCACTCGGTTGGAACGGCGGTGGTCGGTGGCATGGTGCTCTCAACGGTGCTCAATCTGGCCTTCATCCCCGTTCTCTACGTGCTGCTGAAGAGCTTCCTGGAGAGTTTCGGTGGAAAGTCGAAGAAGCCCGAATTCGCACGGTCCGAGGAGACAGAGGCGCTCGCACAGCATACAGTTTAGCCAGAGGTGTCGGCGTGGCTGAGAGCTGGGTTTTTGGCGCAAATGATGCGCATCTAGGGCGCGGATTGAACCATCTGCCCTTCACGGCTTTTCGTGATGAAGAGACCGGAAGGCAAAGACTTGGTATAGGCATCGGTGCGTGCGTACTCGACCTTGAGCGTACGGCGGAGGCGCTGCCCGCTTCCTGTCGCGTGGCCATTTCTTCAACTCACCTGAACGACTTGATGGCGCTTGGTCCCGAGGTCTGGGCAGAGTTGCGTTCCTCTTTACAGGGGCTTCTGGATCGCCGCAACAGAGAACGTCGTCTGCTGGAAAGCGCGTTGCTGCCCGAGCGTGTTCTCACGCTTGCGTTGCCGGTGCGTATATCGGAGTACACGGACTTCTACGCTTCGCGTCATCATGCGCTTCGGGTGGGTGAGTTGTTCCGTCCCGATAACCCTCTGCTTGAAAACTATGATTGGATACCAGTTGGGTATCATGGGCGCGCGAGCTCAATCGTGCCAAGCGGGACCGAGGTGAAGCGGCCGAAGGGGCAGCGAAGGGGTAAGGAGATTCCTGTCTTTGGACCTACTGAGCGCCTGGACTATGAGGTTGAACTTGGGCTTTGGGTGGGAACCGGAAATGACCGTGGTGAGCCCGTGCCTGTTGGAAAAGCGGCTTCTCATCTCTTCGGTGTGAGCCTGCTGAACGATTGGTCCGCGCGCGATGTGCAGGCATGGGAGTACCAGCCGCTGGGCCCCTTCCTGGGCAAGAATTTCTGTACATCTATCTCGCCCTGGGTGACTCCGGTGGCTGCCTTGGTGGGCACTGCCGCGACGCCACATCATAGCGGCCTGCTGGACTATCTCGACGATGCTAACGATCAGGCGCTAGGGGCGCTGAAGTTACAGGTCTCGATAAGCTTATCAACAACCCAGAGCCGGGCTGCAGGTGCTGATTCGATACCAGTGAGCGAAGCCGACGCATCGCAGCTTTACTGGACGCCGGCACAGATGGTCGCCCATCACACCAGCGGTGGGTGCAATCTTCGCACAGGAGATCTGCTGGGAACGGGGACCATCTCTGGCGCAGAACGCGCGCAGGGCGGATGTTTGTTGGAGCTCACGCGCGGTGGTGCGGAGCCCCTCAGGCTGGCCAACGGTGAGCTGCGTACATGGCTTGAAGACGGCGATGAGGTGGTGCTGACGGGCCGGTGTGAACCGGTCGGTGAGATGCCTTTGCGCCTTGGCGAGTGCCGCGGGCACATTGTTTCTTAACTTGTCCACTGGCTGATTAAAAAGTCATTCACGCGTTATTGAACTTTTATTCACGTTTCCTTTACAGGCGCAGTCAAGTGCATACCGCACAGTAGAGGGAACGGAACCAGGTTGACCGTCTCTTCGCCGCATAGTCTGCAGCTGCGATGTCTGCTGTGCGGAAACGAGAAGGGTGTATCGCCTCGTCGGTATCGCCACGGGTGGCTCAAGATTTCATCAAGGCAGATCATAAGCGGATCTACCCGGACCATCCGGACGGCACCTTGCGCCGCTACTAATAAAAAGACTAAGAGGTTTGAACGTTATATGAACACTTTTGAGGCTGTGAATCGACGTCGCCTGCTTGCTGCAGCGGCTTGTGTACTTTCCATTTCGTCTGCCGGCATGAATGCACAGGTGAATACCGCCGCGCTGCAGGGGACGGTTGCCGATACGTTTGGCGGCATGATCGATCACGCCGCCGTGACCGTGAAGAACCAGGACACGGGCAAGACCTACAAAGCTACAACCGATAGCGTTGGCCACTACTCGCTCGCAGCTCTTCCTGCAGGAATCTATACGGTTACAGCCAACGCGACTGGCTTTGCTGAGACGACCAAGAGTCCGATCGCTGTCGATGAGCATGGTGCAAGCATTGCACTCACGCTGCAGATCAGCAGCGCAACCGCGGAAATCACTGTCGACGCCGATGCGAACCACTCCATCGCTGCTGCCTTGGCGCCGATGGATGCTTTGCTCTCTGAGACTTCCGCCCGCACCGAAATCACCTCGAACATGATCGAGAACTTCTCCTCTCCCGTTGCCGATTATGGAGAGTCGGTAGAAATGGCCCCTGGCACCTTCACTACCAACGGAAACGGCGTCGGTCTCGGACAGTCCAAGACAAACTTCCGCGGCTTCCCTGATGGCAACTACGACATCAAGTTCGATGGAATTCCTTGGACCGATACGAACAACGTTTCACATCACTCGTGGGCGTTTTTCCCGTCGCAGTTCCTGGGCGGCATCGATTTCGACCGCTCGCCCGGGACGGCTTCAACGATCGGCTATGCGCCCTTCGGCGGTTCCATCAACCTCCTCTCCAAGCCTTTTTCCCCGGAGCAGAACATCCGTGGAGGAGTCTCCTACGGTTCGTTCAATACGAAATTGTTCGATGGGGAATATGATTCCGGCTTCTTCGGCCCCGGCAAGAAGCTGAGCCTGAACGCGGACGTCCATCACCTCAGCTCGGATGGCTATCAGACCTACAACCATCAGATCCGCAACGGCGGCGACGTTCATGTGCAGTACAAACTTGGGCAAAAGTCAACGATCACAGGCTTCTCGTCCGTTATCTGGCTCGATGCCAACACGCCAAACTTCAGCGCGACCCGCTGCCAGATGTACGGAGCCCGAGCGGGGTATACCTGCACCGGCGCCAATGCTCCCTTGGCAGGCTCAGGTATCAACTTCCTGCTGACCAACAACGCAGATCCTCTTCTTTACTTCGATAACCAGTACAACAGCTACCATGTGCCCACGGACTTTGAGTATGTTGGGCTGCACACGGAGTTGAGCCACGGCTTCGTTTTCGACTTCAAGCCGTACACCTACAACTACGATAACTCCGAAAAGTATTCCAATGCCGTACCTATCACGAATGACGCGAGCCTCATCGGCACTACATATGCTCCGCTTGGCGTGAAGATCACGAGCCTCTGCAGCACCCTGGTGAAGAACAAATACAAGTGCGGCGTCGATAAATACAACAGCTATCGCACTTATGGTGAGACGTCGCAGATCAGCCAGGTTTCCAGATTCGGTATCTTCCGCGCCGGCCTTTGGTACAGCTGGTCCGATACCAATCGCCACCAGTTTCCTGCCGACCCCTTGCAGCACTGGTTAGATGCGCCCCTGCCGAACTTCTCCGAAAAGTTCGTCAGCGATGCCTACCAGCCCTTCGCGGAGTATGAGTTCCACGTCGGTTCTAAGCTATCGGTCATACCTGGCGTCAAATTCGCATACTACTCGATTGGAACCAAGCAGTATGCCGATAACGGCGGAAAGATCGGTGGCCTTGGCACCAACAATCCGGCAAGCTTCATCGCGAACGGCGGAAGCTACTTTGCGACTCTGCCCTCCGCCGCCGCGAACTATCGCCTTCAAAACAACTGGTCGATATACGGACAGTACGCAACCGGCAGCATCGCCCCGCAGTCCAGCACCTTCGACTTTGCGCAGTCTGCCGCGGGCACCCCGGTAAAGACAGAGCCAAAGCAGCAAAAGACGACCACTTACCAAACCGGCACAGTCCTGAAGCTCAAACGCGCCACGTTGGACGTGAGTTACTACCATATTCACTTTGATAGCGGCTACTCTTCGTTCACTCCGCTCGATACCGGGGAGCCGATCTACTACCCGACTCCTCCGTCGCTTACCCAGGGGGTCGAGGCGGAAAGCAACCTATCGCTTACACACGGACTCAGCCTCTACCTGAACGCCAGCTACGACAATGCCAAGTACACCGGCAACGCCGTGGTCTACTGCAACCCTTCGGCGACCGGATGCAATTCCAATACACCGACGCTCAATATCACCACGCCGGGTGGCCTTTGGATCGCGAACACCCCATCCGATGTGCTCACCGAAGGTCTCACCTATCAGAGAAAGTCCTGGGATTTGGGATTCTTCAATAAAACAGTGGGAACGCAGCGCCTGGATAACGGAGCTTTCCATAATGAGGGTACGATCGCACCCTTCACACTTGCCAATATGTTTCTGAACTACACGGTCCGCGGCGGATCGCAATTCAACAACACCAAGATTCGCCTCAGCTTCAACAATATCTTCGATGGGCATAACATCACCAACAACAACTTCGCTGCTAACGACAACGCGGCGACGCTTACCGCCAACGGAACCAGCTATGCCGATCCCTTCAATTCGGCGTTCGCGATCACTCCGGCTTCCGGAGCCGATGCCATGTCGATTCTGCCGGGCCGCAGCATCATGCTCTCCGTTGCCTTCGGCTTCTCGCCGAAGGGACGCTAACCTCAACCCCACTCCCCGCCCTCCTTTCGCACTCCGTTGCGGGAGGAGAGCATCCGTTTTATGTCGAGAAATAAATCAGCAAGAACGACGGCTTGCCTTTGCACAACAGTCCTCGCAACCACCGAGCCAATGCCTCATGCGGTCAAACACGCCGGGGTTGAAAAAAAGGCTCCTCGTGACGAGGAGCCTCATGGGTATTGCCTGAGGTGTTAGTTGAAGCCGCGGCGGCTGCGCGACTTAGGGTCGGCACCGAACTCGCGTTCACGAATCCGCTCGCCGAATTCAGATGCCTCGACATTGCGCTGCTTCTTCTCGGCCGCGGTGAAGCTGCGCTCCTCCGACCGGCTGATGCGCTTGTGCGCCGTCATGCCCTCGAGCAGGAACTCGGCGGCAGAGACAGTCAGCTCAGCCGGCGACTTCGAGTTGATCTCGAGCGGTGAAAGCTTTTCAAGCAGGCCCTGGATCTGCTTCAGTTCGGCAAGGGAACCGGCCGACGGCTGCGCATCGTTCAGCTGCACAGTGCCGCCCAGGTTGAACCACTGCTCGATCTGCTGCGTGTTGACGCCAGGGAAGTGCTGGTCGAAGGCGTTGGCCACGGACTGGCGGATGATCTCGCGTACAACGGTGTCGGCTCCCCGCATCTCGCCTTCATACTCAAGCTCGATCTTACCCGTGATGCCAGGCAGCGCGGCGTAGATATCGCCCACGCGTGGCACGACCAGTGACTCACCATGGATAAGCGCGCGCCGTTCGGCATTCGAGACGACAAGCTCCATCGTCGAGATGGGCAGGCGCTGCGAGACGCCCGAACGCTTGTCCACCTTCTTGTCGCCACGCGCCGTGAAGGCGATGCCTTCAACAATCTGGCGGATGTAGTGCGGGATGTTGATGGACTGCACGGATTCATCACCTGGCGCATAGCTGCGTGCGGTCCACGCCTCCTGCTCGGTGATCGAGATGCCTTCTTCGATGGTCTCCGGGTAGTGGGTGCGAATCTCGGATCCGATCCGATCCTTCAGTGGCGTGACGATCTTGCCGCGCGCCGTGTAGTCCTCGGGATTGGCGGAGAATACGATCGCGACGTCAAGCTCAAGACGGACGGGGTAACCCTTAATCTGGACGTCGCCCTCCTGCATGATGTTGAAGAGCGCGACCTGGATCTTGCCGGCCAGGTCAGGAACCTCGTTGATGGCGAAGATGCCGCGGTTGGCGCGCGGCAGCAGGCCGTAGTGCATGGTCAACTCGGAGCCGAGCTCTTCGCCTGAGCGCGCGGCCTTGATGGGATCGACGTCGCCGATCAGGTCGGCGACCGTCACGTCGGGCGTGGCGAGCTTTTCAACGTAGCGCTCAACGGGCGTCATCCAGGCGATGGGCGTGTCGTCGCCCTTCTCGGCAATCAGGTTTTTCGAGAAGCGGCTGAGCGGCTGGTAAGGATTGTCGCGGAGCTCGGAGCCCGCGATGTAAGGGCAGAAGGGATCGAGCAGAGTCGTCAGCGCGCGGAGGATGCGCGACTTCGCCTGGCCGCGCAGGCCCAGCAGGATGAAGTTGTGGCGCGACAGCACGGCGTTGACAATCTGCGGCACGACGGTGTCGTCATAACCCACAATGCCGGGAAA
>CAZZZP010000088.1:0-17480 GCA_964658635.1 Lichenicola sp. | reverse complement strand
GCGAAAGTGGCGAAATTGGCAGACGCACCAGACTTAGGATCTGGCGGAGCAATCCATAGGGGTTCAAGTCCCCTCTTTCGCACCAACCCTCCCGCACTCCCCCTATAGAACGGCCTTCCAGCCTCGTGAAGTCTATCCGATATCATGCCGAGCGTCGTGAAGTTCCGCATCCTTCGCAAACTAATGTCAAATATGTTTGACACTTTGCCAGCATCGGTCTAGAGTTCTTCATGTCAAACATTTCTTACATGGAGACGCCCTATGTCCACCCTCTCGTACCAGGAAAAGTCACTCTACGGGACCCTCGCCGCTGACCTGCTCGTCTACATTCCCTACTTCCTCTACGTTCTGCACCATCTGACGACGCTGACGCATATCGTCGGAACCATTATCCTGCTGATCGTTGCTCAGATTCTGCTGCAGGCCATCATCGCCGTCTCGAATCGCAATCGCATCACGGACGAGCGCGACCGGCATATCGCGGGGCTCGGCTATCGCAACGCCTACTTCGCGTTGGTGGGCATGATCCTCACCGGCATGGGTATGCTTTGGGTCCACTCGGCCAACGGTTTGCTGAACCCGAACCACATGGGCCTGCACTTCCTCAGCGTCTTCCTCGGCATGGTCGTCCTCTCCGAGGTGGTCAAAATTGTCAGCCAGCTGGTGGCCTACCGGAGGTTGATCTGATGGGCGGCATTCGGAACAACGTCCGCGAGCTGCGCGCCGCGCGTGAGATGACCCAGCAGCAGCTCGCGGACCACATCGAGCTCACGCGCCAGACCGTCATCGCGATCGAGGGAGACAAGTACTCCCCTTCCCTTGAAACCGCCTTCCGCATCGCCAACGTCTTCGGCGTGCCACTGGAGGAGGTCTTCTCCTACAAGGACGATCGCAGAAAAGCCGGCAAGGGATAGATAAGCCCGCAACCTGACATACCCTGTAAACTCGATGCGAAGGCAGCCAGCAGCTCGTCTTCGCATCTTCACCACTGAATTGAGACCATGAGCCTACCCAAGTCGCCCGACCAGTCCGAGATTTCCGCCCAGCCCGAAATCCACTTCAAGCGCACCCCCGACTTTCGTGAGTCCTACGCCAACTCCGTCCAGGTGCGGATGTCGGTATGGGATTTCCAGCTCACCTTCGGTACCATGCAACAGGTCTCGCCCAACGAAGTTGACCTCAACAACTTTCAGACCATCTACCTGAGCCCGCAGCAGGCCAAGGCGCTGTTCAATATCCTGGGCAGCAACCTGGCGCAATACGAACAGGCCTTCGGAGAGCTGACGCTCGAGCCGCTGCCACCCACCGCGACCGGCGGCCCCGTCAACTAACGTTGGCGCGCCGCTTCTCCACTCTCGCCGCCCCACCCGAGCGCCCGTTCCCGCTCTGGATCCTCTATCCACTTTTCTTTACCGGCATCTATCTCGCCCATTCGGCCCTGCTTCGTCTGCCCTGGTTCTGGGATGAGGCGGGCTACTATATCCCGGCCGCGCTGGACTTCTTCCGGACCGGCGCGCTCATCCCTCACTCGACCCTCACCAACGCGCATCCGCCGCTGCCATCGGTTCTGCTGGCCGCGTGGTGGCACATCGGCGGGACCTCCATCCAGGCCACGCGCACCTTTCTCTGCATGGTGTCGGCGGCTGCGCTGCTGGGCGTCTTCCGGCTGGCGCGGAGCCTGGCCGGGACACCGGTAGCAATCGCCGCGACCGCCCTGACGGCGCTTTATCCCATCTGGTTCACCCAGTCCACGATGGCGCACGCGGATATCTTCGCCGCGGCGTTCTCTCTCTGGGCGCTCTCCTACTACTTCGAGGATCGCGCGCCGATCCTCGTGGCGATCCTCGTGGCGATCCTCTTTTCGCTCGCGGCGCTTTCTAAAGAAACGGCGATCGTAACACCGGTTGCGCTCGCGCTATGGCACGTCGCCGGACGCCTCACCCGCAGGCGGCCAGGCTCCTCGCGCATGATCGCCGCGCTTGCATTCCCCATCCTGCCGCTGGCTGCCTGGTACGCCTACCACCGTTACGCAACGGGCTTCACCTTCGGCAACCCGGAGTTTCTCCGCTACAACGCGACGGCCAACCTGTCGCCCCTGCGGACCCTGCTCAGCCTCTGGCACCGGATCACCCATCTTTTCTTTCATATGAATATGTGGGTGCCGATCGCATGCACCCTGGTTGTCTCCCGCATCAAGCCGCCGCAAAGCACGCAAGGGGAGCAAACCGCCTCCGCCTTCGGTTCCCAGAGCGTGCTTTCCATCGCGATCATCCTGCTCGCCAACGCGCTCGCCTTCTCCGTCCTGGGCGGAGCTCTGCTGACTCGCTATCTTCTGCCGATGTACCCGCTGGTGCTGATCCCCTGCATCGCGCTCTGGCAGCGGCGAACCCATCTCTGGGGCACCCTTTCGGCTCTGACCGCCGTTGCTTTTATTGCGGCGCTGTTCGTCAATCCCCCTTACAGCTTTGCGCCCGAGGACAACCTCACCTACCGCGACTTCATCACGCTCCACCAGCGCGCCATCAACATCATCGCCCGCGACTTCCCGCAGGCCACCGTGCTGACCGCCTGGCCGGCCACGGCGGAGCTGACCTACCCCGATCTTGGTTATCTCCATACGCCCATCCGGACCGTCCCGCTCGACAACTTTTCTGCCGAGCAGGTGCAGAAGGCAATTGACGAACCGGGCGCCTACGATACCGCGCTTCTCTTCTCCACCAAGTACGTTCCGCCGCCCTCGAGTGGCTGGTTGACGCGCCGGACGGAGTCGAACGACACCCGTTACTTTGACTTTCACCGCGATCTTTCGCCGGTTGAAGTCGCAACGCTGCTCCACGGCCGGATCATCTGGCAAGCGCGTTCGCACGGCGAGTGGGCTGCGATCCTGCGCTTTCCACGCTCGAACGAAGCGTACCTGAGCCGAACCCTGTCCCTCCGCTGAGTCCCCGGGAGCTGGGCGGCGGAGTTCAGGCCCACCCGCTCTCGCTTACAATCGAGACGTGCTGAAGCCCGCCTGCTCTCGTCTCCTCGCCGCCACGATTCTGTTCTCCGGCGCGTGCCTCGCTCCCGCCCAGAAGTCCGGCCAAAAGTCCGGCCAGAACTCGGGGAGCTCCGCCCAGGCAAACGACAGCTCCGACAAGGTGAAAACCGCGGGCGACGTCATTCTCGTCCTCCCCTTCGACAACCGCTCCGGGAACCCCTCGCTCAATTGGGTTGGCGACTCCTTTCCCGACACGCTGAACCAGCGGCTCTCCTCGGCCGGCTTTCTGACCATCACCCGCGACGACCGGCTCTTCGCGCTCGACCATCTCGGCCTGCCGAACGACTTTCGTCCCTCCCGTGCTACCAGCATCCGGATCGCGCAGACGCTTGACGCCGACTACGTGATCGTAGGCAGCTATAACCTTGAGAACGGGCGCATCAGCGTCCAGTCCGAGGTGCTCGACACCAGGAAGCTCAGCCTCTCCGCTCCTTTGCAGGATTCGAGCGAGCTTCCCCGCCTCTTTGACGTCGAGAATGCGATCGCGTGGAAGGTTGCGCGCCAGATCGACCCACACTTCGCCGTGGCCGAGCAGACCTTCCTCTCCGCATCATCGGGCATCGAGCTCAGCGCTTTTGAAAACTACATCCGCGGGACCGACGCGCCGACCTCCGCCGAGCGTATCAAGCGTCTGCAGACCTCCGTCGCCGTCTCGCCCACCTATGCCGCCGCGCAGCTGGCCCTCGGCAAGGAGCTTTACGCCGCACGTAACTACGACCAGGCCGCAAGCGTGCTGGCCAAGGTCCCGGCCACCGATCGCCAGGCACTGGAGGCTAACTTCTATCTCGGTCTCGCGCGCTTCAACGAGACCAAGTACGCCGAGGCCGAGCAGGCCTTTACTTTCGTCGCGGCCCGCCTGCCCCTGCCGGAGGTCGTCAACGACCAGGGCGTCGCCCTCGCCCGGCAAAATCAGGATGGCACCGCCTTCTTCGAACGCGCGTCCAAGACCGACCCTACGGAACCCGACTATCACTACAATCTCGCCGTTTCGCACCTGAAGCAGGGCGATTTTGCCGGTGCCCAAAGCGAAGTCGAGCAGGTGATCAAGCTGCGGCCCAATGACACCGAAGCCGGCGAACTCCGAACCCTGATCGCGGCTGGTCGCTCAGCAGCTAAACCGGCCAATGGCTTCGAGCCCGCTGCGCGCCTCCGCCGGAGCTACTCCGAGGCCAGCTTCCGCCAGGCCGCCGCCCAGCTCGACCAGATGCGCGCCTTGCGTATGGCCACCCTGCCGCCGGCCCAGCAGTCCACCGAGTACACCCAGCTCGGCCGCGACTATCTCGCTCAAGGCCTTCTCCCCGCGGCCGAGCAGGAGTTCGATGCCGCCGTCGCCGCCAATCCTGCCAACCCACAAGCCCACGCCGGACTCGCCCAGGTCCGCGAACGCAGCGGTTCGCTTGACGATGCACGCACCGAAGCGCAGGCCTCGCTGAAGCTCGCCCCCAGCATCGAGCCCTACCTGGTACTCGCACGTCTCGACATGCAGAAGCAGAATTACGCAGCCGCCTCGGATGACGTCCGCAAGGCGCTTGGACTCGAGCCAAAGAACGCCGCCGCCCTGAGCATGCAACAAAGTCTCGCCGCGCACGGTCAGCCCGCGCAGTGATGTCGCTGCTGGCCAGCCCCGACGCTGCGCTGCTGGTCCTGCTTGCCGGAATCCTGTTGATCTACCTGGAAGCAAACCGCCCCGGCACCATTCTGCCAGGATGCCTGGGCGCCCTGCTCGCGCTGCTTTCGATCCACGCGATCTCATTACAGCCGCAGCATTCCGTGTCGCTGCTCTCTATAGCTGCGGGTGTCGCTCTAACCGTCGGCGGGATCTTCCGTCCAACGCTCAACCTGCTTGCAGTCGCAGGCGCTCTCGCACAGGCCTTCGGCTGGATGACGCTCTTTGCTGCGCCGGCCCGGCTCCATCCGGTCACAGCAGTCGTCTTTGCCGCAGGATTCAGTTTTACAACCGCATGGCTCGGCCGGATGGCCCTGTTGGCACGGCGAAACAAACGCGTAAGCGGCGGCCGCCGTTCCGCCCCGGGCTTACGCAAGGTAGACTGAAAGAATACGTTTCAGAGGTTAAGGGAGTCACTCTCGGATGATCATCGCACTTCGCCGCCTTACGACCGCCGGCGCTCTTCTTTCGCTCGCTGCCTTCGCCGCCGTCGCCTCAGCCCAAAGCGACACCTCGTCCGCCCCGGTCACGGCCCTGCAGAAGCAGCTGAACCGCATCGACTTCGGCATCTCTGGAATAGGTGACTTCACCAAGAACACCACTGGCCCGAACGATCTGAACGGCCTCGCGCTCACCGATGCACCCGGTTCAACTCTCGGCGCGCTGGCCACCATCCGCTACACGAGATCACCCTACGTCGGCTTCGAGTTCAACTACACCTACAGCCGCTTCGTGCAGAACTTCAGCGGGAGCAACGTGAACCCGTCCGCTACCGGCTCGACCACCACTTCGCCCTACGTTCTCGGAGTCCAGGCCACCACCTCCGAGTTCACCGGAGGCTACGTAGCCCACACACCGAAGATCTTCGGAATAGGCACCTTCGTCGCAGCAGGAGCCGGCAGCACGGAATTCCGCCCCACGCGCGGCGGCGGACAAAGCTTCCTGGCACAGGCCCGTGCAACGTACTACTACAACGTCGGAGCCGAGACCCAGGTCGTGAACCCGCACTTCGGAGTACGTCTCTCCTTCCGCCAGGCTTTCTATCTTGCTCCGGACTTCGAGACAAACTATCTTCGGAATCACCAGCGCACTTTCACCACGGAGCCGACCTTCGGCTTCTACCTCCACTTCTAAATTCCACCAGAAAAGCTGCTGCCCGGCTGACGAACAGGGACAAGGCAAGTGAATACATTGCTGCATCGCGATGGCGACGAGGGTTCAGAAGTGCTGGCCGAGGGCAACAACCGGGAAATTACCCTCGGCCCAACCGTCATTCTCGGCATCTTCTTTGCCTTGGCCATCGTTTGCGCGGTCTTCTTCGGCTTCGGATATTCCATGGGACGCAAGGCCACGGTGGCAGCAGCTCTCATCTCTCCGAATGGGTCAATCACGGCAAACAGCTTAGCCGGCTCTGGCTCCAAGCCTGCAGCCGGGAACGCCCTCGGCAAAGACGCCGACAAAGCCCCCCTTCCCGCCCCTGCACACACTCCCCCGGCAGCCGCTTCAGCGCCCCGTCCCTCTGAACGCATCGTGGAGACCCCCGCCGACACGGCTCCGGCAGAAGATGCGAAGACTTCGCAACACCCTGAGGCGTCCGCCTCGACCACCCCTATCCCGACCGGTGGCAGCACCATGGTCCAGATAGCAGCCGTCTCCCACCAGGAAGACGCCGACCTGCTGATGAGCACGCTCAAGCGGCGCGGGTACGCGGTCGTGATCCATGCTGAGCCTCAGGACAAGCTGCTCCACGTGCAGATCGGCCCCTTCCCCACGCACAAGGATGCCGATGCGATGCGGCAGCGTCTGCTCGCAGATGGTTTCAACGCCATCGTCAAAGATCCCGTCAAGTAGCGTCTAGACCGCAGCCGGCTCCGGCTGCATCGACTCTGGCAGAGCCCCGGCCAGCGCCGAATACACCGCCGCCATCAACTCCTCGCGGCTGGCATAAACCCTCGGATCGATAGGCGCCAGCATCTCTACACGCGCCATGCCTGGCTTGATCCACACACTTCCCTTCCCCATCATCCGCTCCGTGCCCGAGATTGCAACCGGCACGATCGGCGCACCCGTCTGCTGCGCCAGGAAGAACGGACCCTTCTTGAAGCTCTTCAGCCGCCCGTCCACTGACCGCGTCCCTTCCGGAAATACAAGGATGTGCAGCCCTCCATCGATCGCTTTGGCAGCCGCCGCAACGCTCGCCTTCGCGGCATCCCGCCGGGCTCCGCGCTCGACCGGGATAAAATCGGCCATGCGCATCGCCGTCCCAAGAATCGGGATGCTCATCAGCTCCTTCTTCAACAGCACCGAGCAGCGCCCGGGCAGCACAGCGATGACCACCGGCGGATCCAGGTTCGAAACGTGATTGCACATGAAGATGCACGCCCGGCCGGCCGGAAGTTGCCCCTTTCCGCTTACCTGCACGCGGATCCCGCCGGCCTTCAGACCGTTCGCCACAATCCACATCGCAACCCGATAGAGCAGGCTGATATCGCCCACCATGAGCGTATAAGGAATCCCCAGCAGACCCACCACAGGGCCAAACGTCAGGTATACCGCAAGCAGCTTGATCGTCGCAAACATCGTCTTCAAGACTACCGCAGGAGCTTTTCCAGCGCTGCCGGCAGCAGCGTGTAAATGCCGCCAAAGCCGCCGTTCGAAAGGATGCCAATCACGTCGCCAATGCGCGCCCGGGCGACCAGCGCAGCCACAATCTCCGGCGCACCAGCATGTACCTCGGCCGGAACGCCACGCGCATTCAGCTTTGCCGCCACCGTCTCCGGGTGCAGCCGCTCAGCCTCTGGGATCGACTCCGACTTGAACACCGACGCGATCATCACCTCATCGGCAAGCGCGAGGCTATCGACCAGTGCGTCCTCGAAGACGTTGCGCCGCAGGGTGTTCGAGCGCGGTTCAAGCACCGCAAAAAGCCGCCTCCCCGGGTACGCCTGACGCAGCGCACGCAGCGTCTCGTGGATCGCCGTCGGATGATGAGCAAAATCATCAATCACGGTCACGCCACCCACTTCAGCACGCACCTCAAGCCTCCGCTTCACACTCTTGAAGCTCGCAAGCGCTTCGACAATCGCCGCAACCGGCACCCCCTGCCCCGCAGCAAGCGCAGCAGCGGCAGTCGCGTTCATCGCGTTGTGCTCGCCTGGCATGGGCAGTGAGAGCCGCGCAAACTCAACGCCCGCGCGGTCGAGCGTCCACTGCACGCCGCCATTTTCATGCTTCACATCGCGTACATGCCAATGCGAATCCGCGTTCCTGCCGTAGCGCTCGACTGCGCAGAACGCTTTCGCAACGCATTCGGTCACATTCTCTGCCGCGTCGAAAGCGACCAGACGGCCACGCCGCGGAATCAGGTTCACGAACCTTTTGAACGCCGTCTTCACCGCCCGCAAATCGTCGTATATGTCTGCATGATCGAACTCGACATGGGTGAGAATGGCGGCGTCGGGAAAGTAGTGCAGAAACTTCGGCCCCTTGTCGAAGAACGCTGTGTCGTATTCATCTCCCTCCAGCAGAAATGGCTGCGTCTGTCCTGCAGTCTGCGGCCGCACCATGAAGCTCGTGCCAAAGTTCTCCGCCACGCCGCCAATCAGGAATGAGGGTGCAAGCTCCGGCCGCGTGCGTGACGCCACCTCGTAGATCCAGGCCAGCATGCTCGTCGTGGTCGTCTTCCCATGCGTCCCGGCAACAACCAGAGACTCGCGCCCGACAAGAAATTCCTCATGCAGGATCGCAGCCATCGAGCAGAACGGAATACGGTCGTCGAGCACGCGTTCAAGCTCAGGGTTGCCGCGCGAGATCGCATTGCCAACCACCACCAGGTCCGGTCGTGGCGTGAGGTTTGCCTCCGCATACGGCTCAAGAACCGTGATCCCCTGCATCAACAGTTGATCGCTCATCGGCGGATAGGCCGCCGTATCCGAACCCGTCACATGATGCCCAAGGGCGTGCAGCATCCCGGCCAGTGAGGCCATCGCCGTGCCGCAGATCCCGATCAGATAAATGTGTTTCGCGCGCTGCATATCCACCCAATCTTCCCAGACTAGACCTGAACCGCTGATTCCAGAAAGTGCATCCTTGGGTTCGTCTCATCCGTAACGTCAAGCCGCACCTGCACCCCAAACGGCAGCGTGATGTTGCAACGATCGACATGCCCGCTCCTGAGTCCGATCGCAATCGGTCCCTCAAAGTCTGCAAGCGCATGAAGCAGCGAGGCTTCAAGCGCCGCCTGCTCCTCCGCCAAACAGCTCTGCTGCATATCCCCAAAACAGAGGCCCCGCACCCCTTCCAGCATCCCGGCGTGGCGCAGATGCACCAGCATCCTGTCCCACTGAAACGGCTTAACGTTGATGTCCTCGAGCATCAGCACACCGCCGTGGTTCTTCGCGGCCCAGCGCGTGCCGAGCGATTCCACATAGATGGCGAGGCAGCCGCCGCTCAACTCGCCCTCAGCCACACCCGGCCGCAACACGCGCAGCCCGGCCTCTGGCCCGAGGCTCCATGTTTCAGTCGACTGCAAAGCAGAGATCCAGCTCGTTAGATCGACGCCATCTGCCTTCGAGAAATCAGCCGAAACCATAGGCGCCTGAAAGCTCACAAGATTCGCTTCGTTGCGCAGCCAGAGATGCAGCGTCGTGTGGTCGCTATAACCCAGGAACGGCTTGGGATTTGCGCGAATCAGGCCGACGTCAAGCAGTGGCAGCAGCTCCGCCGTACCCCATCCACCACGCGTACAGATCACGGCATCGATCTCCGGATCAGCAAACGCCGCGTGCAGATCCGCAACACGCTGCGTGGCATTGCCTGCATAGTAGAGCGGCCCACGATCGAGCGCGTGTGGATAGAGCCTGGTACGGTAGCCAAGCGTGTGCAGCGCATCGATGCCGGCGTGCACCTTCGCCGCCTGCGGTGTGCTCGCCGGCGAGATGACGCCCAGCATCGCGCCCGGCCGCAGCACTTTCGGCTTAATCAACAAACGCCACGCCCTTGCAGATAATCTCTGCCGGACCCGTCAGCATCATCTGCTCCGCAGCAGCAGGCCACACGACTCGCTGCGAGCCGCCCTGAGCAAACGCATGCAACTCTCGTGCCGCACCCCAAAACGTGATCGCTGCAGTCGACGAAGCGCACGTACCCGTTCCAGAAGAAGTTGTCGGGCCACACCCGCGTTCATAGATGCGAAACTCGATCTCATCCGCAGACTTCACGCGCACAAACTCGACATTCGTCCCGTGCGGGAACAGCGGACTCGTACTGATACGTTCTCCAAGTTGCTCCCACGCAAGCCCATGCGCGGCAAAGTCATCTGTGTCCACTCTCAGCACGAAATGCGGATTACCCACGTTCACCATGGCGCCCGCAACCTCACCTATATCGGGAATCACGATTGTCCGTGGGATAACGCGCGGCACTCCCATACCGCTTTCGATCTGGTAGGTCGCACCTTCAGATGAGATGACACAGCAGGTCCGAACCCCGCCGTGGGTTCCAAGCGAGACCTTTTGCAGCCCTTCGCTGTGCGCCAGCCACGCGGCCACACAGCGCGTTCCGTTGCCCGAAAGCTCGGCCTCACTCCCGTCAGAATTGAACAGGCGGAGAAAGAAGCTGCCATCCACGCGACGTTCCAGGAACTCGATTCCATCCGCGCCAATGCTCATGCTTCGCGAGCAAAGCTTCTTTGCCAAAGCCGCATGTTTGCGCTGCGCGACCGTCTCTTCCAGCACCAGGAAATCGTTGCCGCACGCATGCGCCTTCACAAAGTTCATCATGACGAACCCTTCTTCATGCTTACATCCACATACACATCCGACCGCCACACCCGAAGGCACGGCTTGCCGGTCACGCACATGATCGTCACCTCGGTCAGACCCGCAGGATGCTCTCCAAGCACCTTCGACACCGCATCCCCCTCGGAGGAAATAATCATCGCCGCGCTATGTGCAGGATCCTTGATCCCGTCTCGCCAACGATAGTAGTCACTCGGCCCGATCGTTTCTTTCAGCGGTATGCCCGCCATCTGCAGCGCACCCACATATTCAGAGTTGTCGATCAGAATCGGCTCACCCTTCGGCACCATCGCAAGTTGCTCCGCAAGCGGAATCTCGATCGACATCCGACTACGCGAGTTATTCATCGCTTCCTTCAACACCAGCGGGATCGCATGCAGCATGAAAACCAGGTTCAGCACGCACAGTGAGAGTGCAACCGGCTGCATCACGCGCGCTACAAACGGCTGACGATCTTTCAGATACTTCCCCATCAGGTACAACGCGAACGCCGTGAAGATCGCAAATACAGGCAACATCTCCATGCCGTAACGCGAGTTATAGAAAGAGTGCGGATAAAGCTGCGGGATGAAGATTGGTACCGACCCGTACGAGATCGAGTAAACGTAAAACGGCAGCGGCAGCCAAAGAAGCAGCGTAGTCCGCACCACCTTTGCACGCCAAGCCTTCACCGTCGCCCAGATCGAAGCCGCAGCAATCAGCCAGCCTGTCTCCCACGCCGACGCATCCACCTGTGCAGTCCGCGCATACAGCATCAGCGAATACGCCGGATTGTGCCAGCCGAAGTAATGGTGCGAGCCCGGCGGCGATGTGCGTCGGTCAATCTCCTTCGCCGAATAAGGACCTCGCATAAAATCCAGCCAGTCATGCCCAAACACATGGTTGTACTCGAACCATGCCAGGGGTCCAGCAATTGTCAGCAATGTAAATGTCACAAAGCCAGGTACACACTTTCGAAGCAGGCCCGGAATTCGCGAAAGCCTCCACGCAATGACACACCATACCGCGGCCGCGAGCACCCATCCGTCATACCGCGTCATCACGGCGGCAAGCAGCAGTCCACCAAGCGGCACCAGGTGACCCGTCACCCTGCGCACATTCTCTTCACGCGCGGCCTCGAGGAGTTCGCAAGCCACCAGCACAATCCAGACCAGCAGCGCCAGGAAGAGCGGCTCGTTCATAGCGGTCGTCGACAGATACAGCAGATTTGCATTCAACCCGAAAAATGCCGACGCAACAAACGCCCACGTCGTCGGCATCATTCGCCGCGCAAGCCGGTACACGCCCACCACGCCCAGCACGAAGCAGATCATCGATGGCCACGCACCGGCCATGCCATCCTGCCACCATTCCATCTTCCACACCAGCGGTACCATCAGCAGGTGCGGCAAGGGAAGCCATGGACTGCCAAGCTGCATCAACCCGGGCGCGTTGTTATCGACGATGCGGCGCGCGATGCCAAGGTGCGCCACCGCATCTCCGTAAAGCATCATGTACTGCTGCTTCGCCGAGACTGCCAGCGCGAGGAAAGCCATCGTCAACGCCAACATCGCAACCGGAAATGTCTCCTGGCGGTTCGCCGGATAGATCGCATCTGGGTCGAGCGAACGCGGATCGATAGCCCGGTGTGGATCGCCGCCGGCCAGCAGCCTGCTGGCAAACGTCGTCCGAGGCGGACGTCGACTTGACGTGCCACCTGGACCCGGCTTTGGAATCTTCGCGCTCACGCCTACTTGCTCTCCCGTACATCTTCAAAGTCGAGATGCGAGATTTCGCGGAACAGTTCAAAGCGCTCCTCGATCTCGGCACGCGTCAGCTCCGCCGTGCGATCCGTTCCAAATTTCTCACATGCAAACGACCCCATCACGCCGCCATAAAAGAGCGCACGTCGAAACACCGCAGGCGTCAACTCCGGCTGCGATGCGATGTAGCCATAGAAGCCACCCGCGAAGCTGTCACCTGCACCCGTGGGATCGATCAACTCAGAAAGAGGCAGCGTTGGCGCACGGAACGGACGCGTCAGCTTGTGCTCCCCGGTGAATGAGTTGTTGCCAAAGAACGCAGTCGCGCCGTGCTCGCCATGCTTGATGACAAGCGACTTCGGCCCCATCGCGATGATCTTCTCCGCCGCCTGCACCATGTTGTGAACACCCGACAGCATGCGCGCTTCGCCATCATTGATGAGAAGAACATCGAGTTCTTTCAAGACCTCCAGCAGAGCCTCGCGATGGTCAGCGATCCAGTAGTTCATCGTATCGCCGCACACCATCTTCACATCCGGCATCTGCCGCCGCACTTCGGCCTGCAGCTTCGGATCGATGTTCGCAAGGAAGAGGTACTCGCTGCCCTTGTACTCGTCAGGAATCTTCGGCTCAAAGTTCGCGAACACATTTAAATCGGTGCCCAGCGTCTTCGCCTCGTTCATCGAGCCTGTGTACTCCCCGGTCCAATGAAAGCTCTTTCCGGAAGCATGCTCGATGCCGCGCGTATCGATGCCACGCCGCGCAAAAACAGCCTCCTGCTCCGGCCCAAAGTCATCGCCTACTACCGCGATCACACGAACATTCGTAAAGTAACTCGCAGCGATCGCAAAGTAAGTCGCCGCGCCTGCAACAACGCGCTCCACCTTGCCATGCGGCGTCTCCACCGTATCGAAAGCCACCGAACCCACCACCAGAATCGACATCAAATCTCCTCGAGAATCGTCTTAGACCAAAATTGTTACAGATACTTGCCGATCAACAATCCAAGACGCTCTTTCGCGCTCTCAGGGATCGCCTTCTTGTCCGTTAGGATGGCGTACTTGAGCGCGTCGGCATACGGGCTCGGAGTCTTCGGCAACGCAGCCACTGCGGCACGCACTACCTTGCCCGCGTTCTCGGCATTCTGATGCAAGACCGCGACCACCTGCTCAACCGTCACATCATCGTGGCCTTCACGCCAGCAGTCATAGTCGGTCACCATGGCAAGCGTCGCATAGCTCATCTCGGCCTCACGAGCCAGCTTGGCCTCCTGCAGATTCGTCATGCCGATCACGTCCGCGCCCCAGCTGCGATACAGGTTGCTCTCTGCGCGCGTTGAAAACTGCGGGCCTTCCATGCAGACATACGTACCGCCACGCTTACCTACGACACCCACGCTCGCGCACGCATCTGCCATCGCCTTCGCGACGACTGCGCAGACCGGATCGCCAAACCCGACATGCGCTACAACCCCCTCGCCGAAGAACGTGCTGGTCCGTGCGTAGGTACGATCGATAAACTGGTCCGGAATCACGAAGTCCGTGGGCTTATGCTCTTCCTTCAGCGAACCCACCGCAGACGCCGAAAGAATGTATTCCACACCGAGCATCTTCATTGCATAGATGTTCGCGCGAAAGTTCAGCTCGCTCGGCGAGATCCGGTGTCCACGTCCATGCCGCGCAAGAAACGCAACCGGCCGCCCGTCCAGTTCGCCCACCATCAACGCGTCCGACGGATCGCCGAACGGCGTCTCGATCCTGCGCTCTTCCAAACCGCTGATCCCCGGCATCGCATAAAGCCCGCTGCCACCGATAATGCCAATCTCTACCTTCTGCAATTCACTCTCCTGTTGCGCCACAAGAAGGCTATCAGCTATGCGCCTGACGGTCCTTCTGGAACCTTACCGCGCCGCTTCAATCGCGGCCATCTTCATCATCCCCAATCGACTGAACCCGCCCACCAGCGAAAGCGTCAACTCGCTCCTGGGTGCCGTAGCCATCCGCACCGGCCCGCTTCCCTGCACCGTCGACGTCGCCTCACGCAACTTGCGCGCGGTTGCCACGGGAAAGCCCTCCGACAGGAACAAGTCCATGCCGGAACGCGAGATCAGCACGTCTCCCTCTTCGGTCGAAAACACCTTCTCGCGCGAGTCCGCCTCATCGGACTTACGCTCCACCAGCTTCGAATACTTGCGGCCAAGCTCTGCCTGGTAGATCTGCTGAAACGCTGTCGCGGCCTCCGCGCTCTTCCACTGCGAGTAGTACGTGACCGCGAGCGATGTCGTCGTCAGCTTCTCAGTCGGCGTAGCCGATTTGCGCTGTGCAGCATAATAAACACCGCCGTTCCAGGCTGGCGCCATCTGCTGCGCCATCTCCGGGCCGCCAAACAGGCTCGTCATAATCTCGACATCCAGCTCACCCATCACGCCCAGGTCGTACGGCTCATAGTCCGAGTCAATCAGGGGATGCACATCCGGCAGCCGCAGCACCGGGACCGGCGCGTGCGCGAGATAGGCCTTCGGTGTCATCACCTCGAAGCTCGAGGACGGCGGCCGGTCCAACGCTCCTGCGAAAGCCATCTGCTTGCCATTTGCCTGGGTCAGCAGCGTGTGCTCGAAGTTCAGCCCATCAAGATACGGAAACTCAAGCGAACGCTGCAGCAGCAGCGGTGCCCGAGCCATCACCGGCGAGCTGCTCGTATCCGCCACCTGGTCCTTCAGCTTGTCCCACACCTCCGGTGAGTCGGCCAGCGTCTTGCCCATATCCTTGATGGACCAGTCCGTAAACACGACCATCGCCTGGCCCTCGGTCACAGCCTGCCGCGCCGTCTCGAGCTCGTCGTTCACCACGCGGTCGTTATCTTCGCTCACATCGTGAGACACACCATGAAACGGATCGTTTCCCCACTTCTCCAAGTTCACCTTCTGGTCCTGCAGCGCGTGCGTGAGCTCATGCGCCAGCACCGGCTTCTGCTCGTCGGGTTCAATCCAGTTCAGCAGGTTTACCGTCTTCGTCTTGTCGTCGTAGTAGCCGGCGATCTGCTCCGTCAGCAGCTGCAGCAGGAAAGGCCGAAGCTGAAAATCCTGCGACAGCAGTCCAAACTTCTTCAGCACGATCTCCGACCGCTGCAGCCGCTTCGCACTCTCATCCTCATCGAAGTTCTTGACCAGGTATTGATTCACCTCTTCGCGCGAGACCAGCCGGCGCTTCACATGCGGCACCGCCGGCAACCCGGAGTCCTTGCTCGCAAAGGCCATAATCTCGTCCACCGAGGCAAACAGAGCCTTCGCTTGATCCTTGGTCATCAGCGTCGGTTTATCCGCTGCAGCTGTCTGCCCCTGCTTTGCCGGATGGCCTGCCTGCGCCCTTGCCTCAACTGCCGCTCCAGCCGCCAGCACCAAAGCCGCAGCCACACCCAAACGCCATCCGCTCAAAATCCCGCTCCTTCGACCGCCCGCTATAATCAAGTGTACTGAGATGCTTGAAGCGCCGCCCATTCTCCGGACCGTTCCCTCTCCCGAAAGCACTGTCGCCGGGATAAGTGAGATTCTCACTCACGCCGCGTTCGCTTCGCTCAGTGAGATGGGCTTTCTCCGCGTCACCGGCGAGGACCGTGTTCGCTGGCTCAACGGAATGGCCACCAATTCCATCCAGGCGCTCGCGCCCGGCCAGGGCTGCTACAACTTTTTCCTCAACGCCCAGGGCCGCATCCAGGCAGATGCGACCGCCTTCGCGCTAGACGACGCCATCCTGCTTGAGACCAGCCGCGACCGCATACCGGCACTCACCAACATGCTCGACCACTTCATTATCATGGATGACGTCGAACTGAGCCCCGTGGACTCACAGGACGGCCTGCTGCTCACCGGCCCCTTCGCCGCACCCTTCCTCGAGTCCCTCAGCCTCCCGGCCAACTCCCTGCCCGAGCTTCACCTCGCACACGCTTCCTTTGAGGGCGCGCCCGTAGACCTAATCCACGCCCACAGCCCGCTCGTCCCGCGCTTCGAGCTCTGGGCAACCGCAGCAACCATCGCCGCGCTCACCACCGCACTTGCCGCCCGGCTCCCGCAAGCCACGCCTGAAACCCTCGAGGCGCTCCGCCTGCTAGAGGGCACTCCCGTATACGGCATCGATATTCGCGACCGCGACCTGCCGCAGGAGACCGCCCAGCCCGGCGAGCCATCCCGCGCCCTGCACTTCAGCAAGGGCTGCTATCTCGGCCAGGAGATCGTCGAACGCATCCGGTCCCGCGGCAACGTCCACCGCACCTTCACCGGCTTCACCCTCACCGGTTCCGTCCCCGCGCCCGGGACGCCCCTCTTCGACTCCACCGCTCCGGAGAAGGCGCTCGGCGAGATCACCTCCGCCGCGACCATCCAGCTTCCCACCGGCCCACTCAACCTCGCCCTCGGCTTCATCCGCCGGGATGCACTCGAAGCCGCCCGGACGAATCCAGCCCAGATCCAATACAGCGGTGGCTCAGCTTCACCGATCAAGCTTCCTGATCTAAATTTGCTCTCCGTCTGAAGCCACGTCAGCCTAAGATATGCATCCGACAAATCTGTAGTCCTGTTCTGAAACGAGCCAAATACATGTCCGATAAGCCGCTCCCGTTCGTCATCACCGACCGCCGCAAGTTCAACCCGGATGGACAGCCCCGTGAGAACTCCGACGCGCCGGCTGAGACCCCCACCACGCCCGCTCCCCCGGTGGAGGCCGAGGCCGCCCACCCGGACAACCTCGTTGAAATGCCCGCACCGGCGGCAGAGCCTGAAAACCTTCCAGAGTCCTCCGCATCGCATTCCGAAGAAGAGGACGACGGCCTTCCCGCAGCCCCCACCGCCGAGCAGATGGAGCAGTCGCGCCTCGCCTTCGAAGCCACCGCCGACCGCCTCGACACCGCCGTCCGCGCCGCCAACCCCGGAGCCGACCACCCGCCCGCCCTCAGCTTCGAGTCCGTCGTCCAGTCGGTCTACATGCAGGCCGTCATGCAACTCGGCGGCGGTGCCCAGCAGGGCGAGCAGCCCCAAATCGACATTCTCGGCGCCCGCCAGTCCATCGACATGCTCGGCATCCTGTCCGCCAAGACCGCCGGCAACCTGTCGAAGAACGAAGACGTCCTGCTCTCCTCCGCCCTCTTCGAGCTTCGCCTCGCCTTCCTCGAGATGACCCAGGCCCTCGCCCGCTCCGCCCAGCAGCGAAACCCCAGCGGAATAGGCGGACCCGGCGGCGTAG
>CAZZZP010000087.1:0-17529 GCA_964658635.1 Lichenicola sp. | reverse complement strand
TCCCAAAGGGTGGGCCAAAACAAACCGCCGAAGTGGGCCAAGCCAAGTTGCCAAACTCAAGGCTAAGCTTCGTTCCACGACCCAGCGTTTGGGCAGCAGCACAAAGCCTCGTTTCGCCATGGGGTGCTTGACCACTTCCAACTGGATGCCGTGTTTGCGCGGCCTGGGCGGCCTTTGGTCCGGTGTAGCCCTGGTCGACATAAGCCAATTCGACGCTGTTTCCGGTCACCTGTTGCACCTGTTCGGCAAGCGCCGCGACCTGGCTCCGATCGCCTCCATCGGCCGCCGTCACGGTCAGCACGAGCAGGTGACCAAGGGTATCGACCGCAGCATGCACCTTCGAGCCCTTGCACCGCTTGGCCCCGTCGTAGCCGGCCCTTGCGCCACTCTCGGGTGTCGACTGCAGGGTACGGCTGTCGAGACAAACCGCCGTGGGCTGGCCTTTTCGACCCTTCCACTCGCGCAGCACCGACTGCACATCGGCCACCAGGGCCTTGAAACAGCCCGCCGCCATCCAGCGCCTGGTCTGCTGATACACCGCCGCCCAAGGCGGCAGATCGTCGGCATCCAGCGCCACTGACAACCTGTCTTCGCAATGTAGCGAAGACCGTTGAACACCACGCGAAGAGCATGTTCCCGATGCCTGCTGTCCTCCCGACACAGCAGCAGATACGGCGGAAAAACCAGCCGTTCCGGAGCAGTGGAGCGCAATTGTTCTACAAAGACTTCGCGGCGCTGCCGATTTGCTTCCGTGTCGCGCTCGATTGCGTGGAGCCACTTTTTTGAGCCGAAAGCCAGGCTCGCCGACAATCTTCCAAAGGTGGGGCGTGCTTACCTGAGTCCCGTTCGAAGCCTTTAGTTCAGCCTGCAACTCGCGCAGATAGATCCGGCTTGGCTTCCAGCAACCTCTGAACCGCCTCGCGATCCACCCGAATTTTGGGCCCGGCCCGGTAGCGCGTACGCTCGGCCGAACCGATACGGTTGCGCGCACTTGATATCTTCCACGCCACGCAAGACTTACACCGAACCGGGCTGCCAGCGTGCCCTTGCCCTGATCGTGAGCCTCCAACAGCTTCACATGAAGATCGTCGCTATAAGGTCGAGCCATCCATAAAGACTCAAGCTCCCAAAAGCCGAAAAGCTGCTGCAAAGAATCCAGCTACATACCTTCAGCTAATCAGCTCTAGGATCGGAGAATGTGCGCTTTGACCTTGTTGGAAACTCCTGTGCTCATCCGACTGCTCTTATAGTCAGCTGAATGTTTAGTCCTCGCCGGCCTGCAAAGCCGCAAACGGGTAAACCGCTGTCTCCAGAACTGTCAGTTCGGGAGCCTCTGCCTGCAGCCTGCGCAGGGCCCGGGGAACGAAGATCGCACACGGAACCACCGTAAAGAGCAGGTAAGCGGTGATTGTCGACCACGGGATCGCTGAAATCCCGAAACGCTGAACGAAGATGATCTTCGCACAGACACAAGCTAAGCCAAAGAGAGAAGCAGTCACAATCTGAAACTTCATCACTGAAGCTCCGTTGAGAAACATCGCAAGTGCATTGCCACAACAGTCCAGCACGCACCACACCGCCAGCCCGGCGAGAAGTGCGAATGGTGGATGAATCGCCCTGCTTCCAACCCACCATCCAAGCAGCCGTTGAGAAAGCAATAAGATCACGAGCGCTACACCAGACGCTCCACTTAGTACGAGCAGTAGTGTCCGGCGCAGAGTGCGATTGATCCAGGTGAAATCATGCCGCGACATCGCTTCTCCGTAGGCGGGCCAAAGAGGTGTCATCAACATGGCGCTCATCATTGAGACCATCGCAAACATACGTTGCGGAATCGCGTAATCAGGAACGTAAGCCGCTCCAAGGGTTCGCGCAAGAATAAAGTTGTCTGCAGAGTAGGCGAACGAGATGACGAGTTGAAGCACAAAAAACATCATCCCGAGACGAGTGATCGCGGCAATCATCCCCCGAGATACAAAGCTCCTGCTCGGGCGTAGATCAGGACGCACAAACCCGAAAAAATGCACAGCGTTAAGTAAAGTTGCCAGCACCGGTCCGCCGGCAAGCGCAAGGACAAGCCCGGGTAACCCCACATGCCAATGGACACCCGAGAGCACCCCGAGAAGTCCTGTCACGCTTCCACACATCTGCCAAAGACCGTACCGATAGCCTTCCTGGATGCCCAGTTGGACACGTTGCACCACATCCAATGAAATGTTCAAACAAAAGCATATCGCGAAAATCTTCAAAGCTGGACCCGACTCCGCCATAGCCAGGGGAGAGATGACCCGAAACACTGAAGCCCAGGAGACGAAAGGGTATGCCGAGAGAAATAGACAGAGCACTCCAGTGGCGATTGCGAATAAGACCGCGAAGCCGCTTGAAATAGCGCGACGCATTCCAGCAATGTCATCCTGCCCATACGCCTTCGCCACCGTATTCAATACGCCATTGCCAATGCCGAAATCGGCGAACGCGGCCATAGCCAGAACGGAACTGATCGTCATCCACAGCCCAAAACGTTCATTGCCGAGGTACTTCAAAGTCAACCGAACTGTAATGAGTGAAGTCGCAACCTGGACACCGCGGGCGACCATGGAAATGCCGCCGGAGAGGGCGGCGCGGCGATACCTTTTCCTGCCGAGAATCTTGTTCGTCAGGCTATCCTGCATCGTTCGATTATAGTCAGTCTTCGCGGCTGCACCAGAACTTCAGCACTTCTGGAGGCGTTCCAACTCCGCCTCCAAAAGTCTGCCGATCACCTCCGGCATGTGTATTCGTGCTTTCCAGCCGATGTGCCTGTTGATCTTCGAAATACCCACCCTGACGCGGGTCACATCCGTCAGCCTCATCATCTGCTCGTTTAGCGTGGTATGTTCACGCCAGTCCCGTCCAACCAGTTCAAAAGCTTTCGCCAGAAACTCAGTCAGCGTGTGGCTCGTCCCGGTGGCTACGATGTAGTCATCTGCCACGGGCTGATCCAACATCAGTGCCATTGCTTCGACAAACTCTGGTGCCCATCCCCAATCTCGTTCGATGGCAAGATTTCCAAGAGACAGTTCAACCTTCTTTCCCAGTGCTAGGCAAGCGACGGCGTGGATAATCTTGCTCGTTACAAAGTGCTGAGGGCGAAGCGGAGACTCATGATTGGCCAGAATGCCCGTACAGGCATGCATCCCGTATGCACGACGATAATGTGCCACGGTCCAAAAAGCGGTTGCCTTCGAAATGGCGTAAGGATTACCGGGTCGAAAAGCGGATTCCTCATCAGCCACATAATCACCCGTGTCACCAAAGCATTCTGTAGAGCCCGCACTGAAGAATCTGATGTCAAGCCCTGAACGGCGAATGCTCTCCAGAAGACGAAGGGTTGCCATGGCAATACTGTCCAAGGTTTCAACAGGCTGCTCGAACGACAACTTGACAGAGCTTTGCCCTGACAGATGAAACACTGCATCCGGCTTGATGTGCTGCAGCACCTCTACCGCACTTTCGTTGCTGCTGGTATTTAGCGGAATTAGCTTTACTGACTCCACGATTCCCAGCCGGTGCAGATTGCGAAAACGGTTCACATTCAAGTCCCGTGAGCTGCCCCACACCTCATAGCCACGGTCAAGCAGAACCTTGGCCAAATAGCTTCCATCTTGGCCAGAGATTCCACAGATCAGCGCACGCCGCGCCAAGGCACTCAACGCCGCGCCCGTCCGCTATATCCGGAGCGCAGCACAAGTGCATCGCGCTCGGCGGTCTTAAGATCAACGTCGACCATCTCCGCCACCAGATCTGCAAAACTAGTGCGCGGCACCCAACCGAGCCTAAAGCGCGCTTCAGACGAATCGCCAAGCAGGGTCTCTACCTCAGTAGGGCGAAAGTACCGTGGATCCACGGCAACAATCGTATGTCCTTTTTCATCAAGGGCTTTTTCTTCCACGCCCTCGCCGACCCAGGTGAGCTTCATCGCCAGGCGGGCTGCGCACTGATTCAGAAACTCTCGCACTGAATACTGTTCGCCCGTGGATATCACGAAGTCTCGCGCAGTCTCTTGCTGCAGCATCAGCCACTGCATTTCAACGTAATCACGGGCGTGCCCCCAGTCGCGCCGAGCATCCAAGTTACCGATAAATAACTGCGATTCCAGCCCAAGCTTGATCCGGCAGAGGCCTCGCGTAATTTTACGAGTCACAAAAGTCTCCCCTCGCAACGGAGATTCATGATTGAACAAGATGCCGTTACATGCATACATGCCGTACGCTTCGCGATAATTCACCGTCATCCAATACCCATAGAGCTTCGCGACGGCGTACGGGGACCGCGGATAGAACGGCGTCTTTTCATTCTGGGGAATTTCCTGAACCAACCCGTACAACTCGGAAGTTGAAGCCTGATAGAACCGGGTCTTGTTACCCAGTCCCAGAATGCGGATCGCCTCCAGCACTCGAAGAACGCCCAATCCATCGGCATTGCCCGTATACTCCGGTTCCTCGAATGAAACTCCCACATGAGACTGCGCGGCGAGATTGTAAATCTCATCTGGCTGCACCTTCTGCACAACCCGCATGACGGAAGAAGAATCCGTCATGTCACCGTAATGAAGAACGAAACGGCAATCCGGAGCATGCGGATCCTGATACAGGTGATCAATTCGCGCTGTATTGAAAAGCGAGGCGCGGCGCTTGAGTCCGTGAACCTCGTATCCCTTATTCAGCAGAAACTCGGCGAGGTACGCGCCATCCTGGCCAGTGACGCCAGTGATTAAAGCTTTTTTCAAAGTTTCTCCGTCCTAAACGTCAATTCAAGCGGCTCCTCAGCAAGAAGCAACACCTGTCGCAACGCAGAAGATCTGCTTTTGCTTGCTCCGTCAAATTCGTACCGTATCAAGGCGCTTAACACCAGTTCTGGCCACCTGAAGTATACCGTGGATCCTTCAAACGATCCGCAAGTGCACTTGCTTAGAAAAATCTTAGCCAGAGGTGAGTTGCTCGAAGTCTTTCGGGGTCAGGCTTGGCCGTCTCCCGAAACGTCCGATCCATCTGGAAGTCCTACCATTCACTGCCAGGTTGAAAAGAAGTGGACTGCACTGCTTCTTGGTGAACAAGTGATAAGAACCGTTCGAGTAAACCCGGCGGCCAAAGCGAGTCGCGATGAACTGCAATGTCTGTTGAGCGTAGAAAGATATATGCTGTCCGCTGGAAGGCACATAGTACCACCAGGCGCCAAGCGCTGGTACGGGATCGGGCAGGGTCAACGTTGAGACGAAAACATTATCCGAGGTCGCCATAAGTTCTTCAAGTTCGCCCACCGGATCAACAAAATGTTCAAGCACTTCGAAAGCCGTCAGAAAGTCATATCGCTCCCGCGGGTCGAATTCAAACCCACGAGCAAAATGATTCGCCGCGTATAGGTCTCGCCAATAAAAAGAAAAACCCCGATCACGCATCATCCTCACGAAAACACCGTGACCTCCTCCGAAGTCAAGGCTTTTCTTTATGTCTGGAAAAAGTAACGAGATCAAGCTAGAGGTAATGGAAGAATTTAGCTCGTTGCGGCTCATAACACCCACATCCTGACGGCAGATCGCCTCGGAGTAGGCTTCTTCCAACCAGTAAGGTTGCTCTGTCTGCATGAAACCGCAGTGCGCGCAGCGAAAGTAGCTGACCTTGTACTTTGACAGGAGTACTGTTTCGCCAAAAAGTGCTGTAATGCTCCCGCAGATGCGACACAACATAGGCAACCCTCTCATCACACCCTATCTCATTTGTCCGGGTCATTTTAGATCGCTTTTCGGATCTGCTTAGCCACGAGTAAGCTCAAACATCACCCGTCCTCGAGAGCTCCTGACCTTAGGTAGCCAGTAGGCATAAACTTGAAAGTGGTGCTTCAATACTATTTGCGCTGGTCTAAAACAATGCGTCGCTCTCATTGTCAGACGTAGAGGCATGCACCCGACGGTAAAGATTTTGGAAGCCACGCGCAGTCTCTTCCATCGAAGAACGCGCCAGGACAGACCAGCCAAGTTCTACAAGATTTCTTCGAAAGTCCGGCTCGTCAGATACACGCAGCATCAATGCGGCGAGTTCTTCGGGTGAATCTGCGTCAAAGTATGCTGCCCCTTCCCTTCCGGTCTCTGGCAGCACTGTAGCAGAAGATGAAAGCACAGGTGTACCCATCTGGAACGCTTCAAGGATCGGCAGTCCAAAACCCTCAAATTTGCTTGGAAACACCATTGCCTGAGCACCAGCGTAAAGACTTCTAAGATCTTCGGCCGAGACAAATCCAAGCTCATGAATCAGTTCGTCGACATTCAGTTCGCGTGCTAACTTCATCAGGAACGCATGCTCACTTCCCTTTGCTCCGGTGAGGCATAGAGCCACCTTCTTGCCATGCTTCAGCTTCAAATCGCGAAGTGCGTAAAGAAGAACGTTGTGATTCTTATGTGGCCAGGTAGCTGCTGGATAGAAAAAATAGTTCTTGGGAAGTCCCAGCCTGCGGACGGTCTCTGCTGTGATTGCGGCTGCCGGAGGCATTGTTCCTGAAAAGAGCGTCCCCCAACGAATGACAGATATCTTTCGTTCATCCAACTCATATTTACTGACCAGGTCCTGTCGAGTCCATTCGGACGTTACACACACCGCCGTCGCCTGTTGGCAAAAAGATCGGTAGAACAGCTCTCTTAGAGAGACGTCCTCAGCGCTGAAGAACTCGGGATAATGGAGATGCTGCAGATCCCAGGGTTGATAGATGGACGGGAGCCTGGTTCTGTAAGCCACTTGACTTGGAAAATGAATTAGGTCAAAGCCTTGCTGTTCCACGAACCCATCGGAGACCGGAACGGACACTCGACCTCCCCGCATTCGGCGGACCAGCAAGCGAAATGGTTCGAAGCGCCTCAGAGCCGTCTTCCAACGTGAACCGGACAATGCCGAACGCACCACCAACCGACTTGGTCCAAAAACGTGCGGAGCCAGCCAGTCGACCATTTCCTCAGACACCAGAAAGTGATACTCCTGGTCGCTTGAGCCCAACTCCGACAAACTCTGCGCGAGAGACAACACAACCGTCCCTATGCCCTGCTGGACACTGCCGATCCGGCATTCGATCGCGATACGCAACTTTGGTTCAACTTGCATTGATGCTCGCGACGCTCCCTTGGGGGACGGTGACAGCAATCGAAATCATCCAGTTAGATGGTACCTTCGCCTGCTCCACTGGATCTGCTCACCCGTACCTGCTAACAGCATACCAAGGAGACTTCTCCCGACACTCATTACAGGATCGGCAAGCCTCATGGATCCCCGTGACAAACACACCGTATATCCCTCGCGGGCTCAGCTGCAGCCTGGGATTGCCCGGCTTATGAAACGAAGCCCAGGCAGCATGCTCGATCAGATTATGCTGCGGGCGACCGAAGTCGTGCGCGTGTCCGAGTTGCCAGCAGATCACAACACCCCAACAACGCAACGAGGACCAGCGAAGCTTTTCCTGACTGAGATAGGCTTACTCAACTTTCGCTGTCAAATGCGGTTGAGCTATCAGGGAAGTTGCCCAAGCATCAGGCCGGACCAGGCAAACACGGACGAATCTTGCAAGAAGGTACAAAGGCACCACAAAGAGAAGCATGACTACTAATTCGGTCGTGAATAGACCAGCTTCAGTGGCTAAATCGAAGGCCGCTGCCGCCAAAAAAAGACGAATTGAGAATCTCAATGCTGATTTTGTCGTGCTGCTGAAAAAGTTATTCCTCATGATCGCAATGAGGTAGCCAATGACGAAACTGTAAATACTGCCCAGAACCGGACCGAAAAAAAGGTCCGCGTGAAGGAAATACTGTACGTTGGGGCCACCCTCTTCCCCACCCATGATCAGAGTACCGAGGGCGACCGCTTCATACGATCCAACCCGGAGCAGTCCCTGAACATCGTTCAACACGCTATGAAGATAACCCATGATGCTTGGATCAACCAAGGTCATGATCAGCTCGCGCCGAGGATAGTAGAAAATTATTCCATCTCCAGCAAGAAGTAATCGCAACACTAAACCTTGAACTCCTGCAACCAGGCTCCCTTGTTCTTTGGTAGTGATGATCAGTGCTATGACCACGCCGGAAAGAAGAAGCACCAGCAAGCACTTCTGAATCGACTTGCGCAACCTAGTCTGCGGCGACAAGCCCTTGTGAAGGGAGGCCAGAGAAAACGTCAGGACGAGTGGAAGAAGTGCTGATTTATTTCCACTAAGCATCACGAGCGAAGTCGCAAGGAAAGCTAGTGTGAGTGCAACTCTACGCTTATATCGGGTGACAACCATAAGGCTGCAGCCTGCACAGAGGAAATAGTAGGGCCCCGTATTGATCCGGCGCACGATTCCTAGTCCGCCGGTATAGATGGTGAACTTGGCCGCTGTCGGGTTTTTGGAAAGCAACGGAAAACCGGCAGTAGCTCCTAGGTAGAGGTTCGCACATACTATCACCACACATAAAACTGTGAGAACCAAGGTCAGATCAATAAACGAGTTGCGATCCAAGAGAATGGGGGGTCCACCGCTCTTCGCTTTGCCCTTAACCGCGAATCCAGCCCATAGGAACAACATATATACTAGAAGTTGCCACTTATAAGAAAGTGCAACAGGCATCGCCCACATGATACTAGCGTCGCCGATTTGCGCAATCACGAACAGGCTCAAGGGTTCGAGAGCACCCACGAGAAACTTGCGGTAGAGAAGAAAGAACAACAAAGCTGACGCCGCTGCGCCGCTAATAACAAGCGTCGGGTCTAAACCGAAATTTCTAAGAACTTCCAGCATTGTCCTGACCTCAACCTGCGCCTAGCATGATTGCCTGTCATACCATTTACATCCCAGCCGTGGACTATGTACACAGCTTCCGCGCTCAATCATCTGGAGTTCGTCGTGCCTACTAGGTATGGCAAAGCAGCGCTTTCTTGAAGACTGCGTACCGGGAAGCTAATGATTTGTTCCGCTGCAATCCTTCCTGAAAGGTAATGGTGAAGCAGGTAAGCAAGAGGCCCGCCGTCAGCCCACCCAAGAAAAAGTAAAATCTCTTCGGTCCCGACTTCCTGTCTGGCACAATCGCCGGATCCACGACCTGGATCGGCGAGCCCTCCTTGGCTTCATCCAACCGCGCAACCTCATATTGCCGAGCCAGGATATCGAACAACGTCTCGTTATACTTGACCTCGCGAAGCTTTCGTACATAGATCAGGCCCGCCTGCGGTAGCGCTTTGGAACTCTGCAGATCACCGCCCACATTCGCCTGTCCACCCAGCTTCGCAAGTTCAGCCTGCAAGCTCCTCAACTGCTCTTCGGCCTGAATGAGGTCGGCATTGCCACTCGCGTCATAAACCCGCATGGACGCAATCTGAACCTCCTTAGCAGAAATTTGAGCCCGCAGACTGCCGCCCTGTTGAATCAGACCTCGAGCCTGGCTATCCAACTCGACCACGCCCGTAGTCTGTTCGGTCCGCTTCAGGTCCTCTTCAGCGGTGGCCAGCCGGTCTTTCGCCTGTTCAAGCTGTCCTTCAAAGAACCGCCTCCGTTGCGCCGCCTCGCCAATCGCCAGCGTTGAGGAAAGCGAGCGGTACGCATCGATGTACCCGTTCGCCAATTCGGCCGCACGCGCAGCATTCCTGTCAGTCAACGACAGCCGGATGAGACCATCCTTGGGATTTGACTCGATTGTCACGTTTGAATCGAGGGTCTTGCGTGCGTCAGATTTGTATTTCGCCTTGTACTCCTTCACAAGACCGTACCGGTCGATCAGCGCATCTTCCACGGTCACACTGCGCATAAGCGCGACGTACATGTCCACCGGACTCTTGCCGCCCAGCCCACCCATCCCCAGTGAAGCGAGGTTCCCTAACTGGGCCAGCGCTGCCGACCCCGCTCCACTCGTTTGCTGCGGTGGCATCAGGATGATGGCCGCGGTGAATCTCGTCGGGAAAAGATAGCTCAGGCAGAGACCGAGAAGTCCGGCCCCTAACGTACCCGTCAGCAGAAATCGCTTACGCCGTGCGAGCAACGTCAGGAAATCGAAGATCGAAAAATCGGCCAGGCCGTTGTCAACACTCTCGGAGTATCTGTCTTCTACCACGTTCATCATCGGTCCAATCAAATCCCTTCTGACATAGTAACGTCTGTCCAGGCTCCCAATCCCGCAGGTGGTGCCTGTAAATACCTCTTACTTTCAGCCTCGACTCTTGCCGGTCAGGGGTACTAGACGAGGTGCTGCTACAATCTCCTGAGAAGACTCGCCGGGAAAGAGCAGAGCCAGGATGTCCAGCGCGGCAAGAGTATCACCGGGTTCCCAAGTTCACATTACCGCTGTTATCGTTCTGTTTAACAGGCTGCCCGCTCAATCCGAAGCCTACATCACCTTGCAGGCGGCACTCATGGCCGCCCGGGGTTCGGATCTTAACCTAACCCTACTAATTGCCGACAATACACCCCAGCCCGGAAACCGGGCAACTCTCCCTGAAGCCGTCACGTATCGCGCTGCCCCGCGTAACGAGGGTCTTGCCGCCGCATACAACTGGGCTCTTGATCACGCCGAGCAAAATGGGTCGACTTGGTTGCTGACACTTGATCAAGACACCCATCTTCCTGAGACTTTCCTCCTTGATCTTGCCAGCCTGGTGAGAGAGGTCGAGCGTACGCCGGTCATTGCAGCCGTCGTGCCGCAAGTTATCGCAGGCGACCGCATCGTGTCTCCCTACCGCTTTCGCGCGGGCGCAATGCCGGTTTGGTTTGATAAAGGCTTTGTCGGAGTACCGCAAGAACGTGTCTTCGCTTTCAACTCGGGCGCTCTACTTCGAGTCTCCGCACTCCGCCAAGTAGGTGGCTATGATCCGTGGTTCTGGCTCGACAACAGCGATGCATTTCTGTTTCATCAACTCCATCGCTTCGGTAAACGCGTCCTTGTTGCCGGCAGAATCCAGGTCCTTCATGACTTCTCCATGCAGGATCTCTCCAATCGTGTCTCGCCCGCTCGATACAGGAATATCCTGCTGGCTGAATCCGCCCTCTGGGATCAAGTGATGAATAGCGCCGCCGGTTGGGAGAGAACGGCGAGGCTCCTACTTAGGGCGGTACGACAGGCACTCCATCCCGACCAGGCCACACTGCGGGCCATCACATTCGACTTCCTCAAGCGCCGCCTTCTATTGTCGAGAAGCCGGCGCAATCGTATCTGGAAGAGCGAAATGAAACAGCTTTTTCCTGAACTCGAACAGCCTCGCAGAGCCCCTTCCACACGTCCTAAAGTCTCCGTCTGTATGGCCGCTTATAACAGTGATCGATACATCGAAGAACAGATTCGGTCGATCATTCCGCAACTCCAACCGCAGGATGAAATTGTCATCGTCGATGACGCCTCAACCGATTGCACCCCACAAGTCATTCGTTCGCTGGATTATCCCCTCATTCGCCTAATTTGCCGTTCAAAGAATCAAGGAGTCGTAGCGACTGTCGAGGAAGCACTTCGAAACGCAACCGGCGACATCCTGTTCCTGTCCGACGGCGACGACATCTGGGCCGCTGATAAGGTTGAACAATTTCTTCACACCTTCGCTCATCATCTCGACGTAGACCTTGTCACCTCTCACATCAGATTCATCGACGGCACTGGTGCCCCGATTGAAAGCGAGCTCTATCGCCACCGCGCAACCTTCAAGCCGGGCTTCTGGGCGAACCTGCTCCATAATCACTTTCAGGGCTCTGCAATGGCTCTCCGTGCGTCGCGCCTCCATACTGTACTTCCCTTCCCGAGAGGCGTGCTCTTTCTGCACGATCATTGGATCGGCATGCGCAACGCACTTGCCGGCCGATCAGCCATTTGTCTTAAGGAGCCTCTTCTCTTATACCGCCGTCACGGTCAAAATTTCAGCGGAAGATTTGCTCGTAGCAAGCAGATCAAGCTACGCCTGCAGTTGCTTCGGAGTCACCTGCTGGCAGCTATCCTCGGCCGCGCCTGAGTCTCAGCGAGCACGACCTAGGAATCGAAAACGGTAGGCCGCGCGAACCCGCAGCAGAAAAAACCGTAGCCGAGAAAGCAGAACATATCCCTCTCCGAAATGAGTGCGGATGCTTCGGTATAACTCTGCCTTGCCGGGAGTCGTTGTCGAGACACCCTGCATATCATGATCGGCTACCAGAAAGGGAGCGACCCGCACGCTGCAGCGGCTCTTCAGCAGTCTGTGGTTGTGCTCGCAATCCCCAAGAATCCGGTACCCCGTATCATATCCCAGGTGAGCTTCGCGACGGTAGAACGTTCCCTGATGATGCCATGTGTTATCAATCTTCGATCGGTAATCGATTCTTGAGTCGAAGACAACTTCGCTCCCAAGTAGAACCTGGCAACAGACAACATCTATTCGATCTGCTTTCGCCTGCCGCAACACATCCCAAGGCACGCCACATAACCGGTCTCCCGCATTGAGGTGCAGAACGTAGGTGCCACGCGCCACCCGTAACCCCTTGTTCATCGCGTCGTAGATACCACTGTCTGGCTCGCTGAGCCAGTAGTCAACCTCGTCCCCGAAGCTCTGCAGCAACTCCTTCGTTCCGTCTGTCGAACCACCATCGATGACAACCACCTCGAGGTCTGCGTTTTTAAAAGGAACAACGCTATCAATAATTCGTTGGACCTCCTCTCGATCGTTGAAGACTACCGTAAGAATGGTAAGGATGGGGTGTGACCTTCTGGAAGAAGCCTCTCGCCAGGCACCTTCGACCGAGATAAGTGAACCTTTGTCGTGCATAGTTATCGCTTTGTCCCTGAGTAACTTACGGCCGCCGATCTAGGTATCCTGGCAGGGCAGATTTGCCCGGCTTTCTGTAGCTACTAATTAACGTATAAAGAGTCAACGAACGACGTTGATGGCGGCCGCAGCAAGTCCAAAGGAAGATAGAACCTGCGAGTAATCAAGGATGTTCTTCAGAGCCGTCGGCTTGATAAGTTGTTCAGGAATCACGATCGTGTCGCCTGGATTGATGCGAGCGTTGTCAAAGCTATTCGATAGAACACCCTTGCTTCTCTCCCGGCTGAAGATGGAACCATCGGCGCGGATGATGAAGGCGTGCTTCCGGTCAGCAATACGGTTGGGCTTGCCAGCCAGTGCAACGTAGTCTTCGAGCTTTCGGGCAGAGGTATAGAGAAACACATTCTGACCGTACACAGCTCCGATCACACTGACAGTGTTTGGCTTCGATGGTACCCGGAAGATGTCATCATTCTCAAGTGGAATTACCGGAATGCTGCCAACGCCATTGCTCGTGGGAGTAAATTCGAGCACCACGCGCCCTGTCGCCCGAAGCTGCCTTAAATGAGCGACAAGACTGCGTTGTTCAGCAAGGGAATTAGGATCGAGGATCCCCGTAGTAGAAGAAGCCGCACGTACTGCAGCGGACCGTTCCATATCTGTTGAAAGTGAGGAGATGTATTCATCCAGTCTCTGCTGCTGGTAAACCCGCGCCGACTCCCGGCTAAAGCTGCTTCCATAAAGATAAGCTTTATCGGTCAGGCCTCCCGCGCGCTGCACGAGCTGATCAAGCGTCTCATTTGGCAGAACACTGTAAACGCCCGCACCTGGAAACTCTCCCTCAAGCCGGACGTACTTGGTCCGAACTGCTTGCGGAACAGAAATGTCATTTTGTGACAGGATTGTGACCACGTCGCCGGGGTGCAGTTCGAGATTTTGACTCTGATCATGGTCTTGGACCAGTTTTCCGAGGTTAAACGGTACAAGGGAGCTCTTTAATGTCTCAGGATTCAGACGCTCGATGACAGCATAGGACCAATCGATTTCCGGCGCCGGAATCCTGATCCTGGTTTGCACCCTGCCCTGAGCGTCGGTGCCAAACTGTTGCCGCTGACGTTGCTGCGGCTCCGAAAGAGTGCCCGGCGTCGTCTGCGGAGAATCTTGATTTTGCTGTCCGTACAGACTCGAGGAGCCGTCAGCATTCTGCATCGAGGAACCAAGCAGCCCTGCCGTTGCCAACCCGACCTGGTCGGTAGAGTTTGACTGATTATCCTGATAGTTCTGGGAAGCCTGGTTGTCCTGATAATACGTATTGCTTTGATTCTGGTCACGAGACGGGATCGTCTGATCAGGGACGCCAGACCGCCCGATTGAAGATGAGTTGCTACGGTTGCCGTTCATCGCAAGGGCATTCTGCTTCGAAAAGCGATTCTGGTTCTCCAGCGGCTCGAAAAGCGGGACAGGAACACCTAGGCGGTTTCGTTCTCGCCAGTAATCATTTGTTAGCAGTGAACTCCGGTCCGGAATGATATCGCTAAGCTTCATCCCCTCATGCCATGCGAACCGGCCGGGATTGGCAAGGTTTCCACGAATCGTTATGGACTGCTCATAACCAGCCGTGATGTGGCCTGCGAAGATCACATCCCCATCCAAAAGACGCATGCCGTTTCCCGCGCTGTCGAGCGCCACGTTGATAGCATGACGATCCCGGTTTCCCTCAATGCGTTCCATAGAAATCTGTGTTGTGGTCGCAGTAGCAGACAAACCGCCTGCAATCTTCAGCAGGTCCCCGAGCGTACTTTCATTCGATAACTCGTAAATAGCAGGATGCCTGACACTTCCAGCAAGAGCCGCCTGCGCTCCCACGGGCGGAATGAACAGCGTGTCGCCTTGTTCCAGCCGGACATCCTTCGACTTGTCTCCACGGAGAACGAGATCGTACAGATCAAACTCTGAAATCGTCGCGCCTGCACGCCGCACCTGGATGTGACGCAGAGAGCCTTGCACGTTCGGCCCACCCGACGCGAATAGAGCATTGAGAACGGTACTAAGCGAGCTGATCGTATAAGCGCCTGGTCGTCTTGCCTCTCCCACCACGTAGATCTGAATAGAACGGAGCCGGCCGAGATTCACAGATGCGTTGAAGTTGCGATAGGTCCTGCTAAGCGCCGTCGTAATCTGCTTCTGGAGTTCTTCGAAATGAAGACCTGCGACATGGATGCTCCCGACCTTTGGAACATAGATCGAGCCGGAACGGTCCACGGTGAGCTGACTATTGAACGACTCAGGCCCCCAAAAGCGCAGAAGTAGATCGTCTCCTGGACCGATGACGTAATCTGACGTTACGCCCAACTGGTCGCCAGGAGCAAAAGTCGATGGAACCTGCTTGAAGAAGTCGCGCCCAAAGATGGGTAGCATCTCCCCTGTCGCCCCCTTGGCGAGACGCTGCAGATCAGTCACCGGATCCGGTGGGAAAGTCGGATTCAGAATCTCGCGGTTCGCTTGCTGACCCGGCTCCCTGCCCGCCGAATCTACATACGTTGAATTCTCCGAAGGCTGCGACTTCTGACCAGGTAGAGTGGAGTCATTCTGAGTTGGATAATAAGGAACGCTGGTCTGAGGTGAGTTCGCAGTATTGCTGCAGTTCGCAAGTAGAGAATTGCTGCAGTTACCGGACTGCGAATCGCTGCCGGTCTGCGCAAGAGAACGTCCACCCCGTCCAAAAATAATGAGGACAACGGCAAAAGTGCATAGAAGAAGAGGCCGAACCGTTGTTTCCTCAACCTTCAGTCTGTGCTTTCCACCAATTCGATTCTGAAAAGACTTCATTCGAACACTTGCCCCTACAGAGCACTCCTGCATGAGCAGATGATAGCAGAGCGCCCTACGGTTGGGATCACTCAAGACGGCCGGAACGCACACGGAGACTTGCAGGCAACCCGCCTCAAACCCGCGCCATAACTTCTTTCACCTAAGGAGTAATGGAGATATTCTTTTTGGGCGTCCACGTAAGCTGCAACCTTGCACTTCCATTCTGCTGACCACCGGATAAGAACGATGGAATCAGAAAGCGTTCGTACTGCGCAAAGCACTGCACCGACCACTGGCTCGTAAACCCATAGCTGCCGCTTACAAAACCGTCAGAAATCGTGCTCCCGCCCGGCAGGTAAAGGGCGCTTCCCTTGGTCTGGCGATATCCGGCCTCTACTCGGGTTCGGGCCGAAAACCAGTAACCGGCTCTGCCCTCAAGTGATCGCGCGTCTCGCCCAACCGCATTACCCAGCAAGAACCCCTTGTTCGTGTTTCCGTCGCGGTACTGATTGTTGATAAAAAATCGCGTCCCTCCTTCATCTTTGCTCAATTCCTGCGAACTTGCAGCCTCAAATCGAAAATCTGCATGAGGAAACATCGGGATACGCGCGAAATAGATGCCAGGATGCCACACTACACGTCTCGGAGCATCGATTGGATTCGGTTCGTCATCGGCATAGGAGTCTGCATACACGGTGACATACCTCGAAACTCCCGGAACATGAAGCCGGAAATCCATGTCGCTCTTGCGATCTCCGGGATCCGTGCGATCTCCGTAGCCAAAATTTAAACCGGTCGAATTACTGCTGAAAAGGTTGTTTTTCAAGCTCCCTAGCGTCATGGGGTGCCCTACACCCCACAGGATTGACCAACGGGTAAAACTGACTTCGAAGTTACGTCCCAGGTTGAAATCCAGCTTCTGACCGTTGTAGTAAGGCCGCTCGGGATGTTGATGCCCGGAGAGCTTTCCGAAAACAAAGTCAAAGCGATAGCTGCCCAACTCGGGTAAAAACGGAAAAGGATGAGGCCTCGTCGCTACCAGCCGAAGATTGTAAGTCGGCTCCGCGTTACTCGAGAAGGATAGCGGACCCATCGTCGTCGGGCCCCAATACAACTCCTGCTTACCGAACGATAACGCGTTCCCAGCAAATGCAACGCCGACATAAAGCTCAAGTGGCCTCTGGCGTACGTAGGCGCTGACTGCGGGCTCGGGAAGTTTAATCGCACCGGCCGGCGTCACAAAACCAGGAATCTGGAATGGGATGGTGTCGAGTTGATTGAAAAGCTGGGCCTCTGCGGGAGTCACCGCACGTGCGCCCGGGTCCGTCTGTACCTCCTGGCGATCATAGAAGAAAAACCGGCCTTTCACGGCCCGGACCGAATACCCAAGCAGGAAGCTGTTGCCTCTTCCCAATGGGCGGCCGAAATCGTTGGTCCAAGTTTGACCAAAGTGGAATCCATCCGTCAGAGCCGGGCCCACAATGGTGCCGGCACGCGCGTAAACCGATTCCAGAATTGCGTTCCCGGTCCCGTCAGGCTCCTCCAATTCATGCTCAATCTCGCTGAACAAGCGTTCTGCTTCCCCGCGCACTCCCGCAGTCGTCTCCACATCTAGAGAACCGAAACCGTACAACACATCCTCAGCCTCTCTCAGCTGACGGCGGCATTCCTGCCTTGTCCACGGCCGGATGGCAACGCTTTGCGAGGGTATCAGCCCCATGGAACTCAATCGTTCCAGCGCAGGATAAATCCAGCTGTCCATCGGAACGCCCGTCGAGCCGACCCGGTCGCTGTCAACTGAGGGCGTAGAGTAGGCCGGTGGTTGTGTACTTACCTGCTTCACGTAACTAGAAGCTAGAAAAGGGCTTAGCAGAATAGAACTCTGTTCTGCAGTGCTTCCCGGCCTGAGAGCGTCTATTTGGGGAACAAGAGCAGAGATTTGGGGAACAGG
>CAZZZP010000086.1:0-18007 GCA_964658635.1 Lichenicola sp. | reverse complement strand
ACCGCGGCCTCGGCCTCTCCCCCCTTCCCGGCGAAACCCCTCCCGAACCCCCGAACCCGACCCCGAATAAGCGGTCGCCCCATCCATGCCTGATCCCCGATCCCTAAGCCCTAAGCCCTGCCCCCTGCCTTACAATCCTCACCATGGCTTCCTCGCTCTCCGCCGTCGCCCCGCTCCGCCTCTCCGAACTCGCACCCCACAACGTCCAGTCCGAGATCCGCGCCATGTCCGTGGCCTGCGACAACATGGGCGGGGTCAACCTCGCCCAGGGAGTCTGTGACACCGATCCGCCGGCCGTCGTCTCCGAGGGCGCGCAAAAGGCCATCCGCGAAGGCCACAACATCTACACCCGTCTCGACGGCATCGCCCGTCTGCGCAAGGCCATCGCCGCCCAGGTCGCACGCACCCACCGGCTCGACGTGGACCCCGACCGCGAGGTCCTCGTCACCTCTGGCGCCACCGGCGGCTTCCAGGCCGCGCTTCAGGCCCTGCTCAACCCGGGCGACGAGGTCCTGCTCTTTGAGCCCTTCTACGGCTACCACGCCGGCATGCTCCGCGGCCTGCGTGGAGTCCCCGTTCCCGTCCAGATGTCCGCCCCCGCGGGCTCCGAGGCCGAGTGGAAGCTCGACCCCGCAGCCGTCCGAGCCGCCATCACGCCCCGCACCCGCGCCATGCTCATCAACACCCCGTCGAACCCCGCCGGCAAGGTCTTCACCCAGGCCGAGCTCGAAGCTCTGGGCCAGATCGCCGAAGAGCACAACCTCTTCATCCTCTCGGACGAGATCTACGAACATTTCCTCTACGGCGACACGAAGCACATCTCGCCCGCCTCGCTCCCCGGCATGCGCGAGCGAACCATCGTTATCTCCGGCTTCTCGAAGACCTTCTCCGTCACCGGCTGGCGCGTCGGATACCTCATCGCCGACGCCAAATGGATGCCTTCGATCGGCTACTTCCACGATCTGCTCTACGTCTGCGCGCCCGCGCCCTTCCAGCACGGCTGCGCCGACGGCGTCGAACAGCTTCCCCCCAGCTTCTACACCGCGCTCGTCGAAGACCACCTCGCCAAGCGCACCATGCTCGTCGAAGGCCTGCGCGCCGCCGGCCTCACCCCCCACATCCCCGACGGAGCGTATTACATCCTCGCCGACACCGGCACCCTGAGAGGCGCGAACGCAGCCGCCAAGTCCCGCGACCTGCTCGCCCGCACCGGCGTAGCCTCGGTCGCCGGCTCCGCCTTCTTCCGCGCCGGCTCCACGGCAGGCGAATCCCTTCTCCGCTTCTGCTTCGCCAAAAAGGATAACGACCTCGCCGAAGCCTGCCGCCGCCTCGCCACCCTCAGGCCCTGATCTCCACATCCCGCCCTCAGGGGGCCAGTGGAGTTTAGAATGAACAACGGCGCATCCGCGCGTAAGGACATGAATCATATGGCATCCGCAATGGCCAACATCGCCGCTCTCAAGGACGTCCACCAGCAGTTGAAAGAGCGCATGGAGAAGACCGTCTCCGACTTCCGCGCCAACCTCCTCTCCGCCCGGACCGGCCGCGCCAGCGTCCACATGCTCGACCAGGTGAAGGTGGACTACTACGGCTCCGACGTTCCCGTCTCGCAGGTCGCCCAGATCACCACCCCCGAAGCCCAGCTCATCCTCGTCCAGCCGTGGGAGATCTCGCTCGTCGGCGCCATCGAAAAAGCCATCCGCACCTCCAACCAGGGCTTCAACCCCATGCACGACGGACGCATCATCCGCGTGCCCATCCCGCCCATGACCGAAGAGCGCCGCAAGGAAGCTGTCAAGAACCTCGCCGGCGTCCTCGAAGGCCACAAGACCTCCATGCGCAACATCCGCCGCGACGGCAACGAGGCCATCAAGAAGGCAGCAAAGGACAAGCTCATCTCCGCCGACGATGAAAAGCGTTCGACCGAAGAGGTCCAGCAGCTTACAGACGCCGAGATCAAGCGCCTCGAAGAGCTCTTCAAAGCCAAGGAAAAAGAACTCCTCACCGTCTGAGCGCCATGCCTCGTCCCAGCTTCCAGTGGCCTCTCCGCTCCCGAACCCTCGCACTCGGTGAGCGGACGCTGCTGATGGGCATCGTCAACATCACCCCGGACAGCTTCTCGGACGGCGGCCGGTTCTTTTCAGTAGACTCCGCTCTCACGCATGCCCTGCGCCTGCTCGACGAAGGCGCCGACCTGCTCGACCTCGGCGCCGAATCCACCCGCCCAGGCGCCACGCCCGTCACCCCGGATGAAGAACAGTCACGCCTCCTGCCCGTCCTCAACGCCATCCTCAAAGCCCGGCCCAACACCATCCTCTCCGTCGATACCTACCACTCCGCTACCGCACAGGCTGCGCTCGAACACGGCGCAGAGATCGTCAACGACGTCTCCGGCCTGCTCTGGGATGAAAAGATGGCCGAAGTCCTCGCCCGCACCAGACCCGGCGCCGTCCTGATGCACACCCGCGGCACCCCCCAGCAGTGGCGCAACCTGCCCCCGCTCGCCGCCGAAGCGATCCTCCCGCTTGTCCGTTCCGGCCTCGAGCACACCCTCACCCTCGCCCGCCAGGCCGGCATCGCTCCCGACACCATCGTCCTCGATCCCGGCTTCGGCTTCGGCAAGCTCGGGGAGGGAAACTACACCCTGCTCGCCGGCCTCGCCAACCTCCACGACCTCGGCTACCCGCTGCTGGCCGGCATCTCCCGCAAGCGCTTCCTCACCGCCGGTCTCCCCCATCCTACCGACGCCGATCGCCTCAGCGCCACGACCGCCGCGAACGTCGCCTGCATCCTCGCCGGCGCCCATATCCTTCGCATCCACGACGTCGCCGCCGCCCGCGCCGCCTCGCTTGTCGCTGACCAGATCGTTGCAGCACAACGCTGAAAAGTTTGGCGTACAAATTGCATCCAACCGGAATATTGCAGGATCCCCCGTTCGAGATCGTTGAGGGCATCAGCAAAATTCACAGGAAAGATGAGGTTTTTCCTCACCATGTCCTCGCTCATCGGACCAACGAACGATTGCTTCGCTATCCTCGCCTCGCCTTCGGATCACGACATGTACCACGTCGTCATCTACCCGGACGTCCCCGAAACCCCGCACGACGTCAACGTAAGCTCGGCTAAGTTGAAGACTTTCCTAGCCTCCCGCTACGATTACGCCGAATCCTTCAGCGACCACGAGCAGACCAACGTCTTCGTTCATTCGCTCACCGAAGCCGATGTCCGCGAGTTGACGTCGGCTTTCCCTATCTCACTGAACTAACTCACTCGATACAAAAGGGTTTTGTCCATAACACAAAGGTGCTACGAACGAATTTCTCCTGTAGCCCGGACCTTCCTTCCAGGTTCCTTCCGCAACACCCCCGGCCCCGCAGCCCTCGAGTTCCCACCCGGTGAACTCATCCCGGCCCCCCGTAGATCACGATCAGCAAATCCCCCGGCCAGCTTGTGCAAAGCACGCAGCAGAGGAATTTCAGCATCACCAGCAGCAATGCAGCATCATGTCGTAGAGCAAAGTTGTGCGCGCTCGGCCCTCGCTCTCGTCGCCAACCGAACAGTAAGCTTTCCAAGCAAAGCAGCCGCCCGGGCCACAGTGCCACATGGGGCGGCTGCTTTACGCTGCCCTCGCGCCGACACCAATCCTTCGCAGCACACTTTTTACAGTCTGCTATGCTTGGGCGAAGGAAAAACGAAATGATCGTCGCTATCCTCGCCCTCCAACTCATCCTCATCGCCCTCGCGCTTCTCCTCCTCACGCGCAAGCCCGCAATTCCAGCGGCAGACCCCCGCCAGCTCCAGCTTCCCGACCAGATCGCCCGGCTCGAAACCAACTCCGCCGCGCTCGAACGCCACCTCCACACCGGCCTCGCGCAGGTCCGCGCCGACCTCACCGCCGAGGCACACACCTCGCGCCAGGCCGCGGCCGAAGCCTCCATCGCCCTGCGCAAAGAAGTCCTCCACACCATCCAGAATCTCGGAACCGCGCTCCACACCGGCCTCGACAGCTTTCGCGCAGACAACAAGTCCTCGGCCGAAACCCTCCGCGCCTCCGTCGGCCAGACCCTCGAGCAGCTCAGCCAGCGCCTCGCGGGCTTCACCGCCGAGGCCGCCCGAACCCAGCTCGAAGCTCAGTCCGCTCTGCACAACAAGCTCGCCGACCTCGCGCAGAACAACACCACCCACCAGGACAAGCTGCGCACCACCGTCGAAGGCAGCCTCGCCAAACTCAACGCCGACAATACCGCCAAGCTCGACCAGATGCGCGAGACCGTCGACGAAAAACTCCACGCCACCCTGCACTCCCGCCTCACCGAGTCCTTCGGCCAGGTCACCGACCAGCTCAACAAGGTCCACTCCGGCCTCGGCGAAATGTCCAAGCTCTCTGAAGGCGTCGACGACCTCTCCCGCATCTTCACCAACGTCAAATCCCGCGGTGGCTTCGCCGAGGTCCAGCTCGGCATGCTCCTCGAGCAGATGCTCGCCCCCTCGCAGTTTCTGCGAAACGCACGCGTCAAGCCCGGCACACAGGAGGTCGTCGAGTTTGCCGTCCGCTTCCCCGGCCACTCCGGCGAAACCCTTCTCCCTATCGACGCAAAGTTCCCCCGCGAGGACTGGGAGCGGCTCGAAGCCGCCTACTCCGCCAATGACCCCGAGCTCCTCGCCGCCGCCGGCAAAGCCTTCGAGAATGCCATCCGCACCGAGGGCAAGCGCATCTGCGAGAAGTACATCAACCCGCCCACCACCACGCCCCACGCCATCATGTTCCTGCCGACCGAGGGCCTCTACGCCGAGGTCATGCGCCGCGATGCCCTCCAGGCCGAGATCCAGTCCCGTTGCCAGGTCACCATCGCCGGCCCATCCACCCTCTCGGCCATCCTCACCAGCTTCCAGATGGGATTCCACATGCTCGCCCTCCAGGAAAAAGGTGACGAGGTCTGGAAGGTGCTCGAATCCGCCAAGACCGAGTTCGGCAAGTTCGGCAAGCTCATGGACAAGGTCGAAGGCGACGTAGGCAAAATTCAGAAGACCCTAGGCGAGGTGGGCGTCCGCACCCGCGCCATCAACCGCAGCCTCCGCGAGGTCAGCGACACCAGCACCACGCCCCCACTCGAATTCGAAGACCTGGCTTCACCTGCCCTGCGCCTTGCCGCCGTAGCCGAAGAGGACTAGGCAGCCGGCCCGGACTTTGCAAGGCAAGGCAGTACAGCTACCTTCACCTGCGGCAATTCGAGGATCACCGTATCCCGCACGATAGCGTCATCCACGCGGTGGTAAACGTGTCGCAGGGTCTCGACAAGCGAGATGCTCTCGAGAATGTCGTTGAGATGAGTCCGACCGCCGGCGCCCGCTCTCGCATCGCGTCACGCATCCAACCCGCCACCGACAGATCGACTCGTTCCCCCAGGTTGCCTGCGAGCAGACCGTGCACCCGTCCGACGGTGACCAGGGTGGTCTTTCCGGACGGCGCAAGATCAGCAATCCGATCGATGTCAGAGATAGGGCTTGCCGTTCCACGCGCCACCGAGCCAGACAAGCGCAGGTGAATAACGCCAACCGACTTCAGCTCTGGCTCATGCTCACGCAGCGACGCGAAACATGCTCTCTGTCCATGGTGTCTTCCAGTTCGCCTCATCAGAGCGCCTGGCCACTTTGCCAACCCTAAAACTTGCCCAGCCCCAACCGCTTCGCCGCCGCATCCAGCTCTGCCTGCGACTTGAAGAACTCTTTCTTCGGATTCGACTTCGGGTAATACCGCACCACGATCTCCTTCTCATCCACCGAGTCGTCGATCCCGTTCTTCAGCGGATACCCCAGCGCCCGTACCAGTGCCAACGACCCCTCCGCACCGCTCGGATTCCCGGAATCCGCCACGATCGCATACTCCGTCTTCCCTGTCCGGCAGCTGTACACCAAGGCGAAATCCCCCATCTCCACGCCCGCCTTCTCCGCTACCGCACCCTGCACCACGTAGTTCATCCGTGTAGCGTCCACGTACCGCCGGGGATCTTCCATGCGCTTGTTCTTCAGGTCCGCGAAGTCGGTCTGCGACACGTAATACCCCGGAAAAGGGTCCTGCTTGCCCTGCACCGTAGGCGGCCCACCGTCATACTCCGTCATATACCCGACAATCTTCCCCGCATCCGTCGTCCCCTTCGGCGCACGCGCATGTTTCAGCACATCCAGCGTCTTCTTGCCCCGAGGCCCGTACGCATTCGGAGCCCCATCCACGTCCACATCCATCTTGACCACGATCTCGACCGCCCGACGTCCATGGTCGACCATCTGGCGCCCTGCCGCCGGAACGCTCGGGCACGGCGCCACCCCTGGAACCTGCTTTGGCATCTGGCAAACAGCCGCCGCCACCCAAAGCACGCAGCCGACGACCGAACCAATCCTGTAGCTCAAATCCACCGTTTTACCTCGCCTTCCTTGGTTGACGTATCAGCGCCGCGCTTTGTCAGCCCGCCGCTTTCGGGCGCCCAACGTGCGAGCAATCCCCTCACTTTGGTTTACACTCACGAAGGCGCCCAGTATCGTCAATAGGTGTACTGAGTTAGGTGCCCGTACCAAGCCAAACGGCAGACTTTAGACGTACACGAGGAGACAGGACATGGCAGCAGTAGACGAGAAGGTCAAACAAATCATTGTCGAGCAGCTTCAGGTGGATGAAGCAGAAGTAACCCCAGGCGCCAGCTTCCAGGAAGATCTCGGCGCAGATTCGCTCGACGTGGTCGAACTGGTCATGCAGTTCGAAGAGGCCTTCGATATCCAGATCCCCGACGAAGATGCCGAGAAGATCAAGACCGTCAAGGACGCCGTCGACTACATCGAGAAGAACCAGAAAGGCAAATAAGCAACAATGTCAGAGCAAAGCCAGCGGCCCGCCCAGCAGCCCGGTCATTATCCCGGCCAGCGCCGCGTCGTCGTCACAGGAATCGGTTTGATCTGCGGCGTCGGCAACACCGCGCCCGAGGTCTGGGCCGGGTTGCTGGCCGGCAAGAGCGGCATGGATGAGATCACCGCCTTCGATCTCACCGGCCACCCCGTCCGCTTCGCCGCCGAGGTCAAGAACTTCGACGCCCTGCAGTTCGTCGAAAAGAAGGAATCGCGCAAGATGGGGCGATTCATCCACTTCGCGCTCGCCGCCTCGGCCGAAGCCATGGCTCACTCCGGCCTGGTCATCGACGAGTCCAACCGCGACCGCTTTGGCGTGCACATCGGCTCCGGCATCGGCGGCTTCGACGTCATCGAGCGCGAGCACTCCGCCATGCTCGCCGGAGGCCCACGCAAGATCTCGCCCTTCTTCATCCCCGGCTCCATCGTCAATCTCGCCGCCGGACACGTCTCCATCAAGTACAACGCACGCGGACCGAATGAAGCCACCGCGACCGCATGTACCTCGTCCGCGCACTCCATCGGCGACGCCTTCCGCATCATCCAGCGCGGTGACGCCGACGCCATGATCGCCGGAGGCACCGAAGCCGCCATCACCCCCATGGGTGTGGGTGGATTCGCCGCCATGAAAGCCCTCTCCACCCGCAACGAAGACCCGCAGCACGCCTGCCGCCCCTGGGACAAGGACCGCGACGGCTTCGTCGTAGGAGAAGGTGCCGGCATCCTCATCCTCGAAGAGCTCGAGTTCGCCAAGGCACGTGGAGCCAGGATTCTCGGCGAGGTGATCGGCTACGGCATGTCCGCCGACGCCTTCCACATGACCGGCATGGCGCCTGAAGGTGAAGGCTGCTACCGCGCCATGATGAACGCGCTGCGTGTCGCCGGGATCGCACCCGACACCATCGACTACGTCAACGCGCACGCCACCTCGACCCCCCTTGGCGATGCCATGGAGTCCAAGGCCATCGAAAACGTCTTCGGCCAACGTGCCCTCGACCACGAGCTGCTCGTCAGCTCCACCAAGTCCATGACCGGCCACCTGCTCGGCGGAGCCGGTGGACTCGAAGCCGGCATCACCCTGCTCGCCATGCTCGAGCAGACCGCGCCACCAACCATGAACATCGTCGAGCTCGACCCTTCCTGCCGGCTCAACTATGTGCCGAACGAACCGAAGAAGGCGAAGATCGATTACGCCCTCTCGAACTCCTTCGGCTTCGGCGGCACCAACGGCTCGCTCGTCTTCAAGCGCTGGACCGAGTAGTTTTTCATCACCAAGCTGAAGGCCCGGCAAGCTGCCGGGCCTTCAGCTTTAACTCTCAACTCTCGAATCCAGAAATGAGAAACCCCGAAACCCTCCTGCTGGCGCCCGCCAAAGCACTCCTCTAGCTGAAAGCCGCAGCCCCTGTAGAAAGCACCACGCCCAGCAGCCAGATCACGCCGATGATCACCGCCGACTGCATGATCGTCTTCCGCGCCACAATCGCCATCCCGATCACCATCAAGAAAACTGACCAGAGCTTGATCACGTCCAGCGAACTCAGTAAAGCCTTCAGCCAAGGCGCCGCATCCGGCATGAAGTACGCAAGGTTCGTCCCTACCGGGTTCTTCAGGTCGTAGGCCTCGGCATTCCCTCCCGCGTACAGCGTCACGATCGTCAGCACGCTCAGCAGCACGTAGGGCAGCGATGAATAGAAGGTGACGGCGAAGACCTGCCCATACGTCGTCTTCGCACCCAGCCCGAAGTTGAACGAAGCCCACACGATCAGCGCGTAAAGCGAAAAGAAGATCAGCAGAAAAGCAAACGCGCCATAGGACGAGAACTTGACCTGCGTCTCCCCCATCGCCTCGACCTTCGCCTTCTGCGCCGGCTCCATCTGGTTGATCCGGTCTTCCGCCTTCGGGCTGTCGTGCATCATGTTCGCGTACACGCGGTCAAACCCGACCTGCTTCTGCACCACGAACGCAGACGCCATCGAGCTCACCAGCAACAGCACAAACGGCAGCCACCAGCTCGAGCTCCGCAGAATATCCGTGAAGGTCTTCGACGGTGCGACAAACGTGTCTACGACTCGCTCAACCTGGCTCAAGCCAGTCGTAGAAGACGGGACGATGGTCGAATCGGCAGTGATTCCATTTGACATCGCTTCAAACTCCTTGGGCGGTATGGGACGAATTGTAGCCTCTGTCGCAGGGATTGCAATGGAAAACTCGCTCCTCTCGCAGGTCCGCCTCTACTCGATGACCAGCAGCACCGTTCCTGCACCCACCGTCTCGCCCGCCACCGCACTCAGCCGCTTCACCACCCCCGCCCGCGGAGCCTTCAACTCGTTCTGCATCTTCATCGCTTCCATCACCAGGCAGCCCTGCCCCGCCTCCACCTGTTCGCCGTCAGCGACCAGCACCCGCACAATGCGCCCGGGCATGGGAGCCTTCAACGACTTCGGCCCGCTCGACCCGCCGCCTGCCAGCCCTGCGCTCCGCAAACTCCTCGGATCGTAGATGGCATACTCCACCCGTTCGCCGTCCACCACCACGGCCCCCGCCTCGGCGACGCATCGGAAGCTCCGCGTACGCCCCGCAGCGTCCGTCCAGAGCAGCGAGAACACCCCAGGCTCCCCTTCAATCCAGTCCACGTCATACGCCACGCCATCAACGATCACCGGCCCACCCTCGGCCGACTCTATCCGCACCCGCTTGCCCTCAAGCTCGATCCATACCGTCATCCGCGCAGCCCCTCACGCCGTCCCGCAACCGCCCACGCGCTCTCCACCACCTCAGTCTCTCGATCTGCCAGCGGCTTACCCTTACGTGACGCCAGCGCCGCGGCAATCGCCGCAATCTCCACCGGCACGCCCGCAGCCCGCTCCCGCGGCCGCGCCAGCAGCCGCTCAAGATAGCCCGTATCGATCGCCGCCGACCGGAACTCCGCATCCTCAAGAATCCGCCGGAACAGCCCCAGGTTCGTCCGTATGCCACCGATCACATACTGGTCAAGCGCACCCAGCATCCGGTCGATCGCAGCCTCTCTCGTCGCCGCAAACGTGATCAGCTTCGAGAGCATCGGGTCGTAATCAAGCGGCACCTCCCACCCCTCGTACACCCCCGAGTCCTCGCGAATTCCCGGCCCCTTCGGCTCAAGCAGCCGCGTGATCCTCCCCGGCGACGGCATAAACCCGTTCTCCGGGTCCTCCGCATAGATCCTGCACTCGATGGCATGCCCGCGGATCATCACATCTGCCTGCGCCAGCGGCAGCGGCCCCCCTTCCGCCACCCCAATCTGCAGCCGGACCAGGTCGAGCCCCGTCACCAGCTCCGTCACCGGATGCTCCACCTGCAGCCGCGTATTCATCTCCAGAAAGTAAAACGCCTCGCCCGCCGTCCCCGCGCCATCCACCAGGAACTCCACCGTCCCCGCATTGGTGTACCCCGCCGCAAGCGCCAGCCGAACCGCCGCCTCCCCCATCCCGCGCCGCAGTTCCGCCGACACCACCGCCGACGGCGCCTCCTCGATCACCTTCTGATGCCGCCGCTGCACCGAGCACTCCCGCTCGCCCAGGTAGATACAGTTCCCCAGCTCATCCGCCATCAGTTGAATCTCGATATGCCGCGGCCGCTCAATCAGCTTCTCGAGATACACCTCGCCCGACCCGAACGCACGCTCCGCCTCCGAGCTCGCCGCCGCAAACGCGCTCTCCAGCTCGCCCTCGGCGAAGATCGCCCGCATCCCCTTGCCACCGCCACCCGCCGCCGCCTTCAGCATCACCGGGTAGCCGATCCCCGCAGCCACCGCCCTCGCCTCCGCAACATCCTTCAGCCCCGTCACCGAGCCCGGCACCCGCGGCATCCCCGCGCGATCTGCCGCCTGTCGCGCCAACGTCTTCGAGCCCAGCGCACGCATCGCCGCGCCCGGCGGGCCAATAAACGTGATCCCCGCAACCCCGCACGCATCGGCAAAGTCCGCATTCTCCGACAGAAACCCATAGCCCGGATGAATCGCATCCGCGCCGCAACGCAGGGCCACTTCCAGGATCAGATCGCCCCGCAGGTAGCTCTCCCTCGCCGGCGCCGGCCCCAGCCGGTAAGCCTCATCCGCCGCCAGTACATGCGCCCCGCGCCGGTCCACATCGGAGTAAACAGCCACCGTGGCTATACCAAGCTCACGGCATGTACGCATCACCCGCAGCGCAATCTCACCACGGTTCGCAATCAGAATCTTCCGGATCGTACGAGGAGCCATCGAAATCACCTGAGAATTGTATCCGGCAAAACGAACGGCCTCCCACCCGGGGAGGCCGTTTGCATGGTCCAGGGCAGCTTATTGCGTAACGCCGCCCTTGTTCTTCTCTTCCTTGATCCGCTCGTTCTCCTTGCGTGCGCCCATCGACTTCTGCGCCCACATATCGGCCTGCTGCAGATCGGCCTTGATCGCGGGCGCGTTGCCGCACTCAAGATCCGCCTTCCGGCGAGCCATCAGAGAAAGATACGTGTAAGCCTCTTCGTAGTTCGTGTTGATCTGCGCGGCCTTGGTCAGGTAGTCCGTACCTTCGGTCACCAGAGGCGTATTCATCGTGACAAGCGAAGCGCAGCCAGCCTTCGAGAGCGTTACGTTGCCATCGCTCTTGTCCTGCTTGCCTTCCTTCGCAAGAACAGTCGTCGCATTCTTGTACGCCTGCAGCCAGTCCACGACGCCGATGGTGTAGTTCGCCTCAGCATCGTTCGGATCCTGGGCAATCACCTTCTTCTCGTATTCCTTGGCTTCTTCCGGATGCCCCGTGTTGCGGTCCAGCGAAGCGATCTGCTTCAGCGCGTTCTCATTGTTCGGATCCCGGCGAAGCACTTCCTGGAAGCCATCCAGCGCTTCCTTCGCAAGCTTGTTGTTATCCGGCGAATCAAGGTTCGGCACCACCTGCGACGCATACGTCGTCGCCAGATAGATGCGGGCATTCATGTAGTCCGGATCGAGGTCAACCGCCTGCTGGAAATGATTGGTGGCCGATTCGAGCTTCGCATTCTTGAAGTCCGCGACGCCCTTATTGATCTGGTCATTGGCGCGCAGGCGCTTGCACCCGGTGGCCGAAAAAAGCACCAGAGCCATAAGACCGGCAGTGACCGGCACACGTGCAGTTAATTTCATGGGGCGTATTTTCTCCTTGGAAGAAGGCGCGTCAAGCTTTCGGCTCATCATACAAAACAATTCTGATTTCGCCTGCGGTCGATTGTAACGGGTGAAACGCACATTGCCTAGTTACCGTCGTTCGTCTCCACAGGTTCTATCACGAACCGGCCTCGCCGGAAATTTCATAACCCGACCCACGCCTAAATCGCAGTCCCCTGCAAAGGCAGAAACAACGTGAACACCGTACCGCTACGACCCGGCCTCTGATTACTGCGAACACGCAGAAGCCCGTGATGACGCGTCACAATTTCACTGGAAATCCAAAGCCCCAGCCCCGTCCCGGCTGCTCCCTTGGTCGTGAAAAATGGCTTGTACAGCTGTGCCATCGTCTGTGCACTGATGCCCGTACCCGTGTCGGCTATAGTCAGCACCACCCCGGCTGCGCCTGTGGCCCAGTTCTTCGTATCCCGGCTCCGGATCAGCAATCTCCCGCCCGTCTTCATCGCTTCGATCGCGTTGCGAACCAGGTTGTTCAGTACCTGCCTGATCTCACTTTCCAGACACACAATCGACTCGTGCGAACGTTCCCGATGCTCAATCCGCACGTGCGAGTTCTCCGCGCGACTCTCATACAGGTCGAGCACACTCTCGAGAAGCGCCCCGCACTGCACCGCCTGCGGCCTCGAAGACTGGCGATAGAACCGCAACGACTGCGACGTGATCAGCGCCACCCGCTGCACCTGCTTATCCGCCTGCGCAAGATAAGTCATCATCGAGTCCGGATCCTTCTCATGCTGCGCCAGGTAGAGCAGGTTCATTACCGACTCCAGGGGATTATTGATCTCGTGCGCAATCGATGAAGCCAGCCGCCCTACTGCCGCCAGCTTCTCGCTCTCCCGCAGCGCCGCCTCAAACTCGACCCGGGCCGTGATGTCGCTTTGAATTCCAACAAAGTGAGTGACCTTCCCCTCACGATTCCGTATCGGAGAAAGCGAAAGCTCGTTCCAGAAGAAGCTCCCGTCCTTGCGGATGTTCTTGATGATCGCCGTCACCTCGCGCTCATCCCTTATCGCCTCACGCACCAGCGTCACGCCCGGCTGGTTCCGCTCCTCGCCTTGCAGAAACCGGCAGTTCAGACCCTGCACCTCTTCAAGCGAATAGCCCGTCATCACTTCAAACGCCGGGTTAACATAAGTCAGCGGCAGATCGGGCAACGTAGCATCCGCCACCGAAATACCACTCGTTACCGATCGAAAAATCCGCCGATTCAGATGCAGCTCATCGAGTGCCGACTGGTAGCGTCTCGCAAACGCCCGGTGCGCATACAAGATCAACGAAAGCTGCGCCGCAGCGGGGCCAGGCTGCATCGGCAGCGTGAGCACCCCATCGAAGGACGATTCGACCGCTCGAGCCTCTTCCTGAGCCTCTGAAACCCTCCCCGCTGTGCGCACCGCAACCACTGCCGGGTTCACCCCCTCGCCGCCTTGCTCCCGGTCCAGCATCCTGCGGCGCACCTCAACCGCCACAGGCTCGTCCGCAACAATCAACTCAAAGCGCGCCAGCGTCGCGGGGTCAGCCCGATCGACTTCAAGCATCTCCGTAGCAAGCTCCAGATGAATCGATGCGCTTTCCACCAGGCGCCTCATCATCGAGTCCGCAATCAGAAGACCGACCCCGCCCTGCGTCGCCGGCGGGGTGGAAGAATCGGTAAGCGCGGACTTCAGCCCGTCTTCCAGCTCAGATACATACGGCGGCTTCATCAGGGGTCTGCTGCTCCTAAGAAAAAGGACGCGTGAATTCAGACCAGGGATGCATCGCCGACCCAAAAAGAGGAAGACCGCCATCGCTGGCGGTCTTCCTCTTTCACTCTCCAAAAGCGATTAGTCGCCCGAGACAGGCTCTTCAATCGAGTTCACCACTTCTACCTTCGACGCAGCAGGAGCCGGTGTGATCCCGCCCAGCCCGCCAATCGCACCAAGCGGAACAAACCCACCCTCAGGTGCCTTCTCGCCCAGCACTTCCTTGCGATACAGAGCCGCCATCTTCGCATTCTCCGCATCCTGCTTCATCTTCGCGTCACGCGCCCGGATCTTCTCCTCGCGTGCATTCTTCGCCACACCCGTTTTATCGAACGTGTCGTTCGCAGCCGAATTGACATGCTCGTCGTTCAGAACCAGGTCGTACTTGCCTTCCTTCTCGAGCCCAACCTTCTTGCCACCGGCAAAGATCTCGTGACGCCCATGCTCCTCATACCACTTGGTCAGGGTAGAGGTCATGTGCATCTTCTCGATGATGTTGCGCCAGCCCACACCCGTGTTGTACGCACAGAAGCTGATCTCGCCCTCCTGCGTTGCGTACGGGATGATGCACTGCTCGGTCCGGCGGAAGTCGTAGTTGAACAGGTCCTGGAACCACATGCCCGCGATGAACAGGAAGTTCCAGCGATCGCCGCGGCGCTTCGCAATGTCTTCCATCGTACGGTCTGCCGTCACCTTGCCATAGCTGCGGCCGGTCGCGCCGAAGCTCTTGTCGAATTTCTCAAGCAAATCCTTGATCTTGAAGTGCGTCGGAGCATTCTGCGGCGTGTAGTTGCGCATCAGCGCAAGTGATGCACCCAGAATCGTCAGGAACTTGCCGCGCGCAGCATCGTTCACCCGTGCAATGTCTTTCGCCAGACGGTCCGCATTGATAAACGCCGTCACCGGAGCCGCTTCCTTGGTCTCCTTGTCGATCATTAGCGCCATCGAAATACCGCAGTTCGGGTGGCAGCCACAAGACAACTGGCCCCAGTCGCGATCCGGTCCGTGAACCAGGTCCGCCCAGTCGGAGAACGTCGACATAAACGAGATCGGGAACCAGTCGCGCGTCGGCTCGCCCATACCCGTCTGGTTCTTCACATCGTGTGCAAGGTGCGAAAGCGTGTAACGCTGCGCCTGGCGACGCTCATCTGAGATATCCTCATCGCGGCCCGTGAAGCTCACCGGCTGGAACGAAAGGAAGTTGATCTTCTTTGGGTTATCGAGCGCAAACTCGATAATGCGGCCAACCTGCTCGTTGTTGATGCCGTTGATGATCGTCGTCACCGGAACGATATCCACACCGGCCTCATGCAGGTTGTGGATCGCCTGCAGCTTCACGTCGAACGCGTTACCTACCTTGCGATGCGAGTTCGCCGCGTTGCCGATCCCGTCGAACTGCAGGTACGCATAGCGCAGACCCGCTTCAGCAGCAGCCTTCGAAAACTCCTTCGACTTCGCGAACTCGATACCGTTCGTCGCAGCCTGCACCGACGTGTAACCCACCTTGCGGGCGTACGCGACAGCATCCAGGAAGTACGGGCTCAGCGTCGGCTCACCGCCCGAGAACTGCACCGACATCTGGCGCTTGGGCTTGATCGTCACCGCGTTGTCGAGCATCGTCTTGATCTCGTCCCACGTCAGCTCGTGCACAAAACCAACCTGGTTCGCGTCCATGAAGCACGGGTCGCACATCATGTTGCAGCGATTCGTCAGGTCGATCGTCAGCACCGAACCACGTCCGTGCGTCACCGTGGACGTGCCGTGGTTGTGCAGCTTCTCGTCATTGTGGGCGCGGATATCGCGGCCCGGAAAAACCTCTTCCAGGTGCTTGAAGAAGGCCGTGTCGATCGACATCACGTCTTCAAAGTGGCCGTGGATCGGGCAATCCTTCACCATCAGGATCTGGCCGTCGCGCTCGATGATCTGCGCCTTGATCTCGCCAACCTTCTCGTTCAAAAGAATCTCGTGCGGCAGCTTGCCGTCGATAATCTGCTGACGGATCGCAGGGACGCACTTCGGGCAAAGCGAATCCGTCGTACGCGGCCAGCCAAGCGGCGGCTTCTCCTTCTGGTAGCTCTTCAGCAGCGGCTTGTCGCTCCACTTCGGCGTGAAGCTCTCATTCGGGCTGATGTTATTCAGCCGGCTGAACACCGACCAGCCAATCTTTGCTGCCTGTACCAGACCACGTTCAACGTATTTGCCGGGCTTCTTTGCCATTTTGTTTCTATCTCCTGAAGTTGTGTCGCGCCTGTTTGCGGACTGGGGAGGTGCTATCGATCCGGGTTGGGCTCGTGCTGTTTTATCCACATCGCATTCGATGCAGGGCACGCTTCTGGCCGCCTACACCGTATTCAATCGATAACCTGATCAGCCTGAGTACCGGACTCTAAGCTATGCGTAGAGGGCAGGAGAGTATAGGTCTATTCAGCGAACGGCATGAATCTTGCACTGAATGGGGAGCACAGTCAGGCGAGCCGGGCAGCTATTTCAAATGCCAACGCTCCGCAGTCTGCGAAAAAAACTCGCCCAGCAGGTTGGCCAGCGCAGACCCACCCAGAGAAGTCCCGAACGTCGTCATCACCTCGCTCACACTGCGATTCTGCGACGGATAGTAAAGCTGCGTCAGGCTCGACCCCGCCAGGTTCCCCGCCAGCAGCGCCGCGTTGAACGTCGGCTTGCCCGCATCGGTCCGCGTCACCAGCACACGACTGATCGCATACGTCGAACGCTCTAGTCCGCTGTGTCCCGGCCCCAACTGGTAATACCGCGGGTCGGTGTGGAAGATCGGCGCAAACACCGCATTTGAAAAAATCCCCTCCGACGAATTCTTCGCCGCCGCTGCGCCCAGCCGCTGCGCAAAAGCCTGCCCCGACTGCCCGTAGTTCGGACTGCGGTCAAACGTCTCCCCGTAAAGCGCACCGCCCACCCAGCCCGCCGCTCCCAGGATCGAAACCGTGCCGCGAACGCCGGAAAGGACTTTGTCCTTCGACGACAGCCGAGGCGCAATCTCGGTGGGATCGATGAACCGGTCAAACCGTCCCGTAACCTTCGTCCGCACCGCAGAACCCGCCGGATCATTCACCATCACCCCTGCGGAAGCAGCGCCTGCCTCCCTATCCGCAAAAGATCCAGCCGCAACCGGCGCATCCGGAAGAGCAGCGCCCGGTTTCGGCGTATCCGGCGAAACCATCTCGGTCCCCGGCACCACGCCACGCTCACTCACACTCTGTCCATAAACCGAGGCCGTCGATATCAGCAACAGCCCCGCATACTTGACCCAGTTCCTCAGCTTCGTTACCTTGCTTCCCCCGTCGGCGATCGAGGGCAGCACAACCCGGGATGATGATGATGCTTTCAATTTCCGCAATGCGTTGCCTCTGTTCTAGCTCGGTCCGCCAGCAAACGAAAAGGGAATCCATCCCTGCCTCGAAACCGATCCCGGTTTCAACTCGCCCGCACACGTTCAAACCCGCTCTTGCATGCGACGCCTCTCCTTTCACATCAGTTGGTTCCATCACACGAACGCCGCGCCGCCACTGCTCAACCCTCCAGGTCTGGGCCTCACCTTCAGCCGATTTACGCCGACAGACACATTGACCACTTGGGCACCCCGTCCAGTCCGTTTCTCCAGCCGCCGGCATCTCTTCTTCTACGGGTTGCTTTTCTGGAACACGCATTACTCGAAAGGTATTAAATTGAGATTTCACCCGGCCCACCTCACAGCGCATCCTTCTCTCACGCACTCTTCCCCTATGCACTCTGCCTACAGGAGCAGCGTATGTCCTCCGACACTCCCCGATCACCACTCGAAACCCGCCTCCGCGAAGCCGCAGCACATGTCGAAGAAGACCTCCGCCGCGTAGCCGCATACATCAACGACGAAGTCGTCCCCGACGTCCGCCGCAACAGCTCTGACGCCCTCCGCGCCGCAGCCGCCGAGCTCCGCAAACTCGCAGAGCGCATGGACGACGCCAACCGCCGAACCCCTCCACCGCCGCGAACCCCACCCGACGCATGATCTACCCCCCGCAAACCCGCACCCGCATCAAAGGCCCCGCTCTCCTCCCTGCCCTCGGCCTCGCAGCGCTCACCCTCGCGCTCGCCGGCTGCCACCACTCGCAATCCTCCACAAGCTCCGCAACCTACCCGGCCACTACTGCACCCGAGATCGCCGACCAACGCAGACCCGCACCAC
>CAZZZP010000085.1:0-18031 GCA_964658635.1 Lichenicola sp. | reverse complement strand
AGAAGTCCGAGGAGTCCTGACAAAAGCCAGCTTCAAAGCTTTCACTTGACAGGCTTCTGATTGGTTCCATATAACGGCTTTCGCCAAATGATACCGATCACATTGAGTTGTGAACTCTCAGGTTGAGTTCATTTCCCCCGCTTGGGGGCCGAGCGTCTGTTTGGCAACAGTTAGAAGGAGACCAGATGCATAAATTTTGCTTGACTACTATTTTTTTTGGTTTGCTGGCAGTTTCGCTCGGGGCGCAGACTCCCACCGGAACTATTTCGGGAGTTGTAACTGACGCCACCGGCGGTTCGATAAGCGGGGCCACAGTAACCGTCATCGAAACCACAACAAACGAGAGCCGAACCGTCACCACAGACCAGTCGGGACGATATGACATTCCGTTCGTTCAGCCTGGCAACTACACGGTTAAGGTGGTGTCTCAGGGGTTTCGTTCGGCCAGCAAGACAGGTGTTGACGTGCAGGTTGCAAGCACTGAGGCAGTTGACTTCAACCTTCCGGTGGGAAATGTGACGGACGAGGTTGTGGTGAGTGCGGACACGCAGAGGCTTGATACCGAATCATCCAACCTGAGCGCCACCATCTCCACGAGGGAGATCCTGGATCTTCCGGACAACGGCCGTAATCCTTTCGACTTTGCGGCGCTGGCACCTGCGGTGAGCAATGTCGGTGGTGCATCGACCCCCCATATCGGCGGATCGCGCAACGGAAATAACGAGCAGTTGATTGACGGCATGACGAACATCCTGCCTGAGAACAATGTTGGCAACAACCTTAGCGCGTATACGCCGATCGTGGACTCAGTCCAGGAAGTCAACGTGCAAAGCAGCGTACTTGCAGCAGAGTACGGCCGCTTCTCCGGCGGTATCATCAGTTTGACTACCAAAGGTGGCGGAAACCAATATCACGGGGGCGCCTTCGAGTTTATTGAGAACAGCGGTCTAGCAGCTCAGCCGTTTGGCACAGCTCCCGGATCACCAAAGACTGCGTTGCACAGATACCAGACGGGTGGCACGTTTGGCGGTCCGATCCGGAAGGATAAGACGTTTTTCTTCGTCGATTACGAGAACTCTCGTCAAGCTTCTGCAGCAACGGAGCAGTTTCTGCTACCCGCTGGAGACTGGCTGAAGGGTGACTTCTCCGCAGCGCCGTTCAAGATCTACGATCCGCTTACCGTTCACCAGGACGCCAACGGTAATTATGTTCGGGATCAGTTTCCGAACAACAAGATTCCTGCGGGACGCCTGATGACGCCTGCTTCTCTGATTGCACAAAAGATTCTGAGCTACTATCCGACCCCGGGCAGCGCTACCGCGTCATCGGAGCACACGACCTCGGGAGGCACGACATCGAACTATTATCACTTCGATACTCGTGTCGATGAGCAGTTCTCCACCAAGTATCACTCGTTCCTGCGCTTCTCTCACTACGCTGGTCAGAGCACGTACCTGGATGATTTCGGGAATGTGGCATCGCCCGGCGGATACAACGGTCCGACGACAGGCAATGCGTACAGCCTTGCGTTCGATAACACGGTTACGTTCAATCCGAATCTGCTGGGCGAGTTTCGTTATGGCTTTTCGAAGTCGGTCTCGGTCCGCACTGCATCGAGCGAAGGCTTCAGCCCCGCAAGTATCGGCTTTCCAGCTTCAGTGGATCAACAAGCATCGCAAAACGCGCTTGTCTTCCCACACTTCAGCTTTGCGGGCGGCTACTCTGATATCGGAACGCAGGGCTACGTGCCGCTGCAGGAGAATCCGCTGGCGCATGATGTGAACGGAAGCCTGATCAAGATCCTGGGCGGCCACACCATCAAGGCAGGCGGTGAGTTTCGCTACTTGAAGCTGGACTTCTACCAGTACACCTACCCCGCAGGCACGTATAACGTGGACGAGAGCTGGACCCGTCAGAACCCACAGGACTCGAGCTCCGGTGGGAATGCATTCGCATCCTTCCTCCTGGGGCTGCCGTCGAGCGGCGATATCACCAATGACCCGCATGCTGTGCAGAGCTCGCAGTATCTTGCCTTTTACGTCCAGGACGACTGGAAGGTAAGACGTGACCTGACGGTCAATGTCGGGCTCAGGTATGACCTGGAGATACCCAGAACTGAGCAGGACAACCAGCTTTCGGTCTGGAACGCGAATGCCGCTTCACCCCTAGGTGCGGTAGTACCCGCGGCTGGCGTTAGCTGCCCAGCTTGCGGCTCGCTGAAGGGCCAGATGGCCCTGGTGGGCACGAGCGCTTCGCAGTATGGCCGGCATCAGGTTGCGACGCAGAAGAAGGACTTCGGCCCCCGCCTGGGTTTTGCTTACAACCCTTTCACCAAATTGGCTGTCCGCGGTGGTTTCGGCGTTGTCTTTCAGCCTTCGGCACTTCAGGCGGCTGGAACATCAGGCGCGCCTGGACTGGAAGGCTTCAATGCCCAGACCAACTTCAGCCCGAGCTTCGACAACGAGCACAGTGCTCCAGTTGCAGACCTTGCCAATCCTTACCCGAGCGGCTACCAGATTGCGCAGGCAAAGGATCCTGCGTGCCTGGCATCGACGGCTTGCATCCAGGGAATTGATCTTGGAAACGGTCTCCAGCAGTCGTTCTTCGACAGCGTACGCAATCCGTACACCATGCAATGGAACCTGAGTGTTCAATACCAGCTGCCCTCAAAGCTGAAGTTTGAGGCGGCATATCTGGGTAACCGCGGGCTGTTCCTGATCAACGGAGATCCTGGTGTTCCCTTCGATCAACTCCCGACCTCCGATCTTGCGCTGGGATCACATCTTTTCGACCAGGTGGCCAATCCCTTCTACGGAAAAATCACGACGCTTGGATCTCCCTTGAGCCAGCCGACGATCTCACGGAACCAACTGCTGCGAAAGTATCCGCAGTACAACGGCGTATCCAGCTTCCGTAAGCCCGATGCAGACTCCATCTACCACGCATTTACCTTGCGTCTGGACCGCGAGTTCTCCCAGGGGCTGCTGTTTACAGTCGCCTTTACGGGTGGCAAGGCGATCGATAACGCAGCATCTTCGGTCAACTACCTGGGACCCGCAGCCCAGACGTACGCCAATCAGTACAATCCTCGTGCAGAACGTGGCTTGTCTGCTTACGATGTCTCGAAGCTGCTCTCTGCGAGCGTGGTGTACGAGCTCCCGTATGGTCAAGGCAAGCGTTTCGGAAATAGCATTCCGAAGTATGCGGATCTTGCGCTGGGCGGATGGCAGGTGAATAGCATCATCACTTACTCGGATGGGACCCCCGTAGTTCTGGCGAGCGTCGATAACGGCTCGACGACCTCGGGTATCTTTACCTTCGGTCAGCGACCCGCGTGGAGCGGAACCAGTGCGAAGCTCTCCAACAAGACGCGGGCTCACTGGTTCGATACGACGCAGTACTCGAAGCCAGCACCGTACACGATTGGGAACGCTCCCCGGGTCATCTCCGATGTGCGTAACCCGCACAATGACAATCTCGACTTCTCGTTGGTCAAGAACAATCGGTTTGGCGATGGAAGTCGCTATAACGCGCAGTTCAGACTGGAGATGTTCAACGCCTTCAACCATCCCATCAACGGTGCTCCCGATGCGAACGTGAACGATGGTACGTTCGGGCAGATCAACAGCTACGCAAACAGCTCAAGACAGATCCAATTAGGCTTCAAGTTCAACTTCTAACAAATCCACTTTCTCCACCGGCGATGCGACCTGGAATTATTCTGCAGGTCGCATCCCGCTTTTCCAGCTCAAGCCCCGTTTGTACGCAAGATAACGGCCTCAAGTTTGCAGGTAAAAATGAATCCCTCTAAGAATTACGCTTTGGTTTTGGCTGGAGCGATCGCTCTCTGCCTCGATTACAGCCTGCCAGCACAGACGGTGATCTTCCATCAGGCTGGTTTTCCAACGGTAGAAAGTGAGGAGCTCTCACAGTCGACGCTTACGTCGGCATTCGGCGGTAATCCGACCTTTGTCGACGTCGTCCAACTGCGGGGTGGTGAAGCACTGAAGACAGCTAAACTGTTGGTGCTGCCTTATGGCTCGGCATTTCCGGCGGATGCATGGCCGACTGTTCTGCACTATCTGCAGGAGGGCGGGAACCTGCTACTTGTGGGCGGTGAGCCGCTGCAGGTTCCGGTACTTGGCAACCAAAAGGGTGGGTTCACTGCCGAACAGGCGCAGCAGAGCTATAGCAAGTTGATCGATTTTCGCCACAGCTATGTGGCGCCGCTGGACGCGCAGCCATCCCATTTTGCGTGGCGTTCCGGATATGACTTCCTGCCGAAGATCGAGGTCAGAGCAGCCAGGGTGTTTGCCCAGGAAGGCCGGTTGAAAGGTCTTGGTTATCTGGACACGTCAGATGGCACACACCTCGCCGCGCCGGTCATTGTTTCAGATCATTCTGCCGGCAGCATGATGCCGGGAAGCCGTATCGTTGCTCTTCCTTTTACACCGCAACCCGGTTATTGGGCATCAAGCGATGGTCTTCATCTTCTCCGTACAGCCGCGGAGTATGCGCAGGCAGGCGCGACCGGGCTGCAGGTTGAGGCACAGTACAACACGCTTCGACCCGGCGAGTTGCCGGAGTTGACGGTGCACCTCCGCAGGATCGAGCGGGAGAAGACGGCGGGGAAGATCGAAGCGACGATGCTTGAGGGGGATACCGTTATTGATCGAGCCCAAGTCGAAGTCAGTGCAGCGCAGAGCGACATACTGCTTCCGTTTCGGCGTTCGATGAAGGAAGGTGTTTATCGGGTCAAGGCGACGTGGTCTCCGGCCGGCTCCTCGTTGCCGCAGGAGTATGCGGAGAATGGCTTTCAGGTTCAGAACCTTTCCGCGATTGAAGGCGGCGATGCGCTTGGGGTCTCCGGGGATTTCCTTACGTTGGGTAGCAAGCCTTTCTTCCCGGTCGGCGTGAACTACTTCACCACAGAGGAGAACGGGTGGGATTTCTCCAGTCCCCGGAATGGGGCGATGTGGGAGGATGATTTTGCCGACATGGAACGGCATGGCGTGAACTTTGTTCGAACCGGCGTGTGGATTCCGGCGGGACGCTTTGTCGAGCCAATTACTGGATCGGCGAATGAACGCTTCTTGCGGAACCTGGAAGCGTATCTGGGTGCGGCGCAACGTCATCACATCGCGGTCAACTTCACCTTTTTTGCGTTTACACCTCACGTCATGGATTCCCGGCGGTCGGAGAGTGAGTCGGCTGAGCCTCCGCCGAACCCATATCTGGATCCGGCTGCTTTGGAGGCGGAGAAGGGATATATCGCTTCCGTTGTAGGACGGTTTGGCAAGGTTCCCTGGCTCTCCTACGATCTGATCAACGAGCCGTCGTTCTCCAACCCGAGGCTCGTCTTCCACGGAAATATACCGAATGGCGATCCCGTGGAACAGGCGGCGTGGCGGGCATGGCTGCAAAAGCGCTACGGCACGGTTGCGGCTTTGGCAGACGTGTGGCGGGTGAGTGAAGGCCAGCTGGGCACCTGGTCTACGGTTCCACTCCCGCGCCAGGCCGACATGGCCTACGAGCGCTATGGGAACGAGCGCCAGGTTCGTGCATTTGATTACAACCTGTTCTCCCAGGATATGTTTTCCAACTGGGTTCGGACAATGGTAGATGTGATTCACTCGTCTGGAAGCCGTCAACTGATCAACGTGGGGCAGGATGAAGGGGGCGTGACGAATCGCCTGCTGAACCAGTTCTATGCAGGGTCTGGAGTCTCGTTCACGACTAACCACACGTATTGGCAGGATCATGCCTTGCTTTGGGATTCCGTAGTAGCCAAGCGTCCGGGCATGCCGAACATTACCGGCGAGACCGGCTATCAGCCCGCCTGGAATCCGGATGGCGCATGGCGCTACGATGAGTTGACCGGTACGGCGATCGAGGAGCGCAAGTGGGCGCTGGGTTTCGCCGCCGGGTCTTCAGGAGCGCTGCAGTGGGATTGGGCCCGCGAACCGGACTTCGGGATACAGCGTAGCGATGGATCTGCCAAGGTTTGGGAGTCCATGATGCGTGATCTTGGTGCCTTCGCCACCAAGGCAGCGCCGTTTGCAACCGGGATGACGTTGCCGGATGTGGCGATCGTTCTACCGCAGTCGTTGCAGTTGAGCACACACAATGATCAGGCGCTCACCGCACAGCAGAATGCGGTACGGGTGCTCTACTACCACAACCGTGTGGAGGCTTACGCGGTGGGGGAGTATCAGATTGACACGCTTGGAATGCCGAAACTGATCATTCTGCCTTCGGCTTATGGACTGACTGCGAAGGCATGGTCGGGAATTGAAGCCCGGGTGAAGGCGGGATCAGTCCTGCTGATCTCTGGACCTTTTGCGGCGGACGAACATCTTCACCAGACAAGTCGCGCGACCGAGATGGGGCTCAATGCTTCTTTAACGCCTCTGCAGCTTCGGGATGAGATTCTGCACACGCCGGCGGGTGATGTTCCGCTTATCTATGACGGACTGAACACGACGACACTCGACCGGCTCATGTTCGCGGGAGGAAGAGATTTTGAGGATCTGCGTTTGGGCAAGGGCCATGTGCTAGTTTCAGCATTGCCGCTCGAGCTGAACACAGATCTGGATTCGATTGCCCGGGTCTATGCGTATGCCTTGAAGATGGCTGGGGTAAGCACTACCTACACGACACCCGTGACAAATCCCGGCATTCTTATCTGTCCCACTCGTCTACCGCACGCGACGCTTTATGTGCTGACCTCGGAGACCGAGACGTCGCCTGTCTCCTTCACGGATCTACGGAGCGGCAAGCGATTTTCCGGCACGCTCGATGCGGGCCGTGCCGCGATCCTTATGATTGGCGAGCATGGCGATGTGCTATCCGACTACCATTGGCATGCCACGCCGTAGAGGGTGTGCAGTCATCTCCCCAGTGAAGTTCAACGGTACTACCCCAGGAAGATCCTTTTGAGATTCCGCTCCAACGCCGCAATGCTCGCTCCGTGCACGGTGCTCGCTGTCTTCGCCCTGCTCCCCATCCTTCCAGGTGCGACCTCATTTGGACAGGCTCAAGTCCTGACAATGAAGCCGGAGGTAGAGGAGCGCGTTCTTGGCCCCTATGACGTCCATGTTCTGGAAGGGGGAAAGGGCCTGGCTAAGGCTGTTCCGCCTGCCTCGCGTGTTCTGGAGGCGACAGGCTCATAATGCATGATCTTGCCGAAGTGCGTCTGCGGGATTCGGTCACCTCCCTGAAGGTACCTGCTAGCAGCCGGTTACCCTCTAAAGTTCGTGTTTCGCTAACCGTGACGAGGTCTTCGCGGGGTACGCATTTATTGTCGTCACTGCGCTTCGTGATTCCATACTGCCTTGGGTTGGCCGTGACTCTCTCTTGTCCTCAGGCAAGCTTGGCCGCCGACCCATGCACTCCGCCGGTGAGCTTTGCGGGAGCCCAGGTGGATCATAAGCTGAAGGCGAGCGACTATGGCCTTCTCGGGAACTCCTTTCAGCAAAGCCATAGACTCGGTTGTGCCGTTGGCGCGTTCCGGAAAGGATTAGAGATGGACCCGCAGTCGGCAAGCCTGCATTATTCGCTTGGGATTGCTCTCTACGCGGAGAGCAAAAGGGAAGCAGCCAAGACTGAACTTGAGCGCTCCCTTCTACTTGATACAAGGCTTGCACGGGCTGAGCTTGCACTGGGTGTGATCGAACATGATCTCGGAGATCGTTCAAAGGCTCTTGATCACTGGCAAAGAGCACTCCTGATTGATCCTGACTTAGTGATTGCGATCGATTGGATCGCAAAGGCTCGGATTGAAGCGGGGCAATACACAGCCGCTGCTGACTTCCTGCGAACTGCTCCTGATGACCAGGAACTTGTGCTTGATTTCATGCTCGCCGCCAGCAAGGCGGGCCTCTCTGAAGATGCGATCAAGAGAGCGCAAGAGGCGGAGGTCGCTCACCCGGAGTGGTCCCGCATCGATGCCGCACTTGCTACCGTGCTGGTTCAGCGCAATCGCTATGAAGAAGCGCTTGCGGTGCTCAAGAAGGCACGCGAGAAGCGACCCGGCGATCAGGATTTTGACCTTCTTTACCTGCGTGTGCTGGTACTCAGTCAAAATGAAGATACCGCCATCCCGCTCGGCAGGGAACTGCTGGAGAAGCATCCAAAGGACTTCGATCTTCTTTATCTCAATGGCTTATCAGAGCGCCAACGAGGGGATTACGGCGCTGCGGCCGGTCACCTTCAAAAGGCGCTTGCGTTGGACCCGAAGCACTATGACGTCCGGTACAACCTGGGCTTCGCTCTCTTGAAGCTTCACCGACCGGAGGAAGCGCACGAGGAGTTAGCTCAGGCCATCTTGCTTGATCCGACGGCTCCCGAGGCGCACTTCCAAATGGCGGCTTGTCTTCGTGTTCTTAATCGGGCACCAGAGGCAACGAAGGAGCTCGCTCTCTACCAGCAGCTTATGCAGGCACGAGCGGCGCGTGACCGCGTGATCGCGCTCTCTGCTGACGCGAAGCAGAAACTTGATGGCGGCGATGTATCTGCGGCCATCTCACTCTATCTGCATGCAACCGAAGATGCACCTGAGGATTACCAGGCTTTTTACAATCTTGGTATGGCCTTGGACCGTGCGAATGATGCGAAGGGTGAACGCATTGCGCTGGAGCGAGCGGTGCAACTTCGTCCTGAATTTGCTGCGGCAATGAATCAACTCGGGTTCCTTGCGTCACGTGCGAATGATACCGCGACTGCGGAGGCCTGGTTCCGCAAGGCCATCAAGTCGGCGCCGCAGTTCGCGGAGGCGGAGAGCAATCTGGGCACACTGCTCGCGGGTACTGGTCACGAGACGGAAGCGGAGCAGCACTTCCGGTCTGCCCTTGCGGCAAACCCTCGCTATACCGATGCCTGGATCAACCTAGCGGCCACGCTCGCTTCCATGTCGCAGTTTGAGGGGGCGAGACAGGCGGCGAAGAACGCCCTGAAAATAGATCCCGCAAACATTGACGCCGTGCAACTTCTCAGCGCTTTGCCCGCGACAGGAGAGGCGCGACCTTAATGCATCCGGATTCTCGCACTCGCCGTGATTTTCTCTCACAGTCGCTTGCAGCGGCATGTTTCCCTCTGTTTGGACCTTGGGCCCGTGAGCCTCAGACTTCGAAATTAGCAGCGGCCTCCTCATCCTCGCGACCGTACACTACGTTCACTGAAGTGTCTGCCAAGGCGGGGCTCACCGCACCCATGATCTATGGCGAGGTGGAGACGATCAAGTTCATCATCGAGTCCATGGGGGGTGGCTGCGCCTTCTTGGATTTTGATAACGATGGCTGGATGGACATCTTTATGCTTGGCGGAACCAGGCTCGCAGAGTCGCCTGCCGGCGCCACTAACCGGCTCTATAAGAACAATCGCGATGGAACGTTTTCTGACGTCACTGAACAAGCCGGCCTGCGCGACACGGGCTGGGCTTGCGGAATTTGCGTCGGTGACTATAACAACGATGGATTTGATGATCTTTTTGTCACCTATTACGGACGAAACAAGCTTTACCGCAACAATGGCAACGGTACCTTTACGGATGTGACACGCGCGGCCGGCCTCTACGACAGGGAGGTTCGCTTCGGAACGGGATGCAGTTTTCTTGACTACAACCGCGATGGATATCTTGACCTCTTCGTGGCGAACTACGTCGAGTTCGACCTGCAGCATCCGCCGATTCCAACGATGGCGAACAGCACCTGCACATATGAAGGAACGCTTGTCTATTGCGGTCCGCGCGGGATGCGGGCTGGCCGCCACTCCCTCTATCGCAATAACGGTGATGGCACATTCACCGATGTCAGTGAAGCCTCTGGTATCTCCAAGGTGCGAGGCTCCTATGGTCTGAGCACGATTGCCGCAGATCTGGACCACGATGGCTGGGTTGATATCTTCGTGGCATGCGACTCTACCCCAAGTCTGCTCCTGATGAACAACCACGACGGAACTTTTCGCGAGGAGGGGCTTACGCGGGGCGTTGCCGTGAGCGGAGAGGGTCAGGAACAGGCGGGTATGGGCATTGGCATCGGAGATCTGAATCTCGATGGCAACAGCGGATTGCTCGTAACACATTTCCAAACGGAAGCAAGCGGGCTTTACCTCAACACAGGCGGAGCGAACTTTGAAGACATCACCGATGTTTCGGGGATCGCGGGGGAGAAGCATTATGTCTCCTGGGGCGCTGCGATTGCCGATTTCGACAACGATGGGCTTCCAGATCTCTTCTGGGTTGCGGGCAATGTCTATCCGGAACTTGAAAAGCGCTTCCCGAAATACCCATTCAAGGCTCCACGCATCCTGTTTCGTAACCTGGGTGGTCACAAATACGAACAGCTCACCACACAGACCGGACTAGCTTTGACAGAGCGTCATGCCAGCCGCGGATGCGCTATCGGTGACTTCGATAACGATGGTGATCTAGACATCCTGATCATGAACGTGAATGAGCCTCCCTCGCTTCTCCGTAACGATGCGCCTGGAGAAAACCACTGGATCAAGGTGAAGCTCATTGGTACGAAGTCGAATCGCAGCGCGATTGGCGCCCGTGTTCTTGTTCACTATGGAGACAAACGGCAGTCGCAGGACCTTCTGAGCCAGTCCAGTTATCTCTCCTGCAACGATCCTCGCCTTCATTTTGGACTCGGCGCAGTAAATCAGGTAGACCTAGAAATCTTTTGGCCAAGTGGGTTGCATGAGAAGTTCCTGAAGATTGCAGCAAATCAACTCGTCACCTTTCGCGAGGGTTCAGGTGTCGTGCCCACCACTGGCTGGCCGTCGCCTGGCCGATCACCGGCAACCACTTCTACTGCTTGAATGACGTATGAGTGAGGAATCGATGAGAGTTTTTAGCAAGTCTTTACGGTCCTTTGTTGCACTTTCTGTTTCGGGTTTTTTGCTTGTTCGTGCACTGGCCAGCTGCCTGCTCCACTCGGAGTGCCTCCGCCAGATACGAACCAAGTTGGCTGTCTGGGGTCGACCAGACGGGTTGCGCGAAGGTGCGCATGAACTCCTACTCGGTACCGTCGAAGGCTGGCTCGTTGATCGAGTCCCGCGTGTCTTCAACGACGGTCGAGTTCCGTCATGATGGCAAGCCGATCGCCATCCACCAGCGCTGCTACAGCCGTCTGCAGAAGATCCTGGAACTCGGAGTGCTCGAACACAAGCCCGGTGTCAGCGGTATCTTAAATTTCCCCGATGGGGGTGCGGACGAATACTTGGACTGGCCTTTGGAGGTCGGGATGGTGCGACTGGAGGGTTTCATGAACGCACAGCCGCTAGATCACGACGGGTGAGCATCAGCGAGATCGCTCGCCGGTTGAGCCTGGATGGTAAGACCGTCCGGAAGTATCTGAAGCAGGCACCGTATGCGTATGATCGGCAGGGGAAAAGCTGGAAGATCGACCCATTTCCTGGCTGAGCGCAGACCCCTAGGTTGCTGAAGGAAGCCCGCCGATCTCCTGAAACCGACAGGAGGCTATCCAACGAACCGCTCTAAAGGTAACAACATCGTATGAGAGCGGACGCTCAAGAAACCGACGATCAATTGAACCTAGAAGCGGGTCGCCAGGAGGTGTGCATCCGGGCTGCTGCTCTTGAGAAAATCAGCACTTAGCAGGACCTCGAACTTTTCTGGGTGCCCGTCCCGTTTCGAGGCCTGAGCAAGTATCGGCTTCATTCGTGCGTCATTCATTAGAAATGAAACGGCTGCGTCCACACCGGCAACGGTTGATCCCTCGATGAGCAAAACCTTTCCATTGCCTTCCAGGTTGTCCGTTAAAGCGATGTAAGCGAAACCATGGCTATAGCCTTGTTTCTGAGAGTTGCTTGTCTCGGCGTTGAATTCTGCCGGTTCACCAGCCATGGGTCTGGTGTTAAGAACACTGACTGAATTCCGTACCCCGTCGTATTGCAAGTGAAAATTGAGTTTACTGTCAAACATCGCGATCCAGGGATTGTATGTTCCCGATCCTGCAAGAATTAGGTTGCGGTTCCTCAGGTCCTCAGGTGTTACATCCCGCGAAAACTTAATGAGATAGGAGGATTGATAGCTGGTCGCTAGAGCCTGGAGCCGATCTGAGAGTTGCAGATCAACAAAACTTACATAACGCCGCGTAGCTAGAGACGGCCATGTGTATCCGGGTGGCGGCTGAGCTTCAGGGGTGTTCAGATAGGTATTGCTGACATACGACCCCAGAGATACCTGGGTGCGAGCGAGATTGTTGTACATATTTAGGCCGGCATCTCCCGTCACGAAGAGAGTCGGTCTTTCCGTTGAAAACAGACTGGACCAGAGAATATTGGAAGCGTGCGAGCGGTCCCGTGACAAGGCACGCTGAAGAAGCAATGTGGCCACGCAGCCAACCATCAAGGCTAGTGTGACGAGGCAAGCTTTTCTCCAGCGAAGCCGCAGGGTAGGGGATGGAAGGCTCGAAGGTGGGAGTTCAATCACTGGTGCCAGTTCGACAGCGCCCACCGCATCGCGCTCAACAGTCTCTCTTGAAGGGGAGAACGTAGGGTGATAACCGCCCCTCGGTATATCGACGCGTATCCCGTCGCTTGACCCCTCCTCCTGATAATAGAGTGCCAGCTTTTGTCGAAGCTGGCGGGCGGTCGTGCGTACGATGTTGTCCTCGCCTGGGTTGTAATTCGCAGGACGTTCAAAGACGTGAATACCAATCTGCTGCTCGGTAATCTCGTCATGACGGCCTTCGAGCGCACAGCGGCAGATATAGCTGAGGAACGAGGTGAGCCTCGACGATTTGGAAAAGCTTCTGCTCGCAATGAGCCGCTGGACTGCAATCCAGCGTTCATCCTCCAGCAGTGCGCTTGATACTGCGTCTTCGGATTGGATCGTTTGCTGCAGAGCCACACCACATCCTTTTCATACAAACTAGCATTGCTGTATTGTCTAACGATGAATATTACCGCACCGTTACAAACGCCGTCTTTTCTGAAAGTTGGCCCCTTGTAGTACCCTGTGTGATCCGTAGACTTTCGGGCCCTCCTTCTGAAGAATCGACCTGTCACCGCCATTGCAAGCAAATGAGACCGCTTTGAGATCCTGAGCGGGCGATTTGACCAACGGCGCTCAGGAGAACTCTTATGCACATCCGCAAGCTCAGCTCAGTTTTTTCTTCGGTACGACATCTACGCTTAGGGTTCGGGATCTTGCTTTTCTGCGGAGTGGCGGCACGCGCTCAGAACTCAGGTCTGACTGGACGAGTTGCAGATATGACCGGTGCCATGGTGCCAGGTGCTGACCTGGTGATCAAGAACACAGGGACAGGGGAAAGCTCCGCGCTTAAAACAGATGCTTCCGGGAATTACAACGTCCCCGCTCTGCAACCTGGCATTTACTCCGTATCTGCTCATAAAGATGGCTTTGAAACGCTTCTGCGCGATGGCATCACACTCAATCTCGATACGACCACCCGGCTCGACCTGACCCTGACGATAGGTTCCGGGAGTGAGTCTGTGGTGGTGACGGCAGATGCCACACAGCTTCAGCCGACAGCCCCGGCCATGTCAACGGAGATCACGGAAAAGCAGTATCAGGATCTTCCCCTGGTGCAGAATAACCGGCTCCGTAATCCGGCCTCTTTCGTCTATCTGGCTCCGGGCGTGCAGGGAAGCATCCGCTTGGATGGGGCGGAGTACACCGGAGCCACGAATGTCATTTCCGTCAACGGCGGCCCGATCTGGAACACGGAGCTGCTCATCGAAGGGCTGCCCGGGGGCCAGACCCGCATTGTGGGCAACAATACGGAAAGCTCACCTCCGGTCGATGCGATCAGCGAGTTCAAGGTCACTACGACCCTGCTACCGGCCGACTATGGTCACACCGGCTTTGCCGTGGGCAGCTTCGGCATCAAGTCCGGCACAAACGCGATTCACGCCTCCGTCTTCGAATATTTCCGCAACACCGCTCTCGATGCCGCGAACTGGTATGCCAAGAACCAGGGAGCGGTCCTGACGAATCCGCCTATCCATCAGAATGAGTTCGGGGCGACGTTGGCTGGACCGGTGCGGCTGCCTCATCTTTATGAGGGCCGCGATAAGACGTTCTTTTTTTTCGCCTACGCGGGCTCCCGGTTCACGGGTGCTACCAGCTATGGCAGCTCCACTGTGCCGACCATGCAGGAACGAACTCCAAACGCCGCTGGCTTCTATGACTTTAGCGATGTGAAAACTCCGATCTACGACCCGGCGACAACCATTGTGAATCCGACCGGTACTGGTTTCACCCGGAAGGTGTTTGCGGGCAATCTCATTCCTGCCAGCCGCATCGATCCGGTAGCCGCAAAGGTCCTAAGCTATTTCCCGAACACGGCATCCGGCATTACCACTGTCGGCGGCTTCCAAGGCGACACGGTTTTGAAGCCTGACACCTACACGGCCAAAGTCGATCATCGTCTTACCGGCTCACAGCATATAAGCTTCGCCTGGGTCCATACCTCTGTGCCGCGGATCAACATCGGCAGTGCCTTGCCTATCCCCCTGGCTTCCGGCTTCAACCAGACGGTGAGCAGCCAGACCGCGCGGATCAATCACACCTGGACCCTGACGCCGAAACTGGTGAACCTGGCTTACGTCGGTTATAACCGCTTCGCCAACCCCCAGACACCCCTTGGCACCAATGGAAACTACCCCAGTACGCTTGGCCTGAACGGGCTGGCCGGCGGGCTCTTTCCGACGTTTTCGTTGACCGGGTACTCCACGTTCGGTAATATCGCGGCAGCCAATAAAACTGAGAACGATTTCTATTACAAAGACCAGATGTTCTGGACGGTCCGCAACCATAGCCTGCGTTTCGGAGGTGAGTTTCGCTCAATCCGTTATGACGACCTCTCCCCCTCGACAACGACCGGCACGTTCTCCTTCAGGACCAATGAGACCGGCAACCCGCAATCTCCCTCCGGAACCGGAAACTCTTTCGCCAGCTTCCTTCTGGGGCAGGTGGATGCCAGCACAGTAAGCGTGCCGTTCCCACTGCGCACGCGCAAGCGATATACCGGCTTTTTCTTTCAGGACGATTGGAAAGCCACAGCACGCCTCACCGTCAACATGGGCCTACGCTTCGAATGGCAGGGTGCGCCGCGCGAGGCACAGAACAATCAGAGCATCGTGAACCTGACCACGCCAAACTCAGGCGCAGGCAATCTTCCGGGCGCGCTGACTTTCGCAGGCTCGTCTACGATCGGCACTGGATCTAACAGCTTATTCAGCACCAACTATTCAGCAATCGGGCCGCGTGTCGGCTTCGCGTTCCTGGTCGATCCCCTAACGGTCCTGCGCGGCGGGTATGGCGTCTACTACTCCGATTACCTCCCCAACACTGATATTGTCAACTCCGGTTTTGCTTCTCAAGGCATCTTCACCAACACCACGGGTAGCGTTTCGCCTGTCTTCAAGCTATCCTCCGGCGTGCCTGCGTTTTCGCCGACGCAGAACCTCACCGCAACCGCTCTGAACGGGGCAACGGCTTCCTACTACGGGGCGGACGTGGGAGCGATGCCCCGGACGCAGAACTTCAGCCTCGATCTGCAGCATCAATTCACGTCCAGCACGCTGTTTGAAATGTCCTATGTGGGTGACCTCAACACGCGCCAGGTCGCGCCCAACCTGGTCAATATCAATCAACTCAATTCGAGTGCTCTCTCGCTGGGCACCGCGCTGCTCACCTCTCCCGCGACAGCCGCAAATCTTGCAAAAGCCGGAATCAGCAAGCCCTACACGGGGTTTTCTGGTACCGTCGCTCAGGCGTTGCGGCCCTTCCCGCAATACAGCACGTTGACGTCGGTTGCAGCCAAGGCGGGTTCCTCTAATTACAACGCCGGCCAGTTCCTGATTCGCCAGCGTCTCGCGCATGGATTTACAGTCAACGCGCACTATATTTTCTCGAAGCTGCTGGGCTACTCCAGCGCGACCCTGGCAGGAAACGGTGGCACCGACAACTCGGTACAGGACGCGTACAATCTCCATGCCGATTACGGCCTGCTCCCCGCCGATGTGCGCCATACGGGGGTCATTTCTGCTTCGTATCAACTGCCGTTCGGAAAAGGTGGACTCTTTCTTCGAGACGGAAAAGCAATGAATGCTGCTTTTGGAGGGTTCACGCTCTCCAGCATCAACCGCTATCAGAGCGGCTTCCCACTGGCCCTCGTCATGAGCAGCAACGCCCTTCCATTATTCAACCGCTACCAGCGCCCGAATCTGGTCCCTGGAGTTGACCCCTCCTCTCATACAAGCGTTCACGATTTCAACCCTGCAAGGGGCAGCAACCTTTTCAACGTCGCGGCCTTTGCCGCACCGGGCAGCAGCAGCTTCGGCAACGCGGCAATCAGTTACTCCAACCTGAGAAATTACGCGGTTCTGACGGAAGATCTGCAACTCACCAAACGTACGCAACTGACTGACGCGCTGCTGTGGTCGTTTTACGCGCAGGCCTTCAATCCTTTCAATCGCCATCGGTTGACAGGCTTTGGGACCGCATTCGGTGCCAGCAACTTCGGTCAGCCAAGTGCCAGCAGTGCCGCCCGGGCCTTCCAGTTTGGCACTCGGTTTGAGTTCTAAGAGGCGCTCAAAAAGGGAGGTAACGGTCTTATGCAATATCGGCTTCTCTCTTGTCTTGCTTGGGTCTGTACGACGGCCCACGCCGAACCGAACACTTTCCCCAATATCCTCACGTGCGGCAACTCGAACGTGACGGAAAGCCGCGTGGTTGCTACGGATGGGAAGATTTCTCTGCAGCCTGTCTGGAGGTGGTCGGCGGCAGAGAGCAAAGGAATGCCTAAGGCATTGGCAGATAAATTCAGCACCATCGACGAATGCAAACCATCCGGCGTGCCGGACGAGTTGCTGGTTACCTCGTCACATGATGCTGTCGCCATTGTCTCCCGAAAGGATGGTTCGACGCTCTTCAGCGCAGAGGTCAAGAACGCTCACTCAGCCGCGTTGCTGTCGGACAACCTCATCGCGGTTGCTTCCTCCGACGCGAAGGATGGTACAGGTGACCGCGTGGTTTTTTTCGATCGAAGGCGTTCAAACCTTCGTCTGGCCGAACAGCCGATTGCTGCAGCCCACGCACTGGCGTGGATTCCGGCTCAACACACTCTTTGGGTGCTCGGGCTAAACCAGTTGATGAAGTTAAACGTGACACTGCAAACCTCGGGCGTATTAGCCATCGGTCTTTTGGAGACCTATCCACTACCGGAAGCGACCGGGCACGACCTGCACATCAATTCTTCTTGTGATGCGCTTTACCTCAGCACAACTCACCAGGTCTGGCAGTTTGAGTTGAAAACAAAGCTGTTCTCCGTGTTCGCTCCGCTTGCAAACGTAGCCGATGTAAAGAGTTTTTCAATCGATCCGACGACTGGGTACTTAACCTACACCGTCGCGGACCCTGGCGGTTATTGGACGAAGACCTTGCGCTTTCTGAATCCGCCGTCTGAAACGGGCCTTGCGGCATCTATCTATAAAACACGATGGACAACTGATTTACCCCGGAGTTGTGCTTCCCCGATCAGATAGAGGCTGACTCGTGCGGTCATTCAGTCGAATCCCAAGACCCCTGTTTGCCGCCGAATCACTCCGAAGAGAACCGACCACTTATCTTGCTCTCAAGATCACAACTTAGGACTAATGAGCCAATCTGCTCGTGGCTCTACGCAGAGAAGGATCGGAGCCCAATTGGTACGACTCCAATGGCCGCCTTTGTCTCAAGTGCGGTCACCGCTCCTGTCACGCTTGATCAAGCAATCCTTAGATCAGATCCCGTCGGGCGGTCAGGGGTTACGCATGAAAGATTCCTGTGAGCACTTGTCTCATGGAGTCATTGTTCCAACCTGCGCTTTTTCGTCTTCCACGCAAGCTGCTCTTTGAATTGTGATGCCGTCAGACGAGGTTGATGGCGATCTTTCGCAGCAATGCGGGTTGCGCACAGCAATGCGGTCACGAACCCTGCAATCATCCTCGCGGAAGGTGACGTCAAGCACCCAGTGCAGGCTGTTCTCGATCGCCC
>CAZZZP010000084.1:0-18158 GCA_964658635.1 Lichenicola sp. | reverse complement strand
CGGCGGCGGTCGGCGGGATGCGGGCGACGGAGAAGCGCGGTTCGGTCGTGGAGTGGCGCGGGGCACGCATCATCAACGATTGCTACAACTCGAATCCGGTGGCGCTCGACGCGATGGTGGATGCGCTACTGGCTACGCCGATTGGCGATGGAGGACGGCGGATCGTGGTGGCAGGCGAGATGCTGGAGCTTGGTCCGGAGGGGCGCGCGCTGCACCGGGCATGTGGGAACCGGATGCGGGAACTGGGGGTCGACCAGGTGATCGGTGTGCGGGGGCTGGCGAAGGAATTTGGCGGGATGTTTTTCGGGTCACCCGCAGAGGCCGGTGAATGGATGAGGTCGGAGCTCAGTGCGGGTGATGTGGTGCTTTTGAAGGCTTCGCGCGGAGTACGTCTTGAGGGCGTGCTTGAGATTTTGAACGAGCAGTAGTCTATCGCCGTTACTTCGGCTGTGCTTGTCTGCATCACAGGGTGCATGGCGATTGTAAAGGTGACTGGCGGTGGTGGCGGGCTGGAGCGACGGGTGGGGCTAAAGGCTGCGAAGAAGGCAGCTAAACACGCTATTGAGAAGCATGCGGCGAAGAAGGGGCCAGGCAAGAAGGCGGCAAAGAAACAAGCGGACAAGCATGCGGGTAAGAAGGCGGCGAAGAAGTCTGCAAGCCACGAGAGTTCTGATCAGCGCTCGAAGTTGAAGAGCTCCACCTCGGGTGATGAGCGGGCAAGCCAGTCCGAACTGCTGGACCGAGCCTTTCACCACCTGCAGCGGGCCGGCGCCCTCGTTTCGCTGCTTGAGCCGGAGACAGGTGGCGACCTGAAACAGCTCCTGGAGTATGGAATCGAGCTTTACAAGGCGGCGGCTCAGCCTGGAGCGGGAGTGAACGGGCGCAATGTGGTTCTGTGTGCTGTCGGGCTGCTGCGTGCGTCGGAGCACCTGGCGATGGCGGGGCTCTACTCGGCGCGGACAGAATTTCGGGTGCGGGTGACGCCGCCTGAGTCGGACGAGATTCGGCGTCATCTTGTAACACTTGTGCCTCGGATGGAACGTCTACCTAAGCCTGGTCATGGCCAGGCGGAGCGCCTGCAGGCCATGGCGAAGGAATTGTTGCGGCGCACACGGCAGACGGATGGGAGCGATCCACACCTTGATTTTGAGCTTGCGATGGTCGTTGAGGGACTCGTCACGGCGCTGGAAGAGGGCTTGTAGAGCCGAGCGCCAAAACGGGATGCAGGGACACCCTTAATCTCCTGAATCCCCGTTTCGGTGTTGGTCTTCGGGTGCCGACTGTCCGCCCGTTATGATGGAGGATGTCTGCGGCGACTGCGCGACGGGCGGAGAATCCTTGCTCTATTGGCTGCTTTACCAGAAGCTTTACTTATCTTTCAGGATGTTTCGCATCTTTCGCTACATCACTTTCCGGTGCGTGTTTGCGAGTCTGACTGCGCTCTTGATCGGCCTGCTGATCGGCCCGCTTGTGATCGAACGGCTGCGCGAGTTCCAGATTGGGCAATACATCCGGGAAGATGGCCCCCAGACGCACCAGAAGAAGGGTGGCACGCCGACTATGGGTGGCGTGCTGATCTGCATCTCGATTCTGGTCCCGACTCTGCTCTGGTCGGATCTGTCGAATCCACTGGTCTGGGTGGTGATGCTTTCGACTCTCGCGTTTGGCGCCATCGGGTTCGCGGACGATTACATCAAGGTAGTGAACAAGCGGAATCTGGGGCTAACCAGCCGACAGAAGCTTGGGCTGCAGTTTGTCGCGAGTGGCATGGTTGCGATTGCGCTGCTCGCGCTGCAAAGCAAGGGGAGCTACTCGACTCGGCTGGTTGTGCCGTTTCTAAAGAGGTATCGTCCGGACCTCGTGTGGGAGTGGATGGGCATGATCCCGCACATGCACTGGCTGGCTTTTGTGCCGTTCGTCATCTTTGTGATGATTGTTATCGCCGGGGCTTCGAATGCGGTGAACCTGACCGATGGCCTGGACGGGCTTGCGATCGGCTGCACGATCATTGCGGCCGGGGCGCTTACGGTGCTGACTTATGTCAGCGGCCACGTTGTGTTTTCGGATTATCTTGAGCTTCAGCGCATGCCGATGGTCAGCGAGTTGACGGTGTTTTGCGGAGCGATGGTGGGCGGGTCGATCGGCTTTCTCTGGTACAACGCTCACCCGGCCGAGGTGTTTATGGGCGATGTGGGTTCGCTTGCGCTGGGCGGAGCGATCGGAACGGTGGCGGTGGTGATCAAGCAGGAGCTGTTGTTGCCGTTTATTGGTGGCGTATTCATTCTCGAGTTGATGAGCGTCGTTCTGCAGGTTGGCAGCTACAAGCTGCGCAATGGAAAGCGCATCTTCAAGATGGCCCCGTTGCATCATCACTTCGAGCTGCTGGGATGGAGTGAAAGCAAGGTGATTGCGCGGTTCTGGATTCTGGCGCTGGTGTTCGCACTCTTAGCGCTGACTACGTTGAAGCTGCGGTAGGAGCTCCTCCAACGCTCTCAGCTTCGGCGGAGGGGAAGCTCAGCAAAATCAATTTGTCAGGGTTGGTAGAGGCCCTATGCTTCAACCTCTTCCGGCTGCCGCCAGTCAGCTGCGAGCGATCGTTCGGTTAGAGGGCCGCTCTCTCGACCCTGTTGAACCTACGAGAAGAAGGTTCGATGCATTAGGCTGGTACGAACGGAGCAAAGGTCAAGAATGGAACTGAAGAACAAGCGTGTTCTGGTGGTGGGCTTAGGCAAGAGCGGTCTGGCGGCTGCCCTGTTTCTGCGGGATCGCGGTGCGCGTGTTACGGTGTCCGATACGCGCTCGGCGGCTGCGTTGCGGGACCAGATTCCCGCATTACTTGAAGCCGGCATTATGGTCGAGTCGGGTGGGCACGGGCTGCTGACGTTCAGGCGGCAGGATCTGATAGTGGTCTCGCCGGGCGTGCCGCTCGAGACGCCCGAGGTAAAACAGGCTGCGGCGCTTGGCTTGACGGTGATCGGCGAGTTGGAGCTTGCGAGCCGCTTTCTGGAGGGTGAGGTGGTCGCAGTCACGGGGTCGAACGGGAAGACCACGACCACGACGCTGCTGGGCCAAATTTTTGCTGACGCCGGGATGCGGACGCAGGTTGGCGGCAATATCGGGCTGCCGGTGATCGAGTTGATCGCAGAGAGCAATCCGGAGACCTGGAATGTTCTGGAGGTTTCGAGCTTCCAGTTGGAGACGACCGTCGAGTTCCGTCCGAAGATTGCGCTGGTGCTTAACATCACGCCCGATCACCTGGACCGGCACAAGACGTTCGAGCGCTACGCCGCGGCCAAGGCGCGCATCACGGCTTGCCAAGGGCCTAACGATTACCTTGTGTTGAACGCCGAGGATAAGGCTACGCAGATGGTGGCTGCAAAGACGAAGGCGCAGATTTACTGGTTCAGCGCGGCGCGGCAGATCAAGCAGGGTGCGTTCGCCTATGGCGAGAGCATCTTCTTTCTCGCGCAGGAGGGAGGCAAGCGGGAACCTGTGCTGCCGGTGGCGGCAATTACGTTGAAAGGCGCGCACAATATCGAGAACGTGCTGGCGGCGGTGTGTGCGGCGAAGCTGGCCGGGATCTCGAGCGAATCGATCCGGGCGACGGTTGCGAAGTTTCAGGCGGTGGAGCATCGGCTGGAGTTGGTGAAGACGGTGGCGGGGGTGGAGTACTACAACGACTCCAAGGCGACCAATGTGGATGCGACGATGAAGGCTCTGGCTTCGTTTCCGCGCGGCATACACCTGATCCTGGGCGGCAAGGATAAGGACTCGGATTACACGCTGCTGGCGCCTCTGCTGCGGGAGCGGGTGGCGGCTGTTTATACCATAGGTTCGGCGGCCGAAAAGATTGAGCGGGAGCTTGCCGGAGTCGTGAAGATGGTGTCAGCGGGAACGCTGGACGAAGCGGTTGGGCAAGCTGCCGAAAGTGCAGAGAGCGGCGATGTGGTTCTGCTTGCGCCGGCCTGTTCGAGCTTCGACCAGTTTGACAACTACGAGCATCGCGGGCAGGCGTTCCGTGAGGCCGTTTTGAATTTGTAGCGATGGTGGGAATAGGGTGAGATGGCCAAGCGTGTAGGTGTCGACAAGTGGCTCTTCGGGGTGGTTTTGCTGCTTGTGCTGTTCGGGCTGGTGATGGTGTTCTCGGCGTCGGCGGTTCTGGCGCAGGCGCAGTATGGATCTGAGTATCAATTTGTTGCGAGGCAGGGGATGTTCGCGCTACTCGGCATGGGTGCGCTTGTCATCCTGATGCAGGTGGACTACAGGCATTACAACAGTCCTCGCGTTGTGTTCCCGGCGATGGCAGTGACGACGGTCCTATTGGTTGCTGTGTTTGGCATGCACGCGCTCAACAACACCCACCGATGGATTAAGGCGGGTGCTTTCTCTTTTCAGCCATCGGAGTTGGCGAAGCCGATGACTGTGCTGTTTCTGGCTTATTTTCTGCAGACGCGAATCCACAAGATGGATGACTGGAAGGGCACGGTGATGCGCGCGGCGATGCCTCCGCTGGTGTTCATTGCGCTGATTTTGAAGGAGCCGGACCTGGGTACCGCGCTGGTTTGTGCGGCGGTCACGATGCTGATGCTGTACCTGGCGGGACTGCAGTTCAAGTACATCGGGATGGCGATCCTGGCTGCTTCGCCGGTGATGTACTGGATGCTGTTTCGCGTGCCGTGGCGGCGGGCTCGCATGATTGCTTTTATAAATCCGGAGGCGGACCCACGGGGGACGGGGTTCCACATCATGCAGTCGCTAATTGCGGTGGGCACGGGCGGGTTTCGCGGACTGGGCCTGATGGAAGGCCGGCAGAAGCTCTACTTCCTGCCTGAGGCCTGGACGGACTTCATCTTCGCCAATATCTCGGAAGAGCTTGGCCTGCTGGGTGCGATTGCGCTGGTGGCACTGTTTGTGGCGTTTGGATACCGCGGGATGCGGGCGGCTTACCTGTCGACGGATCCGTTTGCGCGCTTCCTGGCATTCGGGCTGACGTCTGCGATCCTGATCCAGGCGTTCTTCAACATCAGCGTGGCGCTGGCTCTGCTGCCGACGAAGGGGATCACGCTGCCGTTCATCTCGTTTGGTGGGACTTCGATCTTCTTTACCCTGGCCGGCATGGGTGTGCTGCTGAACCTGACGCGCGAGATCGACTAGCGGTGCGGGTACTGGTTGCGGGGGGTGGGACTGGCGGGCATGTCATTCCGGCGCTGGCGATTGCGCGGGAGTTGCGGGACCGGCATGGGGCCGAGGTGCGGTTTGTGGGGACGGCGCGGGGGCTTGAGACGAGGCTGGTGCCGGAGGCGGGGTTCCCGCTGGAGCTGATCCATGTGGGGCAGCTGAAGGGAGTAAGCCTGGCGACGCGGGTGCGGACGCTATTGGACCTGCCGCTGGGCGTCGCGCGGTGTGTGGGCTTGCTGCGGGGATATAAGCCGGACGTGGTGATCGGCGTTGGCGGTTACGCTTCGGGGCCGGCGATGGGCGCGGCGGTGCTGCTTGGTGTGCCTACGCTGGCGTTCGAGCCCAATGCTGTGCCGGGGCTGGCGAACCGGCTGGTGGGGAAGCGGGTGACAGCGGCGGCGGTGAACTTCGCCGAGACTGCGAGGTACTTCCGCAATGCGCGGGTTACGGGGATTCCGGTGAGAGGGGAGTTCTTCGCCGTAGGGGAGAGGCGGGAGGGCGCGCGGCGGCTGCTGGTGTTCGGTGGCAGCCAGGGCGCGAGGGTGCTGAACGAGGTGATGCCGAAGCTGGCGCAGGCGCTGCTGGAGCGGTTCGGTGACCTGACGGTGGTTCACCAGGCGGGCGGAAGACATGGGGAGTCGACTGCGGCGGCTTACGCTGTGGCTGGCGCGGTGTCGGATCGGGTGCGGGTTGTGCCTTATCTGGACGGAATGGTTGGGGAGATTGCTGCGGCGGATGTGATCCTGTGCCGGAGCGGGGCGAGCACAGTGGCGGAGCTTGCGGCGGCTGGACGGGCGAGTGTGCTGGTGCCGTTTGCGGCTGCGGCGGACGATCACCAGAGGAAGAACGCCGATGTGCTGGTGAACGCGGGCGCAGCGGTGCTGGTGACCGAGCGGGAGCTATCGCCGGAGCGTGTGCTCGAGGAGATCTCGCGGCTGCTGGAGGATGGGGAATTGCGGCGGTCGATGGGTGAGAAGGCTCGTGCGCTGGCGCATCGGGACGCGGTCGCGGTGATTGCCGGGATGGTTCTGGGGATGCGCCGGACGTAGGTTTTTTGGGGGTACCCCCTCCCCCCGTACTTAAGTCCTAAAGTATTCAAAGCAGGTACTTTAAGTCTGGACCTGGGTATGCCTCAAAGTATACTTTTCCGGACTTCCAAAGTTGCACCATTTTTGGGCAGCGGGAAATATCTGGGGGTGAGGAAGGCTGAGTACGAGAGTTTGGTGTGTTGATTTTCCGTTCCTAGGCAGACGAAAGCTCGGCTTCGAAGCGGAGGTTGTGATCTCAGAGCAAAGCGATGCCCCCGGCTAGTGGGAGCCGGGGGCATTGCTTTGCTGCGGGGTCAGAAGTTGAGTTTGAGCTGGAACTCCGTGGTGCGTGGAGCGCCCTGGTCGAAGGTGCCGGAGCCGCGCTGAGTGCGGAGCGAGTTCTGAACGTCAAGGTTGTTGGGTCCGTTGAGGAAGTTGTTGGTTGCGCCCACAGGTCCGCCTGCGGTCGCGACGTTGGCGAGAACGCCGCCGAAGTGGCCGAAGTTAGCCATGTTGGTGACGTTGTAGATGGCGACTCCGGGCTCGAGCGAGAGGCCTTCGCGGAAGCGTGTGAAGCGAACGGGGTAGGAGGCGCTGACGTCGAAGGTACGAAAGGCCGGGTTGTTGAGCGGGGTGGTGGGGGCAGTGGCGATCTGCTGCTGGACTGCACCGAGGAGGCCGAGCTGTGACTGGCTGAGGACGCCTGCGTTGATGAGGGCGAGTCCAGCGGGCGTGGGCTGGCCTGCATTGGTGGCGTTGTAGTTGTTGATGAGCTTGTTGAGACCAGCACCCTTGATGCGGTGCATGTAGTCACCGGGCTCGGTCCCTGGCATAAGGTCGCCGGTGGTGCCGTCGCCGGTGACGTCGGTGCGGAAGATCTCACCGGCTGCGCCCGAGGTGTTATCGAGGGAGAGGGTTGTCGGGGGTGCGGAGTAGAAGTGCCCGATGACATTGACGCTGAGGCCATACTTGACAGCTACGCCACCGCCGAAGCTGAGCTCATTGGTGTGGTCGAGAGCGGAACGGCCCATGTACCGGTTGGGATTGTCGAAGTCATAGGGAAGCGAGTTGAAGAACTGGTCGCCGTTGTTTGTGCCGGAAACCGGGTTCTGTGAGCGAGAGAGGGAGTAGGAGGCCTGGAAGTTCCCGCTGGTGATGCCGGGTACGGGATGGGAGACCTGCTCACGGTAGACAATCTGCAGAGCGTCATAGCCTGAGCGTCCGACGGGGAGAATGAATTCACCGAGTCCGAGGTTAGGGTTGGCACCGGCGAACGCTGCGGGAGTCTGGTTGTTGAATGCAGCGGCATAGCCACCGCTGTATTGATTGCCGGAATCGAGACCATTAGCCGCGAAGGTAGTGATATCTGCGGCAAACGGTGTTGGTGCGGGTGCTGTTTTCGTTGCGCTGGGAGCGCACCCGCCCGGGGCTGCTGCTGCCTCAACCGTCGGAGCATTGCAGTAGGCGAGCGTGTTAACCACCGCGTTTTTAGCTGAGGTTGTATTCAAAAACCTTGCTGCGCCGACATGATTGACATCGATGACAAGGGGCACTTTAAGAGTGGCGGTGTGTACGTAATTTGCACTGAAGATGGCGCCCTTGAAGAGTTCGCGCTGAATGCCACCGTTGAATTGGATGGAATACGGATTGGTATATTGTCCGCCGTAGATGCCGGTCGACTTGAGACCGTCGCCGGTTCCGATATAGGCAGGGTTAGGTCCGTTCCCGGCGGAGGCTGCCTGGTACTGGGCTTTGAGGGCGTTGATTTGAGGAGCGGCCTGAGCTATTGACTCGCCACAGATTGTTGTGAGCGGGACGCCATTTACTGAGTTAATCGAAGTGCCGTTGGGCAGGGTTACGGTGTACGTGCCGCCGCAGACGGTCGTGTAGTTGAAATATGGCCCGTTGGCCTGGATTACCGAGGTGCGAGCGTTGGTCGTGTTGTTGAAGATATCGGAGTCGTAGAAGATCCCGATTCCGCCTTGTACGGAGGTCTTCTGATTTCCTGGTGAGAAGACAAAACCAAGCTGAGGACCAAAGTTGTGATAAGGCTGCGGCGTTTTCTTTCCAAGACCCTGCTGGTATTGATCAAAGAGAGGTGTGTTGCCGGTGCATCCGGGGAACTGTAAGTTTGTGGCTACGCTCGAGCAGAGCGGCGTCGGCAGGTCCTGGTTGGCGCGGTCGGTGTCGACGCTCCAGCGAAGACCGGCGACTAGTGTGAGCGAGGGCTTCACCTTCCAGGTGTCGGCGACATAGGCTGCGGAGCGCCAATCGTGAACGCCGCCGCCGGCGAGGCCGAAGCCTGGTTTCTCAGTGAAGCTGCCATTGCCGTTGCCGAGAACGTAGAGTTCAGCCGAGTAACCGTTGACCGGGTCACCGGCGTTGCCACCGGCAAGGAGACTGGCGGGACCGAAGACGGTGTAGAGTGAAGCACCGTAGAAGGCTGCGAAACCGCCTCCCAGGATGTAGTTGAGGTTCGCGCCGAACTTTACAGTGTGTGAGCCTTTGGTCCAGGTGCCGTCATAGCGGAACTGCTTGTCGGACTGGAAAGTGCCCTGGGGTGCGAGAAAGTTTGGTCCAGCATAAAAATTATCCGTCGCATCGAGCAGGGTGACATTTGGGATCGGATTGTAAAGGGTGGTGAGACCGGCGGTTCCGTCACCGAGAAGGTTATGGAACTTCTCATAACCTACGCGGAAAGAGTGAGTGAATTTGCCCGTGGTGAAGTCCGCGCCGCCATTGATGCCGGGGACGTTGTTGCGTGTGTTGTAGAGGGAGTAGAGATCTCCGTAGTTGGAGAAGGCGGAGTTGGCCTCGTAGAAGACGCGGGCGAAGAGGTGGATGCCCTTGGGTGCGTTGTAGTCCAGACGGCCCACGCTGAAGGTATCGCGGAATGGGCTGGGGATGGAAGGGTACTGCGCCTGGATGGCGGCGAAGGTGGGCGAGGTGGTGGCAGCACCCTGATTGTCCTGCTTGATGCGCTCGGAGTCGGCGAAGAAGAAGAGCTTGTCCTTGATGATAGGACCGCCAACTTCGCCGCCGAAGTTGTTGCGCTGGAAGGGGGTATCAAAACCGTTGGTGGTGCGCGCGAAGCCTACGCGGTGATCCTGGAAGTTGTAGAAGAGCTGGCCGTGGATACTGTTGGTTCCGGAACGGGTTGCGACGAGTACCTGTCCAGTAGAGGTGACTTCACCGGAGACGTCCTGGGTGGAGCGGTTGAGCTGGAACTCGTCGATGGCGCCGGTGGTGACGTTGACGATGGTGGTTCCGACGGTCTCGTCGGTGATGTCTTGCCCGTCGAGGAGGATGCGGGTGGTTCTTCCGGAGACGCCGGAGACGGAGATGGCGGAGTAGCCGGCTTTGGTGGGGTCAAAGGATTCCCCGGACTGGAGGATGACGCCGGGCTCGACCTGGGCTACGTCGAGGAAGTTGCGGCCGTTGATGGGGAGGGCGTCGATCTGCTGGCGGGTGATGACGTCCGAGACCGAAGTCTGATCGGTGTTGATCTGGAGGGCACCGGCTGTGACTTCGACGGACTGGCTGGTGTCGCCGAGGGTGAGCTTGAAGTTTCCGTCGGTGGCGGTACCGGTGCGGACGACGGTCTGGACGTTGAGCGTCTGGAAGCCTGCTGCAGTCGCGGTGACGGTGTAAGCGCCGGGGTTGAGGGGCCCTACGCTATAGAAGCCTTTGGAATCGGTGGTGAGGTTCTTGACGAGGCCGGTATCTGTGCTCTTGACGACGATGGTGGCATTGGGAACGACAGCCCCTGTGGGATCGGAGAGGGTGCCCTGAATGGAGCCTCCGTTTACGGAGACGGCCTGAGCTGAGGCGTAGGGTGGGACGACGGCGGAGACAGCGGAGAGGGCCAGGAGGAGGACGAATGACTGCTTGTTACTCATGCCGGGGAGGGCTCCTTCGCGATTGGGCTTGGTTTGAGCGTTCGTGGACGCCAAGTGTCGAATCGGTTGTCAAGGCAGAACGAGTCGGTGAATGTTGCATGTCAGTGCAACCCGAGTGCCACTTTGGCCGTGCCCGGAAGTCGAGTGTTGAGAAAGGGTTACGCCGAACCGTCTTTGGATCGCCTGCCAGTTACTTCATTTTGGATGGAATTGCGGAGAAAATTCTACGGATTTTCATATTGCGTGGCCGGGTTTGGCGTTGCGCTCGACGCAAGTTGCCCTGGGTTGTTTCCATTGGGGCTGGTTTCTGAAAGACTGTCTGCATGGAGACGCTTGTGAGCACAAAGGTGTTGACGGACAGGATTGGCCGGATTGAAGTTTCGGCCACGATGGCGATTACGGCCGAGGCGCTGCGGTTGAAGGCAACGGGGATCAACCTGGCGGACTTTGGCGCGGGCGAGCCGCACTTTGAGACGCCGCGGCATATCAAGGACGCCGCGATCGAGGCGATCAACAAGGGATTTACGCGGTACACGGCGGTGGCGGGAACTCCCGATGTGCGGAAGGCGATCGTGGCGCGGCATGCGGAGGATTTCGGCACCGACTATGCGGCGGATGAGTGCGTGTTTACGACGGGCGGGAAGCTGGCGCTGTTCAATGCGATCCAGGTACTGATCAACCATGGCGACGAGGTGATTCTGCCGGTGCCGTACTGGGTGTCGTACAAGGACATCATCCAGTATGCGGGTGGCGTGGTGAAGTACGTGGAGAGCCGCGAGGAGGAGAACTTCCGCGTGACGGCGGCGATGATCGAAGCGGCGATGACGGACAAGACGAAGGCGATCATTCTGTGCTCGCCGTCGAACCCGTCGGGCGCGGTGATGGACCAGGCGGACGTGGATGCGATTGTGCGGCTGGGCCATGAGCGCGGCGTGTACGTGATGCTGGACGAGTGCTATGCGTATCTGAACTTCCAAGGCAAGCCGGTGAGCGGGGCTTCGGTGACGGAGGCGAAGGAGCATGTGATTGTGCTGGGATCGCTTTCAAAGACGTATGCGATGACGGGCTGGCGTGCGGGTTTTGCGCTGGGGCCGAAGCAGGTGATCGCGGCGATGAGCAAGCTGCAGTCGCAGTCGACGTCGAACGCGGCGAGCTTTGTGCAGAAGGCGAGCATTGCGGCGGTGACGGGTTCGCAGGAGTGCGTGACGGAGATGCGGGCGGACTATATTTGTCTGCGCGACCGGATTATCGAGGGGTTCAAGGGGATTCCGGGACTGACGTGCACGGTGCCGCAGGGTGCGTTCTATGTGTATCCGAATGTGAAGGCGTTTCTGGGCAAGGGCGCGGGCGACACGGCGACGGAGCTGGCGGCGAAGCTGCTGAACGAGGCGCACGTGGTGGTGGTTCCGGGCGAGGCGTTCGGGACGGGCGAGCATATTAGGTTGTCGTATGCGGTCTCGGCGGATGTAGTGGATGAGGGTGTGAAGAGGATGAAGGAGTACTTTGCGAAACTTGGGTAACTGAGGGGCGGGCTGCTGCATTTTCTGGTTGTATGACCAGCCGGTCGGCGGTAGCCTGCATCCTACGGAGTTATAGATGGTCATATTTGCATGCGCTGCAGGTGGCGGGCGGTCGTGTGCGTTGAAGCGATGGAGCCTATGAGCGAGAGTGGAGTACGTTTTGCGCCGGTGATCTTGGCGGGTGGAAGTGGGACGCGTTTCTGGCCGAGGAGCCGTCGGGCTCGCGCAAAACAGGTTCTGGCGCTCGATGGGGATCAGACGATGATTCAGCAGACGCTGAGCCGGCTGCTGCCGGTGGCGGGGGCGGAAGACGTCTGGGTGGTGACGAACAAGTGGCTGGACAAGACGATCATCGGGCAGATGCCGACGGTGCCTGTGGACCAGATTCTGAGTGAGCCGGCGGCGCGGAATACGGCTCCGGCGTGCGCGCTGACGGCGTTTTTGCTGGAGAAGACGAGCCCGGAGACGGTGATCGGGATCTTTCCTTCGGATCATGTGGTGGCGGATGGGCGGCGTTTTGCGGAGGTGATCTCGACGGGGATCGAGGTGGCTGCGGCGGGCGAGAATATCGTGGTGCTTGGCGTGCCTCCGACGCGGCCGGAGACGGGGTACGGGTATATCGAGCAGGGCGCGGAGATGCCGGGGATGGGCTCGGTGGGGGTGCACCGGGTGAGGCGGTTCCGCGAGAAGCCGGATCGGCATACGGCGGAGCGTTTTTTGGCTGAGGGGAATTTTGTTTGGAACGGCGGGATTTTTCTGTGGAGCGCGCGGACGCTGGCGAATGCGATCCGGGAGCATGTGCCGGATATGGCTCCGTGCATCGAGAAGATTGCGGCGGCGCATGGGACGGCGGATTTCGAGCGGGTGTTTGCGGAGGAGTATCCGCATTGCGAGAACATTTCGATCGACTATGCGGTGTTGGAGCGGCGGTCGGCGAAGGGTGAGAAGAACTCGAATATCTATTGCCTGCCGGCGGATTTTGGGTGGAACGACCTGGGTTCGTGGGCTTCGCTGCACGAGCATCTGGGTGACCACACGGATGAGAACGTGGTCGACGGCAATACGGATGCGCTGGTGGCGATCGAGGCCAAGGGGAACTATGTGTATGCCCCGGGCAAGATGGTTGCGCTGCTTGGCGTGAGCGGGTTGGTGGTGGTGGAGACTGAGGATGCGCTGTTGATTACTTCGCGCGACCGCTCGCAGGATGTGAGCAAGGTGGTGCGGCAGGTGCATGAGGGGTTGAAGCGGGAAGACCTGATTTGAAGTTGTTTGTTGTTTGTTGTTGGTTGTTGGTTGTTGGTTTTGGGGCCGGTTGGAGTTGGGCTTGGTCTTTCGATCAGGGACAAATAACAAGCAACCAAGGGCAGTTTTTCGAGGCTGGGGATCATGGGTGTGGTTAAGTTTGGGACGGATGGCTGGCGCGGGATTATCGCGGATGATTTCACGTATGAGAATGTGCGGGTTGCGGCGCGTGCGATTGCGCTTTATGTGACGAAGCATGAGGATGCGGCGAAGGGTGTCGCGATCGGCTGGGACACGCGGTTTGGGTCGCAGGCGTTCGCGAAGGTGGTAGCCGAGGTGCTTGCGGGTGCGGGGATTCCGGTGGCGCTTGCGGATCGCGTGACGCCTACGCCGGCTTTGAGCTTTGCGGTGCGTGAGAGGGGCGCGGCGGGTGGCGTGATGATCACGTCGAGCCACAATCCGGCGCAGTGGAACGGCGTGAAGTACAAGGCGAGCTACGGCGGATCGGGCAAGCCTTCGATCATTGCGCAGATCGAGACTTATCTTGAAGCTCCTCTGCCCTTGGCGGAGAAGCCGGCGGCGATTGAAGAGGTGAACTTCAATCCTCCCTATATTGCTGCAATCCAGAAGTTTGTGGATCTGCCGGCGATCAAGGCTTCGGGGTACCGCTTCCTGATCGACTGCCTGTATGGCGCGGGGCGGGGCGTGATTGCGGGGATCTTTGAGCCTGCGGGCATTCCGTTTGTGGAGATGCGGGCAGAGATCAATCCCTCGTTTCCGGGCATCAATCCGGAGCCGATTCTGCCGCATATCGCGGAGACGCAGAAGCGCGTGGTGGCCGAAAAATGTGTAGCCGGCCTGGTTACGGATGGCGATGCGGACCGCATCGGCGCAGTGGACGAGCACGGCAACGTGGTGGATGCGCACAAGATTTTTGCCATTTTGCTGAACTGGCTGCTGGTGCGCAAGGGCTGGCCGGGGGATGTGACGCGTGCGTTCAACACGACGCTGATGCTGGACCGGATTGCGGCCAAGCATGGACGCAAGCTGCATGAGCATGGGATCGGCTTCAAGTATGTGTGCGACCTGATGCTCGAGCAGGACATCCTGATTGGCGGCGAGGAGTCGGGCGGGGTGGGGATCAGCAAGCATCTGCCGGAGCGCGACGGGTTGCTGAACTCGCTGCTGCTGGCGCAGGTGATGGCGGACGAGAAGAAGACGTTGGGAGAGCTGGTGGCGGCGCTGCAGGAGGAGTTTGGCGAGCACCAGTATGGCCGGATCGACATGCATATTGACGACAGGTTGAAGCAGTCGGCGATTGCGCGGGCGAAGATGGTGAAGGTGGGTGAGTCGTTTGCGGGGATGAAGGTGCTAAAGGTGGAGACACTCGATGGCATCAAGTTCTTCCTCGAAAACGCGAGCTGTGCAGAAAAGCCGAATGCGGCTGAAACCTGGGTGCTGCTTCGCGCATCTGGAACGGAGCCACTGCTTCGCGTGTACTGCGAGAGCTGCTCGGTGGAGAGCGTGAATACGGTGTTGAAGGTTGCGGAGAGTTTCGTGCTCGCAGGGTAAGGGTTACGGCAAGAGCTAAGGCAATGCGCAAAGGACGCTGAGGTTGCGCGAAGGACGCAAAGAAGGGCGAGGGCAGTTTGATCGTTGAAGCCAAGGGGTTGTTGTTCGATATGGACGGCGTGCTGATCAGCTCGATTGCGTCGGTGAATCGTTGCTGGCGCAAGTGGGCGAAGCACTACGGGATTCCGGGGTGGGAGACGTACACGATTCCTCATGGCGTACGTGCGATGGACATCATGCGCTCGCTGCGGCCGGACTTTTCGCCGGTGCAGGCGGCTGAGGGTCTGCGGATGATCGAGGACCTCGAGATTGCCGATACCGACGACCTGAAGGTGCTGGATGGCGTGCGGGATCTGCTTGGTTCGCTGCCGGCGGAGCGGTGGACGATTGTGACTTCGGCTACGCGGCGGCTGCTGCTGGGCCGGTTGAAGGCGGCGGGGCTTCCTTATCCCGATGAGCTGATTGCGGCCGATGACGTGGTGAACGGCAAGCCGCATCCGGAGCCTTACATGAAGGGCGCGAAGATGCTGGGGTTTGCGTCGGCGGACTGCATCGTGGTGGAGGATGCGCCTTCGGGTGCGGGCTCGGGCAAGGCCGCGGGGAGCCGGGTGCTGGGCGTGCTGGGGACGCACTCTGCCGAAGAGCTTTATGCGGCGGGTGCGGAGTGGGTGGTGAGATCGCTTGCCGGGGTGAAGGCTACGGCGGATGCGGACGGGCTGAAGCTGGAGTTCTCGGCGGTCTGAAGCAAAAGCAACAGACTGACCACGGATAAAAGTGATTCAAGTGCGATAAGAGCGATGAATTCAAAAGTCACGAGTTATTGAGTTTCGGGGAGGACGCTTTCGGCTTTGAGTTGTTCGGCTAGACTTGGGGCATGGTGAAGGCTCTTGCTTTGCTCGTGTTGATGGTTTGGGGACAGGCCACGGCGCCCGGGGCTGCGGCTGAGAAGGCCGATGTGTGCGCGGTGGCGAAGTCGAGTGCGCAGTTTGCCGGTCATTATGTCGAGCTGACCGGGACGGTGCTGGGCCAGGATACGGATCATCTGCTGCTGACTTCGCCGGATTGCATGTTTGGGGTGAAGCTGGTGTTTACGCCGGAGGTTCGGGCGCATGAGGATGTTGCAATTCTCTTTGCGGCGATCAAGCGGAATGCCGCGATGCCGGACCGGAAGGTGACGGCGACGTTCGAAGGGACGTTTGTGTCGACCGAGGGTGGGCTGCAGGTGGCGGGGATTGATCAGCTGAACTTCCCCAAGAAGTAAGTACGCCCTCACGCCGGGCGGCACTTCGTGCGGTATTGGGCTTCGCGTATCCCTCCCGTTGGTCGGCACAGAATTTCATTCCTGAGCAACGGGAAGGCCACGCGAAGCAGTTGGAAGTCACGAAGTGACCGCTGCCCGCGCAGGGCGGTTTAGTAGTTGCTCAACTTTCTGTAAATCTTCTTCTGTATCTACGCCGATCGTGTCGTAGGGCGTCTCGGCGACGTGGACCGGGATGTTGTTTTCGAGGAAGCGCAGTTGCTCGAGGCGCTCGGTGAGCTCAAGCGGGCTGGGTGCGAGGGCGTGGAAACGGGTAAGAGCTTCGGCGCGATAGGCGTAGAGGCCGAGATGTTTCCAGACCGGCGCATTGATTCGGTCGCGGTTGTAGGGAATGGTTGCGCGCGAGAAGTAGAGGGCGCGGCCGTCAAGCGCGGTGACCACTTTGACTGCATTCGGGTTTGCGAAGTTCTCGGGGGTGCAGAGGACTTTGAGCGTTGTGATGTGTACGTGAGGCGAGGCGAAGGGTGCGAGCAGGGCGGTGATGTGGTCGGGGCGGAGCAGTGGTTCGTCGGCCTGGATGTTGACATAGATGTCGGCTGGGTGGGTTTTGGCGACTTCGTGGACGCGGTCGGAGCCGCTGGGGAGGTCGGGCGAGGTGAGGAAGGCGGGCCAGTGGTTGACCTGGCAGAGGCTCATGACTTCGTCGGAGTCGGCGGCGATGAGGATGTCGTCGAGTGCGGGGCATGCGCGTGCGGCATCGTAGACCCAGGCGAGCATGGGCCGGCCGGCGAGGGTGCGAAGGACTTTGCGCGGGAGCCGTGTGGAGGCGAGGCGGGCGGGGATTACGGCAAGAGTTCGAGGGCGGGTCACGAGTCCATGGTAGTTTGACCTTGGTCGGTATGGCACTTAGAATCAAAGGAGCGGCCCTGGTCGGATTTTGCGATAGCAGGCGCGGCTTTTCTCCTCCACACCCTGGCGGTGTAGCTCAGATGGTTAGAGCGACGGACTCATAACCCGTAGGTCGGCAGTTCGATTCTGCCCACCGCCACCACAAATGTATGAAGCGCGCTCTGCGGACGGTCGTTCGATTTTTGTGCGAATCTCACGTTAAAAGTTGGGGAATGGAGGGCAGATTGATGCCTCTTTCTGGGAGTTTATCGATTACCCATCCTGATGCATGCTGGTAGTGGCTTTCTTTGTTGCGCGCGTTGTGTTCTGGTGGATTGTGTTTTGCAGCCGCAGGTGTTTCACCGTGTTCACGATTTGAGTTGTAGAAATCAATGGGCTCTTCCCTTGTTGGACCCCGGAGTTTTGCTTGCATGTCCTGACGCCTGAAGTGGAAGTACGATCCCCGATCTACGGCCGGATACTGAATATGGTGATTCTGGTGCAGTTGGCCCTTGGAGTCGCTGCGGGAGTGGGATTTCGATCGATTCGGCAGTTCGATTCGCGGTTGCTGGAGAAGCATTCTGCGCTGATTCATTACCACGAGCGTCTGGACCGCATTGAAGACGATGTGCGTGCGGTGGAGGCATCCGCGCTTGTGTCTGAGCGGATGCGTGTGGGCTCAGGCGGGAGCCTTGTGACGGAACGCGCGGCGATCGCGCATCTTGCAAGCTCGCTTGATCTGGTGGCGCAGGCAAACCCGGCGGTACCGCAGGCAAGTGTCGTTGCTGCTGCGGTGGAGGCGAAGATTTTCAAGGGGATGCCGGTGGTTTCGGGGCCGTCGCCTGAGCTTGAGGAGGCGATCGACGACGTAGAGGGAAAGCTTGATCTGTGGCGCTCCTCTGCAAGGGCGGTGGATACGGAGTACCACCAGCAGCTTTCAAATAATCGGCGTTCCTATGTTCTGGTCGAGATGATTGTGGCGAGCACGCCGCTGCTGGTGCTGACGTGTTTTTTGTGCGTGTGCCTGTTGAAACGGGATCTTCGCAGGCAGGCGTTGCGGCGGGAGGCGATGGAGGGAGAGCTTCAGCGGGAGAGGAGCACGCTGGAGAAGCGGATCGAGTCTCGCACGGCGCAGCTTGAACTGGAGGTGAAGGAACGCAAGCGCGCGGAGCAGCTGAACCGCGGGCGGAATCAGCTCCTGGAGATGCTGGCGCGGGAAGAGCCTACGGGTGAGATCTTCGGCATGCTGGTGCGGGTGGTGGTGCAGGATCGTTCTCGGTGGTGCTGTGCGTTGCATCTTGTGGATGCGGGCGGGCTGCGGATGGAGGCGTCCAATGGTCTGCCGCCGAGTCTGATTCGGAACCTGCAGCAGCTGGATGTGAGCATGCAGGACGCTCCGGAGACGATTGCGCTGCGGGCACGCAAGCCGCAGGTGATTGAGAATCTGGCGAGGGAGCGGAGACCGTGGCCACAGCTGCTGCATGCGAACGGGATCCAGTCGTTGTGGGCGACGCCTATCTTTACCCCGGGTGGTGCTCCGCTGGGGACTCTGACGATCTATTCGCTTTTGCAG
>CAZZZP010000083.1:0-18211 GCA_964658635.1 Lichenicola sp. | reverse complement strand
AGCTTCTATGAGCCGGGTAGACGCTCCGGTGCGTGGTCGAAGATGCGCTTGGAGCTGTCTCAGGAATTGGTGATTGGCGGGTACACGCCAGGAACCCACGGCATGGATGCCGTACTAACCGGCTTCTACAAAGGGCGCGATCTTCACTTTTGCGGAAGTGTTCGCAACGGCTTCGTTCCCGCAAGCCGCAGAACAGTACATGCCGCACTCACCTCGCTCGAAAGCACCGTCTGCCCATTCGTGAACCTTCCGGAGAGCAGCCCTGGGCGATGGGGCCAGGGCTTGACGGCCTCGAAGATGAAGAACTGTGTCTGGCTTAAACCTGATGCGGTAGCGCAATTCCGCTTTCTTGAGTGGACGCCAAACGACCACTTACGCCATGCAAGCTTCATCACTCTACGAGATGACAAGGACGCACGGGACGTGACGAAGGAAGTGTCATTCGGACCGGCTTAACAGCCGGTGACCCCAAAAAAAATAAGCGCAGAAAAATAGTTCTTGCAGAATAGGACAAAATAGGAGAAATTAGGACCTAGCCAAGCTTGGCGTGGAGAGTCTCATGAGTTCACAGTCGGCAGTCCCTTCTGGAGTCCAGGTCTCAAACCCGATGCACCTCCTTTTTTTGGACGAAGAGTGCCCCTCGTGCGGCCAAGCTATCCCGCCTGACAAATTGGAAGAGATCAAGGGAAAAATCGCTTCCAAAGAACGAGAGCGTACGGTCGTAATCACGACAGCGCTCCAATCTGACTTCCAGAGGGAACGCACGGCAACTGAGGACCGCCACCGTGAGCAGCTAAACGAATGGCAACAGAGCTTTACCGCCGCCAACGAAGGAAAGCGAGCCGCCGACGAGAGCATCACTGCTCTTCGCGAGCAAATGGTCCAGCTCACGCAGGACAACGCTCACAAGATCGAAGTGGCGAAGCAAGAAGCCAAGGATGAGGCAGACCAGGTCGCCGCCGGCAAGCTTGCTGAAATGACAACTGCACATCGTGACGCTGAAGAAGCGCTAGCAGAACGTATTGCGCAGGCTGAAGCCGCTACCGAGGCTGCTAAGGAAGAAACCAAGAAGGCGGTTGATGATGCGGTTGCTGAAAAGCTTGCCGAAGCTCAAGTCGCCCGTCAGCAGGCTGAGGTCGTACTGCAAGCGCAACTTGCCGAAGCGCTCGCCGCAACCGAGGCCGCGAAGGCCGAGACTACTGCGGCTGTGAGTGCAGCCGTGGCCGAAAAGCTAGCAGAAGCAAGGAGTGAACGCGAGACGGCTGAGCTGGCTCTTCAGCAGCGGATCGTCGATGCTGAAGCTGCAACTCAAGCAGCGAAGGACGAAACCAAGAAGGCCGTGGATGCAGCCGTAGCAGAGAACCTTGCCGAGATGAAGAAAGCTCACGAGGATACGGAAGCTGCGTTGCAGAAGCGTGTAGCAACCGCCGAGGCTGAAGTTGAGGAGGCAAAGAAGTCGAGCAGCGAAGTGATCGCTACTGCTACCGCGAGAGCGACGGAAGCCGAGAAGAATCTTGTTGATCTACGGGAACAACAGGCTGCACTTCTAGCCAAAAACTTGGATGAACAGCGGGAGATTCTCGACAAGGATAAGGAGGCGGCGCTCAACGCACAGGCCGCTAAATCCTTCGAAGAGACCCAAGGCCTTACCAACAAGGTAGCTGAACTTCAGCGTGCTCTTGAGAAGAAATCGAACGAAGAACTTGGCGAGGGAGCTGAAGTTGATCTCTTCGAAGCTCTAAAGGCGCAATATCCCGACGATCAGATCTCCCGTGTAAAGCGCGGAGAGCCGGGGGGCGACATTCTGCACACTGTCGTAGTACAAGGGCGAGAGTGCGGAACCATTATTTACGATTCGAAGAACCATAAGGCCTACCGCTCTGAGCACGTCTCAAAGCTCAGAGTCGATCAGATCGCTGCAAACGCCGACCATGCAGTTCTGTCGACACACAAGTTTCCGCAAGGAACCGGCCAACTTCACATACTTGATGGCGTAATTCTCGCAAACCCTGCTCGTGTCGTTATGGTGGCAGGCCTTCTCCGAAAGCATATAGTGCAGGTCTACACATTGAAGCTCTCGAGCATCGAGCGTGAGAGCAAGACAGAAGCTCTATACAACTTCATCACTTCGGAACGCTGCAACCTGCTGTTCAAACAGGTGGATGGTAAGGCTGCTGAGCTGATTGAACTGCAAGCTCGTGAGCTGCGTTGGCACCAAAACCACTGGAAGAAGCAGGGCGAGACATTCCGGGCAATACAGAAATCCAACGCTGAGATCGAGAACGAAATCTGCATCATTATCGGCACGGCTGATTGTGAAGCCGAGCTTGAGAACAATGCAGGGCTATCAGAGGTAGAAGCGTGAAGGTAGTAGCCATTTCCGAAATTGGTCGAGACGCCGCCAGCCTGCAGGAGCGGCGTCTCGACCGAACCATTTTGCGCACCTACAGGACTACCGCGCCCCTTGCCGACATCCTTCCTAACCCTAAGCAGCCGAGGCTTGGCCCCAAAGAGGATGCCGAACTTCAGAGACAGATCGAAGCGAACGAGGGCCTGTTTGAGCCGTTGTTGGTCGAGCCTCATCCAGAGTTTTCGGGCAAGTATCTAATCATCGATGGCGATCGCCGTTGGACGAATTGCCAGGTCCTCGTAAAGCGGGGAAAAGAGCAGTACGCACAACTTCCAATAGAGGTCACGGACAGGACGCTTACCGAAGAGGAGCGTCTCCGTGTCTGGATTTACATCCACCGTCAGCGCAAAGAGTGGGACGCCAAAGAAAAAGAAATGGTCGCGTATCGCTTGGTTGACCTGATGGGTCGGGCAAGCGCCGCCAACATCCTTGGCATCACTGTCCGTGAGCTGGATAAGCTCGTTGAAATCTTCGAGGTGTCTGAGCGGTTCACGGCGTTACGGGACCCCAGCGCCGCGATCACTTGGGCACGTGAACTCATGGGAGTGAGCAAGAAGCTTTTGGTTCCCAGCGTTGTGGATGCGGTAGTTCAGAAGGTCAATCAGAAGCGAATTACCAACTCGAAAGATCTCCGAAAGCTTAGGGTGATCCTTCCAGATCCGGTCGCAAAAGCGGCATTCCTCAGCGATACGGGCGATCTCGAATCCGCACACTTGCGGATTCGGCCGGCAGAGAAAAAGAAGAACAACGGACTCCTCGCCGATCTCGATATCGCAGTCGAGAGTATGCGGAACGTGCCGTGGACCGCACTTCAGGATTTAAAAGGTGATCCAGAACTGCTAAAAAAGCTAAAGGACGCAGAGGCTTTGCTGCGGTCCTTGCGGCAGGTTGTAGCGCCAGACTGAAGGCACCTTCCGTTGGGTTGAACATCTGCAGCAAGAAGTGATGTTCTACCCCCCGATGATGGCCGCAACAGGTACTGCAAAAGCGGTGGCAATTGGTGTGTAGACATCTTCGGCCTCAAGCGCCCGGAGGGAGATGCACAAGCTGTACCGTACATCCCTATTGAAGCGGCCAAGTTGAGGTTTTTCTTTCCACCAACCCACAATCGGGTAGACTGCGAGCGCGTTCCGTCTGGTGAGCTCCGCAGCGCTTCCAGACCAGATGTCCGAGTGAATAGATCCTACGTCTCGTATCTGTCCCAGGAACCAGTTGTCCTCACCAGCCGTAGCTGCTTCAACAAGACCTGATTCTTCGAGAGAGACAGCCTGGTTTATGCGTGCCCTAAACTGCGGAATCGTCTCGGTTCCGCGCTTGAGCGCAAACCGAAGGCCATGCGACGGGTAGCGGTAACGTCCTTTCCATCCCCTCTCCCCGGGGTTTGGCTCAACGAAATACGAGAGTGTGACACGGAGCTGAACTGACGTTGTTCCTAGATCATTCAATAACTCGATTGGCCAGGGCAGCGTGTGCAGCTTCATGTCCTGGGTCTTTACTTCACTCCCTTGTAACCGGAGCGGACGGAGTGACTCCTCCGCGACAATAGTCGCATCGTTAAAGGAACTTAATGAGGCGCGGCCTAGTTGAGGAACACCATAGCCGAACCGCCGCAGAAGGGCGCCTTTCTGAGTTTGATTTGCGGCCTGATCCATTTCAGCCTGCATGGCAGGAGTCCATTCCGCAGAATGCACCACAAGTGCTCGTACCGTCTCCGGCCAAGCAGTGGGGCGTTGGCTAAGGATTTGGGCAGACAAACGAGCGCCAAGGCTAGCCGCGGCGCTCGTGTCCCCGAAGGATTCGAACTGTCGCATGGTGGGTCTGTAGTGAGTAGTGAGTAGACTTAGATCATCCGGGCTGTCGGTAATCTCACCCGAGTCGGCCCAATTTCCCCCTTCAAGCACGATTTCAGGCTTTATGGGCCATTTACGCTCCCATGCGACTGACGTTCGGCTACAGGGGGCAAGTTGTCCAACCGGCGCAATGCTGGCCCAGCCTTCGAACGTTGGGTCAGTGATAGCGTGCTTTTCTGTATAAGCACCGACAGTGAGGGCATTCCAAGCTTGAGCCGGATTCTCGATCGGTTCAAGATCGTTGCGGTCTGGATATCCTTGGCGGTTAATGTCTTCACGGATGTTTCCGGCCGCCACCACGACCAATCTCCGAATGTCCTCATCTCCAAAGGCTAGCTGATCGACGGCGGCTGGCCAAGACGAAGGCCGTCCTCTGTTCGTCCCATTCGGGCTCGTAATAGCCAGGCAATGCACCCGAGGTCGAAGCGGTCGCCCCACTTCGGGGCGCACAGCGCACTCGCGAGTGATTGCCCCGTATAACCGTGGCTCATGAGGCTGACCATCGTGAGCAAGCATTTTCACAACTTCCAACCGATGGGTCAACGTGACAACTTCATTTCCTACAAGCCGAGGCAAGAGGTCTCCGTAGAGCCCTAATCCTGCCATCGCAGTTCCATGTCCCCTCCAGGCTGCACTGTCACCATCGGGCCAGTTCGGATCGTAGCTGTGTACGTCCGCAGCATCGAGCGCCGGTTGTATCAAAGTGTGCTCGCGTGTCACTCCACTATCAAGGATGCACACCGCGACTGCATTTTCATGTGGCGGAATAATGCGGCCTGCGAGGTCATCTGCCCATTCGCGTTGCTCTACGTTTCCTAGTTCCAAGAAGATTGACGGTGCGTCTTTCGCTATCCGCACCTCGGCGACCGCGCTGGACTCAACAACGCACCGACCTATCTGCTCTTTAGAGGCGAATGCGAGAACGACATCCCGCTCAGGAAAACTGATGCTCTCGCTTGAGGTTCTGATCTCAAGACGATCAGTAATCGTCGCGAATGCTAAACGTTCGCCGGCTCGGAGCCATACTTCCCACCAGATTGACAGCCCAGAGGCAGGCACAGAATTTAGATCATCGGTGTATACCGAGTCGAAGGCTCCTAGCGCGATCATATCCACGCGAGCAACGAGCGGTTCGTTCTTGGGATTTCCTTTGATCGTGTGCTCGTCACGGTAGCGTTCGATTTTACGTATGAAATGTTGCTGCGCGCGCATCGGCACGTAGACGGAAGCGATTAGGCCGTTGTCACCACGATCGGAAACACTGAGCACTTCTATGTGCTGTCGGCGATCTTCCAGCTTTTCGATAAAGTTCTCCGCCCCAAGCGGCATGCGGAACTCAAGGATGAAACCAGAAGACGCAGGATCATCGGGCGCGCGCACTGCGCCGAGCCCAGCCTGCACCTGCCCCAGCGCGGTGTTTAGCGAACCAAGCAAGGCATCTGCGTGCGTCGCTCGGTCCCGGGGAGGAGGGATTGGCGTATTACCGCGTGCCCTGGAGATGTACTGTTCAGGCTGACCTGAATTCGCTATATAAATGTGGCGAAGGTTGCGTGGCAATTCGGGCATGGTTGGGCGTTCTTTACCTCTGCGTAGATGCGATCCTCTCATCCAGTGCCGCGATCAGATCGGGGGTTGTGACGTGAGTGTGATCATGGAGAAGAACATGCTTCAATGCATCAACAGCAGCACGACTCACATCGGATTGGCTCAACCCCTGACACTTCACAATCACGGCCTCCCAATCGATATTGGCGGCTGCTGAATTACCTAACCGTGCGTGAAGGATTCTGCGCAGTACGTCACCGGTTGGCAGGGCATACTCTAAGACATCGTCAAAGCGACGAAAGAGCGCCTTATCGAGCAGCTCAGGATGATTGGTTGCAGCAACGATAAGGCCTCGCGAGTCGTCCTTTTCCAATAGTTGCAAAAACGTATTGAGTACTCTCCGGATTTCGCCAACCTCATTTGGCTGGGTTCTCTTGGCACCTAGCGAATCGAATTCATCGAAGAAGTAGACACTCTCCGTCGACATCATTGAATCGAACACCAGCTTCAATTTCGAGGCTGTCTCGCCCATAAACTTTGTGATGATGCCCTCGAGCAGAATCGTCGACAAAGGGAGCCGCAACTCGCCGGCCAGTGCTGCGGCCGTCATCGTCTTTCCTGATCCAGGGGGACCAACAAGCAGGATCTTCCTGCGGGGTTTTAAGCCGTGGTCTCGCAGTTTGGTTTGCTGCCGATGTTCGAGCAGGATGCGCCCCAATCGGAGAGCCAAATCCTTTGTTAAAACCATATCCGCCAGTCTTGTCTCGGATTCTGTGCTGAGGAGAAGACTGCTGAGTTCGCTCCTATTGGGTACGACAAGCAAGGGTTTAGCCGGGCTCTCAGGCCTCCGCTTTGCTTCGTCGATTAGCCCTTTCAGGGTCTCGGCCACCTGTGTATGACCTTGCCGTGCCTCAGTTGCAGCCATTTCCATCGCAATCGACAGAAATTCATGCTCGTCTCGCCGGACGTGGCTTTTCAGCAAAGCGATCATTTGACGAGAATTGGCCATATGGAAGGATGACACCGTTAGGGACGCATTGACAACGCAATGTCATCCCGGAACCGAATCTCGCACCCACGTGGACCCGGTCAACTGCCTGAGGCGGCATTAGTATCCGTCTCGAAAAGGCAGTCGATACGCGGACATTTGGAGCGTTAAGGAACGTATGTGCCACATTCGCGGGCGCTTATGTGCCTCCGATCTCATCGAGTTTAGCAGGCACCGCAGATTCCATAGCGCCACCTCCCATTAGCATCTGGCTCAAGAACCTCATATTCTGAGAAGCAATGGCCACCCTTCACACTTTGCTGACTGACTTTCGCCGCGCCGCTAAGACTGAGCGCGAAAAGGGCACCTATTTCGAAGAACTCGTCGTCTGCTACCTGCGGAACGAAGCCACGTACCAAGATCTTTACAGTGACGTTTGGACCTACGCGGGCTGGGCGGAGCAGCAAGGATTGGACAGACGGGACACAGGTATTGACCTTGTGGCTAAGACTGCAGGAACAGGCGAGATCCATGCCATCCAGTGCAAGTTGTACGCAGAGAATTACCGGGTCCAGAAGAGTGACTTGGACAGCTTTTTCACTGCGTCTGGTAAGAAACCGTTCGCCCACCGCGTCATCATCACCACTACGGACCAGTGGACCGAACATGCCGAAGATGCCCTTCGGGACCAGCAGCCTCCTGTCAGCAAGATCGATCTCCATGATCTAGAGAACAGCCAAATCAAATGGAGTAAGTATCGGCCATCGTCCCCTCCGGTACTCAAGAAGAAGAAAACCCTCCGCGAGCATCAGGAAATAGCACTCATGAAAACCTTGAATGGATTCAAGGCCGCAGCGAGGGGCAAGCTCATCATGGCGTGCGGCACTGGGAAGACCTTCACCAGTCTCAAGATCGCCGAAGCTCAGACTGGTAGGGGTAAACGGGTTTTGTTCCTGGTTCCCAGCCTGTCACTGCTTTCACAAACTCTAACCGAATGGACGCAAGAAAGCGCAACGCAACTACACAGCTTCGCCGTCTGTTCAGACAGTGACGTAGGCAAAAAACGAACCAAAGAGGACGACCGGGTACAGACCTTCACTCATGAATTACGGTACCCGGCAACTACTGACCCTCGCCGTCTAGCTGCAGAAATGGCCAAGCGTCACGATAGCGATCACATGAGTGTAGTGTTCAGCACTTACCACTCGCTCGATGTCATCAGCAAAGCTCAGCACCAGCATGGGCTCCCCGCATTTGACCTTGTGATCTGCGATGAGGCTCACAGAACGACAGGAGCGACTTTCAGTGACGACGACGAAAGCAGCTTTGTTAGAGTGCACGACAACGCTTTCCTGAATGCTGCCAAGCGGCTATATATGACAGCTACGCCGCGTATCTACGGAGACAGCGCCAAAGCAAGTGCCGAGAAAGATATGGTCGCCCTCTGTTCGATGGACGATGCCGCCCTCTATGGTCACGAATTTCATGTAATAACGTTCAGCGAAGCCGTTCGTAGAGGCCTGCTTGTCGATTACAAGGTGATTGTCCTTGCCATCGAGGAGTCCCATGTAAGCCGCCGGCTTCAAGGCCTTCTTTCTGACGAAAGCAACCAACTGAAGGTTGACGATGCAGCCAAGATAATCGGATGCTGGAAAGCTCTAGCGAAGCAGGGATTGACTGAGAACCTGGCTGGGGACGAAGCAGCCATGCGCCGTGCCGTGGCATTTTGCCAGGTCATCGAGGTTTCCAACGGAGCTCGCAAACATAAGGTGAGTTCCAAGAACATCGCTAGCATGTTTCAGGCCGTGGTGAACGCGTACCAAGAGTCAGAGACACTCGATGACACTGCTCGCCTCGCCTGCGAGGCACAGCATGTCGACGGCAGCATGAATGCGAGCGAGAAGGAGGCAAAGCTAGATTGGCTTAAGGCGACCGTTCCCGATGGAACTTGCCGAATCCTCAGCAACGTTCGCTGTCTTTCGGAAGGGGTAGACGTACCAGCTCTTGACGCAGTGCTCTTCCTCACACCCCGCAATTCACCTGTCGAAGTGGTCCAGTCTGTTGGTCGCGTTATGCGGAAGGCCGAGGGTAAGAATCGCGGCTACGTTGTGCTGCCAGTTGTGATCCCAGCAGGAATCGAGCCGCACGAGGCTCTGAATGATAACAAGACTTATGCGGTCGTATGGCAGGTCCTACAGGCGCTTCGTTCTCATGACGACCGCTTTGATGCGATGGTCAACAAGCTGGACCTAATAGGGAAAGACACGCGGAAGATGGAAGTCATAGCCATCACCGACAAGATCCAGAAGACATCGGGCCAGAAGGGTGAGAACAAGAAGGAAGCTGGCAAAAGGGCCTTCACTTTGGGTGCCACCTCTGTCCGTTCGGATGATGCTGGGCAGGTGAACCTTGAGTTCGAAATAGGTGAGATTGAACGGGCCATTTACGCCAAGCTTGTTCAAAAGGTGGGCAATCGGCACCACTGGGAAGATTGGGCTAACGATATCGCCAAAATCGCCCGCACCCACATAGACAGAATCACTGGCATACTCCATAACCCTAAGAATCTTCGGGAGCGGGAGGCTTTTGCCACATTCGCGCGTGAGTTGCGGGACGATCTTAACGACAGCGTCACCGACGCGGAAATCACCGAGATGCTAGCTCAACACCTAATCACCAAACCAGTGTTCGATGCTCTGTTCGAAGGCTATAGCTTTGCGCAACACAATCCGATGTCAGTTGCAATGCAATCTGTCTTGGACACCCTCCACGAGCATCATCTTGAGAAGGAAGCCGACACGCTATCTTCCTTCTATGAGAGCGTAAAGCAGCGAGCCGAAGGTATTGATAGCGCCGCAGGCAAGCAGGCCATCGTGATTGAGTTGTACGACAAGTTTTTCCGGAATGCGTTTCCAATGATGACGGAGCGGCTTGGGATCGTATATACACCCGTCGAGATCGTTGACTTCATCATCCACAGCATCGCTCAGGTCTTGGAGTCTGACTTCGGTCAGTCGTTGGGTTCCAAAGGAGTCCACATCCTCGATCCCTTCACTGGGACGGGAACTTTCATTACACGATTACTCCAAAGCGGTTTGATAACACCCGACCAGCTTGCCTATAAGTATCAGCACGAGATCCACGCAAATGAGATCGTGTTGCTCGCATACTACATAGCTGCAATCAACATCGAAGCCGTGTATCACAGCATCGTAGGAGGACGCTATCAGCCCTTTGAAGGCATCTGCTTGACCGATACGTTCGAGCTTTACGAGAAAGAAGATCTCATCAGCGCGATGCTGATTGACAACAGCACGCGCCGCCGTCGTCAGAAGAAGCTCGATATCCGCGTCATCATGGCGAATCCGCCTTATTCGGTCGGCCAAAAAGAGGACAATGATGATGCTGCCAACGTGAAATACGAGACTCTAGATCGCTCCATCCAGGAAACCTATGTGCGGCGTTCAACCGGGAATCCCCGCAGTCTGTATGACAGCTATATCCGCGCGATTCGTTGGGCGTCTGATCGTGTCGGCGATAGCGGAGTGATAGGTTTTGTTACGAACGCTGGCTTCGTTGATGGCAAGGCTGCTGATGGTCTGAGGAAGTGCTTGGCGGAAGAGTTCTCCAGTATCTACGTCTTCCATTTGAGGGGCAATCAGCGCACTTCCGGCGAGCAGTCGCGTAAGGAAGGTGGCAAAGTGTTCGGCAGCGGAAGCCGTGCCCCAATAGCGATTTCGCTGCTCGTCAAGAACCCGAGGAAGCCTTCCCGCGGCCAGATCCATTTCCACGATATTGGTGACTACCTAGATCGGCAGAACAAACTCGCAATTGTTAAGAGTTTTGGAAGTATTGCCGGAATCACTGCTGCACAGGGGTGGCAAAGCATCACTCCAGATGAGCATGGTGATTGGATCAAGCAGAGGGATGTCAGCTTTCACAAATTTCTACCTATGGGAGACAAGAAGAACCCTACTTCAAGTGCGCTCTTCGCTAATTACACCAGCGGCGTGAAGACAAACCGAGACAGTTGGGTCTACAACGCATCGAAAGCGGCACTCGAGGCAAACATGTCCCGCATGATCTCCTTCTACAATTCGTGCGTGAAAGATGCGCAGCGCTCTGACATCAATGATCCAACGAAGATCAGCTGGTCGTGGGTGCTGCGTACTCGTCTGGACAAGCGGGTTCTTGGAACCTACAGCTCACAGCGGATCGTGCCTGCTTTGTACAGGCCGTTCACCAAACGGTGGCTTTACTATGACGCCCTGTTTGTTGAAAACCGTTACCAGATGCCGCACATCTTTCCCGATGGCACAGCCCAAAACCGAATGATTGTCGTTAAACAACGATGGAGTGGCCAAGGTCAACTTGCCCTGATGACAAATCAGGTTGTCGATGTTCAGTCTGATGGGGGAACACAGTGCTTTCCTCTTTATCTGTATGACGATTCTTCGTCCGTCCAGGACGTGAAGGACACACAGGGGAAGTTTTTCGGCGAGCCAACGATGCCGAAGCCCGTCACCCACACTCGGCGTGATGCCATAACAGACCTGGGACTGGAACACTTCAGGACAGCTTACAAAGCCTCTGTAATCAGCAAGGAAGATATTTTTTACTACGTGTACGGACTGCTTCATTCCCCCGAATACAGGGAGCTGTATGCCGATAATCTCGCGAAAGAGGTGCCAAGGATACCGTGCGTGGCTGGCATTGAGAACTTCGACATGTTCAGTCGAGCAGGTCGAGAACTGGCCCGGCTGCATCTGGATTATGACTCCTTGGAACCGTATCCGGTGACCGTAAAAACTACTGGCACTAGTGCTGCAAATTACAAAGTCAGCAAGATGCGCTTCGGGAAGGGCGGTAAGGACAAAGACTTAAGCGTCCTCCATTTGAACGACGCCACCACAATCAGCGGAATCCCGCCAGAAGCATACGAGTACGTGGTAAACGGCAAGGCTGCGATTGAATGGGTCGTAGAAAGGCACCGAGTTAGCACCGACCAGGCGAGTGGCATCGTGGACGATGCGAACGAGTGGGGCGATGAGAGCAGCCCCAACGCAACGTATTCAGTCGCCCTTGTTCAACGAATCATCACAATGAGCTTGGAGACGGTCAGAATTGTGAAGGGCTTGCCCAAGCTCGGACTGAGTTCCGCCTAACTTGCCGCAATGGTCTATCTAGCAGTTGCACGAGGCAGTTCATCCCACCGCGTAGTCCAGCGTGGCGACCGATGCTCAGCCCTTAGCTTCCATGCAGCATCTTTTGGCCCGGCGCCGAGGATACGGACGGTATCGCGTCCGAGGTTTGCGTTGAGTTTGTCCATCACCTTCCAGGCCCGCTCCCTACGATCACGGTCCAATTCGCCCCAGAGGGCGGGTTGCCGGGTGGTTTCGGGGAGCAGCTCTGTAATCATGACGCCGCATTTCGAGTTGCGAAAACCGTCTTTCCAAAGTCGCTCACCCAACCTAACGGCCAAAGCCACCACTTCCCCGGTATCGTTCGTTGTTTCCACAAACCGCGCCGCTAATCCATTAGAATAGAACGGATCATTGTTGAAGGTGCTCGTGTGCATGAAGACGAAAATGTTTTCTGCAGCCACCTTGTACCGGCGCATCTTCTCCGCTGCCCGCGTGGCATAGCTCGCAATTGCCTCTCGCATCTGCTGCCAAGATATGACCGGCGCGCCGAAGCTGCGGGTAACCGCGATTCCCTTCCGAGTCGGCTCCATCAGCTCCAGCGGCAGACAAGAGATACCGCGCAGCTCATAAACGGTGCGGCCGCCCGTAATGGTCATCAATGCCCGAGCGTCGTCAGGCTCCAACGCAGCGAGGTCCGCGGCTGTCTTGATTCCTATCTTCGCGAGCTTTGCGGCCGACGCTCCCCCGATTCCCCACACCTCTTCGACCGGCACAGTGGGCAAGAGCTCGGCTCGGACGGCAGCAGATCGCAGATCGCAGACTCCGGCAAACTGCGGCCGCTTCTTTGCGATAAAGTTTCCAACCTTCGCGAGGGTCTTCGTCGGAGCAATGCCTACGCATGTAGGGATACCGACCCAACGCAAGACGCGCTCGCGCAGCTCGCGCGCAAGCCCCTCTACTTCCCTGCTGTTGAACTCGCCCAGGTTCAGAAAGCTTTCATCGATGGAGTACGTCTCGATGGTCGGAACCATCGAGGAGAGAGTGTCACCGACTCTCCGGCTCAGGTCTCCATACAAGGCATAGTTCGAGCTGAAGACCCGTACATTCTCGCGTTTGATGAGGTCGCGAAGTTTGAACTCGGGATCTCCCATCTGAATTCCGAGGGCCTTTGCCTCTCAGTTATGTGGAATCTATTCTCACCATCCGATACGCTTCTGTCGCCACTCCTGGCCCGGAGAGAAGCATGCTGGAGCGTGAAGCAGAACGCTGGCTGTCGATACAACAGAACCTTGGGAAGGCGCCGAACACCCTGCTTGCCTACCGCCGCTCCTTGGAGTGCTACGGCAGCTTCTGCATGGGGCTGCAGCGTCCTGTCTATGAAGCTACGAAGGAAGATGTAGCCCTCTTTGTCCGTTCAATGACTGCTTTTCGTCTTCCTGCGAGCAGGAAGACGAAAAGCGAGCGGTCCGGGATGGCCAACGCTACGATCCGGTTGCGGTTGTCGGCTGTACGCCTCTTCTACGACCACCTCGTGGAAGAAGGGTTCAGACCAGATAATCCAGTTGGGCGCGGGCGGTACACGCAAGGAGGCGGCTTCGGGGGTGCTAGGCCGCGCGCCCTCGTGCCACGCTTTACCGCCCTGCCGTGGATTCCTGCGGACGCTGAGTGGAAAAACCTGCTTCAGGTGGCCAAGTTGGAGCCGCTTCGGAATCGGGTCATGCTCGCACTAGCCTATGACGCCGGCCTTCGCCGTGAGGAGCTCTGCCTGCTCGCAACCGGTGACATTGACCCAGCCCATCGCCTACTGACTATTCGAGCGGAAACGACCAAGTCACGTCGAGGCCGGGTCGTCCCATATTCGGAGGCAGCTGGGAGCTTGCTCTCTGCATACCTCGCTCACCGGCGAACCCTCACCCGGTCGCGAGGAACGCTGTTCATTTCGGAGTCGCGGCGCAACGCTGGGGACCCACTTACCTTTTGGAGTTGGTCAAAGGTCGTGCATGCACTTGCGGAACGCGCTGGCTTGCCCCACTTGAGTACCCACACCTTCAGGCACCTCTGCCTGACTGACCTTGCTCGCGCCGGCTGGGAGCTGCACGAGATCGCCAGCTTCGCCGGCCATCGCAACACCAGCACCACTCTGATCTACATCCACCTCAGCGGTCGTGAGCTATCCGCAAAGATCGCCAAAGCCTCCCTTCACGCGACACGAATGACTGAAGCAGCGGAGATTCTCCAATGATCGACGTCCAAAGCTATGACCGCAGGCACGCGCTTTCGAGGAGCGAGTTGCACCACATGCAGCTGCTGGTCGCTCGGGCTCAGCAAGGAAGCAAGGGATGGCACAAGGAGGCCCGACCAGCCCTTGAGCGGCTGCTGCACCCGTTGGAAGATGTGCTTGACCACTTGGGAGCGGTAAACACGGTCAAGCGGAAGTACACCATCCGAACCACTGTCATCTGCCTCCTCATACGGGCGATGGTGCGCTATGAAAAGAGCTTCTGGTCCTTCTCCACAGAGGCTTGGCTCGAATTGCTGGGCGCCGACTACTACGCCTACGTTCGCGTCCATGGTGTGACCGCAAACGCAAGGCACCAGCTGATTGCCATTGCGTATCTGTTCTGTGATTTCCAGGAGCTTGCGAGCCTGGGACGGCTTGCGTTCCCCGCGCTTGCGAGGAAGATCTTTGGAACAGAAGCTTTCGATGCGGTGATCGACGAAATGAAGGCAGACCTTGTGACCTGGGGCTACTCGCGAAAGGGAAACATCGTCGGTCTCCGCTGCGCTTTCGCCGAGGCGATGCTCGCATCGCGCAGTCTTCACCTGCCGGATCTAAAGGCCGAAACTATGAATTCTCTGTACCGGCAGGCTGATGCGAAGATCACCCGGCGCGGTCTCACCATCCTGTCTTATGTCCTGGTTCGACGCGGCATTCTCCAGAAGCCCCTCGGCCGAGATGGACAGATCGAGCGTCAGCAGAGCGTTGCCCATCGGCGCGTACTCGATGGCGTCCCAGTCATCTGGCGCGAGTGGTGTGAACGGTGGTTCGCTACAACCACCCTGCAGCCAAGTAGTCGAATCGGCGGCCTGTATCGACTTTTCAACGTAGGTCGATGGCTTGCTCAAAGCGGTTACGGATGTGAGCCTGCAGAGTGGACGCGCGAAGTCGCCGCCGCTTACGTTGCAGCAGTCGATCGATCGAAGATCGGTCAGTGGTCAACGGGTGCTGGAGCATCACGCTTACAGGCCGGTGCGCCCTTCAAGCCTGCCACGAAAGCGTCAGCACTCACCGCCCTCCGACGCTTCTTCTGTGATTGCCAAGAGTGGGGCTGGATTCCGACCCGCTTCAACCCCTACCAGGCGCTCGCGACACCACGCTCCGTCCGCTGCCTCATCGGTCCGGACCCACGAATTATCCCGGATGATGTCTGGGCAAAGCTCCTCTGGGCGGGTCTCAACCTCACCGATCAGGAGCTCTCAAAGCCGAACGATATCGAAGGACGCGGTGACGGTCATTTCTATCCAGCGACCATGATGAAGGCTCTGGCGCTAATGTGGCTGTTCTCAGGCCTGCGTCGCAACGAGATCGCCCGACTTCGCGTCGGCTGCATACGCTGGCAGGACGGCGAAGAAAAGCCGGGCAGCCAGCCGGTATGCTTCCTCCATGTTCCTGTGAATAAGACGGGAACCGCGTTTTCTAAGCCTGTAGACGGCGTAGTGGGCCGAGCCGTTGAGCTCTGGGAACAGATGCGCCCACCTCAACCTGCTTCGCTCGATCTAAAGACAGGCGAACAGGTGCATCGACTCTTCTCGCATCGCGGCCGCGGAGTTTCACCTCAGTACATAAACCAAGTCGTCATTCCCTTGCTCTGCCGGAAGGCAGCGGTGCCGCTTGAGGATGCTCGCGGACGCATCTCCAGCCATCGAGCCAGAGCCACCATCGCTTCTCAGCTCTACAACGCAAAAGAACCACTCAGCCTGTTCGAACTGCAGGAGTGGCTTGGACATAGCTCTCCCGAATCGACACGCCATTACACAAAGATCACACCGACGAAGCTGGCGAAGTCCTACCAGGATGCGGGTTACTTCGCCCGGAACATCCGAGCCGTAGAGGTTCTCATCAATCAGGACGCGGTCAGACGCGGAAGCCCACCCGACGAACCGTGGAAGCTCTACGATCTCGGACATGGATACTGCTCCTACGATTTCTTCGACCAGTGCCCTCATCGGATGGCTTGTGCTCGCTGCGATTTCTACGTGCCGAAGCAGTCCAGCAAAGCGCAGAGCATCGAAGCGAAAGCCAACCTGCTACGGCTTACTCAAGAGATCCCGCTAAACGAAGACGAGCTGCGGGCCGTGGAGGACGGCATCGCCGGGCACGAGAGGCTCGTCGCCAAGCTTGTTTCATGCCCGACTCCAGCCCCGAATGATTACTGACGAGAAGGCGACATCCCGGTACTATCCGAGCTCAATGAGCTCATTGGTGATATCGCACCAACTGAGGCTAAGCCGACCATTCTATGCGGGTGAGGTTGCCGGGACCGCCGTTTTGCGTGAAGCGGAGAGCCTGGCATACTGCGTCCCGCGTTCTTCGATCGTTAGTCAAATTGCCGTACTGCTTGAACAGCTGTCTGAATTGCCAAGGGTTTGGTGATCATGTCTGAGTGAGTCATGCCAGGGATGATAGTGACCGGGACATCAGGCCGTTCTAAATGAAACACGTTGGAGAACTGTTCTGGATAGAACAGCTCGTCGGCACCTCCGACAAACACCAGCATGGGCCTTTGGCTGTTGCGAATATCAGCCCGGTAATTCTCATGAGGTTCGAAGTTCTCCTGCATGCGCAGGGAATAACTCGCCGTCACAGATTCCAGATTATCCGGCACAGGAAAAGAGATGACCGGCAGACCGTCGAAGTGATGAATCCCAAAGGAGCCCAAGATAGAAAGCCCAATAATCCTTTTGATGGAAACGCTGTACCAATGCGCATCATCTTTCGGCTTGGCTGCATCCTGGCGTGCAGTCGGTGCGTCGTATCGAAGGAAGGGCGAGAGAAGAATGTATCGATCGAACTCCTTTCCCTGGGAGCCGCCACTGATGCGTAGCGCGAAGCCTGCGCCCGAGGAGAAGCCAAGTAAAGTCCATTTCTTGCCGGGAAATACCGGCTTCACGGCTTGAACGAAGTCTTCCATGTCATCGTCGAGCTGCCCCACATACGCCACATCGCCGTGAGGCCGATTCGCTCCATGACCACGCAGATCCGGAACCAGAATCGTGGATCCGCTCTCTTGCTGTAGCTCGATCGCCATGCGATGCATGTCCTGGCTGCTGCCTGCAGAGCCATGGATCAGAACTACCACTTGGTCGTCCTGACCCGGGTAGAGACGATAAGTAAGGTTTGCCCCGTCCCTTGCGCGGTAGGTGACCAGGGGAGGCAGCCCGGAGAGATCCATCGTAGCGAACGGTTTCGTAACAGATGCCAGAGCCTTCGGCGCATCGGGATGACAGAAGAGTGCCAGCCCTCCTGCCACACCAAACAAGGCTACGAAGGACAGCCCGAAACCGATTGCAATCCGCTTCAGCCAACGCATCATCACCAATCATCTCCGCAAGCAGCGCACGCCACTCGGCTCTGAACTCGTACAACCTGAAAACCGTTTCTTTGTTATGTAGATAGCACAGCTCCCCGAAAGTCTCGTTTCCGGCAGCTTCAATGCTCAACTTGCGATATCAGGCCGATGCATTCGTCCATCCTTGCCTTCGCTGAAAAGGCGCTTTGGTGATCTAGCACTCCTCTTTGCGCATTCCGTGCTTGATTCACAATCAAGCAGCGATCGGAGGCATGTTTCGTTTTGTATCGGTTTTCACCGGTCTGCGAATGTGGCTGTCAAGAGAATAGTTGACAAGTCACTCCTCGTTCATCGCACTCGCGTACGGGCCCAGCGATGCCACAAGAAGAAGGTTGGGCAGATTAACCCGACGATCCAATGAATGTACGAGATCATCGGACGAGCGTGGTCATCCGCAACGTAGTAGAGCAGGTAACCGGTAAGGATAAGAAGTGCGAAAACAGCAGTAAGAAGGCTCCCCGACCAGCGGCGCCGTCTGCCGGGCCAAAACCTGGTAATGTGAACTCCCCAAAGCAGACCGCCCATCCATAAGGACGCAAAGGCGAAGGCTCCGTGCACCTTCAACCACCAGGGTTCGAGCGGGTTGATGGATGGACCGAAGTCTCCCTGTTTCTGAAGGAAATAGTGGAACAGCAGCCAGAGAC
>CAZZZP010000082.1:0-18322 GCA_964658635.1 Lichenicola sp. | reverse complement strand
GCCCACGCCGCCGCGCTCAGCACCGCCAGCCCGAGCAGCCCCACATGCCCCGCAAAGCTATTCCGGCGCGCCATCCAGTGCGCATACGCGTAGCCCGCGAACAGCGCCCCCTGGAAGAACACCAGGCACGTCATCCAGACCGCCGCCGACCCGCCAAACTCCGGCAGCAGCTGCTTGGCCACCATCGGCTCCACCAGAAACAACAGCGCCGCCCCAACCAACACCCCCACCCGAAAGAGCACTCGTGTCATCCCCACCGCCCGCAACAGCATAAACGCCCTGCGCGGGCGGCGGTCACTTCCTGCCGGCACAGAACTCTCTCCTGACCGACGGGAAGGCCACGCGAAGCCCAATACGGCACGAAGTGCGTTACCATCTCCAGCAACGTGCCAAACCCTGCCCTTCTGGTCTTCCTTTTCTTCTTCGCGCTCGTCACCGTCGCGGGCTTCTGGGCCGCACGCTGGCGCCGCCCGATCGCCGGCATGCACTCGCTCGAAGAATGGGGCCTCGCCGGCCGTTCCTTCGGCACATGGATCTCCTGGTTCCTCATCGGAGGAGACACCTACACCGCCTACACCGTCATCGCCGTCCCCGCCGCGCTCTACGGAGCGGGCGCGAACGGCTTCTTCGCCCTGCCCTACGCCATCATCGCCTACCCCTACATGATGCTCGTCCTGCCCCGCCTCTGGACCGTCTGCCACCGCCATGGCTTCGTCACCTTCGCCGACTTCGTCCGCGGCCGCTACAACTGCCGCCCGCTCACCCTCGCCATTGCTTTTACCGGCATCCTCGCGCTGATGCCCTACATCGCGCTCCAACTCGTCGGCATCCGCGTCGTCCTCTCCGTCCTCGGCATCACCGGCGAGTGGCCCCTCATCCTCGCCTTCCTCATCCTCTCCGCCTACACCTGGTCCTCCGGCCTCCGCGCCCCCGCCGTCATCGCCATCGTCAAGGACATCATGCTCTACGCCATGGTCCTGGTCTCCATCATCTGGCTCCCCATCAAGCTCGGCGGATACGCACGCATCTTCACCCTCGCCAACGAAGCCCTCGCCGTCCGCCACACCTCCATCCACCTCGCCCACGGACAGTTCCTCGGCTACAGCACCCTCGCCATCGGCTCGGCCATCGCGCTCATGCTCTACCCGCACACCGCGACCGCCGTCCTCAGCGCGAAATCCGCCAACACCGTCCGCCGCAACGCCGCCATGCTCCCCGCCTACAGCTTCCTGCTCGGCCTCATCGCGCTGCTCGGCTACGCGGCCCTCGCCGCCGGCATTCAAACCAAAGACACCAGCTCCGTCGTCCCCCTGCTCTTCCTCAAGGAGTTCGCACCCTCCTTCGCCGGCTTCTGCCTCGCCGCCATAGCAGTCGGAGCCCTGGTCCCCGCGGCCATCATGTCCATCGCCGCCTCCAACCTCTTCACCCGCAACATCTGGGGCGAACTCACCCGAACCAGGCTCACCCCCCACCAGGAATCCTCCATGGCCAAGACCGTCTCGCTCGTCGTCAAGTTCGGCGCGCTGGTCTTCGTCCTCAAGCTCCAGACCACCTTCGCCATCCAGATGCAGCTCCTCGGCGGCATCTGGATCGCCCAGCTCTTCCCCTCGGTCGTCATCGGCCTCTTCACCCGCTGGCTCCACCCCTGGGCCCTCTTCCTCGGGTGGTTCGCAGGCATGGCCTCGGGAACATGGATGGCCTGGTCCCTCGCCCTTAAATCCAGCATCTACCCGGTCCCCCATCTCGGCAGCATGTACGCCGCGGTCCCCGCCCTCATCCTCAACCTCGTCCTCGCCGTCCTCCTCACCCCCATCCTCCGCCGCACCCCACTCGCCCAGGGCAAAGACACCACCGACGCGACCGCCTACATCGGCTAAACCGAAAAGCAGTGCGCAAAGCACGCAGAGTTCCCGCAAAGCCCGCAAAGTAGACATGCTCTCCTCGCGTTCTTAGCGCGCCACTGGCGTTCTTCGCGCATCGCCCTTGTCTCTTCCTCGCGACCTTTGCGCTCCTCTCCTTGCGTTCTTAGCGCGCCATCGGCGTTCTTCGCGCACCGCCCTTGTCTCTTCCTTGCGACCTTTGCGCGCCTCTCCTTGGCGTCCTTTGCGTCCCATTCTTTGCCTTTCCTTTCCTCCCGAATTGCATCTCACCCACGTGAGGAAATGAACGCATGAATGAGAACCTGATCCTGGACTTCATCGAGAGAAAGCTCGCGCAGCCTGCCGAGCAACAATCCCATCCCACCCCCGCCGAGCGAGACCTCGCCAAAGGCATCATCGCCGGGCTCGCCGCAGGCCTCGTCGCCACAGCCGCAAAGACCATGGCCGAGCGCATCTACCCGCCCCGCACCAACGGCGAACCCGAACCACCCGAGGTTCTCTCCGAAAAAATCGCAGGCCATCCCCTCGACGGGGCAAGCAAGACCTTCGCCGCCGAAAGCATCCACTGGACCTTCGGAGCCGCGGCCGGCGCTGCCTACGGCGCACTCGCCGAGTTCTACCCCTCAGCCACTTCCCGCGGCGGAGCCAACTTCGGCATGACCCTCATGGCGATTACCCACGAAGGTGCCCTCCCCGCCCTCGGCCTCTCCGCCGAACCCGCCAACCAGACCAGCCGGGAAAAATCCTCAGAGATGGTGACCCACGTCGTCTTCGGCATCGTAGCCGAGACCGTACGCCGCTTCGTCCGCAGCCGAATCTAGTCAACCTGCCTCAAGGCAACGTTTCTGCTCGCCGGGACCTCACACGCAACGTAGCTTCCGGAGAGGAAGCATGGAGAACAATATGATCCTGCGCAAGATGCTCGTCGCCACCGTGATTTCCGCCTGTACCTGCTGCATCGCAGCAGCCCAGGACACCAAGTCAGCCGACAAATCCTTCATCAAGGACGCCTCCGAAGGCAGCCTGGCCGAGATCAACTACGCCAAGCTCGCTCTTCAAAAGAGCAAGGACACGAACGTACGTGAGTTCGCCAACAAGATGATCAAGGATCACGAGAAGCTCATCGCCGACCTGAAACCCTTTGCGGCCAAGTATGACGTCAAGCCCAGTGGCACCGCCATCTCCGACCACGCCGAGTACACAATGCTCAAGATGAAGTCCGGCACCGACTTCGACCGCGCCTACGTCGAGGCAATGGTCAAGGATCACCACAAGGATCTCCAGGACTTCATCGACGAAGAGAACAAGACCTCCGACCCCGATCTCAAGGCCACTGTCGCCAAGGGCGAGACCGTCGTCAAGGAACACACCGTGATGATCGACAAGATCGCTCACATGGGCGGCATCGAAACCCCCGCCATGCCCGCCGGCGCCTAACCTTCAAAACTTCTTCCCATTTCTCCTCGGAAGGTTTGACCTACCTTCCGAGGACCGTTCGTACTTTCCAACGGAGGGCTTGTAGACCTCCCTTTGTAAGCTTGTCGTCCTTCGCCGGAGGCGGAGGACGACAGACCTGAATACAACTCGCTGGAGTCTCCAACTTGACCGAAGGTTTTCAAAGCTTCTTCATGGGCGGGTTCGAGTGCGCCACGCACCGCCGCCGCGACGGCCGACAGATCGACGTCCTCACCTCCACCCAGCACGCCACCCGCACCGTCCAGGACTTCGAACTCCTCGCCCAGGCCGGCGTCCGCACCGTCCGCGACGGTCTCCGCTGGCACCTCATCGAATCCACCCCTGGCGTCTACGACTGGTCCAGCTTTCTCCCCATGCTCGATGCCGCCATCGCCACCGGCACCCAGGTCATCTGGGACCTCTGCCACTGGGGCGTCCCCGGTGGCCTCGATATCTTCTCGGACGAGTTCATCACCCGCTTCACCGCATTCGCCTCGGCAGCCGCACAGGTCATCTTCGACCGCACCGGAGGCTTCAACGGCCCCGTCCCCTACTTCTGCCCGATCAACGAGATCAGCTTCTGGTCCTGGGTCGGCGGCGACGTCAAGGCCTTCGCCCCGCATCGCGAAGGCATGGGTCCCGACCTCAAACGCCAACTCGTCCGCGCCTCAGTCGCCGCCACCCGCGCCGTCCGCGCCGTCGATCCCCGCGCCCGCTTCGTCCAGGCCGAGCCCATCATCAACATCGTCCCCCAGCGCAAAGACATCAAAAAACACCCCCACATCGTCGACGACGTCCGCCGCCACACCGCCGCCCAGTACGAGGCCTGGGACATGATCCGCGGAGACCGCGACGAAGATCTCGGCGGCGCGCCCGAGATGCTCGATCTCATCGGCGTCAACTACTACTGGAACAACCAGTGGGAGCACGGCGGCGACCGCACCCCACCCGGCCACGCCGAGCACCGGCCCCTCCACCAGATGCTCGAAGACCTCTACCGCCGCTATAACCGCCCTATTCTCATCACCGAGACCGGCGCAGAGGCCGGCGCAGCCGTAGGCTGGCTCGGCTACATCGCCGCCGAAGTCCGCCAGGCCCAGCGCGCCGGTGTCGAGATCCTCGGGATCTGCATCTATCCAGTCATGGATTACCCCGGCTGGGACGACGAGCGCCACTGTCCCTGCGGACTCCTCGAAGTAGCGCCCGACTGGGGCACACGCACCCTCCGTGCCGAGCTCGCCCAGGAGCTACAAGCCCAGGTCTCCCTCATGAGGCCCGCAGCCGTCGAGGAAGCGGAAGCTCTCCCCACCCGCTGACCCATCCAACGCCGCCAGCCCGTCCGCGGTTCAACATCTACCAACACCGAGCCGGCGCAGCCTTTGCGCCGGCAGACAAGGCGCTGCATGGAAGATCTGGTCGACGGACTCACCCACGAAGAACGCGAACAATCAGCACCCGGCCAGGACGCAGCCTCCCGGCTCATCACACGCGCCCGTGAACTCGCCGACGAGCTCGCCGCCCGCCCCAACCTCGGCCTCAACACCGCGCCCGAACGTGAACTCGCCCGCTTCGCCCAACTTGGCCTGCTTACCGCGCCCCTCCCCACCGCCCTCGGAGGCCTGGGCCTCGGCATCGAACCCGGCACCCATACCGCCATGCTCCGCCTGCTCGCCATCGTCGGCGGCGCGGACCTCGCCCTCGGCCGCATCTTCGAAGGCCACCTCAACGGCATCCTCCTCGTCCACCGCTACGGCACCCCCGCCCAGCTCGCACGCCTCGCCGATGACACCCGCCAGGGCCTCATCTCCGGCGTCTGGAATACCGGCGGCGCAACCCCGCTCCTCATCCACCAAATCCCCGAAGGCTTCCGCTTCGAAGGCATCAAGACCTTCGCCACAGGCGCCGCCTTCGTCAAGCGCCCCATCATCACCGCCGAGCTGATCGAAAAAGACCAGTCCCGCGGCTGGCAGATGACCATGCCCCGCATGGACACCCTCTCCCCCTCGCTCGACCGCAGCTTCTGGCATCCGCTCGGCATGGAAAGCTCTGAATCCTTCCAGATCGACCTTACCCACTCCGTCATCGCCCCCGACGACCTCATCGGCGCACCCGGAGACTTCTACCGCGACCCCATGTTCTACGGCGGAACCATTCGCTTCGCCTCCGTCCAGGCCGGAGCCGTCCTCCGCCTCCACGCCATGTTCGCCGCCTGGCTCGACGAGCGTTCCCGCGCCGAGGACCCCTACCAGGTCGCGCGACTCGGCGAGGTCGCCATCGCCGCCCAGGCCTGCGTCCTCTGGATCGAAAAAGCCGCAGCCGTCGCCGAAAACTGCTTCTACTCCACCGAAAAAGCCGACGTCGAGCGCATGCACGAGTGCGCCGACATGACCCGCACCTCCATCCTCCGACTCGCCACCCGCGTCATCCAGCTCGTCACCGAAGGCGTCGGAGCCCATGGCCTCCTGCAGCCCTTCCGCTTCGAGCGCGTCCTCCGCGACCTCATCATGTACCTCCGCCAGCCCGCCCCGGACTACGTCGTCGCCACCATCGGGCGCTTCTCCCGCGAGAAATCCCACCGCAAATCCACCGGCACCGAGTGGGGCTTCTGGTCCGACGAACCCATCGCCGAATCCCTCCCGCCACGCTACTTCTCCCGCATCTACGCCCGCCAGTCCGACCCCTGGAAATTCGCCTCAAGCGAATACGAGCGCCAGAAATACGACGTCACCCTCGCCTCACTCCCCGGCCCGCGCTACCAGAACGCCCTCGAAATCGGCTGCTCCATCGGCGTCCTCACCTCGCGCCTCGCCCAGCGCACCCACCACCTGCTTGCCGTCGACGTCTCCGACCGCGCCCTCGAACAGGCCCGCCAGCGCTGCGCCCAGTTCCCGCACGTCAGCTTTCAAAAGCTCCAGGTCCCGCAGCAGATGCCCGAAGGCACCTTCGATCTCGTCGTCGTCTCGGAAGTCGCCTACTACTGGCGGCAGGCCGACCTCGAACTCGCCGCCGACCGCATCGCCGCCCAACAACAGCCCGGCGCCCACCTCATCCTCGTCCACCTCACCGAGCCCGTCCGCGACTACCCACTCACCGGCGACGCCGTCCACGATTACTGGACCGGCCGCCCCGAGTGGACCACCATCCACTCCGAACGCCACGACCGCTTCCGCCTGGACGTCCTCGAAAAACGCTGAAAACACCCCCAAACGCACTCGAAAAACGCCCGAAAATACACCTGTTTTCAGGCCTTTTCTGCGCTCCCGATCAGCTCATCCAGCCGCGCAAGAACCCGCCGGATCTCCCCATGCCGCGCCGGCCTATCCTCCCGGTCGCGAAACATCTCTTCGATAAGCCCATTGCAATCAAGCAGTTCCAGAAATCTTGGAGTAGGCAGCGAAGTCTCGCGCAGGCGCTTCATCCGCTCCCGCCACCCCACCGGAAACTCCCCCAGCTCTACCACCCCACCCTCATTCACCCGCCGCAACCTAGCCAAAATTCGAAACCGATGCTCCAACCACTCAGCAGAATCAACAACATGCGGGTCACCCGCGTCCGCCTCGCGCTTCCAGTGCCGGAGCTGCCCCGATAATCCAACCTCCGCCCGCCCATCCAACCGGGCGGAAGTAAAGATATGCACCGAAGTCGAGTGCCGAATCCTGGCCCCAACCTTCCGCAGCGCATCGATAAACGCCACATCCTCGAGCGGCTTGACCGCCGGCAGCCCACCACTCAAACGATAAATCTCCGGAGTACAAGCCAGCGAAGCCCCGAAATGCTCAAGGTGCCGCGGCCACGGGTCAGCCGGGTCCGGGTCCAGCATCGACTCCAGCCGCGCCACCCGCGCCTGGAACTCGCGATCATTCTCATAAGCCGTGCGCGTCCCGGCTTCGAGCGCCTCTAACTCCTCCGGCAACAGGTGAATCACGCCGCCCACCACCTCAGCCCCGCACTCGATCTCCGCCAGATTCCACGCCACCCAGTCCGGCGCAACCAACGTATCCGCATCGGTCGAAAGAATCGCAATCATGCCGCCACCGGTTCGCTTCGGCAGCATCTCCAGCCGGTCGCACGCGCAATCCATCAGCATCCGCCGCGCCGTCCCGACATGCGCACGCTCTGCTTCTAGCGAACAGATTGCCACATGCAGGCAAAACTCCGGGTGATCGAGCGCGTATCGCTCCGCCACCGCCGCGCTCCGGTCCGTGCAGTTGTTCAACAGCAGGATCACCTCGTAAAGCTCCTGCGGCATTGGCCTCCCCTCACGGTCCACCTGCAAGCGCAGAGCATCGAGCGTATTCGCCAGGCCCGCTTCTTCATTGCGAGCCGGCACCACCACGATCGCACGGCACATGGTATGCGGCGCCGCCAGCCGGTCCAGACCCGCGGCTTCGCAGCCCACACTCGTCGCTAACGTACTCATGCCGGTCGAGGCTCCTTGTTCAAATCGCGCTGGCGCGTCGAAAGCCGTTCCCGCACCGCAATCTTCAGCCACGCCTCGTTTGCCCACATCCGCTCCGCACCGTGGTACCGGTGCGAGAAGTGAGCGATCACATCGGCCAGCCCGGCATCGATCTGCGACTTGTAAATCATCGCGATCCGCCGCTTCAGCTCCGTCGGCCGCGTATGCGTGCCGTGGCAAAGCGAAGGAAACAACTCCTCGTGCAGCCGCGTACTCGCGTCTTCACGGAAGCGCGAAAGATCCACCCGCACCCCATCCCGCGTGGCATACGGCAGCTCCTCGTAGAAAGCACACGGCAGATCGGTGGTCAACGGAAGCGATGCATCGCGTGCCACGCGGTGATCGACATGGTGCCCCAGCCCAAGCGGCAGCACCATCGCGGACTCGGTCGCACCGCCATGCTCCGCCGACCACTCCTCAAGCGCCTTGCGAATCCTCGGAATCGCCCGATCTTTCGGATCCACATCCATGTCACAAACAATCGAGCTGTCGCAGACCAGCCGAATCGGTGCGTCCTCGATATCGAGATCGACCATTCGCACCTTGCCCCCAAGCGCTTTCAAGAACTCCTGGTCCTCAACCTTCCGCAGCGCAGAGACATATCTCAGCCGGTCCTTCTCCGGATGGCTCTCCGCATCCGAATACGGCGCGTACAGCGAGCGCGTGAAAACATTCAACAACGTAACGTCATGGCCTTCTGCAAGCCAATGCGTCAACGAAAGAGAAAGCGAAAACGCAGCATCGTCGCGATGGGGAGACAGCACAAGTAAGTTCAAGTAGGTGATTTCCAGGTCCGAAGAAGTGTGGTCATAGCCCCTTACCGGCCGCCCGCCGTACTCCCGGCAGTGGACTTGGATGCTGCATCAAGGACCGGGGTTAGTCCCAAAACGCAGGCAATCCATTACTCCCCAATACCAACGCGACCGTCACTTATCACATCTCACGCCTAGCACAAGAGACGAAACGAATCGTCGCACTCCCCTGTCCGAGGCCAAACTTTGCATCCAGACCAGAGCGCAGCATCCGCCTCACAAGATTCGACCAGCAACACCAGTTCCTCGCTCGACCTCATCTGTTTCAGCCATCTTCGCTGGCACTTTGTCACGCAGCGCCCCCAGCACCTGCTCACCCGCTGCGCCAATGACCGACGCGTCTTCTTCTGGGAAGAGCCCTGGTGGGACGCCGACGACAATGGCGATGGCACCCCAACGCTCGAAATCATGCCCGAGCAGCAAAACCTCTGGGTCCTGCGCCCGCACCTGCCCCGCGCCGGTAACGCCGACGACATGCTGCGCGACCTGCTCGCCAGGTTCATGCAGGACATGCACATCGACAACTACGTCCGCTGGTACTACACGCCCATGATGCTCTCCTTCACCGGCGATCTGCAGCCGCAGGCAACCGTCTACGACTGTATGGATGAGCTCAGCGGCTTCCTCGGCGCGCCACCCGAACTCCGCCAGCGCGAGCAGCAGCTATTCGCCGAAGCCGACGTCGTCTTCACCGGCGGCATGAGCCTCTACGAGGCCAAGCGCAAGCAGCATAACAACGTCCATGCCTTCCCCAGCTCGATCGACGTCGCCCACTTCGCGAAAGCCAAATCCGTCTCCGAAGATCCCACGGATCAAGCCGAAATTCCACACCCGCGCGCCGGCTTCTTCGGCGTCCTCGATGAGCGCTTCGACCACCAGCTCATCGGCGAACTTGCCCGGCTTCGCCCTGACGTCCACTTCGTCTTCATCGGTCCCGTCGTCAAGATCGATCCTGCCATCCTGCCGCAGGCCAGCAACGTCCATTACCTTGGCAGCAAAAGCTATGCGGAACTGCCGAACTATCTCGCAGGCTGGGATGCGGCGCTGCTTCCGTTCGCGCTTAATGAATCGACCCGCTTCATCTCTCCCACCAAGACCCCCGAGTATCTCGCCGCAGGCAAGGCAGTCGTCTCCACCCCCATTCACGACGTCATCTCCGGCTACGGCGATGCCGGACTGGTCGCCATCGCCGCGACGCCTGAGGAGTTCGCCGAAGCACTCGACTTCGCCCTGGAGCCGCAGTCCCTGCGCTGGCACAACGCAGTCGAAGCACAGCTTGCCACCGGCTCATGGGACCGCACCTGGGCTGCCATGTGGGACGAGATCGAACACACCTGGGACACCTCGGTAGACCGCGCCGCTCACCACAAGGCTCCGGACCTCATCTCCGCCTTCCGCATCGCGCCCGTCTCGGTCAATCAGGTCAAGCTAAAGAAGGGGAGCCGGCCTCTCCGCGAAGACAAGTACGATTACCTTGTCGTCGGCGCAGGCCTGGCAGGCGGCGTCCTCGCCGAACGTCTCGCCCACGGCATGGGCAAGCGCGTCCTCATCATCGACAAGCGCGACCACATCGGCGGCAACACCTTCGACTTCTATAACGAGGCCGGCATCCTTGTACACAAGTACGGGCCGCACATCTTCCATACCAACTCGATCGAAGTCATGCAGTACCTCTCAAAATTCACCGAGTGGCGCGACTACGAGCACCGCGTCCTCGCCCAGGTCGACGGCAAACTCGTCCCCATCCCCATCAATCTCACCACGGTAGAGAACCTGTACGGACTCTCGCTCGACGCTGAAGGCATGCAGGCCTTTCTCGCCAGCCGAGCTGAAATCGGGCGCACCATTCGCACCTCGGAAGACATCGTTCTCAGCCGCGTAGGACGCGAGCTCTACGAGAAATTCTTCAAGAATTACACCCGCAAGCAATGGGGACTCGACCCATCCCAGTTGGACTCCTCCGTCGCAGGACGCATCCCCGTCCGCTTCGACCGCGACGACCGCTACTTCACCGATACCTACCAGGCCATGCCGAAGCACGGCTTCACCCGCATGTTCGAGCGCATGCTCGACTCTGACAACATCACCATCCGCACCGGGGTCGACTACTCCGAGATAGCCCAGGCTTATCCCGGAATCAAGACCATCTTCACCGGCCCCGTAGACGAGTACTTCGACTTCCGCTTCGGTCCCCTGCCCTACCGCTCACTCGAGTTTCGGCATGAGACCTACGCCCAGGAGAAATTTCAGGAAGCAGCCGTCGTCAACTTCCCAAATGAACATGAGTACACACGCGTCACAGAATTTAAGTACCTCACGGGGCAGACAGCGGCCAATACAAGCGTAGTGTATGAGTACCCCCGTGCCGAGGGTGACCCCTACTACCCGATCCCGCGGCCGGAGAACGCCGCCCTCTACGCAAAGTACAAAGAATTAGCCGACCGCAAGCCCGAGGTACACTTCGTCGGACGCCTCGCAACCTACAAGTACTACAACATGGACCAGGTCGTCGCTCAGGCACTCGTCACCTACCGGAAGATCTCCGGCGCCGAACGCGTCATCCTTACCGACGCCCCCATGCCCGTCCTCGAACCCGTCGCCAGCACTTGAACCCGGGCGCCCAGCCACCCAGCCACCGAAGCCTCATCGCGAGGAATGGCCTCGGCAGGTCGACCGTACCCGGGATTCGCGAACCACCTGCAAGCCCAGTCCAAGGCTTTCCGATCAACGTACTCCCTTGTTCGGCCTGCAAAGAGGAACACTTTCCAATCTTCACCCCACCAACGGATACCCTCGTCCCGCAGGCATCCGCTCCCTATAATCGAGACGTCAACCTAATGGTGAGCACAAGTGAAAGCAGGATTACAGCCTTAATGCACAAGAACTCTCGCCGGGCCGTTATCGTGGGAGCAGGACCCGGGGGCCTCGCAGCCGCCCTCCTGCTGGCAAAATCCGGAGTCAAAGTCACCATCGTCGAAAAGCGTTCAGACGTCGGCGGCAGAACCTCGACCATCCATCAGGACGGCTTCAAGTTCGACATCGGGCCCACATTCTTCCTCTATCCACGCGTCCTGAAAGAGATCTTCGCCGCAGCCGGCTACGACCTCAATCGCGAAGTCCCCATGACGCGCCTAGACCCTCAATACAGGCTCGTCTTCGGCTCCGGCGGTGAGCTTCTCGCCACCCCAAACGTCGAGCGCATGGAACGCGCCATCGCCGCCATCTCTCCCGAAGACGCCAAGCGCTTCCACCACTTCATCACCCACAATCGCAACAAGCTCGAAAAATTCATGCCGTTCCTGCAGAAGCCCTTCGAGAGCTGGCGCGACCTCGCACGCCCCGACATGATGAAGCTTCTGCCCCTGCTCGCCCCCTGGAAATCCCTCGACGACGACCTCCAGGTGCACTTCAAGGATGAACGCATCCGTCTCGGCTTCTCCTTCCAGTCCAAGTATCTGGGCATGTCGCCCTTCCGCTGCCCCAGTCTCTTCTCCATTCTCTCCTTCCTCGAGTACGAGCACGGTGTCTTCCACCCTACCGGCGGCTGCGGCGCAGTCACCCAGGCCATGGCCCGCATCGCACGCGAACTCGGCGTCGAAATCCTCCTCGACGAGCCCGTAGAAGAGGTCGTCATCGAAAACGGCAAGGCCACCGGCGTCCGCACCGCCAACCACTCCCTGCCCGCCGACGCCGTCATCGTCAACGCCGACTTTGCCGGCGCCATGAAGAAGCTCGTCCCCAACAAGCAGCGCCGCCGCTGGACCGACGAACGCCTCGCCAAGAAGAAATACTCCTGCTCCACCTTCATGATGTACCTCGGCATCGAAGGCCGCTACGACGACGTCTCTCACCACACCATCTACCTCGCCGAAAACTACAAACAAAACCTCCGCGACATCGAAGAGCTTCACGCCCTCTCCGACAAGCCTTCCTTCTACGTCCAGAACGCAGGCGTCACTGACGAAACCCTCGCCCCGCGCGACCACAGCACCCTCTACGTCCTGCTTCCTGTCACCCACGACACCGGCTCCGTCGACTGGGCCAAGGAAGGCCCCCGCTACCGTCAGATCGCTATCGAGCAGATGGAGAAGATCGGCATCAAGGACCTCTCGCGCCGCATCCGCACCGAAAAAATCGTTACCCCCGCCGGCTGGACCGAAGACTTCGGCCTCTACAAGGGCGCGACCTTCTCCATGTCGCACTCGCTCGACCAGATGCTCCACCTGCGCCCGCACAACCGCTTTGAAGACGTCGGCCAGATGTACCTCGTAGGCGGTGGCACCCACCCCGGCAGCGGTCTCCCCGTCATCTTCGAGTCCGCCCGCATCACCTCCCGCCTCCTGCTCGAGGACCTCCAGCTCGAGCCCTCGTGGGATAACGACGCAGCCAGCGCCCACATCGCCGCCGACCTCGTCGGAGCAGCCTCCTGATCATGGCCCCCGAGCCAGCCGCGCGGGTTCAACAGGCCGGCCCCACGCCTGCTGAACCCGTGTGCGCCGCCCAACTCGCCTGGGCCGCTACCCCACTTCGCACCCGCCTGCGCTTCATCCGCACTCTCCGCCACCTTTTAGCTGAAAACGCCTCCCGCCTCATTGAGGCCATCCCCACCGACCTCGCCCGCAACCGCGCCGACACCCAGGTTGCAGAGATCCTCCCCCTCCTCGCCGCCGCCAAATTCCTCGAGCAGTCCTCCACCACCATCCTCGCCACCCGCCACCTCGGCCGTCGCGCCCGCCCCTTCTGGCTCTCCGGCGTCCACTCCTCGGTCGAGCGCGTACCCCTCGGCACCATCCTCATCATCGCCCCGGCCAACTACCCACTCTTCCTCCCCGGCGTTCAAACCCTGCAGGCCCTCGCCGCCGGCAACGCGGTCGTCTGGAAGCCCGGCCGCAACAGCGCACCCATCGCCCAGCTCTTCGCCGAACTTGCCACCCGCGCCGGACTCCCCGCAAACCTTCTCCGCGTCACCGACGACTCCATCGCAGCCGCAACAAACGAAATTGCCGCCCTCCCAGCCAAGATCATCTTCACCGGCTCCTCCACCGCCGGCCGCGCCGTCCTCCGCCAGGCCGCCGAGCACGCCATCCCGGTCGTCGCCGAGCTCTCCGGGTCCGACGCCGTCTTCGCGCTTCCCTCCGCCGACCCCGCCCGGCTCGCCGACGCCCTCACCTTCGGCATGCGCCTCAACGGCTCCGCCACCTGCATGGCCCCGCGCCGCCTCATCCTCATCGGCCCCGGGCATGCCGCGCTCCTGAACAGCCTCCGCGCCAGCTTCGAAACTGTCGACCCCATCTTCATCCGCGAACCCCTCCGCCAGCAGCTCACCACCCTGCTCGAAGACGCCCGCAACCACGGCGCCACCATCGAAGACGAGCTTGGACCCGTCTCCATGCGCCCCATCCTCATCTCGAACGGCGACTCCGTCATGCAACTTGCCCAGACCGACATCTTCGCCCCGGTCCTGACCGTCTTCACCGCACCCGACGAAGCCGCCGCCCTCGCCCTCAACGCCCAAAACCCGTTCGGCCTCACCGCTGCCGTCTTCGGCGACGAAGCCCAGGCCCTCCGCTTCGGCCAGCACCTCACCGTCGGCACCCTGCTCATCAACGACCTCATCGTCCCCACCGCAGACCCCCGCGTACCCTTTGGCGGGCGGCGCACCAGCGGCTTCGGCGTCACCCGCGGGGCCGAAGGCCTCCTCGAGCTGACCGCCCCGCGCACCGTCCTCGTCCGCAGCGGCAAGGACACGCGCCACCTGCAGCCCACCACCTCCGCCCATGAAGATCTCTTCGGCGGCGTCATCTCGCTCACCCACTCGGCCTCCCGCAGCTCGAAACTCGCAGGCCTGCAGCGCATCATTCAAGCCATCCGTAATCTCTAAATCAAGCTCACCCGCAGGAGAACAGAATGAAAATCGGTGTCATTGGCAGTGGACTCGCCGGACTCTCAGCAGCATGCACCCTCGCCGCACGCGGCCACCAGGTCGAGGTCTTCGACAAGAACCCATGGCTCGGCGGCAAGGCCGCACAACTCAAGGAAGACGGCTTCCGCTTCGACATGGGCCCCACCATCCTCATCCAGCCCTCCGTCCTGCGCAAGATCTTCGAAGAGGCCGGCCGCCGCATGGAAGACTACGTCCCCATGGTCCGCCTCGACCCCCAGTGGCGCTGCTTCTTTGAGGACGGTACCCAGATCGACCTCCGCGACGACAACAATGCCATGGCCGCCGAGCTCGACAAGCTCTGGCCCAACATGGGCGCCGGCTACCTCAAGCTCATGCAGCAGTCCGAGCAGCTCCACTCCATCTCCGACCGCTTCTTCTTCTGGCGCTCCATCGGCTCCATGCGAGACACCATGGACATCAAGGGAGCCTTCGACCTCAAGGTCCTCAAGGACGTCATGCGCATGCGCCTCGGCAAGACCGTCTCCGAAGTCATCCGCGAAAACATCCCCGATGGCAACACCGCCCAGATGCTCGACCACTTCGTCCAGTACGTCGGCTCCTCGCCCGACGCCTCGCCCGCCATCCTCTGCGCCATCGGCCACATGCAGATGGAAGAGGGCATCTGGTACCCCATGGGCGGCACCCGCGCCGTCCCCGAAGGTCTCGTCAAGCTCGGCACAGAACTCGGCATCAAGTTTCATCCCTCGACCGACGTCTCCCGCATCCTCACCGACGCGCCCCGCAGCGGCAACGGCCACGGCAAGGTCACCGGCCTCGTCACCACGCAAGGAGAAGTCCACAACTTCGACGCCATCGTTTCCAACGAAGACGCCGTCCGCACCCACCGCGAGCTGCTCTCAGGCTCCGCCGCCGCGCGCCACTTCGAGAGCAAGCGCAGCTACGAGCCCGCCTGTTCCGGCGTCGTTCTCTACCTCGGCCTCAACAAGCGCTACGACCACCTCGCCCACCACGACTTCGTCTTCTCCCGCGACCCGCACGAGGAGTTCCACGCCATCTACGACTTTGGCATCCCGGCTCCGGACCCCACCTGCTACCTGGCCGCAACCGCCGCCACCGATCCCACCTCCGCACCCGAAGGCGGCGAGGCCCTTTACGTCCTCGTCCACACCCCCTACCTGCGCCCCGGCCAGGATTGGAACGAGATCTTTCCCGGATACCGGCAGGTCATCCTCGACAAGCTCAAGCGCACCGCCGGCCTGCACGACATCGAGGAGCGCATCGTCTTCGAGCGCCACCTCACCCCGCAGGACATTCACGAGCGCTACCGCGTACTCAACGGCGCTATCTACGGCATCTCCTCGCACGGCGTCTTCAACGGAGCCTTCAAACCGGCCAACCGCTCCGCCGAGATCAAGGGCCTCTACCTCGCCGGCGGAGCCGCCCACCCCGGCCCCGGCATGCCCATGGTCATGATGTCCGGCTGGATCGCTGCCGACTCGCTCGACGAGGATTACGGCCACTCCGGCACCCCAACCCATATGCGAAGCGAAGCTTACGCAACCGCCTAGGTACCCGCTGCGCGCGCGGCGGTCACTTCGTGACTCACAAATGCTTCGCGTGCTCCTCCCGTTGGTCGGCACAGAACTCTCTTCCTGACCAACGGGAAGGCCACGCAAATCTCTCAAATGGCGTGCCAACGCCCGCCGCCCGCGCAGGGCATACTTTCACGCTTCTAGGACTACACTGGCCCTGACCTGAAATGAGCGCCCCGCACATCTCGCGCTTTACCCTGGCCTTCTTCCGCCACATTGTGCGCGGCTACTTTCGCCGGAGCTTCCGCGCCGTGCGCATCTCCGAGCCCGCACGCTTCGCCGCCCTGCCCGCCGGCCCACTCATCGTCTACGCCAATCACTCCTCCTGGTGGGACCCCATGGTCCTCGTCCTGCTCGCCCAGAAGCTGATGCCGCAGCGCCGCCACTTCGCGCCCATGGACGCCACCGCGCTCGAACGCTACAGGATCCTCAAACGCATTGGTATCTTCGGCGTCGACATGCAGTCCGTCCGAGGAGCCGCCCGCTTTCTGCGCACGGGGCTCGAAATCCTCACCTCCGGCGGCGTCCTCTGGATCACCCCGCAGGGCCGCTTCGCCGACGCCCGCGAGCGTCCCCTGCTCTTCAAGCCCGGCATGGCCGCCCTCGCCGCCCGCGTCCCCGGCGGCTGCACCGTCCTGCCGCTCGCCATCGAATACGTCTTCTGGGACGAGCGCTTCCCCGAAACCCTCCTCCACTTCGGCCACCCCGTACCGATCGAAGGCAAGTCAACCGAAGAAGCCGACGCACTCCTGCACCAGGCCCTGCTCGACACCATGGAAACCCTCAAAGAGAAGGCCATGGCCCGCAATCCCGCCGCCTTCACCGTTCTCCATGGCGGCAAGGTTGGCACCGGCGGCTTCTACGAAGTCGGCCAGCGCATTCTCGCTCGTCTCCGTGGACGCACCTACCAGCCCGAACACACCCGCATTCCCGACGCCGCACCGGAAGGACGCAGCTAACCCCGAAATGTCAGTCGCCTTGCTCGTCCTCGCCTTCGCCTGCCTCCTCTGCGCTCTCATCCCTGCCATCCTCTTCATCCAAAATCTCAGCCAATACCTCGAGCCCCCGTCCGCCGCCCCCCAGGCGTTAGCCACTGCAGACTTTCTCCCGCCTGCCGTCGCCATCCTCATCCCCGCGCGCAACGAAGCCGCCGGCATCGCCGATGCCCTCCGCGCCGCCCTCGCAACCCGCGATATCCCCTTCGAAATCGTAGTCATGGACGACAACTCCACCGACGCCACGGCCGAAATCGTCCAATCTTTCGCGGTCACAGACCCGCGCGTCCGCCTCGAACAGGCCCCTCCCCTCCCCCCCGGCTGGAACGGCAAGCAGCACGCCTGCTGGACCCTCGCCCACGCCACGGACGCCCCCATCCTCTGCTTCGTCGACGCCGACGTCCGACTCGCCCCCGACTGCATCGCACGCATGGCCGCTTTCCTTGAGCAGAGCGACTCGGCCCTGGTCAGCGGCTTCCCCCGGCAGGTCACGAAGACCTTTATCGAGTGGCTTTTACTTCCGCTCATCCACTTCGTTCTGCTCGGCTTCCTGCCCGTCCGCAGCATGCGCAAGGGTACGGACCCGGCCTTCGCAGCCGGCTGCGGCCAGTTCCTCATGGCCCGCCGCCACTCCTACTTCCAGTGCGGCGGCCACTCCGAAATCAAATTGACCATGCACGACGGCCTCCGCCTGCCGCGCCTCTTCCGCACCTCACGCTTCCGTACCGACCTCGCCGACATTACCCACCTGGCCACCTGCCGCATGTACTCGACCGCCGCCCAGGTCTGGTCCGGCCTCGCCAAGAACGCTACCGAAGGCATCGCCGATCCCGTCCGCATCGTCCCAATCTCGCTCGTCCTCCTGCTAGGACAAGTGGTGCCTTCCCTACTCCTCACAGGAGGGCTCGCAGTCGCGCTACTCGTCGCAGTAATCGGGGCAGGATCGCTGAACGGACCACCTACGGCCGCTCACCCCATCAAACTGTTTATCCTCTCGGCTGCAATCGTCACTTCGGCGATAGCCGCATGGCTCCCCCGCATCCTCGCCGTCCGCCGCTTCCAACAGGACTGGCGCTCCGCCATCCTCCACCCCCTCGGCATCCTCGTCCTGCTCGCCATCCAGTGGTACGCCCTCCTGCGCAAACTCGCCGGCTCCCCAGTAGCCTGGCGCGACCGCACCTACACCCCCAAAACGCCGTAACTCAAAGACTCACAACTCTGAAC
>CAZZZP010000081.1:0-18646 GCA_964658635.1 Lichenicola sp. | reverse complement strand
ATATGACGCCACTGCCACCCCCGGAGTGGCCGAGTTCTACCGCCAGAACCACGAGAACCAGACCGTTGCCTATGTCCTCGGCAAGGAGAAGGAGTACTTCAGCCTGAATAAAGGCCAGAAGACCATCTGGGAGGCAGCAGAATTCCTCAACACGCTCGTAGATGACAGCGACCCCGATACCGACCTCACGCAGATCGAACATCTCCTCCAAACCTCTGAGGCCATCCGCCGTGATGGCCATCCCCGCTGGATGGTTCTGACAGGCTTCATCCACGATCTCGGCAAGTGTCTTTGCCTGTACGGAGAGCCGCAGTGGGGTGTGGTCGGCGATACCTTTCCGGTCGGCTGTCAGTGGTCCAGCGATATTGTCTTCCCGGAATACTTCGCCAAAAACCCGGATCGCACTGTCGCAGAATATCAGACGAAGTACGGTATCTATGAGCCCAATTGCGGCCTGGAAAACGTCCACATGTCCTTCGGCCACGACGGGTACATTGCAAAGGTCATGCAGCCCTATCTTCGCGACGAGTCGCTCTACATGCTCCGCTTTCACTCCTTCTACCCTTGGCACCGCCACGGTGCCTACGATCACCTCTGCAACGACAAGGACCGGTCGATGCTCGAGTGGATCTTGAAGTTCAACCAGTATGACCTCTACTCCAAGGGCCACACCAAACCCAACTTGCAGGAGTTGAAACCCTACTACGATGATCTCTTTGCGGAGTTCCTTCCCAACACGGTAGCCTGGTAAGACAAGGTGCTTCCAACGCGGAGATGCGAGCGTTTGGTCTTCATCTCCGCGGTAAGGGCGTTCGCTGTCTGGAAGGCTCCATCGCTATTGCCGCGCACAAAGGCCACATTATTCGCATCGGAGTCCGCAACGACAAGGTCGATCTTCCCGTTCCCTCTGAAATCGCCAGTTGCCGCCATATTCGCGTTTGTTCCAGCCGTAGACGGAGACCCGGGTGCCGCAGTGAACTCCCCGAATCCGTCGTTCAGAAAGACATAAGCATCAGTCGCGTTCGCATTCCCTAGCACGACGTCGAGGCTGCCATCCCCATTTAGATCAGCAAGCGATAGGGAATTAGCTATGCCCCTGCAGACAAAATAGGGCCGCTTGCCATGGTGTAGCTGGAACTTGCGATGAACTTCTGGTCTGAAGTAGTCGATTCAGAGGGTGATTGAACCCAACTGGTAGTTGCTGTTGCTTGTGTCCTGAAAAACAACAGAGCCAGTGGGTCCAATTAATAACCCGCTGCTCGCCACCGTTGCGGTGAGGGTATAGTTGCCCGCTCCGCCGCTGGAACTTAAAGTCGTGGTCGACGGGTATAGACCGGCTACGCTGACCGAGGATGGGCTGGAGACGCTTGCTGAATAACTAAGGGTACCGGCGAATTCAGCTTTGTAGCTGTGGGTGCCAATGCCTGGAATAAGCTTCATCGAAGCAGACCCGCCGGTCGTCAGTTGCGCGGTGCCGACAAGAGCAGCCCCGGTTTAGCTGCTGGCGGTGGAGTTGCAGAAGTTGACGACCCCAGGGAACACGCCCGTCGGGCCACCCAACACGTTGGCAGTCAAGGTGAGCGCCGAGCCGTGCGAGAGCGTACTGGACGAAAGAGTGAGGGTGGTTACGGTCGATGTTTGTCCCAGGCAAGCGGCTTGGCAGAAGGCCGCCAGATTGCCCGGACTCCCTTTGAAGGCGCAAACCGATCATGATTCTGGCGCACATTTGGTGATTGCTTCCAGTGGCCGTTTTCGAGCGTAACACCCAGGTCTCTCTTATGACCTTCGCTCCTTGCCGATACACCATGCAACTTCATCATCACGCATCCACGATGAACTACTCACTGCTTCTCGCGGTGCTGGATCATCCGATAGTGGCGAGGGGGAGTTGCCATGTTGTACGAGGTCTTGAGCTGTTCGAACTCTGCGGCGGCCACGCCTCCGGGTAGCGGTCTGGTTGGCGCCTTGATTCCCTCCTGTTACGCAGTGTCAGGGATGGGCTGCCCAGGAGGATGTACACAGTCACGCGTAGCGGAGTAATGTCGGAACTGCTCACTTCCAGCTTTTACATTGAACAGGGTCGTTTCGTCCTGAAGACTCTGGTAGTTCAACGGCTCGCCGGCTCCGGCTTCTTTCACTCTTCGGTGTAGGCGACACGCCAGATCGGGCGCGCTCCGTCGTCGCTTACCAGCAAAGATCCGTCTTTCTTGACTGCCACGCATACTGGTAGTCCCCAGACCTGCTTTTCAGGCGGCGATGTCCTGGTGCTGGCAGCTCTTTGCCTGCTCCAGCGTGAGCGGCTCCTTGAGGTCTTGGTGGATGGCGGTGCCATTGGCGCAAGGCAATTCAAGCCGGGGGTCGCGGGCCCACCCATGTAATACCAGGGCCAACCATAGAAACCGCCCTTCTTCGCGTTCGGGATTTAGTCCGGCACCAGATTATTGCCGAGGTTATCGCGTTCGTTTGTCGGCTACCACAGCGCGCCGTTTACCGGATTGCTCGCCTCGCCGACGCAACTCCGGATGCCGCTGGCATAGACCTCAACGAACTTGCCTTCGGGAGTAAACTCAAGCACATCGGACCGGTGAAACTTGTTGGGATAGTCGTCGGCGTTATGCGCTTTCAGGTCGAGTGATGCCCCTGGCGCCGTTGTCGACTGCCTCAGAAGGGTTTGCTCTGGCAGATCGAATACTGTAATCCTGCGGAGACGCCGGGCTTCTGCGGCGAGTAAGCGGCAAACGCCTCTCTTCCGCTAATCGCTTGCGTGGTGAGGCCTGAAAGTTACCGGCAGGTCGAGACGGTCGTCAACACTCGATTATGTAGGAAGCTTCAAGTCCATGAACCTGTTTTTCAGCTTTAGCAGCAGTGGATGTTCCGGCGGGATCGGGTGCGGTGGCATTGTGTTCCGAGGAAAAGGGATTCACAATCTGCTAGTATGACCGGCAGTCGAGCATGAAACTCTTGCTGTTCTTCAAGAGTGACGTGGACTGCCGGAGCAGTAGGTCTTCCGACAAAGGTGAACGCCATGTTTTATCTCCCAAAGTGCTTTGCGCAGCGAGGCACCGCGCTCCTCTTTCTGGTGTTGTCTGCCATTCTTTTTCCGGCACACGGGCAGCAGCCTCTGAAGACTCTTCTGGTGGGCGTGGACCATCGTTCTACGACAAGCCTTGGTGGAGATTGGCACTACCTCGTCGATCAGCCACCGTCAAAGGCGCTTTACAGCTCCGAGGGCAAAGTGCGTGACAACAGTTATGCGCTGAACACCCATCCGAACCTCAGCAGCGGACCGCATAACGATGAGTATGATTTTGCGACGGCTCCAACCCTAAAGGTACCGGGTGACTGGAATACGCAGGAGCCGACGCTGTTCCGTTACGAAGGCGTTGTGTGGTACCAACGTGATTTCAATTTTCAGGCACCGGCCGGCACACGGACCTTTCTCCATATCGGAGCCGCAAATTACAAGTCCTATGTATGGGTAAATCAGAAGCGTATCTGTGACCACGAAGGAGGCTTTACGCCCTTTGATTGCGAGGTTACCGCCGCGCTGAATCCGGTTAGCAACTTCGTGGTGATCGCGGTGGATTCCACGCGCGACGTCGACGGCATACCTTCTGTTACCTATGACTGGTTCAACTACGGTGGGCTGACACGGGACGTGTCGCTGGTTAATGTTCCTTCGGCTTTTATTGATGACTATGATGTGCACCTGAAGCATGGGAGTACATTCTCCGTGGCGGATGCCACAACGCTTTCAGGATATGTACATGTGGAAGGCGTGCCAGCGGGAACGCCAGTGACGCTGCGCATTCCCGAAGCAGGTGTAGAGACTACGATCCGCACCGATAGCGCCGGAGTGGCTCCCTTTGACCTGAAGGCGAGCAAGCTTGACCTCTGGTCGCCTGAGACCCCGAAACTCTATCGGGTTGTCATCTCTTCCGGACGAGACAGCCTGACGGACGAGATTGGTTTCCGCGATATCCGCGTGGACGGCACACGCATCCTGCTCAATGGAAAAGCAATCTTCCTGCAAGGCGCGAACATGCACGCGGAGGCGCCGTATCGTACCGGACGTGTCGATTCGCAGGAGGATGTCGACCACATCTTCGGATTTCTGAAGGATCTTAATGCGAACTTCGTGCGGCTCTGTCACTACCCACACGACGAGCGGATGGAGCGCACCGCAGATCGTCGAGGAGTCATGGTCTGGTCGGAGATCCCGCTTTGGCAACATATCTCGTTTGAAAAGCCTGAGGTGTACACCAAGGCTGCCTTGATGTTGAACGAGATGATCCGACGCGACCGCAACAAGGCGTCGGTGATCCTGTGGTCGGTGTCAAATGAAACGCCCAATAACCCGACCAGAACTCAGTTCCTTACCAACCTCGCGAGTGAGGCACGGAAGCTGGACAGTACGCGCCCGGTCGCCTCGGCTCTGCTCGGACCACGTGCGAAGGGATTCGAGATGGTGCAGAATGACCCGTTGGCCGCGGCTCTCGATGTGATTGGGCAGAACGAGTATGTGGGATGGTATGAAGGTCGTCCTGAAGATGCTGACAAGATGCATTGGACGCTGCCAGACAAGCCGGTGCTGATGTCGGAGTTTGGTGCGGAGGCCAAGGCGGGAAACCATGGGGGCAAAAACGATCGCTGGACGGAAGAGCAAGAGGCGAACGTGTACGATCACCAGTTCGTCATGCTGAGCAAGATTCCGCAGTTGCGCGGCCTTGTTCCGTGGGTGCTGATGGACTTCCGTTCACCAACGAGGAACATACCTCGGCTTCAGGACGGGTTCAATCGCAAGGGCCTGATTTCCGAGGATGGCAAGAAGAAGGAGGCGTTCTTTACTGTCCAGAAGGTATACGAGGAGCATTCGGTGGGCAAGCCTGATTAGACCTATGTCGAATCAGGCTTGCTGGGAGAGCGGACTTGCAGGCGGAGACAAGAAAGACGTCTTGATCCTCAGAGTAATGAGCCGCAAACCCCGGTCAGTTGCCTTGTAGCGATGCGGTCCGCAGGTAAGGTCTCTTCTCTGCCGAGGATCATAGCCGAGTGTACTTGAATAATGTCGTCGAAGCAGCTCATGGCAAGCCAAGGTCATTGATCCGTCCAGTGAGAGGCCTCAAGACCCTGAGGAGTGCCTATAGGACCATCACGGGATTTGAGGTGATACGTGCTTTACGGAAGCGCGAGGCGGTGATCTTCCAACCTCACGCAAGACATCCGAGGCAAGGCGTCATCGTCGAACGTGCTTTCGGTATCGATGCCAGCGCGCTCGCCGAGGCCGTCGCAGTTACGAAGGAACGACTTCCGGGATCAAACCGGACCCAGCATCCCCTTTTTGACAGGTAAAAGAAAACATTCAATGCGCACGATGAGCAGGATCTCGCTTGACAGCGAAGGGCCCAGCAAGATGTTGCTGGGCCCTTTTTTCTGAATAAGCCTTCGTGACTAGAAGGTGAGCTTGAGCGCTGCCTGCATTAGTCTCGGAGCGATGGGACCGATCGTAGTGATCTGCCCAAAGTTCCCGCTCGAAGGATCATTGTTTGGGTTGGCAAAGCTTGGACGGTTGAAGGCGTTGAACATCTCCCAGCGGAACTGCATCCGATACCGCTCTCGGAAGGCCCAGTTCTTCATCAGGCCAAGGTCGGCCGTATTGATCCCAGGCCCCTGAAAGATATTGCGTGCCGTGTTGCCAAAGGTACCTGGTGCATTGGTCTGAAAGACCGATGTATCGAAGTATTTCGCCAGCTGCTGACTTCTGCCTCCCTGGCGAAGTCCAAAGGCGCTTGAAGGCCCTTTGCCTGCAGCGAAGTCGGCGCGGTCGCCATACTGTTGCGACCCCGAGTTGTTGCCGCCGTTGCCACCATAGATGCCGAACGGCAGCCCGGACTGCATGGTATAGATACCGCTCATCTCCCACCCGCCTAGCGTCTGCCGCAGGAGGATATTTTTATCCGCCAGCGAAGGGGTGGTGTAAACAAAGTTTGTAACCGAAACAAGGGGGATGTTGAGATCCGACTTGCCGTAGTTGAAGCGAAGGTTGAATGGGTTGGCTATAGGATTGCCAAAGGAAACGCTGTTTCCGGAGAAAGTATCAAGCGTCTTCGACCAGGTAAAGTTGGATTGGAATTGGAGGTTATGCGAGAGCCGCTTCTCGAGACCAACCTGCAGCGAGTTGTAGTTCGCGGTGCCGGCACTGGTCGACTGCAGGATCTGTCCAAAGGCCGCGTAGGTGCTGCGCGAACCACTTACAGCCGCGTTGGAAGCATTGTAGATCCCAGGGTTGAGATCGATGGGGAGCACCTGGTGATAGGACTGGCTGCCAACATACGCAAGATGCAGTGCGAGGTCATTGCCAAACTGCTGTTCTACAGAGAGGTTCCAGCTTTCGGTTGTACCTAGCTTGAAATCACGTGAGAAGACTGCGCCTACACTGACCAATCCCGGCGGGAAGGTCGCGGTAGATGGTGGATTATCCCCGGCTGAGGCAAATGGCGGAAAGGGGCTGACACCACCGGCTACACCGGAGTTGGCGTAGGCATAGGGATTCTGCAGCGAGATGAACTGCGTCGCAGTCCCATTGAAGCTATACGTCGGGCTGAACGGACTGATATCCGCAGTATGGTTGTAGATGGAATACTCGAGGGGCGAAAAGAACATGCCGTATGCCGCGCGAATCGCCGTATTTTGCAAGGACTTCGGCTGCCATGCAAGTCCTACACGCGGTCCGAACTGGAGGTAGTCATGCGGAAGCAAAGATGAGTCGACTCCCTTGTCTCCAGGAAAGACGAGACCCACGGGGGCATTCGGGTAGCGCACGCTCTGTTGTCCTGGAATGAAGGCAGCGCCACGGCCATTCTTGACTGTCGGGGGCAGATTCGGCTCCCAACGCACACCTGCTGTGAGTGTAAGGTTCGGACGAATACGCCAGGAGTCCTGCGCATAGATACCAAGGACCGTACCCGTCTGGTTCTGTGTCTCTCCACCGCCCTGCAGGAAGCTGCTCGCGCGGCCAAGCAGAAAGTCTGCCAAGCCAAAGCCGGTGTACTGTCCGTTGAAGGAGATGCGGGCGTTGGCCGGGTAAGCTGCGACCTCGTTTGCATATTGATGCAGCGCGTTCCCGCCAACAGTGATGGTGTGCTCGCCAAAGATCTTCGAGAAGTCGTCATTGATGGTCCAGGTGCGGCGATCCTCAAGGTTTGGTGCTGAGTATGGCTGGCCAAAACCATTCGAAATCTGGATACCGCCCTCGGCGTAGCAGGTCCCTACCGGGTCCGCAACAGCGATGAACTGCGATAGGCAGACTGGATTGCCACTCTTATCGGCGACATGGGCCGCAGAAAAGAAGTCGTTCTGTAGCCAGGCACCGGAGAGCACATTGACGGATGAGGGCGAGATGGTCCAAGTGTGGGTGACCAGTTCGTTGTAAAGCCGACCTCGCAGGCCGAGGGTGCTATTCAGAATATTACCGTTGAGGGTTTGCTCTGGCTGATCGAGGAACTCAAGAAAATTGCGGACGGAGAGACGCTGCGTCTTGGTCAGTTCGTAATCGATCTTGCCAGTCGCTTCTTTGTACGTGTACTTCTGAGGTGCACCCGCGTAGGTCACTTGGCCGGTAGCCGCAGTTTGCCCGAGCGGTACGAGCTGTGACAGTAAGACTGCGGTTGGTGCAAACAGGGTGGGACTCACCTGATTACGCTTGCCGCCGACCGTCGTGAATGGTGAACCTGGAGTCGTGGAGAGATCCTGCGGTACGGCACTGAAGTCACCAGCCAGCATCGCCGCTGTTGGGGTGAAGGTTGTGTTGGTACCTGTCGAGGTGCTGCCCTTTGTCTCCTGATAGTTGGCAAAGAAGAAAAGCTTGTCCTTCTTGATTGGCCCACCAAGATAGCCACCAAACTGGTTACGCTTCAGGGGGTCGACCGCGTGGCTGAAGTAGTTGCCAGCATTCAAAGCGTTATTGCGGAGAAACTCGAAGACACCGCCATGAAAGTCATTGGCACCGGACTTCGTTTGAATGGTAACGACGGCGCCAGGTGCGAAACCATAACGCGCGTCGAAGTTGTTGCTGATCACGCGAAACTCCTGTGTGGCGTCTGCATTCGGAAACGGAGCAGCCAACAGGAGGTAAGTATCCATATTTTGTACGCCATCCAGCAGGTAGTAGGTGCTCCCCTGCCGTCCGCCATTGGCCGATGCGCCGGTCTCATTCGGGAAAGCGTTCGTCGTCTGCAAAACACCGCCGCCGCTGTTCAACACATTCGTGATTCCCGGAGACAGCAGGACGAGACTTGATGGGTCACGTCCGTTTAGTGGCAACTCCTTGACGGAGCGCTCGTTGACGACCGTGCTCAGCTCCGCCGTACTCTGGTTGATTACATTACCTTCAGCACTCACGGAAACAGTCTCGTTCGTTTCCCCAATCGTCAGAACGGCCTTCACCGTTGCTGACTGACCGACGGTGAGCAATAGCCCCGTCTGCACACTTGTCGCGAAGCCAGTCTTGCTGACGGTGACAGTGTAAGTCCCTGGGGGCAACGTAGTCAGCGTGTAGGTTCCGGCATCGGTCGTCGTGGCTGTTTGGGTCAGGCCGGTCCCGGTATTTTGTGCGGTCACCTGGGCTCCGGGAATAGAAGCACCGCTCGGATCGTTGACCGTACCACTTACGGACGCGTTTGTATTTTGCGCCTGCAGGGGCATCACGCCTCCGCACGCGAGGGCAGTGAACATCAAGAGTGCAAACCAACCAAGCAGGCTGGATGTGATCTTCATATTAAGACGTCGAATCATTGGGGAGGGCCTCTCTGAAATCGCGACCATTTTACTCGTTTCTTGCGCTATCCCCAATCTGACCCTCACCAGGAGGGTTTTGCTTTTTGTCGATGATTCTGCCGGGTCCGGGGTGCGGACCAAAAAAATTGGCTCCTGGGCCCTGAGATAATGTCCCAAATACTTGCTCCGCTTAGGTTTTATAAGGCTTTACCGTTTCACGCCAACCTCGACCCTGCTATCTCTCTTGTGCTTCCGATACGGCGTGACTTCCAGGTATGGGGCGGACCCAAACATTGACACTGGTGGCGAACTGAAGCTGATTGGAATTGGAGTGCTGCGAAGTGTCGTGGAGGAAGGTGCGTGTGGCCGAGTTGGGTTCGGCATCAACGTTGCAGCTCGTACAGCGCACAGCTTCGTAAGAGCTGGGAACCGGTATGTTCCAATCACCAGGCACCTTGAGGGTTGGTGCGGTTCAAAGTCGTACTCCTCATTGTGCTTGCCCACGATGTTAGGTTATGGTTTCATGGCAGACAACTTGCCGTTGATCTCGCCGCTCGCGGTGTACGAAGCTCGTCCGGGAGAGATTGGTCGTCCAGGTAATGCCAGTCCCGTGGAGGCTCATGACGGTGCAGCGATCGACTCCGACGCGGAGGGTCTGGAGGGGTTGCTGGCCGGATGCTGAAATCATGAGGCCCTCGCCTCTAAACAGAAACACGCTTTTAGAGATACTTGTGCCCAAACCAGACGCGCGCACCGACTACAAGATCATGTCGAGCAGAACATCGACTCAAGGTTATCGCTTTTCTGGCATAAGAGGCGAGTTATATCCTAGGATTGGCGACCGAACGCTGCGCCGGATACGCGCAGTAGAGAACGCTTGCGGAGCATGGCTTAGATCGTCATGACTGGAACGCAAGCCAAGAGAAATTGGCTGGACATCAGAGACGGGATAGCTGGATATCAGAGACGACGTATCGGAGAGATGCAAATGAACGTGACAGGCCTTACGAAGAAGCTCGCAACTGTTCCACTGGGCCTATGTGTGCTGGCGGGGATCGGTGCCGGTGCGCAGGTGGATGTGCTGACGCAGCATAACGACAATACACGCACGGGCGTGAATCTACGTGAGACCGCGCTTACTCCGGAGAACGTGACGAAAACCAGATTTGGGATGCTGTTCAAGCGGGTAGTGGACGATCAGCTTTACACGCAACCGCTCATTGCGACCAACGTGGAAGTGGGCGGGGGCACACACGACATCGTGTATTTGACGACGGTGAATAACAGCGTGTATGCGTTCGACGCGAACGATGCCGCGGCTACGGCGCCAATCTGGCATGTGAATTTTGGAACGCCTGCAAACTTGCACAGCGCCGACTTCGGCTGCCTGGATATCAATGGGCAGATGGGGATTATCGGGACGCCGGTGATCGACAAGTTGCGGGGAGTGTTGTACGTGGTGGCCCTGACCCGGGCGGGGGCCGCGACAGGGTCACATACCGGCTACACGCAAAGACTTCATGCGCTCGACCTAGCCACGGGCGCAGATCTGCCGGAGAGCCCGGTTACGATTCGGGCCAATGGCTTTGACGCACTGATGCAGAATCAGCGGCCGGCGTTGATGCTGTCCAACGGGATGGTATATGTGGGCTATGCATCCCATTGCGACAAAGAGCCGTACCACGGCTACCTGATGGCTTACGATGCAAAGACGTTGTCCCAGGTGGGAGTATTCAACTCGTCTCCCACCGGCTCGGAGGCTAGTTTCTGGCAGTCGGGTCAAGGGCCGGCAGCGGACGCTGAGGGAAACGTCTACGCGGTGACCGGCAATGGGAGCTGGGACGGCGTGCGGAACTTCAGCGAAAGCTTTCTCAAGTTCACTCCGGAACTGAAGCTGGTGGACTGGTTTACGCCGACAAACCATTGTGCATTGGACAAGGCGGACAACGATCTGAACTCTTCCGGCGCAACGCTGATTCCCGGGACGCACCTGGTAATCGGTGGAGGCAAAGAGGGCGTGCTGTATACGCTGGATACAGAGAAGCTCGGCCATCTGGGAGACGATCATGCGATACAGCACTTCAAGGCTACCGTATCCCATCTGCATAGTCTGGTGTATTGGCAAAGCGCGAAGGGCGGCAACCTGCTTTATGTGTGGGGGCAGCGGGATAGAGCGAAGGTGTACAGGTTCTCCGACGGCAAGCTTGGCGAAACCCCCGTTATGATGCGCGATGTGCCGAACGAAGGGCATCCAGGGGCAATGCTTTCGCTTTCGGCAAACGGGAACAAAGACGGTATTCTCTGGGCGGCAATCCATGCGACGGGGGACTCGTGGCACGAGTCGAGGCCAGGAGTTTTGCATGCCTATGATGCCGACGATATCCGCCGTGAGCTTTGGAACTCTTTGGAGACGCCTGATCGAGACGATTGCGGAGAGTACTCGAAGATGGCTCCGCCGACCGTTGCCAATGGAAGAGTTTACTTAGCGAGTTTCGGGTTCGAGAACACGGGCACAGGGCAGTTTTGTGTTTACGGCTTGTTGCCTGTGGCGGGTGCGAAGAGATTGGCTGCGCCGACCGGGGGCCAGGCTGTGTCGAAAGACGGAACGATTACGTTGACCTGGAATCCGGTGCCGGGCGCGAAAGTTTACAGGGTGCAGCGGACAAGTTCCCTCGAACCCGGTCCCAAGGCGCTGGCTACGGGTTTGACAACTCCAAAATTCGTCGAACCGGCCCCTGAGCGGGGGGAGTCCCTAAGTTACGTAATCTTTGCAGTTGGGAACGAAGGCGAAAGCGAAGGTTCGCTTTCGGTGAAGGTTGCGCCTCAAAAGGCCGTGCCGGTTGAGGATTGAAGACATGAAGGACATTTGCGCATCTAGTGGACCGAGTTGGCGTTCTTTGCGCCATGACTCGCTGCGGTGGCACGCCTGCATTGCCTGAGGTTGAAGATCGCCGCCTGGCGCTGTAGGACCGGACGGCTTATCGTTTATTTCGAATGAGTGGGTTGATGAGCAGAAGATGCTTGCGGGTCATTTTCCCTGCACTTTGGAGCGTGTTGCGTTCACGACGAATAACAATCTGCTGATGCTCCACAATGCAACCGTGTTCTTCTATCGTTGCGATGAAGCGCAAGCCGTAGGCTCTACTGAAAACCTTGCAACAGCGTACCTTGGTCAGGGACAGTCCGTTATAAGAACCACCTGCGGGATCCTGATGCACTCCGGGTTGGTCGTTGCCAAGGATGGTCTTCCACCCGGGTTCGCTGCGATCAAGTTCTGGAGCAGGGACGAGGTCCATGGCACGCACTTGCTCAAGCTCAGCATCAACCCAACCCGTGTTCCGATCGAACAGAGGGAGAGTTATCGCTGGCTTGAGAAGGTGAGACAGTCGACAGCCCTGCTGGCCGAAGCTGAGGGTATCTTCCAGGTCTCTGAAGTCTACTCGCCAGATCAGCTGGTAAGTGACCCACCCCGTGCCACTCCCACCGCCAATCAACTCTCCTTTTATCTGACCTAACTTGCTCGCCTCGGAGGCTACCTCGCACGCGCCAAGGATCCGCCTCCACGAAACGTGGTCATGTGGCACCGAGTGACCTGCCTCACCGACATTTAACTCGGCGTCCTACTGGAACAAAACTTGTGGACTATCTAAAGTCACACCACACGCTTACGACCGAAGTGCTATAGCCTGACGTGGTTTGGGTGCCTAATCTATGTAAACGATGCATAGGGCCCTGTTTCTATCCCAGAGAAAGTGGCGAACGTCTTTCCTGTTCTCTCCTTCACTTATTCTTACGCCACGGTGCCAATGATCTTCTTTGTAACGAAAAAATCGGTCGATGCTTGAGTTGATCCTGAAGTCTGGTCAGGATGTCTCAATTCCACAGACCACACGCAACCTAACCTGCAAGGATTTATGCTCCCACGATCGTCTCTATGCGGAGTCTCTTCCCAACACCGTAGCCTGGTAAGACCTAAGGGCTTTCCCGATGCGGAGATGACAGGATGTATCATCTCCGCACTGAGCATCGCCGGAGTGTGAAGTGCTCGTTTATTTTGTCATCATTCTGACCGTGCTCGTAGGCTTCTGCGGTCTGGCCATCGATGTCGGACGCATGGAGCTACGAACCAACCAGCTCCAGGCTGCCGCTGACGCGGGTGCACTCGCCGCGGCCAATGAACTGATGCGCACCAGTACCCTCAGTACCGCAATCACCGCCGCATCGAACGACGTGACCCAGATCGCGAACGCGAACGGCATTCCCGTACCAACCGTCACGACTCAGACCGGTTCCACCTTCGGCTATTACGTCGGAGACAACTCTGTGGTTGAGGTGCGACTCACCCAGTCATTTCCCACCATTTTCCTCGGCGTCCTCAGCCAGGCTAGCACCTCGGTAAACCTTTCTGTTAAAGCCAACGCTCAGGTCCCCCCCTGCCTGATGTTTATGGGAAACCCTACACTCTGGGGTACCTATGATTTCAACATCGCCAGTTCTAGCATGCATCCTCCTATTGGCTGCCCCTCCTACTATAAAGACGGAGTTTCTGTCGACGGCTTTGCCAATATTGCCGGAAGCCAGGTCCGCACTTCCGGTCCCAGCTCAGCATCCCTTGTTGCTGGCTACACCACCTATCCCACTGTCTACAGTGTTCCCACCCTCACAGATCCTCTCGCTTACATCACTGCTCCTACGGCCCCAACCTGCCCCAGCACCCCTCCCGTTTCCAAACTCAACCAGACCACCGGCACCATCATCTCTCTTCTACCCGGCACCTACTGCGGCAAGACAGCCATTTACACCGGCACAGCACGCTGCAACACCGCTCCCTACGCAATTACCCCGGCCATCGACATCCAGGGCACTCAGGACCCCGTCTACTGTCCCACACAGAACGCAACAAACGGGGGAAATTGTACTTCCACACCCACCGTAAACTTTGCCCCGGGGCTATACATCATCATCGGTGGCATGAACCTGAACTGTGTGACAGCTACCGGTACTGGCGTTACCCTCTATTTCACCAAAAGCAGTACTGTCAGTTACGGCTTATTCAAGATGATCAGTAGCACCTGGAACGTCAACGCCGCCAACGATTCAAGTGGCTTACAGATCCAGGGAATCTCCATCATGAACGATCGAAACTGGACTCCAAGCAGCGTTGGATCCATCGAGGATTTCCAGTGGACTTACTCGACTTATCATGCCGACGGAGTAATCTACCTCTCCCAGACTGGTCTCGATGGATACGCTTTAAAAATGACAGCCCCAAACTACCTCAACATGGTAGTTGCCAATATGTATAACTACTTCGCCAACGTTACCCCGAGCAACAACTACTCCACACTCGTCGCGGGAAACCCGCTCCGGCTCTACCCCAGCCTTGTCCAATGACCGGTCAAATGAAACTGTCGATCAAACTGATAAATAAACTCCTTGGTTCAAGCGAGGGCAACGCTCTGATCGAGGTTGCCCTCTTCCTGCCAATCATGTTCCTCATGCTTATCGGCGTCCTCGACTTCGGTGTTGCGCTCAACCAGTACGTACGGGTTGCAGACTCCGCCCGTTCCGCCGCCGAAGCCGCAACCACTTACGTCTGGGCCAACAATATGGATTACGTTCGGCTGGTCGGCAACCTCTCCGCCAACGGTATACCCGGGTACTCCATCAGCGCCACACAGTACTGTCTATGTGCTCCGGGAACAGCACAGTTCACCTGCGCCGGCCACACTGCATGTGGCTCCTACGGTGTTCCGAACCAGTATGTCCAGGTCACTGCTACAGCTCAGCTCCCACTGCTCTTCTCAATAAAGGGTTTGCCCACTTCATATAGCGTCAAATCAGTGGCAATTGCGCGTACCCCGTGGACAGGAGCTTACTGATGCCCTCAAGCCTCATCGAACGCCTTGGCAGCATCCTCCACAGGGCGCAAGACCTTGGCCCCGATGACGGCGGCTCTCTCATAGAGGCTGCATTAGTTCTGCCTATCGTCTTTCTTACGACCTTTGGTTTCATTCTCTTCAGCCTGGTCATCCTGGGAATGGGAAATGCTAACTTCGCCAGCCGTGCCGCTCTTCGGTATGCTACGCTGCACAGCGGAACAAGCTACTCGCCAACCACCCAGCAGGATCTGAATAACATCGTCAAAGCCTTCATTATTTCCTATCCGGCAAACACTTGGTCCGTCAGCCTACAGTATTATGGAGGCAATGTTATTGGTTCGGGAGTCTTTATAACCGTCAGCATCAGCTATAAGTTTACTTTGTTTGGGGATACCAGAGTTATCAGTTACAGCAGCACGGGCTGCGGCAGCGTCCAGCAGTAAACTCACAATCTCACAACCCGTGGTAGCCACGCCTCCAGACGCAGCAAGGCAGAAGCTCAGGATGAGATGAGCAGGGTGGGACGGGTCTTCGTCTTCAAATGCGCCGCCCATAACCTGCTCCGACTGCCGACATGTACAACAACGTCGTCCGGCAGGTTTCAACCGCGGGAATCATCTCGACCTACGCCGGAAACGGTAGCCTCGGAAGCGCAGGCGACGGAGGACCCGCTACTTCGGCAAGTCTTTGGCAGCCAAATGGCCTGGCAGTTAATTCGAACGGTAATCTCTACATAGGCAAGCGGAGGAGTCTTGTCGGCTACTACAACTTCGCCACCACCCACCCAGCTCATCACCCTCACTCTCACGTTGCCTGTCGTCAAGGGTTACCCTCCCACAGGCGTGGTTCAATTCATGTCAAACGGCGCTCTGAGCAGGACTCAAGTCAATCCTCACGGAGTGGCAACCCTCACGACTTCTTCACGGGAGTCATAGGGGAAAATCGATGCTCGATATCCGCGCATGTCTCCTCAGAGCAAGCCACATCTCTGCCCGCAACCGGCCACGGCTGACGGCGACGACGTCGAACTTGACCACATCAGCCTCTTTGCTCGGAACGCCGCAATGATGCATGGACAGGTCTGGCAATAGCGTTTACCTCATCTTCAGATCAGCAATTATTGTGTGCCGAGCCCGAAGCCGCAGCAGCACTGCGCCTGACCCGCCCGAGTGTTCTACCCAATCACAGAAGACGTTCCTGCATGGCTCTAAACAAGCCTGAACCTCCCACTCCACCAACCAACGAACAAAATGCCAATAGCAAAGATGGAAGCTCCCGGCTTTTTCAATAGGCTCCAAGAACTATTTTTTTTCGTCGAGCAACATCGGCGCTGCGATGACATGATTGATGACTAACATCCATGTCATCGATCAGTGCCTAACCTTCTATCACAAAGTGGAGTTCACTTGAGATGGTGTTCATAGCTTCCGCCTGCGCGGAAAGTTGCTCGCTGGTAGTGGCTCCCTCCTCTGCACTGGCCGCGCTCGCCTGGGTGATCTGATCCATATGGTGGATTGAGCGCAGAACCTGTTCGATGCCTTTCGTTTGCTCCGCACTTCCAAGACTTGCCTGGTCAATCAGCGTCTTCACGCGCGTGGCACTCTCAGATATGCCACTGAAAATTGTGACCACTTCGACAAGCTTCTTGCTTCCTACATTTGACTTTGTCAGGGAGTCCTCAATGAGGGCTGCTGTTTCTTTCGCAGCGTTTGCGGAGCGCGTCGCGAGGTTACGTACCTCTTCAGCTACCACCGCAAAGCCCATTCCTGCTTCGCCTGCGCGGGCGGCTTCCACCGCTGCATTCAAGGCAAGAATATTCGTCCCAAATGAGAGTTCGTCAATCACCTTGATAATCCGGGCTATTTTTTCGCTGGCAGCGGTAATATCTCGCATCGAGTCGATCATTTCACCCAGTGAGTGGTCACTCTGATTTATACCTAGACTGACTTCAGCCATCTCGCTGGCAGCCCGCCTTGCATTATCTGCATTCGTTCGGGTCATAGCCGTGATCTCTTCAGCTGCCGCTGAGGTCTCCTGCAGAGAAGCCGCTTGCTGCGACGCGCCTTGGGCCAAGCTCTGACTTTGTGAGGCGACCTGGCTCGAGGCGCTCATCACCTCGGAAGCGCCTGTAGTGACTGAAGTGGTAAGGGTACGAAGACGTTTACTGATGCAAGAGATTAACCAGTAGACAACAAAGCCGGCCAGCAAAGCCAGAGGAAACAACCAATAGATCGTCTGCATCATGCCAGCTCGTACGACTGCGTCCACACGATCCATCTTACTGCGGAGCAGGAGCTAGTCGTAATGCTTTTCGTCCCCCCAGTGGAACGGAGCGTCGGAGCGTCGATTGCCCAACAAGTAGACATTCTTATGCTCTTCGGGCATAGCATAAGGGTCGTCGAGGTGGCGAATCACAGTGACACTCTGGTAATTCATCGCCACAGCGGATGGCATATCGCCGATGACTGCGAGCACCAGGTTGGGATCGCAGCCGTGGGTGCCCCAAAAGTAATAATTGTTGTGCCCGCTGATAGCGGGGGGAAGATTTGCGTGCTGAAGTCGGCTGTAAAAATCGATAGAGGCGGCAACGCCATAGTTGTTGCCGAAGATGCAGACACGCCGTTGATCCGCAGGGCTAAGCGCACGGTAGGTGCGGATGACGGTGTCGGCCTCCTGCTGCCAGCCGAAGCGATCTGCTAAGAACTGAGGTAGCGGCCCGGTTCCGTCCGTGTCCTTGCCGCCCATGTGCAGCGCTTGGGCGTAGCGCACCCAGGTTGCGGGCGCAAAGACGGGTGAGGCCAGCGGCAGGATGATAATAGTGGTGAGCAGAAGCACGGCTTCAACGACAGGAAATGCAAGGACGCGTTCACGCTGGGCGGCCCGCGAGTTGGCGAAGCGGTGTTCCCACGCGATAGCCCCGGCAGCAAAGAATGCCGGATAGATCGGTGCCAGGTAATAGTCCTTGGCGTGCATCGCCCACATGATGACGAAGAAGAACACATAGGCCAGGCCTAGCCACCGGGCGTTCCGGACAGACCTTGCACGGATCAGTGCAAAGATGCCGGTAATCCATAACAACGCATTGAGTGGGTGCAGCATCCTGAGCTGCGCACGGAAGAATGAAATAGGCCCAAGCGCGGGGTCCGGGTTACGGACTTGCCGGTCCCGCATGAACTCCAGCGTCGGCCAGTGATAGTGGACTTGCCACAGGACGTTGGGTAGCGCGATGAGGACAAGTATCGCAATGCCAACTGCCGCCCAACGCGTGAACAGAAGATTGCGTTGCTGGGTGCATAACAAGCTAAGTGCTACCGCGACCAAAAAGAATGTCATCGACTGCTTGTTGAGCAGTCCAATACCGGCGGACAGCCCAAAGACGATCCACCACAAGCGTTGCGAGTAACCGCGTTGGATGAGGATGAGCGCAAGCACACAGCCCATCCAGAAAAGCGGCTCAAAGGAGCTCATGCTGAGAAAACCGTCGGTCGCGATATATTGCGGACAACAAATGAGGCTCAACATCGCCAATGCCTGCGATGGGCGGCGTCCGCCCATCGCCCAAGCGAGTATGCCGGTCAGGAAGATTACGAAGGAACCCGCGACAGCGGACAGCACCCGAACCCCAAATACTGAGTCGCCAAACAGGATCTCTCCCAGCCGAGCCTGCAAGGCAACGATCGGTCCGTGATCGACGAATCCCCACGCCAAATGGTGTCCGCAGGCGATGTAGTAAAACTCATCGCGGAAGTATCCATACCCCAGATGCGAACTCCAGATGGTCAAGGCGAACTGTAGCAATAACTTCACAACGGAGAATATCGCTGCCAACTGCAAAGCAGCTTGGAGCGTTGGGTTGCATGGGCGCACGGCTGGCTGGACGACATTTGTTGCGGTCATAGTTTAGGCTCTCGTTAAATGAAAAGTCCACGTTGGACTAGGAGCTTGTTGAAGAAGGTTGCGTTTGCGGAGATATCTTGGGTTTCGAGTTG
>CAZZZP010000080.1:0-18867 GCA_964658635.1 Lichenicola sp. | reverse complement strand
CCTGCGCGCCAACAAGGTGCTCCTCGGCATGGAGGCCGTTCTCCTCCTCGGGTACACCGCCCAGCAGTCGCTGATGAATGTCTACGTCATCTACTGCGATTACCGCTTTCACTGGACCGATCGCACCGTCGGCCTCTCACTCGGCGCCGTCGGCATCTTCTCCGGCCTATACGGAGCGCTTCTCGTCAAGCGCGCCGTTGGCTGGTTCGGGGAGCGTGGCGCCATGCTCGTAGGTCTCACCTTCGGTGCGATTGGCTGGGTCATGATGGGCCTCTCCACGGATGGCCTCCTCCTCTGGGCGGCCATCCCCGTGCTCAACATCATGTCTATCGTCTGGCCTTCAGCCCAAAGCATCATGTCGCGCGAGGTAAGCGTCACCGAGCAGGGCCAACTTCAGGGCGCTGTCAACAGCATGCGCGGAATCGCCGGTCTCATCGGTCCTGGACTCTTTACCTGGATCTTCTCGAAGTCGCTCCACGTCGCGCCCGGCATGGCTTTCTTCACCGCTGCTGGCATCCTGCTGCTTTCGCTCATCGTCTCCTTCATCGTCCGCCCTGCCCAGGAACCCGCCACCTGACAGGGCTAAAGCTTCGTCCCCTCGTAAAGCCCGGCCACCCCGAACGTGTAACTGGTCCAGCGCGCAGACGTGAAACCAGCCTTGTGGATAAGTTCCAGCATCTTCGGCGACCGCGGGAACCGTTCCACAGAACTTGGGAGATAACTGTACGCCGCAGCGTTCGAAACCAGCCCTCCAACAAATGGCAGCACACGCTTGAAGTAAAGGTTGTACATTGCCCCTACAAGTCCATCAGGCTGATTGCATTCCAGAATGATGAACTTCCCGCCAGGCCGGAGCACCCGGAAGATCTCGGCCAGACCCTCTTCGTAGCTGGCGAGATTCCTGAATCCGAACGCAAAGGAAATCAGGTCCGCCGAGCTTTCACCTAGGGGAAGATGTAATGCATCACCTTCTACTGGTAAAACGTTCTTTCCAATAAACTTATCTTGCCCGATCGAAAGCATCTGATGGGAGAAATCCACAGCCAGGATCGGAGCTGTGGACGATGTGGAAGGACGCCGCTTCAGCAGCGCCAGGCTCATGTCCCCCGTGCCGCAGCAAAGATCCACAATCCGGGCCTCTGGGCGCGCCAAAACGTAGCGCACAGTCCGCGCCGCACGCCACCACCACGTAAGATCGATCCCCGCCGACAGCACATGATTGAGGACGTCATAACGGGGGGCAATTGCGTCGAACATGCTCTGCACCGACTCTGCCGGCTGAATCGCACCCGCAACAGGCGTTCCCGATTCTGTGGAAAACCCTCGTGGTGTTGTGGGATTCACGCCGTCCCTCCGGCGCTCGTTAGCCGCTTCATGTCGGCTAACATAGCTTCCGCAGCCGTTAGCAGTTCAGCATCCGTGACGTCATAAACCACCTTCACCTTGCCGATCCCGACTGGGAGCACAAAAGCACGGCGTCCACTCCGCGTCTTCTTGTCGCTCGCCGTAAGGTCGACAAGCTGCCGAGCTGTCGCGCGAAACCGGGGAAGTGGCCCGTACGAAATGATCAGATTGGCAGCACGGGCAAAGTCGTCCGCATGCAGCGACTTCCGACTCATCGCTAAATGAAGCGCTGCAATCGACCCCCAGCCCACGGCTTCCCCGTGCAAAAGCTTCTTGTACCCGGTCGCGGCCTCAATCGCATGCCCAAGAGTATGACCAAAGTTCAGGATCATCCGAATCCCGGACTCCTTCTCGTCCTCGGCAACCACCTCCGCTTTAATCTGGATGGCCGCCACTAAAACCCTGGCCAGAACGTCAGGCTCGCCAGACAGGATCTGTTCCTGCTTTTGTTCGAGATAGCTAAAAAGCTTAGGGTCCCGGATGATGCCTGCTTTGATCGCCTCCTGCAGCCCTGCTCGCAGCTCTTTAGCTGGCAGGGTGCTCAGCACATCGATATCGGCGATCACACCGCGCGGATGATAGAAGGCCCCCACCAAATTCTTTCCAGCGGAGAGATTTACCCCCGTCTTGCCGCCAATCGAAGAGTCAACCTGCGCGAGGAATGTCGTCGGGATCTGCACAAAGGGGATACCGCGCATATAGATCGCCGCGACAAATCCCGTGATGTCTCCAATCACCCCGCCACCAAAGGCGATCAGCAGCGAGTCGCGATCCGCTCCCGACTCGGCGAGTTGCTCAACCAGCGACTCCACCGCAGCAATCCGCTTGTACTTCTCCCCCGCAGGCAGGAAAAACACCGTCGGTGACTGAGCCTCGGGGAAACTTGCCCGCACCTTCTCCGACCAGAGCTTCCAGATATCCGGGCTCGTAATCAGAAAAGGTCGGTAAGATTTTCCGCCGGCCAGCTTCTGCAGGCGGGAGTGCAGCGTCGAAAGAAGGTTGCGCCGGACCGTTATGTCGTAGGAGGCGGAGTCGGCTGTCAGATGGATGATTTTGTTGGACACGGTCTCCTGTATGGTAACGCCTCAGCTCCCGGCGAAGTGACGTCAACGAACTCGTTCGCAACCTTTGCCTTCCCGTTTTCGCTTGAGCAACAACCTACACTGCATGGTTGCGGGCAACACCACCGCCCCTCTTGGCGCATATGGATCAGAGTAGGATATAACCAATGGAATCGTTCGATTTTGTAGTGGTAGGTGGCGGCATTACAGGCCTGAGTGCGGCGAACCGGCTGGCCAGAGCAGGTCGGGTTCTTCTGGTTACAAAAGAGGCCCTGGCAGAATCAAACACCTCCTACGCCCAGGGGGGAATCGCAGTCGCCATGGGCGGAGTTGAAGACGTTCAGCTACATCTTCAAGACACCCTCGCCGCAGGCGACGGCCTCGTCGATCCTCTCGCCGCGGCCATGCTCGTTCAATCCGGACCACAGCGCGTTGAGGAACTACTCGGCATTGGCACCCAGTTCGACCGCGGCGCCCAGGGCGAGCTCGAGCGCACCCGCGAAGGCGCACACAGCCTCTCCCGCATCCTCCACGCGCACGGCGACGCCACCGGACGCGAAATCGCCCGCGCGCTCCTCGAGCACGTCAAAACTCTGCCAAGCGTCGAGCTTCGCGAATGGACCACCACCATCGACCTCGTTCTCGCGGACGGTAAAGTCGCAGGCGTGACCCTGCTGGCGCGCGACGGCAGCGTGACCGAGGTCCACGCCGGAGCCACCCTGCTCGCCACTGGCGGCGCGGGCCAGGTCTACAGCGATACCACCAACCCGGCCGTGGCAACCGGCGACGGCATCGCCATGGCCTACCGCGCCGGAGCCGCGCTTGAAGACATGGAGTTCTACCAGTTCCACCCCACCGCGTTCACCGCGCCCGGCGCACCCCGCTTCCTCATGAGTGAGGCTCTGCGCGGCGAGGGAGCCTGGCTCGTCGACGCCCAGGGCAACCGCTTCATGCCCGCGCAACACCCGCTGGCTGAACTCGCTCCCCGGGACGTCGTGGCCCGCGCCATCACAAAGCAGGCACTCGAGGGGCCGGTCTACCTCGACATGCTTCACGTCAAGAAGGATTTGAAGACCCGCTTTCCCGGAATTTCCGCCTTCCTCGCGGCCTACAACCTTGAGCTCAGCCGGGATCTCATCCCTGTCCGCCCGGCCGCACACTACCTCATGGGCGGCATCCGGACCGACCTGCACGGGCGCACCACCCTCCCTGGTCTCTACGCGGCGGGTGAGGCAGCATGCACCGGCGTCCACGGAGCCAACCGCCTGGCCAGTAACTCGCTCCTTGAAGGTCTCGTCTTCGGGGTGGCGGCCGCTGAAACCATGATCGGCGAACATTCTTCCCATCCCGCTGCTGTAGCCGACCAGCACTCCGCCAAACCCTCTGATAGCCCAGGCGCCTCAACCGAGGCAGTGGAGGAATGGGTTCATCAACTCCAGGCGCTCATGTGGCTGGAGGCAGGCCTCCTCCGCGACGCCGACGGACTCACCCGGGCCCGGCATGTACTCGAACAAATGGCAGACACCATCCCGCAGGGCATCACCCGCCGGGCCATCGAAGCCCGCAACCTTCACACGCTGGCAGTCGTAATGGTCGAGGCGGCTCTCGGCCGTCAGGAGAGCCGGGGCTCCCACGCAAGGCTCGACTTTCCGGCCAAGTGGAGCACCGCGAAGCACTCGATCATGCAGAAAGCCCACCTCAGGTTCGTGGAAGAACCCGTACAGCCGGTAAAATAACGTATGACGTCTCCCAACCAGGTCTGGCACGATACAAAGTTGAGAACGGCGTCAGCGATCGGAGCTGCGGCATCTGCCGACCTGATGTGTATCTACCAGCAGCACTTCCTTCTTAGCTTATCTGACCCCGCCAGCTTCGCACGCGCCGTGACTCATCGCTGCGGCGACGCGCTTCTGGCCACGTCCATCTGGATGACCATTGAAGTGTTGCACCTCTGCTGGAGAGCTCGGCAGCGCCACCAGTTCGCCGCGCGTTGGGCCGCCTACGAGGCGGCCCGTGACGCCGAACTGGCCTAGACCAGCAAAAGCAGCAGAGGTACTACAACTCCCGCCAGCAAAGTCCCCACCACCAGCCCCTTCCGCCGCGTGTACTTCCACGCCATGATCAAGCCCGAAATTGTCGACACCACCAGCCCGAAGGCCGTCAGCCCAAAAAAAATCTTGATCGGCAATGGATTGTGCGGAGGCTGCGCCGGCCCGGATTGCTGCGAACGGCCGGCATCGGGCTTGAATCCACCCTCACTCTTTGACCCACCCTCAGCTTTTGGAGCCGCGGCATCTGCCTTGGAGTTCGCCGGAGACGTTGCCGCTGGAGCGGCCTGCGCCCGCCGAGGCGGAAGGTAAAGCGTACCCTTCTTGTGCAACTGTGCAAGATGCACCAGAAGGGCCGGCGGAACATAAGAACTGCCCCGGCTGGACTCATGCAGACCAAACATCTGCAGGCCTCCCGTAATGGCGAAAAACAAAATGGCGGGTGCAAGAAAAACCCCCGAGTAGTGGTGCGTCAGGCGGATCGCCTTGAGAGTAGAAGCTTTTGTCATGGTCGCCATAGTCTATCCAACACCCTTGACGGGAATGTCGCAGTTTAGTCTACCGATCCCAATCAAATCCAAGACGCCCCCTAGGCTGAGCTAGGCTGAGCTGACGTTCGTCAACGGCTTCAAGAGTGACGCCACGACCGTGACCGCAAGAAGAGCCACAATCACCCCCAGCGACGTCAGCGGTCCAACCTCGTACCAATCCGCAATCAGCATCTTCACCGAGGCAAACGCCAGCACCGCCGCCAGCCCGAAGTGCAGAAAACGCAGCTTCTTGAACATGTGCGCCAGCAGGAAGTAAAGCGAGCGCAGACCCATCACCGCAAGGATGTTTGACGTATACGCCAGGAAGGGCTGGCGCGTGATCGAAAGCACCGCCGGAATCGAATCCAGCGCAAAAACGATATCCGCCGTCTCGATCGCGATCAGCGCAAGGAAAAGCATCGTCACCATCCGTCGCTCCGGCTGCCCGTCTACCGCCTCGCGGGTGAAGAACAGGTCATGGCGCAGCGAGACGGGATGAATTCGCGAGATCCAGCCCACCCAGAAGGGAGGACGGTTGGAAGTCCCCTCTTCCTCCTCGCCTTTTTTTTCCGATTCAGGAATCACTAGCCGGATACTGGCTGCGAGCAGAATCATCGCGAACACATAGCTCACCCAGTGGAAGCGTTCGAGCAGTCCCAGGCCCGCAGCGATAAAGCCTCCCCGCATCAGGATCGCGCCCAACACTCCCCAGAACAGCACCCTCGGCTGGAACGTCTCGGGAATCCCGAATACCCGGAAGAGCAGAAGAAAGACAAAGAGGTTATCGATCGAAAGAGACTCTTCGATCGCATATCCTGCGAGAAATTGCGTCGCCGGTGCCGCCCCCATGATGTGATGGATAAAGCCGGCAAGGCCCAGCGCCGCGGCCGTCCACATCACCGTCGCCGCGATCGCATTATGGTGCTGACGCCGCGTTCGTGCCTCCCCAACGCATTGAGAGAGACCCCAGCGGGAGAACAGCAGCTCGGCACCAAGTAGGATCAGCAGAGCCACATGGAAGCCAATCCAGTGACTGATAGGAGTCAGAGACATCTTCGTCTGATGATAGAAGATAGCCGCGCGTGACACACCAGCGGCCGAGGGCTAGGATGGCGAAGTTGGGAAATCTAAAGCTGTATTCAGGAGAGCATGGATGAAGTTGATGAGCATGGGATTTTTGGCGGCAGCTCTACTCGCCGTCGCAGGCGCACAGGCGCAGGCACCGGCAGGCGCTCCCGCAGGAGCAAACGGCATTTGTAAGGACGGCACCTACTCCACGGCCGCATCGAAATCCGGCGCATGCCGCGGCCACAAGGGTGTCCAGACCTGGTACGCCGCTTCGACGGCCGGCGCAAACGGGAAGTCGACCACCACTGCGGCTGCTATGCCGGCCCCCACTCCAGCCCCGGCGTCCTCCATGAAGTCGCAGCCGGCACCGACTCCCGCCGCCAGCACACCTTCGCGGCCTGCGCCCACTGCAGCAACCAACGCACCCGCAGCGGCTCCCGCCACGTCAGCAACGCCTACCAAAAAGCAGGGACCCGCTGCGGCTGCCGCATCCAAAACCGCCGCTCCGGGTGGCGGACCGGGGCTCGTGTGGGTCAACACCGCAAGCAACGTCTACCACTGCTACGGAGATACCTTTTACGGCAAGACCAAGGCCGGAGCTTACATGTCAGAAGCCGACGCCAAGGCCAAGGGAGCCCATGGCGAACGCGGCAAGGTCTGCTCCAAGTAGAAAGAAGCACGGACGAAGGTGCCTTTATCGCGAAAGGCGACCACTTCGCGGAGTGGTCGCCTTCCCTGGCGAGAACGTCTTAGTGCTGATCGATTAGCCGGATCATCTCCATAAATAGATCCCCCGCCGTCTGCAGCGACTTCGCGCTCAGCTTGTCGATCGTGTCGTCCGCAGTGTGATGATAACCACCCTCAGGGTGCTCGCTGGTCGGTGGCCCATAATCGATGTCGATGATGTCCAGCACGGGCACCCCACGCTGTTTGAACGGCACCGTATCATCTTCGATCGGCGTGTGATTGCGATAAATCGCATTTGTATGACCCGTATTCTTCGCCGCCACCTTCAGCATGTCCAGCAACTGCGGCGACGAGTTGTCATCATGATCGATATTCAAGTCCTTGTAGCCGATCATGTCTGCCAGCAGCAAAGCCTTGATGTGCGGTAGAACACCCTCCTGGCTCCACTTCGCAGCCAGGTGCCGTGTGCCATAAAGGGAATCGGATGAAGACCAGCTCTTCACCGCCTCCTCTCCATCGTCGAACAGAAGCCACACACTCGACCCCTGCGGAGGATGCGCCCGGTAGTACTCGCCGATCGCGATCAGCAGCGCAGAGGTACAGGCCCCATCATTCGCCCCTACAAAGTTGATGTCCCGCAGCGGATAGTTGGTCTCGTAATGGCTAGCGAGCAGGATGATGCTGTCCTTCTTCGCAGGATTCGCACTCGGAAACTTGACGATGATGTTATGCATCGTCTGCAGACCCGCCGGAGTGGTCGCCGTAAACGTGTCGATATCCAACCGGTGGTCGCGCTGTTCGGGCTCAAAATGCGATTCGATAAACTTCTCCGCTGCCGCGTGGCCCAGAGATCCGTTGAAGCGTTTCGGCGCGACAGCCAGGAACTCCTTCGTCAGCGTCAGTACGGCCGCGCCCGAAATGTGAGGCCGCTCTTGCGCCGCACCAGGCAGAAGAAACAGGGAACCAAGCGCAAAGGACGCAACGGCTGCGCGCAGGGCGCAAGGGAGGGACTGCGTCATGAGGCTTTCAGCTCCTTGGCTTTCCGACGGGCAGGATGAACAAAATAGGCCACCACCACACCGATGATATACAGAGCAAGCATCGGGCTTGCAAACAGGCACATACTCACCGGGTCAGGCAGCGGGCAGATGATCGCAGAGATCAAAAAGATGATCAGGATCGCGTAGCGATACTGCTTCAGGAAGAACTTCCCATCTGCAATCCCGAACAGCGCAAGAAAGAACATCAGGATCGGCAGCTCAAAACATATCCCCAGGCCCAGGATGACCGCCAGGAAGAACTGGGTATAGTCCTCGATCGTCAAGATGGGATGGAACCGCTTGCCGAAGTCCAGCACCAGCACCTTGATCGCGCCCGGTAGCACCCAGTGGTACCCAAACCACGCTCCCAACATGAACAGCCCGATCGTCGCCGTCATAAACGGCACAACATACTTCTTCTCGTTGGCATACAGCCCCGGCGAGATGAACAGCCACACCTGGTAAAGGATGAACGGCGCTGCAATGATCGCTCCACCCAGGAACGCCGTCTTCAGGTAGAGATTCAGCCCGTCCGTCGGGTGCGTAAAGTTCAGCGGAATGTGCAGGTCGTCCAGCGGCTTTTGAATAATCCCGTACAGCCGCTCGTGAAACGCATATGCGACCGCAAAACCCACTACCAGGAAGGCCACCGAGCGGATCAGCCGCTTGCGCAGCTCCTCCAGGTGTTCCATCAGGGTCATACCGGGAAGTTCGACGCGATCGGAGATGCCGGATCGGACCTGATCGATGACATCAGCCATGGTGGGGCGCCTCGGGTTCTGCAGGAGTGGTAACGGGATCAGCTGTATGGGGAATCGCGTCGAAGATTGGCGCAAGCGAACTCGCACTGCCCGACCGGCCAACCGGAAGACCCGTAGCAGGCGGCATCAGGTGCAGATCGCCATTCGATGCAATAGCCACAGGAACGGGCGCAGCCTCCGGCGCAACCGCTTCCGGCGCGGCCTCCGCCACCGGCTCTGCGACATGCTCCTCAGCAGGCAGCGGCGCCGGCATGTGCGGGTGTTCCGGCTCCGGAATATTCAACGGCGCCACAGGAGCCGCAGCCTCGATCGCAGCGATCTTCTTCTGCTGCTCGGCCTGCTCCATCACCCGGAACTCATCTTCCATCTGGAGCCGAAACTCGGACGAGGCACGGCGAAATTCGCCCATCAGCTTGCCAATGTAGCGTGCAAGCTCGGGCAGCTTCTTCGGGCCGAAGAGAAGCAGGGCAAGGAGAAAGATTACGGCGCTATCGGAAAAGCTTGGCATGTTTGTTCTGGGAAAGCTTTCTGGCCTCAGGTGGGCGCTCGTGCTCCATGATACGGCTAAGCAGGAGACGCAACAAATAGATGCGTGGATTGTGACACATACGGTGTGACGCCAGCCACGCCACCGTTATGCATCGATTTCGGTAGAATTGTGTCTAACAAAGCAGCAGCGCAGCCTCCAGCCAGGAGCTCGATGCTTGAAGGTGGCAACATCCCCGTGGGTTGAGGGGCTCTCCGCTTTGCGCGCGGGTCTCGGCGAATCCACTGCAACCTTAGAAGGAACGGCTTTCAACATCCCCGTTTCGCGAGCGAAATGCGCGTCGGTTTGCGCAGAACGACTCGGCGAAACTGAAGGCGGAGCAGTTTGAATGGTTTACTGACGGAAGAGGCAGCCCCCGGGCTGCTGGAAGAGCCGGTGATCGCACCCGTTGCATGCTCGCTGAACGACTACCTCAGCCTGCCGGACCACACCATGGACGCGCGCATCGCCGCCGCCCGAGAGAAACTTGGCAAACAGGCCATCATCCTCGGCCACCACTACCAGCGTGACGAGGTCATCCGCTTCGCCGACTTCACCGGCGACAGCTACAAGCTCTCCAAAATAGCCGCCGAAACCGAAGCGAAATACCTCATCTTCTGCGGCGTGCACTTCATGGCCGAAAGCGCCGACGTCCTCGCCAAACCCTGGCAGCAGGTCATCCTCCCCGACCTCAACGCCGGCTGCTCCATGGCCGACATGGCTGAGATCGGCCAGGTCGAAGATTGCTGGGACTCGCTCGAACGCATGGGCGTTACCAATCTCATGCCCCTGACCTACATGAACTCCGCCGCTGACATCAAGGCCTTCTGCGGAGAGCGCGGGGGCCTCGTCTGCACCTCCTCAAACGCCCGCGGTGCCTTCGAATGGGCCTTCGAGCGCGCTGAGAAAATCCTGTTCCTGCCCGACCAGCACCTCGGCCGCAACACCGCCTTCGCCATGGGCATCCCGCTCACCGAGATGGTCGTCTGGGACCCCTACATGCTCAACGGTGGCCTCTCGCCCGAGCGCCTCAAGTCTGCGCGGGTCATCCTCTGGAAGGGACACTGCTCCGTCCACCAGCGCTTCCTGCCCGAGCACGTCGACCGCATCCGCCGCGACGAACCCGGTATGACCGTTGTCGTTCACCCGGAGTGCCGGTGGGAGGTCTGCCAGAAGGCCGACGTCCTCGGCTCGACCGAAAAAATCATCGAAACCATCGAACACGGCGAACCCGGCTCCAGCTTCGCCGTCGGCACCGAGATCCACCTTGTCAACCGTCTCGCAGAACGTTTCAAGCCACTCGGCAAAAAAGTGATCACCCTGGATGACTCTGGCTGTCTCTGTACCACCATGTACCGCATCTCGCCCGCTCACCTGGCCTGGGCACTCGAAAGCCTGGTTGCCGGCAAGGTAGTGAATCAGATCAAGGTTGCCGATGAAACCAAACATTGGGCCAAGGTTGCACTCGACCGCATGCTCGAAGTCAAACGCTAGCCCCGTAGTTCGCATGAGGAGAAGGGTTTGAGCAAGACGTTTACGTTGGACGAAGCACGCACGCTGCTTCCGGTTCTCTCTTCTCTACTCGAGAAGGCTCGGGAGGCAGCCGTGCGCGCCAGCACGCTTGAGAACGAAATGCAGCAGCTCAGCCAGAGAATCTTTCTTTCGGGCGGCCTGCATGTCGATGTACCCGCAGCAGCAAAGCGCCGCGCCGAACGCGAAAAAGCCATGACCGAAGCCCGCACCACGGTCGAGGAAATCACCGCGATAGGCGCCCAGGTCGCTGAACTCGAAGAGGGTGGCCTCGAGTTCCCCCACCTGCTCGAAAGCCGCACCGTCCTCCTCTGCTGGGCCGTTGGCGACGAGGAAATCCTCCACTGGCGTGAGGTCGACGACAAACCCGAAACCCGGCGGTCGCTCGACGCACGTTTCGCCGCCCGCAAGGACCGCGAACGCCCCAACTAGATCGCTCCTTCCCGCCTTGCGAGGCGCCTCAATGAACGCAGTAGAAGAGTGAACATAGGCAGTCCATCCATCTCAACCACGCTGGAGGTAGAAGCATGAAGCTCGCTCACCTGGTAGCTAGGCTGCCCGTTTACGCGAGCGACCTGCAGGCAAATTTCGATGGTCTGGTCGTTCGCCGTAGCGATGACGGAGACGTACTCCGCTGGGGCACCATCGTCGCCGCTGCCATGGTCTCCGGCTCCGCCGCTCTGACCCAGGCCGCACTTCTGGAGGCCACCGAACACCTCCCCCCTGCCCAGCTTCACAGCGCTAAGCTCGCGGCCACGATGATGAGCCTCACCAACAACTTCTATCGCCATCGGTCGCTCACCGCTCAGCCGCAACTCAAAGAGCTCCGCGGCGGACTTCGCACCGCCAGGCTCCGTCAACAGGAGAAGACCGGCATTACCTTCAAGCTCTGGTGCGTCGCCGTCAGCGTCCTGAACGGATGCGCGGCGTGCGTCGAGGCCAACGAACGCGGGGCGATCGAAGGCGGTGCCACTCCGGAGCAGATCGCCGACGTCCTCCGCGTCGGAGCCCTTATCCGAGCCATCGCCGTAGTAGTCGAAACTGAGCTGGTTCTAGAGCAGCCGCAGAGTGTCGCCGACATTTACCATCTGGCGTAGTGCCGTTGTCCTCCGTTCTTCGTCGAACGAGCACAGGGCACACGTAGTCGGGAGATCAGGAATGAACCGGGTAAGTCTGGGGAGTGGGTTGCAGATGGCTGGAATCGGTGCGGCAATTTTGCTCACCGGCTGTTCAAACTTCTTCGTCAAACCGACGACAACCACAACCAGCACCGGAACCACCACCGGATCCACCACGTCCGACTACGCCTACGTGGTCAACAGCAACTCCACCATCAGCGAGTTTGTCATCGGCTCCGGCGCCCTGACCGCAATCTCCGGCTCGCCCTTCGCCATCACCACCCCGCTCTCGACCGCCGCGTCAGTCGTCGTCAACCCTGCCAATACCTTCGTCTACGTTGGAGGAACAGGTGGTATCCTCGCCTACTCCATCGGTACGACCGGCGCTTTGTCGCTCATCTCGGGTGGCGGCGTCACTGAAGAGGCAAGCTACAGCTCGCTCGCCGTCTCTCCCAACGGCAGCTACCTGCTCGGCCTGGACAATATCAACAATGCGGTTTGGGTCTTCAGCATCAATGCAAGCACCGGTGCCATCGCCCCCGTCGGGTCTACCGCCCAGTTGAACGTCGCAGCCGTGACCGCCCCGGCGCGCATGCTCGCAGTCGCACCCAGCGGCAACGTCGTTGCCGTAGCCGAGGGAACCGGCGGAGACGACGTCTTCGGCTTCAACGAGTCCACCGGCGTGCTCACCGCAGGCTCAAGCATCAACCCACCCGCAAGTGGCTACACCGATCTTGCCGTCGCCTTCGACCCCACAAGCGCCTACCTGCTCGTCGGTCGGGGAATCACCGCCGCGGGAACCAGCCAGGTTCTCTCCTACAACGTCGGCACAACCGGCATCCTGGGCACACTCGTCGGCGCTTACAACACCGGCGTCGACCCCTACTCGATACTCGTTGATCAGACCGGAGCCTACGTCTACACCGCCAACCGCGGAGCCGCCACCATCTCCGGCTTCGGTCTCGCTACAGGTGTTCTCACCCCGCTCACAGCCTCGCCCTTCGTCAGTGGGGGCGGGGTCACCTCGCTCGCAGAGGACGTCAGCAATAAGTACGTCATCGCTGCCGCCGTCGCCTCCACAACCACCGGACCAGACACCTCCGACCTCACCATGTACTCCTTCGACGCCCTCGCTCCCGGTCAACTCGACGCCGTCGCCACCTCGCAGAATGGCAGCGGCGTCGCCGGCTCGGTCGCCATCGCGACCACTCACCCCTAGCTGCGGCCAGGGTCTCCGACGCGCTGAATGGTAGTCTCAGGGGTGGGATGTCAGAACTTGAGATTGGATTTTAGACCCGTGATGTCTGTGCTGTCTCCTCGCCGCAGCGCCTCGTTTGCAGTTGCCACGATCATGCTCGCAGGTTCGCTGACAGGCTGTAACCACTTCAAAACAAAGCCCAGCGAATCGTACGTCTTCGTCACCACCAAGCAGGGATATCTCCGCGACCGCGTCGCCGCAGTCTCCAACCGCGTCGCCGAGGTGACCAACGGTGAACGCCTGAAAGTTCTCGACCACGGTCGCCACTTCCTCAAAGTGCAGAACCAGCAGGGACAGGTCGGCTGGATCGAAGAGCGCGCCGTAGCCACCCCGGAAGTCGTCGACGCATTCGACAAGATGAAGGATGAACACAAGGCAGACCCTGAGATCGCCGGCGGAGTCACTCGCGACCAGGTCTACATGCACATCAAGCCGGGACGGGAAACCGAACACTTTTACCTGCTTGTCGAGGGCGAGAAGCTCCAACTGCTCGAGCGCGCCACCATCGCAAAGGCCCTGCCGCCCGGCATGACCGCGCCGAAGCAGAAGGCCATCCCCGAAGCCGTCGGAACCCACGCCGCGAAGAAGCCTGAGCCCGTCGCTAAAAACGCTGCCAAAACCTCCATCCCTGCTGCTCCCGTTGAACCGCCAACCATGGAAGACTGGTGGCTCGTCCGAGATTCACAGAACCACACCGGCTGGCTCTTCGGCCGCATGCTCGACGTCGACGCACCCGACACCCTCACCCGCTACTCCGAAGGCCAGCGCTTCGTCGGCGCCTACGTCCTCTCCACCGTCCACGACGAAGGCGCACCCACCGAACTCAAAGACATCCCGCAGTACGTCACCGTCATGAACTCCTATAAGGCCGGCCTGCCTTATGACTTCGACCAGGTCCGCGTCTTCACCTGGAGCCTCCAGCACCACCGCTACGAGACCGCCTTCCGCGAGAAGAACATCGAAGGCTTCCTGCCCGTCACCATCTCGAAGATGAAAGACCCCTATGGCAAGTCGCCCGTCGCCCAGGATGTGCTTCCTGCCTTTAGCTATAAAGTCCTCACCGCCGATGCGCCCCCCGTCACACCCGACCCGAACACAGGCCTGGTCCGGCCCTCGAAAACGCTCACCAAGACCTACCGGCTCGAAGGCAATCTGGTGCGCAGCATCTCCCCCGCAGGAGCCATCCCGGTTCCCGAAGCTCACCCCATACCCGAGTCCGAGAAGAAAGGCCGCAAGAAACACTAGCCGGTCCCCTGACACTCAAGCGTAGAAGCTGCGAATCGCCTCAATCACCATCTGCTGCTCGTCATCGCGCAGCTCCGGATACATCGGCAGCGCGAGTACCTCGGCCGCCGCACGCTCCGCCTCAGGGAAGGCCCCCGTCCTGTACCCGAGACCACGCAGTGCCTCCTGCTCGTGCAGGCAAAGCGGGTAGTAAACCTCTGACCCGATCTTCTTCCCGGTCAAATACGCCCGCAACTCATCGCGCCTCGGCACACGAACCACATACTGGTGAAAAACATGCTGCGCGCGCGGGTGCGTCCACGGCAACACCACGCCATCCGCCAGACTCGCCGGCCGCTCGGGAGACGGCATCACGCCGACACCGGATTCGATAAACAACTCGTTGTAACGCGCCGCAAGCTTCCGCCGCTGCTGATTCCATTCCGCGATATATCGCATCTTTACCTCGACCACCGTGGCCTGCAGCGAGTCCAGCCGCGAGTTCCAACCCACTTCATCGTGGAAGTAGCGCCGCGTCATGCCGTGCGAACGCAGCGAACGCGCACGCTCGTTCAGCTCCGACGAACGCGTCGTCAACATCCCGGCGTCGCCAAACGCAGACAGATTCTTGGTCGGATAAAAGCTGAATGACGCCGCTACTCCAAGCCCGCCGGCCGGAACGTTGTTCCAAGTAGCACCGTATGCCTGCGCCGCGTCCTCAAACAGCAACACCCCGGGATATTCCCGCTCAATCGCGCTGAAGCCCTCCCAGTCTGCACATTGCCCGTAAAGATGAACTGGCAAAATCGCCTTGACCGCACCTTCCAGTTGACTCCCCAGAGCCTCCCGGACGGCTAAGGGCGACAGATTGTAGGTGAGGGGATCGATATCGGCGAAGATGGGGCGGGCTCCTGCACGCAAAATCGCACTCGCCGAAGCAAAGAAGCTGAAAGGCGTAGTAATCACCGCGCTCTGCTCCGTAGCACGCACCGATTCGGCGCTGTCGCCAATTCCTGCGGCGGCAAAGCCAAGCCACAGAGCATCGGTGCCGCTACCGCACCCAATCGCAAAAGGCACGCTGCACGCCTCAGCGATTGCAGATTCAAGCGTTTGAACGTCGGGTCCGAGAATAAAACGTTGTGAGGTGCAGACCTGCTCGATCGCTAACATCACCTCTTCACGAATGGTTGCGAACTGGCGGGAGAAATCCAGAAAGGGAACAGACTGCAAAGCGGGAATCGACACGGAAGGCACAAAATAATCGTACATGCGGGCAAGCTTCTTTCACACGAAGTCAGCTTCCGTTTTCAATTGCGCCACAGCATCGCTTGTGATGCACCCAGCTAAACCGTATGGTGAAAGTGATCCAGTTGTAGGACTTACGACTTCTGCTTAATGGAGTCGGGGCCACAGTCGGTGATTCAGCGCCGCATGGAGCATACGCCAGTCCAGTTCAGGCGTCTAACCGCAGGTTGTTATCTATAAGGAGATCGGCATCATGGATTCCAAGCCGGCACAGAATATTCAGGACACCTTCCTGAACACGGTTCGCAAGGACAAAAGTCCCATTACGATTTATCTCGTGAGCGGAGTCAAGCTCACCGGCAAGATTCGCTCTTTCGACAAGTATTCCGTTCTGCTGGAGAACAACAGCCAGGAGCAATTGATCTTCAAGCACGCTATCTCAACCGTCGTCAGCGGGCGCGCCGGACACGGCGAACCCAGAGTCGAGGGTCGCAGCATGAACGCCTCTGCGCACCCGCCGATGCACAGCGAACCCGCCAGCACAGCAGAATAACCCTCCCCGACCACAATCAGAAGCAGCTTCAGCGCGCAGTCATTCTCAGGCTGCGCGCTGTCGATTCTAACCGACGTCTGTCCTCGCTCCAGCACACTACCGTGCCCACCTGGGGGCCGGCGCAATCGCCCCCCCAAAAGTCGAGGGCCAAGCGCCACGCGTCGGCACATCCCGCTTTGTCAACGGACAGTTACAGAATCGCCGCGACTCCTGGCCATCCTCTAAATGCCGAGTGCGTTTATCGCTCGACATGGCCGTTTACCGCCTCATTCCATTGACACCACCCCCTCACTTTGCTAAAACTTAGAGGTATTCCGCAGTACAACTTACAGACAAATTGCAGCCGGACTCGCACGCTTCGGCAGAGGGTTTGAGGTTTTCAGGCAGTTCTAACGGGACTCGCCTTCCATTCATGGACGTCATACTGCATCAACTAGGTAGATTGATCCTCGGCTCCGTGCCGACGATGATCATGTTCGTGGCTCTCGTAGTCGCGTATGGACTCCTCGTCAGGCGTCCGCTCGATGAGATCCTGACCAAACGCCGCGCCCTCACCAAGGGTGCCATTGAACAGGCTCAGGGCGCGATGAACGCGGCTGAAGCCGAGACCGCCGTCTTCGAGGATAAGCTTCGCGCAGCACGCGCTGAGATCTTCGCCGCCCGGGATCAACGCCTCGCCAGCCTCAAGGCAGAGCGGGATTCCATGTTGAACGAGGCCCGCGCCATTACCGCTCAACGCATCGACAACGCACGGCAGGAGATCGAACGCGACGCCACCACCGCACGTCAGCAGATCGAATCCCTCAGCGGAGAGCTGAGCGCAAAGATCCTCAAGGCTGTCCTTCCCGCCGGCGTCAATGTCACGGAGGCTGCCCAGTGAAGCTCTCTTTCGAATTCAAAAAAATCGCTGCTGCCATCCTCTTGGCGGGTGCCATGGCTGCCCCCGTCTTCTCCCTGCACGCCCAGGCACCTTCCACCCCTTCCAGCGGACAGGAGACCACCCCCGCGGCCAACTCGCCCGCTGCCGAGCAGGGCGAGAAGGATGAAGCAGGCGAACTCAAGCATTCGAAGATGGTCGCGGCCATCGGTCACATGATGGGCATGAGCACCGAAGCCGCAGCGACGACCTTCGAAGTCCTCAACTTCGCAGTCCTCGCCATCGCGGTCGGCGGTTTCCTGCTCAAGACCATGCCGAAGACCTTCCGTGACCGCACCTCAGCCATCCAGAAGGAACTCAGCGATGCCCGCTCGGCCACCGAACAGGCGAGCGTTCGCCTCAACAGTGTCGAGGAGCGGCTGGCAAAACTCGACGGTCAGATCGCCGATATGAAGTCGCAGTCCGAGAAGGATGCCGTCACCGAAGAGCAGCGTTTTCGCGCCGCAGCCGACGAAGAGAAGGCCAAGATCCTCGCCGCAGCCGAACAGGAGATCGCCTCCGCCACCCAGCAGGCCCAGCGCCAACTGCAGCAGTACGCGGCTGGCCTCGCCATCGACCAGGCAGCCCGTCGCCTCGTCATCTCGGCTGAAACCGACCGCCTTCTGGTCAAGAACTTCGCTCAGCGCCTCGGTGAGCAGGGCAGCAAGGGCGGCCAAAACTAAATGGCAAACGATTCCGTTTTCGCACCGCGCTACGCCAACGCGTTCGCCCAGGTAGCAAAGAGCAAGGGCCTCGATCTGCTCGCCGCACGCCAGCAGATGAAGGATTTCTCCGAGACCTTCGAAGGCAGCCACGACCTCCGCGAGGTCCTCATGGATCCGTCCATCCCGAACGAGCAAAAGCTTGCCGTCATGGATGGCATCGCGGAGCGGCTCGGCATGATGCGTGAGGTTCGCAACTTCCTCGCCATCATCATGGATCACCAGCGCCTTGGTGAGCTAGGGATCATCCTGGCCGCGTATGATCAGGTAGCGGATCTTGGCCTGGGAGTCACCGAGGCTGAAGTCTCGACCGTGCACGAACTCAGCGGCGATGATCGCGCAGAGCTCGAGGCACACGTGGCCAAGCTTGCAGGAACCCGGGTGCGCGTCGCCTACAAGCTCGATTCGACCCTGCTTGGCGGCGCCGTAGTCAAAATTGGATCGACCGTGTACGACGGGTCGGTGCGGACGCAGTTGGAGCAGATGAAGCAGGCGCTCGTAAGCGCCTGACGCGCTCACCGGCTAAAGTGTAATGAAGCAGATTTGGATTTGCGGCTCGACGAGCCGAGGACAGGATCAGGAAAAAGATGGCACAGATGAGGGCTGACGAGATTACCGCGCTGCTTAGCCAGAAGATTGAGAACTACGAGCAGCGTGTACAGGTAGATGAAGTAGGAACCATCGTTTCGCTCGGCGACGGTATCGCCCGCGTACACGGCCTCGACAAGGTCATGGCCGGAGAACTCATCGAGTTCCCCCACGGCGTCGCCGGACTCGCGATGAACCTCGACGAAGACCAGGTCGGAGCGGTGCTCCTCGGTGATTTCGCCGAGCTCCGCGAAGGTGACCAGGTCAAGCGCACCGGCAAGATCATGTCGGTCCCGGTAGGCGAGGCCCTCATCGGCCGCGTCGTCAACGCACTCGGCCAGCCCATCGACGACAAGGGTCCCATCAACACCACTGAGACCCTCCCCGTCGAGCGCCTCGCTCCCGGCGTCATCGATCGCCAATCGGTCAAGGAGCCCATGGCCACCGGCATCAAGGCCATCGACACCATGATCCCCATCGGCCGCGGCCAGCGTGAACTGCTCATCGGTGACCGTCAGACCGGTAAGACCGCTATCGCGCTCGACACCATCATCAACTCGGCCAAGAACAACCTGATCTGCATCTACT
>CAZZZP010000079.1:7091-19217 GCA_964658635.1 Lichenicola sp. | reverse complement strand
GGTAGCCCTGCTGCGCGTCGCCCTGCTGCTGGTACCCCTGCCCCTCGTAGCCCTGCCCCTGGCTGTACTGGTCGTACTCAGGGTCATAGCCGTTCTGATAACTCTCCCCATTCGAAGTATCGTAGGATCTCGACCTCTGCCCAAGGACACGGCGTGGTGTCGCCTTCGCCGGACCCGACCCGGTCGCGTATGTTGCCGCCTGGTTACCGGCATCCCCCCCCGCCGTTTCCATGGGTGCGTTCGGATCCACAGGTGCCATATTCCCCTGAGCCGGGTCGGGCTGGCCGGTCTCATCCACAATCTTGGCCGGCTGGCCGTTATCGCTCTTGCATCCACTCATTCCCGCCACAATCGTCAGACCAAGTCCCATCACCGCGGCAGACTGAAACACTCGAGCAAATTTAGTCCTCATCGTTCCGTCCTCGCTCCTATCTAATCTTTGCTGAGATGCAGACCAGTCAACGGCGCCATATCTTACGCCCGATCCCTCCTCTCCATCTACGTCAGACGCCTACCTTGCACCACCCATACAACCTATAATCAAGCTGTCACCCTCTCTATTGATAGCGGTTGCGCTGGAACTGAGCTCCTGCTGAAAAAAATCTCCCATTGCCGTGCAGGCCATCCCCCCTGGCCCGCGTACCAGATGACTTCAACCTACGACCGACGAGGCACAGGCGCTTCCACCCGTGCCCCGCTGGAGGACAAGTGTCAACCCCAGAGTTTCGATCGCTGCCAGGCTTCAACAGAAGCTGTGAACCGTTGAAGACCGATTCGATCGACTCTGGACAGGCTCTCGCGCACGTCAGTCGCCGCGGTTTTCTCGCCACGCTGGCCGCCGGCGCCCTCACCGCCGCCTTCAGTGCGCAAAGTGCCGCCGCCCAGGCGGGCTCGCGTCCGCCCATGACCGACGTCCTCAATTTCATCCTCAATCTCGAATACCTCGAGGCAAACTTCTACCTCTACGCCACGAGAGGCCACGGTCTTGCGCCCAATGAGACCGGCGATGGTCCAGCACCTGCCAATGCCCCCATCAACATCGAATTCGATACCGACACCAACGCGGTCCTGAACGCCCTCGCTCAGGATGAAATGAACCACGTCATCCTCCTCCGCACCGCCATCACCTCGCTCGGCGGCAGCCCCATCCCTCAGCCCGCCATCAACTACGCCGCCATGGGCCGAATTACCACCCAGGCCCAGTTTCTGGCAGCCGCACAGCATTTCATCGCACTCGGAAACTCCGCCTACACCGGCAGCGCCCAGTTCCTTTCGAGCAATCCCAACGTCCTTACCACCATCGCGCAGATCCTCGGCGCCAAGGGCCAGCACGCAGGCATGGTCAACAGTCTCTGCATCGCACAGCGCGTGGCCGAACGAACGCTCGATGTCCAGGATGTAGCACCCGAAAAGACCAGCTGCTTCACCGTCACTCCCGGCACCAGCCTCTCCCCGGCGCGAACCGCGTCCGAGGTGCTTGGCGTCGCCTACGGAACCTCAAGGTCAGCGACCGCGGCACCCGCCCCCGGAACCGGGCTCGGCGGCTTCTTTCCCCAGGGCGCAAACGGCAACATCAGAACCACGTGAAGGAGCGCACGCGCATGTCACACCAGCCAGAAAACGAAGCCGTGCCGGCTCCCACTCACAATCGCCGCGCCTTTCTCGGCTCGCTCGCAGCTGCCGGCGCAGTCGCAGGTACACTCGCCGCCTCCACCTCGCTCACCGGTTGCACCCCCGTCCAGGCTGCACCCGCATTCAAGCCACCCACAGCGCTCGACGCCCTCAACTTCGCCCTCAACCTCGAATACCTTCAGGCCAGCTTCTATCTCCACGCCGCACGCGGCCATGGCCTCGAGCCCGCGCTCACCGGTCCGAATCCCGGTGAAGTCTCAAGCGGCTCCCGCATGAATTTCCAGAGCAAACCGATCCAGGAACTCGCCGAACAGCTCGCCGCGGCCGAGCGCGATCACGTCATCTTCCTCCGGCGCACCATCTCCTCGATCGGCGGCACTCCAGTTTCCATCCCGCATCTGAACCTCGCCGCCATGGGCATGCCCACCAGCGACGACGGCTTCATCGCCCTCTGCCGCCAGATTGAAACAATCGGCGTCAGCGCCTACACTGGCGCCATCCAATACCTCGCAGCCAACGTCGACGCCATCACCTACGCCGCTCAAATTCTCGAGACCGAAGCCCAGCATGAAGGCTACTTCCGCCAGCTCTGCATCGCGCGCGGCATCACTTCAGCATCGGTCGATTCGCAGGATGCCGCCCCAAAGCTCACCGCCGTCTCAAACACCAGCCCCTCCACCGGTCTTAATCCCATCCGAAACCCGGCCCAGATTCTGCGCATCGTCTACAACATGCCCGGCGTCAACGGAGCCTCGGGCGGAGGCTTCTTCCCCCGCGGGATGACCGGCATCATCACCACCACCTAGCCCGCAAAACCTCCCGTCCCGACCAACGGGAGGACTCAGCGAAGCCTTCGAAAGGTGCGAAGTCCCCGCCCGGCCCGCAGCGGGCGCCTACGGCAGGACAATTCTTCTCCTCTGCTCTAAAATCACTCCATGCTCCGTCGAGTGCCCTCAGGCGTCTCCGGCCGCGTCTCCCTCAAGCGCTTCCGTCACGGTCACCACGACCGGGGACGCGCTACCCCGCTTGCCTAATCTTTCGCCGCCCAGACCCCTGCCCTGATCCGCATCTGCCAGGCCCGCCACGCACTCCCAGCTCACAAGGAAAAACTGACATGAACCTCGCCCAGCATCCCGACTCCTTCGGCGCTAAAGCCACACTCACCTCCGGTCAGCAGACCGTCACGTACTTCTCGCTTGCCGCGCTCAAGGATTACGACCTCACCCGCCTCCCCTTCTCCCTCCGCATCCTGCTGGAAAACCTCCTCCGCCACGAAGACGGCCGCACCGTTACCGCCGACGACATCCGCTTCCTCGCCCAGTGGGACGCCAAAGCCGAACCCTCCCGCGAGATCGCTTACATGCCCGCCCGCGTCCTCATGCAGGACTTCACCGGCGTCCCCGCCATCGTCGACCTCGCCGCCATGCGCGACGCCATGCGCACCCTTGGCGGAGACCCCGAAAAGATCAACCCCCTCCAGCCCGCAGAACTCGTCATCGACCACTCCGTCCAGGTCGACGAGTTCGGCACCGTAAACGCCTACGACCTGAACGCCGCGCTCGAGTTCCAGCGCAATCGCGAGCGCTACGCTTTCCTCAAGTGGGGCCAGTCCGCCTTCGACAACTTCTCCGCCGTCCCCCCCGGCATGGGAATCTGCCACCAGGTCAATCTCGAATACCTCGCCCGCGTCGTCTTCACCACCCAGGCAGGCGCCGACGGAGTCACCCTCGCCTATCCCGATACCCTCGTCGGTACCGACTCCCATACCACCATGGTCAACGGCCTCGGCGTCCTCGGCTGGGGCGTAGGCGGCATCGAGGCCGAGGCCGCCATGCTCGGCCAGCCCGTCTCCATGCTCCTCCCCCAGGTCGTCGGCTTCCGACTCACCGGCAAGCTCAAGGAAGGGACCACCGCCACCGATCTCGTCCTCACCGTAACGGAAGCGCTCCGCAAACGTGGCGTCGTCGGTAAGTTCGTAGAGTTCTACGGCCCTGGCATCTCAGAACTCCCGCTTGCCGACCGCGCCACCATCGCCAACATGGCCCCGGAGTACGGCGCCACCTGCGGCATCTTCCCCGTCGATGTCGAAACTCTCAACTACCTCCGCCTCACCGGCCGAGACGAATCGCAGATCGCACTCGTCGAGACCTACATGCGCGCGCAGGGTCTCTTCCACACCCCCGATGCTCCCGAAGCCAACTACTCCGCCACCCTCGCGCTCGACCTCTCAACCGTCGAGCCGTCTGTAGCCGGCCCCAAGCGCCCCCAGGACCGCGTCCTCCTCTCAGGCGCCGCCGCAAGCTTCCAGCAGCAGCTCCCCAACCTCCTCGGCGTCCACGGCAACCGCTCCGCCGCACGCCAGATGGTCCGCTGGGAAGGTGAAGGCGGACACGCCTCACTCACCGGAGACGTCACCAGCTCACTTGGCGCCCCCGCACCCGGCACCGAGGCTCACCTGCCTCTCGTCGACAACGTCGTCCCCGTCGCCACCCTCACCGATGGCCCCTCCCACATCCACGTCGAAGCCCCCGTATCCAGCGTCAAGGAACGCTACGGCGTTGACCCCGAACCCTACCTCGACCACGGGTCGATCGTCATCGCCGCCATCACCTCCTGCACCAACACCTCCAACCCCTACGTCATGATGGCCGCCGGACTCCTCGCCAAAAAAGCCGTGGAAAAAGGCCTCCGCACCCCGCCCTGGGTCAAGACCTCGCTCGCCCCCGGCTCACGCGTCGTCACCGACTACTACAACAAATCCGGCCTCATGCAATATCTCGACGCCCTCCGCTTCCAGGTCGTCGGCTACGGCTGCACCACCTGCATCGGCAACTCCGGCCCGCTCCCCACCGACGTCTCCGCCGCCATCGAAGACCACGGCCTGGTCGCCGTCTCCGTCCTCTCCGGAAATCGCAACTTCGAGGGCCGCATCTCCCCAGAAGTCCGCGCCAACTACCTCATGAGCCCGCCGCTCGTCGTCGCCTACGCCCTCGTCGGCTCCATCAACCACGACTTCGCCAACGACCCCATCGGCTACGACCACGGCCGCCAGCCCGTCTTTCTCAAGGACATCTGGCCCACCCAGGCCGAGGTCTCGGACGCCGTCCATAACTCCATCGGAAGCGAGATGTTCCGCAAGCAGTACTCCACCGTCTCCGATGGTGACCAGAACTGGCAGAACCTCACCTTCCCCAACGGCGACACCTACGGTTGGGAGCCAGACTCCACCTACATCCGCAAGGCCCCCTACTTCGACGGTATGCCCGCTACACCCGCCCCCGTCGAAGACATCCGCGCCGCACGCTGCCTCGCCGTCCTCGGAGACTCCGTCACCACCGACCACATCTCCCCCGCCGGCTCCATCAAGCTCAACGGCCCCGCAGGCAAGTACCTCATCGAACACGGCGTCGCACCCGCCGACTTCAACTCCTACGGCTCTCGCCGCGGCAATCACGAAGTCATGGTCCGCGGCACCTTCGCCAACGTCCGCCTCCGCAATAAGATGGCCCCCGGCACCGAGGGCGGCGTCACCCGCCTCCTCCCCGAACTCACCCCCATGTCCATCTACGACGCCTCGGTCGAGTACGCAAAACGCGGCACCCCACTCGCCATCCTCGCCGGCAAGGAGTACGGCTCAGGCTCCTCGCGCGACTGGGCCGCCAAGGGCCCTCGCCTCCTCGGCATCCGATTCGTCATCGCCGAGTCCTACGAGCGCATCCACCGCTCCAACCTCGTCGGCATGGGCATCCTCCCCCTCCAGTTCGAGCCCGGCGAAACCGCCGAATCACTCGGCCTCACCGGCGAGGAGATCTTCGACATCATCGGCCTCAAGGAGATGCTCGACTCCAAATTCGCCAACGGCAAGAACATCTCCATCGTCGCGGAAAACATGACCGGCACCACCGTCGAATTCCCCGCCGTCGTCCGCATCGACACCCCGCAGGAGATCCTCTACTACCAGCACGGAGGCATCCTCCAGTACGTCCTCCGCCAACTCGCCGGAAAAGCCTGACGCGCCAAGCGAAGCGCTGCACCCCACGAAGCCGCGCCCGTCCGGCGCAAGGGCGCGGTTGCCGTTCCCCTAAGCTTCTTGGGACAAAAAACAACAAGGCCCGCGGATCACCGCGGGCCTTGCTGCAAGCTACTTGCTCTCACGATGCGGCGACCAGCGAAGGCCGCCGCCAAATGTCTGTCGGTAAAATTCACGCTGAATCGGATACTGAGGATCCCCGTTATAGAAACCGAAAACCTCGTTGTTCAGGTTCAAACCGTACGCCACAAAGTCCAGCCCCTTCGGCAGACGATAGGTTCCCTGTATGTCCACCTGCAGGTGCGAGTAGAAGGAGGTGTCGCCACTCGGCCCATTCGTCCCATCCCCATAAGAAGAGATATTCGGACCGTTATAAGTCATCCCCAGACGAACCGAAAGCTTCCGCTTGTCGTAAGTAGGACTGAAATTGTAACTATTATGGGCTTGCCCAATCAGCGGACGCGTCAATGGTCCATTCACGGCCGGGCTGGCTCCCCCGATGGGTGCAGGGAATGTCGCCTGGGAGTTGGTATAACCATAGTTCGCAAGCACACCCAGACCGTTCAGCAACCCGGGAAGATAGGTAAAGTGCTGTTGGAACGACGCTTCAAATCCATACACACAACCACTTCCGGCATTGCCCGTCTGGTACAGGATGTAATTGCCGTTCACTCCAAGCACAGGAGACAAAGGATTGCTGGAAGTGTTCAAATTCTGCGAAGTCAGCGTAATGGGATTGCTCAGGTTCTTGTAGAAAAATCCCGCCTGCACAAGACCCGTGCTCGGCAGCTCACGCTCGTACAGAAGGTCGATGTCGTCCGCAAACTCCGCCTGGATGCCCGGGTTGCCTACAGTCACAGCCTGGTTCGCCTGACCACCATTTGAAGCCGACTCGAAAGGAATCAGATCCGAAAAATTCGGACGCGAAAGCCCCCGGCTGTACACCAGCCGCAGACCCGACTCTGGCGTCAAAGCATAACGAACCGATGCACTCGGCAGCAGGGTGACGTAGGATCCCAGCGAGTGCACCGGCGTCGTACCCACACCATTCGCATTCGACGCGCCAACATAGCCAAGCGTGTCCTCGTTCGTTCCTTCAATCCGCAAACCCACGTAAAGCTGGTACTTGCCTATATTTGTTGAGTTCTGAATGTAACCCGCGGAAACCTTCTCAATCTGATCAAACGAGTTGCCCAGCGTTCCACCCGAGTTCGATTGCCCCCCCAGGGCAAGCACCTTGTTTACATCGATCGTTGGTCCATACGCTCCATAATGTCCGCCATAGTAGTTGGGATCGGCAAAGTCGGTTCGCAGAAAATTGCTCATCGCAAGCGATGGGTCTTCTACATTGCCATTAGGCCCCTGGTTCAACAACGGCACAATATTCTGCGTATTCTGGTTCTCGAACTTGTGCTCGTTGCGAAAGCGGCCGCCTATCTCGAACGTGCTCGCATGGCCCGCAAGGGAGTAGGGTAGAGAGACCGAAGCTCCAAATCCAAGGTCCACTTCCGGGCTGTAAGTGAACTGGTTCGTCGTGTTCGAAAGAAAATAGTTGGCCGGGTTATAAATGTTCACCCCGTTTTGCGGCGTGATACGAGGAATCAGGGGATTCGAAGTGTCGAGACCATACACAATATTGTTTAGCGGATTGGTCTTGCTTACCGGCGCGAAGTGAGAGTCGGCGTAACCCGCATCCCGCGTCCTGCCCACCGAAGAATCTAGATCCCAATTCAACAAGGCCCGACCAAGAACATTATTACCGCCGAACTTCAACCCACCAATGTCCTGGACCGGCCGGCGACGAAGGCCCTGAAATGAGATCGAGCCATCGGATCCACCCTGCGTCGAGCTCAAAAACGTGTTGATCTGCGGCGAGTAAATCCAGTCATCCCCAAAGTTGTTGAAGTGGGAATAGAGATACTTCAGGTAAACATTCGAAGTATCGCTGAACTTGTAGTCGACCGTCCCGCCGATTCCCCAGCGATCCCGGAAGTAGCGATAGTCACGCAAGTCGTACGTCCCCGCTACCGCAGGCCCCGGCTCTACGTCGTTGATGCCGCGCCCATTCCAGTCATACGATCCGCTTAGCAGCGCTCCCAGCTTGCCATGCATAAAACGCTTTCCCAGCGTGCCGTCAAACTGGTAGTCCGGACGCCCCGTCAAAATCGGGTTATACCCACCCGTCGACTCCAGGTAAATCGTCGGACGGTCCGTCGCACTCTTCGTCTGCAAATCCACCGACCCGCCAATTCCATCACCCTCAAGATTCGCCTGCAGCGTCTTGTTGATCTGGACCGAAGCCACCAGGTCAGCCGGAATCAGGTCCAACTTGATCTGCCGCACTGTCTCCGGAGAAGCAATCGTCACGCCATCCAGTGTCGTATGCGTCAGCCGCGGCTCGGTCCCGCGCACCTTGATGTACTTGCCCTCGCCTTCATCTCGCTCCAGCACCACGCCCGGCAGGCGCCCAATCGCATCCGCCACATTCGCGTTCGGAAGACTCGTGATCACATCCGCGGGCAGCACATTGATCACGTTCGGCGCGGTGAATGTCCGGTTGATCGCCTCCACCTCGCCGCCTTGGCGGCCGGCATACACATCTACCGATTGCTTGTTATCGCCCATCTTCAAAACCGCATCAAGACGAACCGGCTGTCCCCCGACAACAGTGATCTTCTGCTTGAACTCCTGGAAACCCTCGTAGTTCACCTCAATCTCGTAGTTGCCCGCAGGCAGAGCAGCAAACGTATAGTTCCCCTGAGCGTCCGAGATGGCTTTCACATCGCCCGGATCAAGGGAGACCTCAGCGCCCTGCAGGCTGCGTCCCTGCGCATCCGTCACCCCACCCGTCAAGGTCCCACGGCCGTTCTGCGCCAACACGGACGACGTTGCCATCAGGGTCACGCACGAGAGCGCAAACCCCATCTTTATGGATTTCATAGCTTCCCTTTCAAATCGCTTCGTCAATACTTCGGTCTGACTCGCTGCGCACTCATCGACCGTGGAAAGGGAACTCCTTCCGCACCGGGGCCTGTGAAGTCTCGTGTGACTCGAACCTGTTATTGAAAGCAGTTCGAATCCGAGCTTAGGCACGCCGCGTCAACACGCCATGACGACAGCGTTACTGCACCATGAATCAGACATGGACCGATAGGTATTGCTCCGGCAAAAAGTACCAGCGTGCAGACACTAAAGCCCGCTCGCACCACAGATCGGCTCTGCGTGAATAGCCTGCTGCAACCCAACCGTCTCCCAACGAGCCGCTCCCCGGCCCGGCAGCGTCAGTCCAAGCTCCGGCAAGGCACGCAGATACTGCAGGTAGAACATGATCTCTTCCATGTTCCCTGAGTCCATCCCAGGAGTCGCATAACGCCACTCCCCCGCAAGCCCGTCCAGCGCCACCCACTGCCGCTTCACCGGCTTCACCTTCATATACCCGAAGAACTCGATCCTGATCTGCACCCGCTCCAGACGCGGCGGGAAATCCGCCGAACTCTTCGGCTTCCAAGGCGGCACAAACCGAACCTCCGGCACCCCGCCAAAATCCGCCAGCAGCTCGAACTTCAACTTCCCCGCAGGACGCTTCGTACACTGCGCCGTCAATCGCGGAGCCGAACCCGCAGCTACTGGTCCTCCTTCCAGCGGCTTGCCCTCAATCGAAAGCAACACCCATGCAATCCCTGAATCGGCATCCGTTCCACTCTGCCGCACCACCGCCTGTCCAGCCGCCATGCCGGCACACGAAGCATAAAACGCCCCCAGCAGCAATACACAGACTTTTCGCATGCAGCGAGACTAACCCCAAACCACCCGCGCCGCCACAATCTTCATCACGCTTCAATCCTAGTCAGCTACCCTGCCAAAAACGCATGTTCTTCCTGCACAGGAGCCCCTCTTGCCCTACAGTCCGTGCCACTTTGCTGCAAGCCTTCCTCTGCTCCTTGTACTCGCCCCGCTCGCAGCGCAAACTGGTCCCATGCCGAGCCAGCCCAACCCGTTCACCGGCCTCATGACCGCCGCCAGCGCCCACGCCCGCGCGCATCACGCCCCCGTACCCACGCTCAGCCCGAACGACGAAACCCTGCTCACCACCAGTCCAAAGGTCGATATCGCCGCCCTCCACGCGCTCGGCGTCCGCATCATCCCCTGGACCACCAACGATCCCCAGAAGATGCACCAGGTCCTCGCCCTCCATCCGGACGGCCTCATCTCCGACCGTCCCGACCTCCTCCAGCAGGCCGTAGCTGAGGCCCGCAGCAACAACTCACTCCCCGCCAGCTTCGACGTCCAGGGACACCGAGGAGCCCGCGGCCTCCGCCCTGAAAACACCCTCCCCGCCTTCGAAGCCGGCCTCGACACCCTCATCAACACCATCGAAACCGACACCGGCGTCACCCGCGACCATCACTCCACCATCTGGCACGACCAGTTCCTCAATCCCGACTCCTGCCGCCGCGCCGACGACAAGCCCTACAGCTTCGAAACCGCTTTCTACTTCCGGGACCACACCCTCGCCGAGCTTCAAGCCACCTTCATCTGCGACAAGCTCAAGCCCACCCGCTTCCCCGACCAGCGCAACGACCTCGCCCTCTCACCTGCAGCTGTAGCCTTCGCTCGCCAGGAGCACCTCCCCAGCCCCTACACTCCCATCACCGTCGATCAGCTCCTGCGCTTCCCCGCCTTCTACGCCGCCTTCTACCGTACCGGCGCCGGCCACACCCATCCGCAAGCCGAGGCCCGCGCAGCAAACGCCGACAAGGTCCGCTTCAATCTAGAGACCAAGATCGTCCCCTATCCCGATGGCGGCTCAACCTCACCCACCCCCGGCGTAGAACCCAACACCAACCACACCGTCGCGCCCGACCTCTTCGCACGCACCCTCTGCGGCGTCATCGAGAGCCACCACATGCAATCCCGCTCCGACGTGCAATCCTTCGACTTCCGTACTCTTCAATACATCGAAGAGCACTTCCCCGCCATCCCCACCGTCTATCTCACCGAAGATCCCGCCCAGCTCTTCACCGACTTCGTCCCCGCCCCGCTCAGGCAACCGAAGTAGTTACATCCTTACGGCCCAATCAGAAACTGCTCCAGCTTCCCGTCAGCCATCGTATAAGTCGTCAAAGAAAGCGTAGTCTTCTTCGCATCGCCGAACGTCACCCGGAAGACCCGGAACACCATCCCGCCACGCAGCTCCGTACTCACCTGCTTCAACTCCTTCACCACGCCCAGCGGCTTCAAACTACTCGCAAAATCTCCGATCGCCACATCCGAAAAGTAGAAATTGCAATCCGGCGTCAACAGCCCACGATCCAGCTTGCCCTCCTCTAACCCCGCCAGCATCGCCCTCGCCTGCACCTCTGCCGCGGCAGCCCCATCACTCACAACCTGCGCACTCACCGGCAGCACCAGCGGCAGAACAGCCTTCGCAATCGCCGACGCAGCCGAGCTCGCCTCCTCGTTCGTCAGCACCGCAACCGCCACCTTGTCATCCGGAAACACCATGTTCTCCGCAACAAACCCACCCACCTCACCCGAGTGCTCAATCAACCGGTGCCCTCGAACCTCCGCCACCTGCACCCCAAGCCCATACTGCGAACCACGCCCATCTTTCAGCTTCACCTCGGTCTCCATCGCCTCGTAGCTCGCCGGCGAAAGCACCGTCTCGTTCATCATGCTCACATCCCACTGCAGCAGGCTTTCGACCGGCATCCCCAGGCTCGCATCGCCAAAGTACCAGCCCGGCCCTTCCATCTGCGCCGGACGTAGAGGACCCAGAGCATTCCGCATATAGCCCAGCGGCTCAACCTCTTTCCGATCTGTATCCAGGTTGATTACATTCTTCATCCCCGCCGGCCCCAGCACCCGCGTCCGCATAAACTCCCAGTACGGCATGCCACTTGCCTTCTCGACAATCAGCGCCGCCAGCACAAAGTTCGTATTGCTGTACTGCCACTCCGTCCCCGGATCGAAATCAAGCGGCTTGCCCGCCCATTCATGCACCACGTCCACTGGATTCGCCGGTCGCACCCATAGCGGAATCGTATAGTCTTGCGGCGCGTAATCCTCGTACCCGCTCGTGTGCGACAGAATCTCGCGCAGCGTCACATCCTTCGCACGCGTCAGCTCCGGAAACCAGCGGCTCACCGTATCATCGAGCGTCAGCTTCCCGTCCTGCTGCAGCAGCAGAATCGCAGCCGCCGTAAACTGCTTGGAGATCGACCCCACCGGGTACTTCATTCCCGGTTCAGCCTTAACCTTCGGATCAAGACGGGCCAACCCATAGGCCGCCGTCAGCACCACCTTGCCATCCACCACGATCCCCACTTCTGCGCTCGGCACACCGGTCTGCGCCAGCACCTGCGCAGCCACCGCATCCACCTTGCCCCTGAGCTCTGAGACCCCACTCTGCGCCCAGGCCGAGCCTGCCGCAGCCACCAGAACCACACTCACTCCACGAGAAA
>CAZZZP010000079.1:0-7081 GCA_964658635.1 Lichenicola sp. | reverse complement strand
CGAGAAAAACACCCCATCATCTTCACGCAACAAGTCTAACTCCCACCGGCGACTGCAAACAGAAAGCCCCGGCCACGAAGACCGGGGCTTCATCAACCCGAACGCCCCTAGTAGATAACCTTCAGCCCGAACTGAATCACCCGCGGCTCGAACGTGCTCGTAATAATCCCGCCCGTCGATGCCGTAGCTCCATTCGTGCCGCCAATCGTCGAAGGCAGATACAGGTTCGTATGGTTCAGCAGGTTGTAAAACTCGCTCCGAAACTCCACCTTCAAACCTTCTACCGGGGTCGAGAAACGCTTGTTCAACGCCAGGTCCGTCTGGTAGAAAGCCGTATTACGCAGCGGGTTGCGGCTCGCATTGCCAAATGGACTCTGCACCACACCACCCACCGTCGTAGCCGGCAAAGCATAGGCCGCCGGGTTTACGTACTGGATGTAGCCACTCGACGCAATCTGCGTATCTAAAACCGGCTTCACCCCCGCAATCACATTCGGCCGGTAGAGGTTCGCCCCCCGAAAGCTGTTGGAGATCGTAGGCGAAACCTGGTTCGTCGCCGAAGGCGTATACGTCAGGTTGAACGGCGTCCCTGACTGCATCGTATTGATCGTCGATACCTGCCATCCGCCCAGCACCGCATCCACAACGCCGTTCGTACCCGACAGAAACCTCCGCCCACGACCTACCGGAATCTCATAGATCAAACTCGTGATGTCATCGATCGGCAGGTTGTAATCGGACTGCCCATAGTCGGCGCGAATGTTGTTCCCATCCTGCGGCGCCGGCGTGTTCCCCTCAAGCGATGCACTCGCATTGTCGAGCGCATGCGACCAGGTAAACGAATTCAGCAGCGTCAGCCCCGCTACAAATCGCTGCTCGTACCGCACCTGCAGCGAATTGTAATTGGATGTGAACTCATTCAAAGCCTCCGTAATATCGGAGAACTTCGGGAACGGCCGGTTCGCCTGCCCAAACCCCACAGACGGGTTCAACTGGTTCGCATTTACAAAACCCTGCAGCTTCAATCCATGATTACCCACGTACGCCACATCAAGCCGCGTATTCTTCGCAAGCTCGCGCTGCACACTGATAAAGAAGCTCTCCACGTAACTGTCCCGCGTATCTTTCGGAACATACGTAACGTTATCCGTCAGCGGATCGAACGTCGTCGTCAGCCCCGTCGGGAAGCCCTGGTCCGCCGACACATAACAACTCCCAATCTGCGAAACAGTCGGCGTCCCCACGCAATGATTCGCCGCCGTCGGCTTCAAATTATTCTGATTCACCGCAACAAAGAGCGCTTGCGGAGCGTTGATCCCAAGAATGTCGCCCGAACCCGCCCGCGTGTAATGCACATAGCTCAACCCAAACCCGCCGCGAATTGCAGTCTTCCCGTCCGCCGAGTAGGCAAACCCAACCCGGGGAGCAAAGTCCTTGAAATCAGGATTCACCAGCGTCTTGTTATAAACCCCGCTCCCGCTGACAGGCGTTACATTCGCGCTCGCCACCGCACCCGGCGTCGTCGTCAACACCGTCTGGCTGATCGGATCAAAGTTCGATACATAATTGTTCTGCTCCGAGTAGGGAGACCCATACTCCCAGCGCAGGCCAAGGTTCAGCGTTAGGTTCGGCAGCGCCTTCCAGTCATCCTGCGCATACGCGCTGTTCAGCGTCTGTCGCAGATGCGCCGTGAACACGTTCGCAGCCGAGTACGCACTCGTCGTCCCGAACAGGAAGTCCGCCCAATAGGTATCCGAAACCGTCGCACCCCCCGCATTGCTGTACCCACCACCATAGGTGAACGAGCCATAAAGGGGATTGTTGTCACTCACCGCCATCCAGATATGTTCGTATTCGTAACCGAACTTGAGCGAATGCCGACCCTTCACCCATGTGTAGTTCACCTTCGGATCCAGCAGCGCCGGATTCTGAAACTGCGGATTCGTGCTCTGCCTTCCAAACCCCGTAAACCCGCTGATCGACGTCGTCGGCAGACCACCCGAAACCGCCGGATCCGTCGGCAGCCCAGGAATCCCGAATGCCGTGCTCCCGATCGAAGTCGAGAACTTGCCCGCCTTCGTCCGCGAGATCGCCACCCGCGCATCAAGCACCCGGTCCGCGCCAAACAACCGCGTAAACCCAAGCACCGCCTGCTGATCGAGCACACGAATTTGCCCGTTCGTCTGCCCATCGAGCGGCAGCGGCAGCGCCGGTGCATTCAGCGCATCCTCCTTGCGGTCGCTTACCCGCACAAACCAGGACGTGCTCGGACTCTGCTGAAAATCAAGCCGCAGATCCCCCTTGTCCGCATTGTCCGTAAACGGAACCTGCACCGCATAATCAAACTGGGCCAGCCCGGTATTCGCCGCACCACTCACCGGCAACCCCGAAACCTGCCGGAACGCATTGATAATCTTCAATGAAACCGGGTTGATCGCGGATGTAGGAATCTGCGTGCCCGCTTTATAAACCGTCCCGGTCAACGCATTCTTCACCGGGACCACCAGTATCCCGTTCAACTCATTTTGCGTCGGCAGCGTCAGCACATTCAGCGGCTTCAGCACCTGCCGAAAACCCTCATAGTCCACAAAATAGAAAAGTTTATCCCTCAAAATCCCCACCGGTACGGGTCCACCAAAATTGACACCATACTGGTTACGATTGAAGGTAGGCTTCTTGAATGGCACCACAATGCCCGAAGACCCCGTACTCGTCGGCTTGAAGAAACCCGCCGCATTCAGGTCCGTGTTGCGCAGAAACTCATAAAGCGTCGCATGAAATTTGTTCGTGCCCGACCGCGATGCCACGTTGATCATCGCACCCGAAGACCGGCCATACTCCGCCGACTCATTGTTCGTCACCACTTGAAACTGCGCGACCGAATCCGGCGGAATCGCAATAATCTGGTTGTCGAATCCCTGGTTCGACTCGCCATAAGCATTGTTGTCCATGCCATCCAGCAGGAAGTTGTTGAACATCGAGCGCTCGCCATTGATGTTGTACGAGCCCGCGCGAACCAGCGAATTGATCGAACTCGTCGTGGCCGCCGTAGGCGCCTGCCGCGACCCCGTCACTAGTCCAAGCAGGTCCGAGTAGTTCCGCGTCACCAGCGGCAACGCCTCGCTCTGATCGTTCGTGATCACCTGGTCACGCTCAGAGGACTCCGTCTCAAGCTGCAATGAAACTCCAGAGACCTCAACCGTCTCACTCGCACCGCCTGCGGCCAGCGTAAGATCCACCCTCTGACGCGCTCCCACCGAAAGGGTCAGGTCCGTCGCGGCAGCATCCGAGAAACCTGCATGGGTGATCGCGATCCGGTAGGTCCCCGTGTGCAGCGATGGCGCTTCCCACGCGCCGCTTCCGTCCGACAACGAACTCGCCACGCTTCCCGTCTGCGTATTTGTAACCGTCACGGTCGCGCCCGAAATCACCGCCCCCGTGCTGTCCTTCACCGTACCAACAAACGCACCAGTATCGAATTGGGCTAAGGCAGAACCCGTCATGAGGACAGAGGCACACAAGACCGCAGAACTGCGGAGAAGACTTGGAGTGTTTCGCATGTCCGGAGACTAGCGATGCTTTCGCCGCTTTCTATTAACACGCGAAGAACAGAAGATGAATACGGCTGTCATTTGACCACCCTTTACCCCCCGTCAGCACAGGCGCGGCAGGTCTCCACCAGACACATTCATCCTCACAGCGAACTCACCCTCACCTCAACGCTTCCGCTCTTACCCGTCGCCCGGTCTCTTACCCCGATCACCAGCACCTCGGCCCCACTTTTGAGCGCTATCGTCTCTTTCGCGCTCAACATCCCTGCCGTCAGCCGCCTGCCCTGCTCCGCGGAAAATGTCCCGGAGAGGTGAACAAATTTATGTTCCAACGCCCTGCCCTTGGCATCGAACTCCACCAACGCGCAATCCACGTCCGTCATCACCTTGCCACCCACTCCTGGCGCAAGGCTCACCGTCGCCGGATCCAGGCTGTACTCCACCTCGGCCGAGTCCCCCGTCTTCACCACCCGCGCCGTGAACCTCAGGTCAGCGCCCGCTGCCTCGCCCGGCCGTAAAGCGCTCGCAAACTCATTCATGGTCACCACGCCGGCCGGCGGCGCAGCCCCTGCAAAGTATCCCTCGCGATAATCAAGCTCCAGCCCCGGCTCTTTTGCCATCACCTTCAGCCGGCGATAACTCCCATCCCACCTCGTCGCCTCCGCCGCAAACGACAACGTGTAGTAGTTGCCGCCGCGATCAATCTCGCCAGCCAGAGTCTTCGCCACATCGCTCCCGAAGTACGCCTTACCACCCGTCGCCCGCGCAATCCCAAGCACCTCGTCCCTCTCACCACCCCCAATCGAAGATCCACGAAGATCCACCGGGTAGATCGCCACACGCGCCGACTCAAGCTCGCGCCTCATCTCCGTCCGCGCATCCAGCGGAAACACCGACGACACCCAGAACACGTTCTTCCGCCCCGGATAGTCCTTCAACCAGCCAGCCATCGCGCCAATTTCGTCAGCCGTCGTCTGCGCCCGGTCCGCCTGCCGGTATAGATCCACGTTCCCCTTGTACTCAAGCTCATGGATGCCGTTGGGTATTCGCTCAAAGACCGCCGGCGCGCCATCTTTCGTCGCTGCAAAGTTTGCACTTCCAAGACCCTTCGAAAGTGCACGCAGCAGCCCCGCCGGGCCCTCGCTGAAGGTCGTAATCACCCGCAGCCTGCCTGGCATCAACACCAGCGCTACCGGGGTCGACTGCGGCAGCCCACGTGCCAGTTCCTGCAACTCCTTCAGCACCCTCCCACGTTCCTCCTTCGAGGTATTCAGCAGATCTACCGCAAGCACATTCCACTCGCTGCCTTTCGGTGGCCGGTTGCTCACCTCCACGCTCCCGGCGCCGGCAGCCGCAGCAGCCGGATACACCAAGTCCGCCCTCTCATGTTCTTCAACACTCTCGACAGTCTTCGCCTCACCATCCTCTTCCAGCGCAAAGTCGCCCGCCTTCAGTCCCCGCACCGGCGCGCCCCCTCGGTCACGAACCAGCACATCCAGCAACACCGTACGAGGCTCGCCACCAGCCGCGGCAGGGACCACATCCGCAGTCTTTACCCGTGCTGCAGCACCATCCGCAAACGGAGCCTCCGGCAGCCCCGCATAGTAGCTCGTCTGCGTCCGTGCCTTCGCTCCCGGCGCCCGCGTTTCCACCTTCAGCGGGTGATACACATAGCGAGCCCCGCTCGCGGCAGCCGCATCAACCGCAATCTCATACCAGGAGTCCGCATCCGCCAGGCAGCGCTCAATCTCCCCCGCCAGATCGCCCGACTTCGCATACACCAGCCCGCCCGAGTGCACCGCCAGCACCTGCGCCGCAAGATCCGGCGAGTCCGCCTCGGACGCCTTCGTCACGCCCTTCATGTACCCCTCGTACAGAAATGGAAAGACCGCGGAGCCTTGCGAAAAATTCAGCGGGGCCACGCTGTACACCGTGAAACGCGCACGACGCAGCGCCGTTGTCGTCTCCACCACCTCATCGAAAAAGGCTCTGTGATCCCGTTCGCTCAAATCCACATTCGGCCCCGATAGCAGCGGCCAGCCCGGTCCAACCCAAATCACCAGCTTCCGCGTAGGCCGGTCGCCCGAGTAGCGCATCAGCATCTGCAACGCGCGCAGCGAACGCGCCAGGCGATCCTGCGCTCCGCCTACTCCCATCGCCGGCGTCAGCACTCGCAGCGGCGAATGCACCCCATCCAGCTCATCCGCCAGCTTGTTCCCATCCTGCGAAGGCTTATCGATTTGTATTCCCGTGTCCGTCAGAAAAACAATCGTCATCGGCAGCTTCAGCTTGCCGCCCTTGCCCCGCAGCAGCTTGTCCAGCTCCTGACGCATCAGCGTCACATCGCTGAACGTCGCATTCATCGTATCCAGCAGCAACACGGCCTCGGCCGGAGCCTTCCCGTCTTCACCACCCAGTTCACGAAAAGAAGTCAGCGGAACCGCCTGGCCCCCATCCCGCACCACGAAATCCTTCTCCGCCAGGCCTCGAACCGCACTCCCATCAGCCGCGGTCACCTGTACATCCAGCACCAGTCGCCGCTCGGCCTTCCGCGCCGCCGCCTCCCCTTCCGGCGTACGCTGGCTCAACCCGCCAGAAGCCTGGGCAGCAAGCAACCCGGCACCAAGCGACACGACACCGGACAGCAGGATCGAAGCACCCGCCAGACGCATAAAGTTGGACCTCTGGGATTGAGCTGAATCTCAGCCCGGATCAACCTAACCCTCGAGCCCGACCCCAGTCAACTCCTGGCATACCTGCCACAATCTTCCTTGCGCCGCCACGTCATTCGCCTGCGCGGCCACCTTTGCCGGCCCCACATCCCCGCCCCGCATCTCCTGGAAACCCTGTGACCCGTAGTAACCTCCACCCTGCGCAGCCTCTGAAGTCGCCGCAAACAGCGTAGGGATCGCCCCGTCAAGCTCCGTGTTGAACAGCACGCCCAGCGAATGCTGCAGCACGTTCTGCGCCACCCCCGCCAGCCCCGTCCCATCTCCTACCTTGAACAGATTGGTCTTGGCCACGCCCGGGTGCACCCCGATGCTCTCTACCGGCAGCCCGGCATTCTCCAGCCGCCGCTCCAGCTCGAACGCAAACATCAGGTCCCCAAGCTTCGACTGCGAATACACGTCCATCGGCACATACCGCTGCTTCGACTGCAGATCGTCGAAGTTCAGCTTACCCCGCTTATGCGCAATCGACGCCAGCGTCACCACCCGCGACTTCACCACGCCGCCCGCCCGCACCAGCGCAGGCATCAGCCGGCAGGTCAGTGCGTAATGCCCCAGCACGTTCGTCCCAAACTGCAGTTCAAACCCGTCCTTCGTCTCCCGCCGCTTCGGCGGAGCCATCACACCCGCATTGTTGATCAGGCAGTCCAGCCCCGTCCCGCGCGCCAGCTCCGCCTCAGCCACCCGCTTCACCGAATCGAGCGAAGCCAGGTCCAGCTCCACCAGCTCAGCCCGTGCCGCCGCCGACTCCGGCCCCGCAGCCTCCACCCGCAGCTTCTCAACCGACGCCGAACCCCGTGC
>CAZZZP010000078.1:0-20149 GCA_964658635.1 Lichenicola sp. | reverse complement strand
GTGCCAAGCGTCGACGAATTACACATTTGTGGAATAGCCTTGCGCTCGGGATAGAACAATAAAACCGTCCCCAGAAAATACTTGATGCAAGAGAGTGGCTCAGTCTACTTCTTTTATTAGCTCCCCAACGAACGTTCAACTTTATTCGGAGACCGCAGAGATGACACAGGATCAGGTAATGCGCAGCGCGGCAAATCGTCGTTCTTTCCTCAAGGGTGCTGGACTCACGGGTCTAGGACTCGCAAGTGCGGCGGTGATCAGCAACAATTTTGGTTCGGGTGAGCAGAAGGTGCAGGCATCGTCGTACAACGACGCCGACATTCTCAACTTTGCCTTGAACCTCGAATACCTGGAAGCAGAGTTCTACGCGATGGCAACATACGGCGCAACGCTCGTGCAGCTGGGTGTCATCAGCGCAGCAGACGAGACCGGCCCCACCACCGGTGGAGCGATGGTCCCCGGCTTCGCGAAGTTGCCGCAGGCTTACGTTGCTTCGGCGTTGCGGAATGACGAGATCAATCACGTCAAGTATCTTCGCACTGCACTTGGTTCCGCTGCTGTCAAGAAGCCGGCGATCAACTTGAACGCACTCGGATACGGTTTTGCAAACGTGAACGACTTTCTTAAGTTGGCTCGCCAGTTTGAGGATGTGGGCGTGAGTGCTTATGCTGGTGCTGCCGCTTTGCTCACCGACAAGACCTATCTGACTGCGGCTGCTTCGATCCTGGCAACGGAGGCGCTGCATTCCGGCTCCATTCGTGAAGCTTGCATTAACAACGGGATCAACAGCCCTGCGGTTGATTATGCGGACGTTGTCCCGACCGCTCAGACACCTTACACCGTCGATCGCAATTCGCTGGCTATCGTTCGTGGCACCAGCCAGGTGCTGAACATTGTTTACGCGGGTGGCAAGTGCTCTGGCGGGTTCTACCCGAATGGCATGAACGGCACCATTGCATGCCAAGGCTAAGCGAGCACGATCTCTTTGCTGTCTTGTAAATCTGCAGCTTGGTTCGTCTCAGGGCGACACCGGAGAACCTCCGGCGTCGCCCTTGCATCACAGGCAATTAATCGTACGATCAAGATTGGCATTCAGGGTTGAAGAGCGGACTTATAACAGGTGCCCCAGTGCTCACACTCGGGATTGCTCTTCGCCTGTCAACCGTTCACTTTGGAAGTCCAACCCCGGGAAGGCCTAAGTCATGAAATTTCGAAATCTACTTACTTGTTTGAGCCTGTTAGCGGTGTCGTCGCCGCTGTTTGCAAGCGTATCTGTTACCAGTCCGGCAAATGGTGCAACGGTGGGATCTCCCGCCTTGTACGTTGCAACCGCAAGCGCACCTGGATGTAAGGCCGGAGTCGCGGCTGTTGGTGTTTACGTGAACAACACTCTGGTGTTCAAGGAAAATGGCAGCAATCTCAAGACTGAGATCTCGCTCAACTCTGGCACATACCAGACGGCCGTGCAGGAGTGGGATTACTGCGGCGGATCAACCTTGACGCCGATCAACATCAAGGTTGCGGCCTCTGGGAGTGGAGTTGTGGTCTCGTCTCCAGCCAATGGCAGCACCGTAGCCTCGCCGGCACGCTTTACAGCGACTGCAACTGCACCGTCCTGCGCGAAGGGCGTTGCCGCAATGGGTGTCTACGTGGACAACAAGATCGCTGACATTGTCAACGGAACATCGCTCAACATCCTGGTTCCTCTTACCTCGGGTGTCCACCAAACTGCAGTGCAACAGTGGGATTACTGTGGTGGATCGACATTCACGCCGGTCACGGTAAACGTCGGGACTCAAAGTGGTCAGTCGTGCCCCTCGCTGCCTGTTGTTGCGGGGCCTCCGCAGCCATTCCCTCCGGCTCCGCCGATTCCTGCGGTGACTCCGGGGTCAACGGCTGCCGGTTCTATCTGTGTGTCGAATCCGATCGCCAATGCAAATGTCACGTCACCTATGACACTCACGTCCGTGGCTAACATGCTGCAGGCACCTCTTGCCTATCAGCGTGTATACATTGACGGAGTTGCTGACTACTTTACCTTCTACAACCAGTTCACGGGTTCCTTCTGGATGACGACCGGTCGTCACCGTCTCGATGTAGTCGCAACGGATGTAAACGGCAAAATTGCAAGTAACACCTTCTTCGTCAACGTGACCGGAACCGCTTACCAGACAGTGACGAACCTGCAGAATATCCCTAACTGGGAGCCTTGCGCCGCTCTTTATGGCCCGACCACTTCGCGTGCGGGACAGATTTGCGCTGCAGGTTTTGGAGATACCAACTCAACCATGACAGAGAACGTCAGCAATCCATCGCTGAGTGGCTCCTCTGCGCACTTTACAATGGGCGGTCCAACGCCTTATTCCAATGAACTGTACACAGTCAACCTGGGTGGTGGAGATAGTCCGACTCACTTCATCTACGACTTCTACATGATGATCGACAAACCGACCGCCTCGCAGGCGCTTGAATTCGACGTCAACCAGACCATCAACAATACGCGTTGGACCTGGGGAACCGAGTGCAACTTCAACGGCAATTATCCGAACGTAGGAGAGTGGGACATCTGGAACGGCGCTCCGAACACGGGTTGGACCAAGACCAGTGTTCCTTGTGCTCCGTTTGCGGCGAACCAGTGGCAACATATCATCTGGACGTTCGAACGCGTCGGCCAGCAGGTCCATTACATCTCGCTTTCAGTCAACGGGAATGTTTATCCTCTTAACATTTACTTGCCTGCGCAGCAGAACTGGTCCATGGGACAGATCAACGCTGCGTTCCAGATGGACGGGAACGCGACCCAGGAGCCTTACAACGTTTGGCTGGACAAGGTTAGCCTGACTGTCTATTAGTCAACTAGTCAACTCCGACCCATAGAAAAAAAGGCCCCGGTTTCGACCGGGGCCTTTTTGTGTCTAAGCCAAAGCTGTCTCGACATGCTGTCGCAGATAGGCGTTGCGGAACTTACCTGCTGGATCCTACTGGCTTACCAGGGTGCGAAAATCCTTGATGCGTGGGTAGAGCGGGGCGATGCGGTCAGTCTCAAGGGTAAACACTTTCGCCCAGTGGGGACGCGCGCCAAACGGAGCAAGCCTGGCTTCGATCCTGGGGAGTAACGCCTGGACAGCCTCAGACTCCAGCTTCCAGGTGAAGTGAATCGCAAGCGACGGACGCTTATAAGCCATGCTCATCCATAGGTCATCTTCGGCAATTGCTCGCAGTTCGGTAATCAAAAGGTGAGGAGTGATCTCATCACGGAGAGTCTCGACCGCACGAACGGCCTCGTAGGCGTGTTCGAACGGCACAAAGTATTCTGTCTGCAATTCCTTCCCGCTTGATGGCGTGAAGTCGAGCTTGAAATGGGGTAGACGCTCGTACCACGGCCCCGGAACATTCAGCTGATCCGTGCATGCGTCGGCGGAAAGATCGGTGATGGGGTGAAGCTTCTTCGTCGCCAAAGTGGCCCCATGGAACTTCGGTGCGGGAGCAGTGCTCCCACCCTGGTCGACCCGGCGTTTGATCCAAACCTCGCTGGCCCGCCCGTTCTGCCAGTTGGTGAAGAGCGAGACGCTGTAGCCGGCGCCCATGATCTCGGCAAAGTGGTGTTCCAACTCGCTGAAGGGAAGGTCCTGATAGACAATCTGTGTCATCTGGTACGTGGGCTGGATTCCAAGCGTCATGTGGGTGACGATGCCAAGCGCACCTAAGCCGACAACGGCCCCCGCGAACTTGTCCCCATCCTGGTTGCGGGACAGCGTGTGAACCGAACCATCCGCAGCGACAAACTCGAGAGCCGTCACCGCTGTCGAGAGATTGCCGTTGTGCATGCCCGAACCGTGTGTGCCGGTTGAACATGCACCGCAGACCGAGATATGCGGCAGCGAAGCGAGGTTGTGAAGCGCGAAGCCGGCACGGTCGAGCTGCACGGCAAGGTCACCGTACCGGATCCCGGCGCCCACGGTGACCGTATGCGCCGCAGGATCGATGTGCATGTCCTTGAGCTTGAGCGATGAGATCTGCGCCGACCTGGAATCGGCGATCCCATTGAAGGAATGCCGAGTTCCGAGCGCACGCACGCTGGAGACACTTCGGACTGCATCCTGCACCTCCGTCACATTGGAGGGTTCGAAGACCTTGTTGGTTGAGTAATGATAGTTGCCGGACCAGTTCGTTCGAGGTACGTCGGTCGTCGCGAATGCATGTAGTTGACTGAGGGCGGGCATCATGAGGGTAGCTGCGCCGGCCGCAGATCCTTTGAGAAAGTCGCGCTTATCCATGGGTCTAACATTGTGCACTTGTCTCCTTTGTTCTGGCCAGCAGGTAAGACTAAGTCGGCGTCCGAAGCAGAAGCCAGCCACCTGCCAGGGCAAAGAGCAGATCCGGAGACCAGGCGGCCAGTGTTGGCGGAAGCTGGTTGAAGTTTCCCATCGCCTCAAAGAAACTGGAGGTTCCCAGGTATACGACGGCCAGCAGGATGGCGACAGCGATTCCAGCGACCCCGCCGCGCTTTCCGGTTGCGAAGGCAAACGGCATGGCGAGCATCGCCATCACCAGGGTGATGGCCGGGTAGGAGAGCTTGCGGTTCAGCTGCACTGAGAGCCGTTTCGTGTCAAAGCCGGACTGGCGCAGGTCGCTTATGTACCTTTGAAGCTCACCGAAGCTCATCTCCTGCGACTGACGGTCCTCTTTTTTGAAATACTGCGGCTGCTCCTGGATGGCGGGAAACGTGGTCAAAACGAATGAATCATAGGATGCGGTGCTGTCTCCGACGAAGGTGCGAACCCATCCTTGCTCGAATAACCAGCGGTCTACGCGAGCGTCCCAGCGTGCGGATTCGGCGTAAATGCGACGCTCCAGCGCGAATGTAGCCGGGTTGAATTCGAATACGGTGAGATTTGCGAAGACGTTTCGATCAGGGTCGAAGAAGCGGTAATAGAAGATGCGGATAGGCTCGGCTGCACGCACCGGCTGCTGGGAGGAGCTTTCCCGGTGATTGAAGAGGGCGGCGTTTTCCGCAGGTCCAGCCGATGTCTGGCCTGAAATCCATTGCCGATCAGGACGCAGGAATGTCTGTGCGGGTTTGCCCTTGATGATAGAGCGGAGGGCCTCCTGCCGGCGATTGGCGGTTGGCAGGTAGAACTCGTCGAAGGCGAAGAGGCCAAGGGCAACAATCGCTGCCAGGACCAGGACGGGAGTCACGATGCGGTAGAGAGAGACGCCTGCGGCTTTCATCGCAGTCAACTCCGACGACCGGGCAAGTGCGCCGAAGGTGATGAGGACAGCGACGAGCACGCACAGAGGGATAACGTTGTAGAGGATATAGGGGATCAGGTTGAGCAAGTAGTCGCCCACTGTGACCAGCGGAGTCCGATTGCGAATGATGTCACCGATCAACTCGAAGAAGGTGAAGATCAGGAATAACAGATTGAAGACCAGCAGGACGAGCGCGAAGTTGGACGCGAACGCCTTCATGATGTACTCATCCAGAATCAGCGGAAAGCGTATGTGCAGCGCTCCGCGAACTCGATTGGCGATGCGTTTGGGAAGGCTTGGCTGTACCGCTTTGACGACTTCATCCGGATCCTGACCAGGAGCCAGTTTTTTGAGCGATCCTGCGATGTTTGTACCCATTCCGGAGACGGCAGAGAGGATAAGCCCTCCGGCTGAAAGTTGCTGCAGCAGGATCGCTCCGGCGATAGTAAAGAGGATGTTCGCCGCCCAAACGCCAATGAAGGGGGGCAGCTTCCCCTGAGTCGCGAGCGCGGTTCCGATGAGCGAAAGCATGTAGTAGGCGACGACGAGCAGGATTGTCACGACGAATCCGGTCGACTTGCCGCCGCGCTTGGACGAAAGCCCAAGCGGCACACCGACCAGCATCAGGACCAGGCAAGCGAACGGATAGGAAAAACGCTTGTTGAGCTCAATCCGATATGGACGGGAAAGTTTCTCAGCGTTGGGGCCAGTCTTCAAAGCTGCTCTCTGACGCAGTTCGCCGAGCGATAGAGCAAGGATGGGTGTGTCCGAGCGCGAGATGTGGGTGTCATCGCCGGTGCCGGCCTGCATCGGGAGATCTGCCGTGGCGAAGGTCTCGATGTTGTACTGATTGGGGTCTGTCGGGGAGATCTCGTGTTGACTGCCGTCCCGCAAGAGCAGGTGCAGACCGCCGGAGCCATCGGAGGTCGGCTCCTGGGTGACGATCGCCTCATTCGCGGTCGTGACGCGCGGACTTGCGGGTTGCGTCAGATCGGCCAGGAAGATATGCCGCCAGAGGGCTGCTCCGGTTCCGGGCCGCACGTCCTGTACATAAAGCACCGTGTTCTTGAAATCTTCGTCAAAGACGCGGGGCTGGACCTCGAAGGAGGCCTGGGCGTATTTGAGCCGGCTCTCCAGCTTGAGAAGAGCTGCGGCTGAGTGGGGTGCGAGGTAAAGCGAGTTGAACAGACCAATCAGCAGCGCCCCGAAGGAGATGAGCGAGATGATGCGGACGAAATCCAAGGCGCCCATACCCGAGGCGCGCATGGCCGTGATCTCGGAATCCGCTGCCAGACGCGACAGACCCAGCAAAATACCGACCAGTACTGCCATCGGGATGGTGACGACAAGGGCTTCGGGCAGAAAATAGGCGACGAGGCGCGCCACATCAGAGACGGACGCGGAATCCCGCACGATAATTTCAAGAATCTTGCCGAGACGGGACGTAAACAGGACGAACGTGAAGAGCACTCCGCCCAGAAGGGCGTGGGAGAGGACTTCGCGGAGTATGTACCGGGTGAGAATGCGCATGCAAACAGGTTCCGTTTCCCAGTGTAGCTTGCGGGTGGCTGGTCGCCTGCTGCCCGGGCACGAGAGTGTTATGCTGCGGCGATGCGAATCTTCGCGCCACTCCTTCTGCTTGTCCTCGCCGGTGCCGTTGGCGGAACCGGATCATCCTTCGCTCAGGCGGCGCCGACCGCTTCCTCCGCGGACAGGACAGCCGCTGCGGCCGCGACGCCTGATGCAATGAAGCGGAACGAGATGCTGAAGCCAGGACTCGAACTACTGAAAAAGGGGGATGCGGTGGCCGCGCTCACGGCGCTTCACCCCGCGCTCGAGGCCTATCCGAATGACCTGGCCGTGCTGACCTTGTGCGCACAGGTGGCCGTGCAGGCGCATCAGGATGCGGCGGCGCTTGATCTGTTCAGCCGCGCCCTGAAGCAGGATCCTCCGGAACCGTGGCACATTCGCGTCGCGATCCTCCCGCTGGAAGCGCATTTAGGCCGCTGGCCTGACTTCTACCGGGATCAGGCCGCGTTGAGGAAAGCGCAACAGGACGGCGAGAAAGAACTGAGCGCGACGACGGGTTACCTCGTGGATGACTTTTCACTCGGCGGACGTGCGGTGCAGGTCGCCTACTTTCCGACACTCGCAGGTCGGTACAAGACGCTCTATCGCTTTATCCTTCCGGGGCCGCCGGCCGCAAGCGCATCTCCTGCGTCCGGTGACGAGGATCGGTGCAGGAATCCCAACTTCCACCCTTATATTGAAGTGGAGTCGGACGACGTCGATCAGAGTTCCTTCCAGGCAAAGCACCCTGATCTCGCCGCCAAGGGAGGGCGCAGCTATTCGCTCGACTCCTATCCAGCTGCTTGTTCGCAGGCGTTGATCAAGTTCTATCCAGATGGGGAGCCGACCTATCAAACGGTGCGCGCGGATGTGTTGAAGTTCCTGAACGCAATAGCCGTGACGAAGGAGCCGGTCGGGGCAAAGCCTTAGTGGATGTGCTGCTTGATGTGATCCTGCTCCGTGCAATCCCCGACTGGCTGCTGCCTAGATGGTTCTCGTGGTGACGCTGAGACGACCCTGCCGGTAGAAGAAACCGCCAACCAGGTTGATGACAAGGGTTGCGCCGATAATTTTCAGGCCGAATGCGAAGGGACTGGGAACGTCTACTATCGGGAAGACGCTGAGCGCCGTTGAAAGCACAGTGACGATGAATCCACTGAATGCGGCGAGTTTCAGTCCCAATCCCGGAGGCTTGCCGAACCGTGAGCCTACTACAAGCGGGATGAGGAACATCATGCCGAAGTAGATGTTGTAGAGCACAATGGCGACGTTGTTGATCACCTGCAGTGCCTCCTGGGCACCGGATCCCAGGGTCGCAAGCGTGCAAGCGACGACGGAAAGACCCACAATTACCAGGATCGACCGAACCGGGGTGCCGAAGCGGGGAGAAAGCCGGGTGAACCAGTCAGGCAGTATGCCGTCCCAGCCGGCAACCATCGGCAGGCGACTGGTTTCAGCAACGATCAGTGCATACTGCGCAACGACAGCAAGCGCCAGCCCGAGAATAGCCAGGCGACCAAGCATCAAGCCCCAGTTTATCTCCGTAGAAACCGCGCCTGCAGGATCGGCAAAGGCGGCGGCAAGGACTTGTGGAACCGGACCCGTGAGGTCTACCTTGTCAGCCGGAATGTAGGTGAGGATCGACCCGGTCCCCAGGATGAAGATCACCGCGATGATCGGCGCTGCGATCCATGCCGACTTCCAGATCGCGCTCGCGGCATCTCTTGTCTCACCCGCAAAGACCGCGATCTGCTCAAGCCCGGTAAGGCCATTCAGCGCCATCTTCGAAAACAGGTTCAGACTGAGCATCGTCATCATCGGGATGCTGACGGCAAGCGAGAAGGGTGCCTGAGGCGAATGGTGCGGGTGTGCCGCGGTGGCATGCGGGTGGAAGAAAAGCAGAACCGCGAGAAGCACGTTGACCAGGATCATCATGAACGTGCCGAAATGGGCGATCCACTTGCCAATCCTGAGCCCGACGATGCAGATGATCATGATCAGCACGAAGAGCGTGATGTTGAAGGCGTTGATCGCCTTTGTGCTCTCCGCAATCCACGCGAACTGCGGGCCGAGCGAATAGCTGAGACTGGTGGCCGACAGAATCCCTATATTGGAGACCGTCACCAGGGACCACATCCCGAAGTTCCATGCGTTCAGGAAGCCGGCAAAAGGGCCGAACACATGCGTCGTCCACTGGTAAACCCCACCCTCTTCGGGCCAGATCTGTACGCAATAGGTGACAACGGCGGCTGAAGGCAGAAAGAGCGCAAGAATCGCCGCCAGCCAGAAGACCAGGTGGACCCCACCCTGCTTGGCGGCGATCCCAATCCACGTGACACCAACAACCAGCAGAATCTGCATCTGCACAAGGTCACGGAGGCCCAGTTCTTTCTTCAATACGTGGCCAGAGCTTGGGTTCGTCAGGGTCGCGTCGATGGGCAGAGGTCCTCGCGGCTTGATTTTGCCAAGGTTAGCACAAGTGTTTTCTCATCGCCGAGCCTAGGGATTGGCCAGAAACCGATAGCCGACGCCGCGCACCGTGAGCAGATGCTGGGGGTCCGACGGATCATCTTCAATGTAACGCCGCAGCCGGACGATGAAGTTATCAATCGCGCGTGTGTCGGTATCTTCGTGGACGCGCCAGACCTGCTCGAGAATGTCCTTCCGCGGGATGATTTTGCCCTCGCGTTCGGTGAAGTAGCGTAGCAGGTCGGCCTCCATCAGCGTAAGGTGTGTCGTGCGGTTTGGCGCTAAAAGCTCAAGCGTGTCAAAGTGAATCTCTCGATAGTTGAAAGAGTATGTGTCAGCCGACTGTGTCGGCGGCGGAGCTGTAGTCTCGGCAGGAACTCGGGGCGCCTTGACCCATGAAGCCCGGCGCAGCATCGATTTGACCCGAACCAGCAGGATGTCCAGGTCAAATGGCTTGGCGAGATAATCGTCCGCCCCTGCGTTCAGGCCTTCCAGAATGTCCTGCGGCTGCGAGCGTGCCGTCAGCATCAGGACAGGGAAGTAGAGTTCCCGTTCGCGCAGCGTGCGCACGATCTCGAATCCGTCCTTGCCCGGCAGCATCACGTCCAGCAGGATGGCGCCGATTGGCTCGTCCGTCTCGAGCAGCCAGTCCATCGCTTCTCTACCATCGGCGAAGTGCAGAGTGCGATATTGCTCCGCCTCAAGATTGAAAAGAAGCCCCTCGGCGAGATGTTCTTCATCTTCAACCAGAACGATGAGCGGAGCCTGGTTCATGGCTTCGCCTGCGCACCTGCGTGAGGCACGTTCGGACTGCTCGCCAGCCACTCCGGTCGCTTGGGCGCGTCGGCAATCGTGACCGCAAGCGTCCTGTAGAAGTCGTTGAACCTGACGGCTGCTGTCCAGTCGATGGGCGTGCTCAGGTCATCCTGCGGCTTGTGGTAGCGGATGGAATACCAGTTGCGGTAAGCCGCCTCTTCGGGCGTCCCCGGGTCGTAGCCGAAGATGAAGCTCGCGATCGGCACCCCGATCCGCACGAAATTATAGTTGTCTGCCCGTCGGAAGAGATTGCGTTCCGGCTCGCGATCAGGGCGGATCTCGATGGAGAATTTCTTCGCGAGTTCCTGCACCGTCTCCCCCAGTGTCGAATCGGCGATGCCTTCCATGGTGAGGATCCTGAGGGGGAAGATTGGCCGCAGTTGGTCGAGATTCAGGTCGGCCACGATCTGGCTGGGCCCTACCGTCGGATGCTGCGTGAAATACTCTGACCCCAGAAGGCCCTTCTCCTCGCCGGTAAAGATGCAGATCAGCAAGGACCGCTTCGGCGGTGTATGTGCCAGTTTATGCGCGAGTTCAAGCAGAGTCGCCACGTAAGCTGCGTCGTCGAGCGCCCCGTTGTAGAGCGAGTCCCCCTGCACGGGCGTGCCAAAGCCGTAGCCATCCAGGTGTGCCGAAAGCGCCACGTACTCGGGCGCGAGCGCGGAATCAGAACCCGGCAGCACAGCCAGGATGTTCGGTGAAGAGATGTCCTTCTCAACTGTCTTCAGGCGTAAACGCAGGCGTTGCGGAAGTGCGGTCGTCGGAAGGGGCTGTCCCTTCTCGGCCTTGGCAAACAACTCTGCAGGGTTGACGCCCGAACCGACGAACAGCCGGCCTGCAGCTTCCTCACTGATCCGTAACGTCAGCGGTCCCGTTGAAGGCTGGGGTTCATCGGCGAGGGTCACAGTTCGCGCGTACGCGGCCGGCCAGTGGAATGGTTCAATCGCTGCCGGATTGTCGATCGAGACGATGGCAGCTGCACCTGACGCGCCGAGAAGGCGACTTCTGCGAGCGAGATAGGCCGTACGGTCCGCCGGACTGACGGCGGCAGGAGTGTTGTTGAACAAGACAACTACTTTGCCGTGGAGATCGGGCATGGTATCCGGGAGACCGTAACCGATGAAGAAAAGATCACCCATAAGCTCAGACGGCGTGTTCGCGCGTGGACTCAGGGTCGTTTCATACAGCAGACGCAGCGGCAAAGGCTTCAACTTTGGATCGGGGCTGATCAACTCGACTGAAGAGTGTTCAACGTCGAGCGAGACCTGGTGCATCGGCACCCGCTCAAAGAAACCGCCGTCGTTCCCGGCTGGCTTGAGATGATCGGCCGCAAACTGGTCGGCCACATACCTCGCAGCCCGCTCGTAAGCTTCTGTACCCGTGTCGCGGCCCTGCATTGCGTCGTTCGAGAGTGCGGTCGTCAGGCGCCACCACTCGGCGGCGTCCGGCGTCGGTGTCTGTTGCGCGTGAAGAAAGCCATTGAGCAGCAGGCTCAGGAGAAAGGGCTTCAGCATACCTCCCATACTAAGGGGTCCCCGCGGCGAGCGGCAGTGTCAGGGTCATCGTTGTTCCCTGGTTGGATCCTGGACTCGTTGCGTTGATCGTTCCTCCGTGCTGACGTGCAATAGTGCGCACAAGAAAGAGCCCAAGACCTGTTCCCTTGATCTTCACGGCGTACCGGCCGGGGATACGATAAAAGCGTTTGAAGACTCGCTTCAACTCATCCTCGGGAATGCCGATGCCCTGATCGGTAATCGCGAGAGCCACATTGCTGTAGTCCTTGATCGCGAGCGTGGCCCGAATCCTTACCTGTGCGGGGGAATACTTTACAGCGTTGTCAAGCAGGTTGAGGATTGCAGTCTTCAGGTCTTCGGCGATGGCGTTCACCCGCAGCTTCACTTGCCCGGAAACCGGTTCAAGCACGATCGCGTCCGGAGGAAGGTGGTGGCGCTCCAGCGTCACGGCAACGCATTCAGCTACCAGGGGCGCAAGGTCGATGACCGCGCGGTTCTGCTGGCGAGCTCTTTGCCCCAGCTGACCGGCCTTCAGCACCTGTTCAACGGTCGCAAGCAGGCGGTCGGAGTCGGCGCGCATAATCGAGTAGAACTTGCGTCGCTGCACCTCGTCGAGTTCACGCCGTTCGAGCGTTTCGAGATAAAGACGGATGCTTGCGATCGGGGTTTTCAGCTCGTGTGTGACAGCGTTCAGAAAGGAATCCTGCCGCTCGTTGCGCTTCACCTCGCGTACCAGGAAGACCGTATTCAGCACCACGCCTGCCACCAGCAACGCAAAAAAGATGAGGCCCAGCACCATGTAGGCGACTCGAGCCTTATTGAGGAGGATCCACGGGATGCTGAGGAAGATCGCCAGCCCTGCAAGGAGTACTCCTAGGGTGATCGATGTAGCGATAGCTCCGCGTCGGCGAGTGATGTTCATAAGGGCAGGGACTATTGCTTGTTAGCGTACCCGAGACGCAGCAAGGCCGCCAGCTTGCACTGGCGGCCCTTGTGGAACGAAGAGCGGTGAGCTTAGTTGCTGCCGGCCGGCTTCGGGTTCAAAGGATCAAAGCGGGCGATCTGAACCTTCTTGGCCAGACCCATCTTGGCGAGAACCCAGATGCAGTAGTAGTTGATGTCGAACTCATACCAGGCGAGACCGTGACGTGCGCTGACCGGATGCGCGTGATGGTTGTTGTGCCAGCCCTCGCCGCCGGTGAGGATCGCGACCCACCAGTTGTTGCGGGAGTGATCCTTCGTCTCGAAGCGACGCGCGCCCCACAGATGGGTAGCCGAGTTGACGAACCAGGTGGCATGCAGACCGACGACTACGCGAAGGAAAGTACCCCACGCCAGCATGCCCATCGCACCAGCCAGGCGGTGTCCAGCCGGAGCGATCGCCGCACCAACACCCATCTGAACGAAGCCGGTGAGCGTCAGGAAAAGCCAGTGATACTTTGAAAGCCAGACGTGGACCTTATCCTTGGTGAGGTCGGGAGCGTAGCGGCCAAGCAGCGCCGTCTCCGAGTGCATGGCGCGACCGGAGAGGATCCAGCCGGCGTGTGCCCAGAAGGTGCCGTCGACCGGTGTGTGCGGATCGCCTTCCTGGTCCGAATTCTGGTGGTGGACGCGGTGCGTGGCGACCCAGAAGATTGGTCCACCCTCAAGTGCCATCGTTCCGCATGCCGTGACGAAGTACTCGACCCACTTGGGTGTACGGAAGCCGCGGTGCGTCAGCAGGCGGTGGTAAGCGACGCCGATACCGACGTTGATCGCTAGGAAGTACATGACCAGGAACATGGCAACGTGGGCCCATGAGAAGCAGAACAGCGCTCCGATTGCGGCTACGTGGAACAGCCCCATGACGATGGTCGTAATCCAGTTCACGCGACCCTGCTGGTGCTCGCGTCCCATACGGAGATCCTGGCGGACCTGCGCCCGAACCTGCTCGGCCGACGCCCGCGGCTTGACCATGGACATCTCGGCGATGGCGGCCTCGCGTGCTGTCTCCTGCGCCTCCGCCTCTTCCGCGGCGTCGATCGCACTCTGCTGAAACTCGGCGTAGCTGGCCTTGGACTTGACTTCGTTTTCGGTGTTGAGCGTTCCTGGGGTCATGTGCCTTTATTCCTCGTCTGCTGCTGAAAGCTTTATCGTGCAGGTACAGTCATAACGCTAGCAGGGACCGAAGACGACTGTTGTAAGACTTTTGTAATCGCGGTTGTCATGTTCGGGACACGGGGTTTTGATACCGTATCTGGCATGGATATGACGAGCAGGACCAGGTTAAAAACGAGGTGGCTGGCCGTGGCCGCAGTGGCCGCCAAAGGGCTTCTCTGGGCCAATGCCCAGGCGCCCCTTGAGAAAATTGGCGGGCAAATCAATCTGCCGACGAGCAAAGAGATTCACGGTGTCGTTCCGGGTTCCCCGCAGGCGCTCAGTTCGCTGCCGGTCACGACGGTGATCTCGCCGGACGGTCGCTATGTCGTCACCGTCAATGGTGGATATGGCTCTTATGAGTCCGGGTACATGCAGTCGCTTGCTGTGCTTGACACCCGGACAGGCAGCCTGGTCGAGTCTCCGGACACGCGTACGCTGGTCGAATCGAAACAGGTTCTGTTCTCCGGCCTGGCCTTCTCGCCTGACGGCAAGACTCTTTATGGCAGCATCGTCTCGGCCAGCGACCCTGAAGGCAGGAAAGGTGAGGACACGGGCTCTGGCATCCAGGTTTACGGATTTGACGCCGGCAAGCTGACCCGCGAGCGTGTGATCAAAATTCCTCTACAGCAACTCGCTGCCGGACGTACCACCTCGCTCGTGGGAGAGGGCGAAGGGAGCCTGGGCCTGCCCTACCCGGCTGCCATCGCGTATGTGGCCGGCAAACTACTTGTCGCCGACAATCTTTCGGACGACGTGCTGCTCCTTGACCCCGCAACGGGCGCGGTCCTCACCCGATTCGACCTTTCGGAGTCGAATGCCGTGCCGAGCGTCTACCCGGCCACGCTCGCCGTGACGAAGGACGGTAAACGCGCCTTCGTGGGATTGTGGAACGCGAGTGAAGTCGTAGAACTCGACCTTGCCAGGGGGACAGTCGCTCGCAAGCTCCCATTGCTCAAGCCCAAAGATCCAGTAGCTCCCGGTTCCCATCCGAGCGCGATCCTGATCTCGCCGGACGGGAAGACGCTGTATGTTTCGCTGGCGAACCGCGATGCGGTAGCCGCACTTGATCTCAACGCAGGAAAGTTTGCGCTCAAGGGGTTCTTCGACGCCCGTCTGCCCGGCCAGAGCTTCTACGGCGCCGAGCCCGAGGCTCTGGCCCTGAATGCTGATGGCAGCCGTCTTTACTGCGCAAACATGGGTTCGGACGCGGTCGCCGTGCTGGATACGCACCGGCTCACACGTTCTGTCGTCAGGAAGGGAATGGCGGAGTCGGAAGGATTCATTCCTACCGAATGGCTGCCGATGGGTGTTGCGTTTACCGGCGGCAAGCTTTATATCGCGACCGGCAAGGGGACCGGCACGGGTGCGAACAACATGCCGCAGCGCCCAACCCCTGAGACAGCCGGGAAGCGCCGCTTCAAGAATCCTTCGACCTACATCGCCTCGCTTCTGCATGGTTCGCTCGCGACGGTTGATGCAGTCCAAGCCGAAAAGGACCTGAATTCGCTGACCGACGAGACGCTCGCCGACAACCGGATGAAAGCGGCAGCCGAGAAGATTGCATTTCAGCCGCAATTCCGCACCGGAACGGGTCCGATCAAGCATGTGATCTACATCATCAAGGAGAATCGGACCTACGATCAGATCCTCGGAGATCTGTCGCAGGACGGCAAGCCGGTCGGAAATGGTGATCCAAAACTGACCATGTATGGCTCTGAAATCACTCCAAACCTACACAAACTCGCTCTAGAATTCGGTGTTTTGGACAACTTTTATGACTCTGCAGAGGTCTCCGGCGACGGCCACGTCTGGTCAAATACCGCGATCGGAACGAGCTATCTTGAACGTACGTGGCAACTTAGCTACCGCGGCCGGGAACACGGCTACGACTACGAAGGCGTCGTCTCGGACGGCGTTCCCCTCGAACAAAAAATTCCCGACGTAAACCAACCCGAGAGCGGCTACATCTGGGGCAATCTGGCGAAGCATGGGAAGACGCTGTACCACTTTGGCGAGTACATCAGTACGGTGTTCTGCACGGACAGCAAGCAACCCATTCGCCAGTCTGACCCGCAGCAGGGTCCGATGCGCGAAGGGAAGTCCTGTACGTCACGTAATGAGGTAAAGCCTGGCGAGAAGCTTCCAGACGTCTGGGGCGGAGGCGAGAACAAGTATCCCTGGGCGATCCCGCTCATCTCAAGCAACACTCCTACAAAGCCGGAACTCGTCGGACACTTTGCGGCGGAAGCCCCGGATTTTGAGCTGAAGGTGCCAGACCAGATTCGCGAAGATATTTTCGAGCGGCACCTCGCCGGCTGGATTGCAGACAAAGAAGCGGGCAAAGACAACATGCCGAACTTCATACAGCTTCGTCTGCCGAATGACCATACTGCAGGTACGACTCCCGGCGGTCCTACGCCTAAAGCCTCCGTCTCTGATAATGATCTTGCGGTAGGCCGCGCCGTTGAGGCTATCTCGCACTCGCCGTTCTGGGACGACACGGCCTTTTTTATTCTTGAGGATGACGCGCAGAATGGGGCAGACCATGTTGATGCTCATCGTTCGATCGGCCTGGTTGTCAGCAAGTATTCTCCGAAAGGGGCGCAGCCGTTTGTCGACAGCCGCTTTTACTCGACGGTCAGCATGATCCGCACGATGGAGAATCTGCTTGGGCTTCCCCCGATGAACAACAATGACGCGCTAAGCTCGATGATTTCGACGCTATTCACGGGAGCAGGTGACCAGCCGGCTTACACGGCTGACTACTCAAATCGCGACAACGGCCTGATTTTTACCGCGAACAAGGCCTCAGCCCCGGGTGCAAAGGCATCCTCTATGATGGATTTCCGGCATCCCGACCGGGCGCCAGCGCAGGCGCTGAACGTCATCCTCTGGCAGGACGCCATGGGAGACAAGCCGGTTCCAGCTATGCTGACAGAGAAGCGTAAAAAAGCTAAGAAGGATGACGATGACTGAGATGACCAAGCCATTCCGCCTAACGCCAACGTTTGCTGCACGTATCTGGGGAAGGGATGATTTGAAGCCCTGGTATAACGACACCGGTATGACGGAGAAGGTCGGCGAAGCGTGGCTCACTGGCCCGAAGAGCGTTGTTGAGACCGGTGAGCAAGCGGGCAAGACACTAGCAGAAATCGCTCCTAGTATCACTGTTGGGGGAGAGTTCCCGCTGCTGGTCAAGATGCTGTTCCCGAATGAAAAGCTTTCGGTGCAGGTGCATCCGGATGACGCACAGGCGAAGCTGATCGGTCTTGAGCGCGGCAAGACAGAGTGCTGGTATGTTCTTGCGGCCGAACCTGGCGCAACCGTAGCCTGCGGCCTGGTGAACGGTATCGGCGTGGCAGAGGTGGAAAAAGCGGTGACCGACGGCAGCTTGGAAAGCCTGCTGAAGATGTTGCCAGTCAAGGCTGGCGACATGGTGTTCGTAGATGCCGGCACGGTTCACGCGATCGGTCCCGGGGTGACACTTCTGGAAGTGCAGCAGACGTGCGACGTCACATACCGGCTCTACGATTATGGGCGGCCACGCGAATTGCATCTCGAAGCTGGGCTTGCTGTTGTCAAGAGCAGGACGGATGCCGGGCTGATCCCGCCACGGGAAATGCCGGGCTTCACGCGTCTGATCGAGGCGAAGTACTTCGTGGTGGATCGATACGTTCTTGGACCAGGAGCCTCGGCTAAAGTAGAAAACCTGTCGGCGGGATGTGTTGTGGGACTCGCAGGCAGCGGATCAATCGACGGCGTAGATGTACAGGCCGGACGGGCGGTCGTGCTTCCGAAAGGCGCTTCGTCCGTCCTGACCGCGGATGGGCTTACGTTCGCCTGGTGCTGGGAGCCGGCACAGGCCTGACCTGCCATTTCAATTCTTCCGCACATCCGGACTTCGGCCGGGTGTGCGGATACTAGGTTTACTGCACTCCATCAACTTCCTCCAGAAAAAGTTTGTAGAACTCTTTGAGGTTGACGCCGCGCTTTTCAGCCAGGTTTGAACCTTCTTGTGTCGTAAAGTTGGCTGTCAATTTGAAGAGCTTGCGCGGGAAATGATCGAGCGCGTAGCTTGCGTCATCCAGGTCGCGCTCTTTGCCTTCCGGATCAGACAGATGGTAAAGCTTCGATTTCATGTGTCCGGCGGTGTAAAAGCAGCGTGCGATGCCGATGGCACCTATTGCATCAAGCCGGTCGGCATCCTGGAGGATGCGTCCCTCGATTGTTGTCGGATTTCTGTGATTCGAGTAGCTGTGTGTTCTGATAGCGCCGATTACGACTTCGAGATCTGGGCCGCTCCATCCAAGCTCGGATAGCAGAATGGAAGCCTTGTCTGCTGCCAGGTCAGCGGCTCTGGCTCGCTCGGGAGAGTTCTTCGGAATGTGAACGCAATCATGGAGAAGAGTCGCCGCCGCTACCAGCCTCAGGTCGCCACCCTCGACTGATTGGATAAGCCTGGCGTTCTGCCACACTCTTACGATGTGGGCAAGATCGTGCGCCCCGTCTTCATCGGCGGCTATGTAGAAGGAGCAATGCTGGGCGAGTTCTTCAAAAGGTCTGAACACTTCGAGTTGCAAGTCTGTTTCTCCATCGATCTCGGTTATTTGGCTAAAGTTTGCGAAATGTGCCCGGTTTACGTTTGTAAACTGGTTGGTGCAGGCGGGAGGATGGACGCGTCGACGCCTGCTCGCCTTGAAGTCAATCGTCTTGGTTCAAATGGCCTGTCCCCCAAAGATGGGATATGCGACGGTATGCGTGTTGGTTCCCCTTGCGATCTTTATTGCACCGCATGATTGTAATCAGGACGTAGAATCGTCGCATGGCTAAAGGTCCTGCAGCAATCACATCTCCGAAGATCAAGAAGCTTGCACAGAAGGCGCTCAAGTCTCCGAGCATGCTGACTACGGCAGAGACGCGTGAACTCGGCGCATCGGTCGTGGGTCACATAGCCCCTCCTGTTAGTACTCCTCCAGTTTCAGCCAAGAAGTCGGCAGCAAAAAAAGCGTCGGCTAAGAAGACTGCAGCAAAGAAGACGCCGGCAAAGAGATAGCCTGCGAGACGATCCCGATATCTTAACCTTTGGAAGAAGAGGCACCATGGCAACGAAGAAGGCAGCAGTAAAAACCAGTGTTCCCGCCGCCGCGAAAAAGACGGCGGCTGTCGCCGCGAAGAAGAAGAGCGCAGTAAAGAAGATGACGAAGGCCGAGTTGGTTCGCTTCGTGGCAGAGACGATGGATGTCACCACCAAGCAGTCTGTTGGGTTCTTTGACCTTCTCGCTGAAACAGCGATTCAGGAGACGAAGAAGAATGGAGAGTTCACCATTCCTGGCATCGGCAAACTGGTCAAAGCTCAGCGCGCTGCACGTATTGGGCGCAATCCTCAGACTGGTGAATCAATCAAGATCAAAGCCAAGACCACGGTCAAGTTCCGCGTCGCGAAGGCTGCGAAGGACGTGATCGCTCCCGCAAAGTAGTCAGCTCGAAAGAAGGCGTGGCTGGACTGCGAGAAGCAGACAGCCACGCCTTCTTTTGCGTTAGAGACCTTCGGTTGTCTGAAACTGCAGTGCAGGGAGTTCTGTCTCCTTGAGAGACAACTCGCGCTCGCGCCATGTCTGGTACCGAGAGTCGCTTTGCTTTGCGAGCTTGAACAGGTTCCAGCAGCCGACGACGAAAAAGATGCTCAGCAAGGGGCCTTCAGTCAGCTTCCAGACGAGCCAACCCCGCTGCGCTACCACGTTCAGTGCAAGGAAGACTGTTCCGAGCGAGGCGATGGTCTTTCTCGGAGACGTGAACGATCTGAAGAAACGCCACCCGATCAAGGCAAGCGGGAGGGCCAGGGGAGCGACGTCGTACTCGATCAAGCGCGGATTGAGTAGAAGTACGCCTACCACGAGTACGGGAATCCATTGCTCCAAGGAAAATGCGCCCGCCAGAAATCTTCGTGACAGATACAGAAGCGATACGAATACCGGAACCGCATAGCAGAGAAAGAAAATGAGGCTGTCCTGTGAATAGGGTAGGTGGTGATCCCATAAATACCCGCTGAACAGCCCTGCTGGGCTAAATCCGAAGTCACGGTTGAAGCTAAACTGCAGTTCGACTGCCTCGAGATAATGCCGGAACAAGGCTGGCCACAGGATGGGCTGCACGGCAAAGAGTGCAAGGCTCACGGCCGTGGTGGAGAGTGTTGCAAACCACTGACGTCGCGCCGAAAGGATGGGGATGACTACAAGGCTGAGCAGGGGCGCCTTGAAGCAGGACGCTGTGATGATCACAAGGTAGAACCATCGCCATTGCTTTTGCTTCCAGCCAATGACGGCCGTTGCGAAGATTGCAGCATAGAGAATAAAAGCCACATTTCCGCTCAAGATGATGTCGCAGGCCAA
>CAZZZP010000077.1:8681-20615 GCA_964658635.1 Lichenicola sp. | reverse complement strand
CCATCCATCTGCTCGGCGGAGCCACCCTCCCCGACGGTGTCTTCGTCAAAATCATCCGCGAGTAAACGTGCGTCTCGTCCTTCCTGCTCTCTGCCTCACCCTACCCGCAGCCTGCCAGACCGCTCCTCCCCGAGTCATCGCAGCGCCAGCCTCCGCCTCAGTCGTAGCCGATACCCCCCTGCCCCTCAACGCACCCGATGCCGTCGACCGCACCGTCCGCTCACTCGACACCTCCAGCCCCGAGACCCAGCCGCTCTTCAACGCCGTCACCGACTACCTCCGGCTCGACCCCTCCCTTACCCTTGAAGAACGCTCCCCCAACGGCATCTCGCCCGACCTCTCCATCCGTGGCACCACCTTTGAGCAGACCCTCGTCCTCGTCGACGGCCTCCGCCTCAACGATCCGGAGACCGGGCACCTCAACCTCGATCTCTCCCTGCCCCTCGAAGCCGTCTCCCGCGTCGATGTCCTGCACGGTTCTGGCTCCACCTTCTTCGGCTCGGACGCCATCGGCGGCGCCGTCAACCTCATCACCGCCGCACCCACCCACAGCTCCGTCACCCTGCGCCTCGGAGGAGGCAACATGGGCGCGACCGAGCAGCTTCTACAAAGGCCAGAATGACCGCGGCTTCCACGCCAACGCCCTCAGCCTCGACACCTTCGTCACACTGAGCAGCTCCCCGGCAGGCCACCAACGTAGGCAGCCTCGCCTGGCAGGCCACCCTCCCCCGCCTCTAATGCGCCGCCCGCACCCAGCTCTCCGTCATCCAGCAGACCGGCCGCACCGCCTACCCGCTCTGGACCCTAGCCCTCACCCGCACCACTGGCGCCGTCCGCCCCTACGTCCGCAGCGAAAACCTTGCCAACATCCAGTACCAGTCGCTACCCGGAACCCCGCTCCCCGGCCGCAGCATCCTTGCCGGCCTCACCCTTACCTGGACCGGCGCCCACTAGCGGAACCGGCGCTACTTCGCCAGCTCCGCCTTCAACATCTCGCTCACCATCTTCCCGTCAGCGCGCAGCCCGCTCGCCAGGATTCTCTGCTGCACCACCCGCATCGCCGGCCCAAGATCCTTCGGCCCCGGCTTCACCCCGTCGGCATCCTTCGTCAGGTGGGCGATCGCACCCAGCACCACCGTCCGCACCTCGTCCTCGCTTGCCGCCTGCGGCAGATAGCCCTCGATCATCGCAATCTCGAGCTTCTCCTTCTCCGCCAGCTCCGGGCGCCCACCCTTGGTAAACGACTCGATCGACTCCCGCCGCTGCTTGATCAGCGTTGTCAGAATCTGTGCCTCTTCCTGGTCAGAAAGCGGCTCACGCTTATCAATCTCCTTCGACTTCATCGCCGACTTCACCATCCGCAGCGTCGTCAACGTGTGCTCGTCCTTCGCCTTCATCGCCGTGATGATGTCTTTGCCAATCCGTGCCGAAATCGAAACCGGCTTTGCCCCGGTCTCCGCGCTCACCGCGCCACTGTTCAGTTCCTGCTCACTCATCTCAAGATCCTCCCCACCATCTTAGAACCCACATACGCCCCACGCGAGCGGCGGTCACTTCGTGACTTACAACTGCTTCGCGTTGCCCTCCCGCTGGTCGGGAAAAAGACTCTGTGCCAACCAGCGGGAGGAGCAGGCGAAGCTCTATACCGCACGAAGTGCCGCCCGGCGTAAGGGCGCTCCTGGCGACGCTACAATACCTACATGATCCGGAAAACTCGCCTCTTCACCCCAGGGCCAACCCCGCTGCTTCCTGCCGCGCAGTTCGCCATGGCCGCCGCCGATATCCACCACCGTACGGCCGAGTTCCGCGCCCTCTACACCCGCGTGCTCGCCCAGCTCAAGCAGTTCGTCGGCACCAAAACCGGCGACGTCATTATCCTCTCTTCCTCCGGCACCGGAGCCATGGAAGCCGCCGTCTCCAACCTCACCTCGCCCGGCGACCGCGTGCTCGTCCTCACCGCCGGAAAATTCGGCGAACGCTGGTCCGCCCTCGCCAAGGCTTTCGGCTGCGCAGTCGACGTTGTAGAAGCCCCCTACGGCCACACCTTCTCGCTCGACGAGGTCAAAGCCGCCCTCAAGCTCGAAACACGCGCCGTCTTCATGCAGGCCACCGAGACCTCCACCGGCGTCCGCCACTGCGTCCCCGCGGTCGCCCAGCTCCTCAAGGACACCCACTCCGAAGCCCTGCTCGTCGTTGACGCCATCACCGGTCTCGGCACCTCGCACCTCGACATGGACGAGCTCGGCATCGACGTCCTCATCGGCGGCTCACAAAAAGCCGTCATGATCCCCCCCGGCCTCAGCTACCTCGCCGTCGGCCCCAAGGCCTGGGACCGCATGGAAGCCACCTATAACCCGCGCTACTACTTCGACCTCCGCAAGGAGCGCAAGAACGCCAAAAACGGCGAATCCGCCTACACCCCCGCCGTCGCGCTCATCGCCGCCCTCGGCGCCGCCCTCGACTGGATCGCCGCCCAGGCAGCTACCGCCGACAACCCCGCAGGCGACATCGTCGAAGGCCGCCGCAAACTCGTCGATAACGCCGAGACCATCGCCGCCATGACCCGCGCCGCCGTTCTCGCACTCGGCTGCACCCTCTTCGCACCCAACGCGCCCGCAGCCGCCGCGACCGCCGTCCTGCCTCCAGCAGGTGTCGACTCCGGCCTCTTCGTCAAGGAGCTCAAATCCCGCTTCGGTGCCATCATCACCAACGGCCAGGGTGAGATGAAGGGCCAGATCTTCCGCATCGCGCACCTCGGCTTCTTCGATTACATGGACACCATCGCCCTCATCGGCGCGCTCGAACAGGTCATCGTCAAGAGCCTGCCCCAGCTCAACGTCCAGTTCGGAGCCGGTCTCATCGCCGCGCAGAAGCTCTACGCCGAAGCCAGCCACCCCGTAGCCACGGAACGCAAATGCATCTGCGGACGCGCCGACGGACACTGCTCACTGCAAAGCTCCTCCGCAAAATAAACCAACACCGCCCTACGCGGGCACCGGGCGTTCGCACGTCTTTCTCGAGCTTAGCGTGGCCTTCCCGTTGGTCAGGTACAGGATTCTGTGCCGACCAACGGGAGGACCACGCGAGGCAGTCCTAAGTCACGAACTGACTGCCCCGCGCGTAGCAGGCTGCTACTCTTTTGTCGTGCTTCTCCTCAGTCTTCTCCTTCTTCTGCCGCCGCAACCCACCGCCCCCGTCTCCACCTACAAAGTCATCGCCCGCTATCCGCACTCCACCTCCAGCTACACCGAAGGCTTCTTCTACGCGAACGGGCTCTTCTATGAGGGCACCGGCATGCGCGGCCACTCCGCCCTACTCGCCATCGAGCCCGCCACCGGCAAAATCGTCCAGCAGGCCGACCTCAACGGCGACTACTTCGGCGAGGGCATCGTCGACTCCGGCGCCAACATCCTCGAATGGACCTGGCAGTCCCACACCGGCTTCATCCTCGACCGCTTCTCCTTCCGCACCATCGGCCAGTTCCACTACGACGGCGAAGGCTGGGGCATGACCCGTATCGGCGACACCCTCGTCACCTCCGACGGCACCGCCACCCTCCGCTTCCGCAGCCCAAAGGACTTCAAGGAGACCCGCCACCTCCTCGTCCACGACGGCCCCACCCAGATCGCCGACCTCAACGAGCTCGAATATATCCCCGCCGAATCCGGTCCCGGCGAGATCTACGCCAACGTCTGGCACTCCGACCGCATCGCCCGCATCTCGCCCAAAGACGGCCACGTCATCGGCTGGATTGACCTCACCGGCATCCTGCCCGACAGCCAGCGCACCAACCCCGAAGCCGTCCTCAACGGCATCGCCTACGACCAGAAGAACGACCGCCTCTTCGTCACCGGCAAGCTCTGGCCCACCATCTTCGAAATCAAAATCCTTCCCCAACAAAAATAGCCTCGATCATACGAAGCGCAACACAGCCCTCGCGCCGCCCGCCCGGCGCAAGGGCGCACTTGCCGTTGCCTTTACTTCTGCAAATCCATCCAACCCTGCACCCGCGCATCCATCACATCCAGCGGCAGAGCCCCGCCATTCAGAATCTCGTCGTGAAACTTCTTTACGTCGTACTTCGCGCCAAGCTGCTGCTGCGCCCGTGCCCGCAGCTCGGAAATCTTCAATTGCCCCAGCTTGTAAGCCAGGGCCTGCCCCGGCCACGCGATATACCGATCCGTCTCCGCCTGCACATCCGCCTCGTCCTCGCCCGAGTGCTGATGAAAGAAGTCCACCATCTGCTGCCGCGTCCAGTGCTTCGAGTGCACCCCGGTGTCGAGCACCAGCCGGCACGCCCGCAGCAACTCATCATTCAGCCGGCCAAAGTCCGAGTAGGGATCCTGGTAGAACCCGATATCCTTCCCCAGCCGCTCCGAGTACAGCGCCCACCCCTCCACATAAGCCGTGTACCCCGCATGCTGGCGAAACGGCGGCAGGCTCGGCAGCTCCTGCGCAATCGACAGCTGCATATGGTGCCCCGGAATTCCCTCGTGATAGGCCGTCGACTCCACCGTCAGCAGCGAACGATGCGCCCAGTCATACGTGTTGATATTCACCCGCCCGGGTCGCGAGCCATCCGGGGTGCCCGGGTTATAGTCCGCCGCCGCGCTCTCCTTGTCGCGAAACGCCTCCATCGGAACCACCAGCACCGAAGCCTTCGGCAGCAGCCCAAAGAGCTCCGGCAGCTTCGGCTTCATCTGCGCAATATACCCACGATAGTGGTTCAGCAGGTCATCCGCCGAGGTCGGATAGGTCTTCGGGTTCGTCTTCAACGACTCGCGAAAACTCGCTAAATCCTTCGCTCCCAGCTTCGTCGCAATGACCATCTGCTCGGCTTCGATCCGCTTCACCTCGGCCATGCCCAGCTCGTGAATCGCATTCGGGTCCATGCTGGTCGTTGTGCTCGACCGGATCATGTACCGGTACAGCGCATCGCCATTCGGCAGCGACCACATCCCCATCTCCACCCGGCCGGCCGGGGCATACGTCTTCTCCACATAGTCCGCATACCGCGCATACGCCGGCCGCACCTGCGTATCGATCACGCCGATCGCCTCATCATGCAGCCGCTTCTGGTCCGCAACCGAAACACTCGCCGGAAACTTCTTGAACGGAGAAGCAAACACATTCGCATCGCCCGCCGGAGTCCCGATCGCACGCGCCTGCCCAGGCACCTTCTCGAGCAGGAACTTCGGCGGCATCAGCTTGTCCTGCCGGCCCACCTCGCAGATCGCAATCGTATCGTCCAGCTCCTTGGGTATCCCCTTCAGCCGGGCAATATAGTCGTCATACTGCTTGGTCGTCGTAAACGGAATCAGCGGCACAAACTGAGCTATCTGCAGATGAATCCCGCTCATCTGGTCGACCGGCATCTCCCACAGCTTCAGCTCGTAGCCCTCGATCCCTTCCTTCAGATTCCGCACCATCAGGCTCTTGTTCAGCTGCTCCTGCTCCGGAAAGCCCGCCGTGTCCACGGCCTCGAATCGGGCCAGCCACCTCCGGCTCACCTCCGCACTCTCACGCACATGCCTGCCCGAAAGATCGCTCAGCTTGTCGTTGTAGCGCAGATCGCCAAACATCGTCGCCATCTCCGGCGACTCCTTCAGCTGATACTCCCACTGCTCGGCCAGCAGCTTGTTCAACCCATCCCGTCGCGCCTCCAAGGACGCCGGAGCCTGCCCCCACGCAGCCATGCCAACCCCTAACAACACAACAACACCACTCCGGCGAACAACCTGCATCAGCACCATGGAACCTCGTCTCTTCCAGCCAATTCTCATGTCTTGCACCTACCTGACAACGTCATCAACAGTTCCAACATGCAATCACTCACTGCGTTCCCCAGGTGAACTCGACCCCGCCATCCACCTCGCCCGCTGTTTGAAGGCCGTTCCGCATCCACATCTCTGGATGCCCATACGCTATCACTCCCGGGGCCCAATACGGGCCAGTACCCTCAGCCGAGCCTGCTACCCTCTCTTCTAGGTCGTCCTCCATGAAGCGCTCTCTCGAAGTCGCCGCCCCACTCCTCGCCGCAACCGCCGCCGCGCTCCTCACCACCGGCTGTCATCAGCAGCCCGAGCCAAGGCGCTGCGTCGATGAACAAAACCGCGTCGTCGACCAGAGCTTCTGCGCCAGCCTCCCACAAACCCAGAACCAGCAGAACAACTACCGCCCCGGCTTCCCCGGCTACATCCCCTACCACTTCTACTACGGCGGCGCCGGCGGATTCGCCCCCGGCTCCATCGTCACCGGAGGCTCCTACACCCCGCTCGCCGGCCACTCCTACTCCAGCAACACCACCCGCGGAGGCTTCGGCTCCACCTTCTCCGGCGGCAGCCACGGCGAGGGCGGAGAAGGCGCCGGAGGCCACGGCGGCAGCGCAGGCGAGTAGCCCGCCCGCAGCCACCCGGTCCCCAACTACACATCCAGGAGCAAGCATGAACCGCATCCACCTCACGCCACGCCTCAACTGGCAATCCAAGGTCGAGCAGCACGGCCTCACCTTCCATTCCCCCGCCGCCATGGCACCCCAGCCCTACTGGGACGAGGCCGCCGCCTACCACTTCACCGCGGCTGAAATCGACACCCTCGAGGCCGCCGGCAACGAGCTCCAGACCATGTGCCTCGCCGCCGCCCAGCACGTCATCGATCACAACCGCTACGCCGAGCTCGCCATCCCGCCCGAAGTCGCCCCGCTCATCGAATGGGCCTGGAACCAGGAGCCCCCCGCCATCTACGGACGCTTCGACCTCGCCTGGGCCGGCGCCGCCTCCGGCCACCCCCCCAAGCTCCTCGAATACAACGCCGACACCCCCACCTCGCTCATCGAGGCCGCCGTCATCCAGTGGGACTGGATGGAAGAACTCGGCACCACACTCGCACCCAGACCCGACCAGTTCAACTCCATCCACGATCGCCTCATCGCCAAGTGGAAGGATGTAGCCGAATACCTCACCCAGCCCATCTACTTCGCCGCCCTCGACCTTGAAGACGGCTCAGTCGATCAAGCAGAAGACCTCCTCACCACCACCTACCTCCGCGACACCGCCACCCAGGCCGGCCTCCAGACCCTCCCCATCGCCCTCCAGGACATCGGCTGGAACCCTGACCGCCTCTGCTTCGTCGATCTCGACGAAAACCAGATCTCCTCCATCTTCAAGCTCTACCCCTGGGAGGCCATGCTCTCCGAAGAATTCGGCCCCCACGCCCTCGAAACCTACCACCAGACCACCTGGATCGAACCCATCTGGAAGCTCCTGCTCTCGAACAAGGGCATCCTCCCCATCCTCTGGCAGCTCTACCCCAACCACCCCTTGCTCCTGCCCGCCTTCTTCGAAAACCATGGCGACCGCGGCACCCTCACCGCCTACGCGCGCAAGCCGCTGCACTCCCGTGAGGGCGCTAACATCTCGCTCGTCCGCCCCGGCACCCCCGCCATTGAAACCGCGGGCCCCTACGCAGCAGGCCCCTTCATCCGCCAGGCCCTCGCCCCTGAAGCCAGCTTCGACCAGCGCTATCCCGTCCTGGGGCTCTGGATGATCGACCAGGAATGCTCCGGCCTCGGCATCCGCGAGTCTGCCGGCCCCATCACCGACAACCTCAGCTCCTTCATCCCGCACTTCTTCACCTAAACCATGCCCTTGCTTCCACCGCCAAAGGCGGTCCATCACCGCACGAAGTGCGCGCCGCCGATCTCAAAGACAAGGGCGCTCTTGCTGTTGTCTCTGCTTCTTCCCATCGCAAAAGCCCAGCAACCACCCCTCCAACCCACCGCCCAGACCCTCGGCCAGGATCTCCTCCAGGCCTCAGGCTCAACCGGCCTCGTCCTCGTCGTCCTCCGCGACAACGAAACCTACCTCGGCGGCTTCGGCGAGACCGCACCCAACTCCGGCCAGCGCCCCACCGCAGACTCGCTCCTCCGCCTCTGCTCGCTTACCAAGATCTTCACCACCGACCTGCTCCTCAAACTCCAGGCCGACCACCTCGTCCGCCTCGATACCCCGCTCCAATCCCTCGCACCCCCGCAAGCCGTCGTCCCGCAGCGGCTCAGTCGTGAAATCACCCTGGGCGACCTCGCCACCCATACCGCCGGTCTCCCGCGCGAAGCCGGCATCGCTCCCCGCGCCACGCCGCACTTCACCTTCCCCGACTACGCCCAGCGCTGGGCCTGGCTCCCCCGGCAGCACCTCCGGACAACCCCCGGCACGGCCGCCGCCTACTCCAACATCGGCTTTGATCTGCTCGCCGACGCACTCGAATCGGCCGCCCGCCAGCCTTACCCGCGCCTGCTCGCCGCCCGCACCCTCACCCAGCTCGGCCTCCACGAGACCACCTTCACCCCCACCCCCGCCCAGTGCTCGCGCCTTCTCGTCAGCGCGCACGACCAGGGCCCCTGCACCTCCACCCTCGCCTCCGACGGTTCGGGCGGCCTCTACTCCACACCCCGCGACATGGTCCCGTGGCTGCGTTATCTCCTGAACACACAACCTCCGGCAGCCCAGGCCGTCTACCTCGACCCCACCCGGCTAACCTCCGTCCAGGGCCTCGACCATGGCGGCGACCCCACCGGCATAGGCCTCGGCTGGATCCACATCCTCGCCCCCGGCGACGCCCTCAACCCGCCCACCGAGATCGTAGAAAAGACCGGTGGAGGCGCCGGCTTCCTCACCTACATCGCCCTCAACCGCGCCCACCGCATCGCCATCTTCGTCGCCGCCACCGACGGCGCCGTCGAGACTCACCTGAACCTCTTCCACGCCGCCAACGACCTCCTGCTCAACCTCGCCGGCTTGCCACCCCTCCCACCCGAGCCACCCCGCCCAGCACCCAAGCCCCATCCCAAACACGCCAGGCGCCCCGCGCACGCAGTGCCGGGCATCTCGAGAAAAGTACAAAATACCCGCCATTAGGGCGTAGTCGCTTTTGCCCTCCGTCAGCTTCGAATCGATCGTCCGCTCCCTGGGTATCGTTCATTCCACGCCTCGCCGCCAACGGTGCGCCCCTACGCTTACGGTCAGCCCCGCCGAGCCGTAAAATCCTCCCGCCCAGCCAACCCCTGATTTACGATAGGCCGCATGGAAGTGCACGCACCCGACCACCCTATCCACACCTGGCGCGACTTCTTCATCCATATCGCCACCATCACCATCGGCCTCCTCATCGCCATCGGCCTCGAGCAAACCGTCGAGCTCATCCACCACCGCCACATGGTCAAGGAAGCACGCGAAAACATCCGCCATGAGCTCGAAATCAACGAGAAGCAGGCCAGGCAAAACATCGGCTACGTCAACACCGACTCCGCCGCAATGCAGGCCAACATCGAGACCACCTGGGTCTTCAACGACCTTTCAAGGGCCCACAAAGCCCACCTCAGCTTCGAGTTCACCTGGTCCTCGTTCAACGAGGCTGCATGGACCTCCGCCCGAGACTCCGGCGCACTTACCTGGATGGCGCCTGATGAGGTCCAGCGCTATGCCGACGCCTATAACCAGCAAACCATCGTCAACAAGGAAGCCGTCGAGCTCTTCACTCACCAGGTCACCCTCGCCGCCCCCGTCTTCGCCAACAAAGAGGACCAGCCGCTACCCGACCAGGACCTGCACGCCCTGCGCATTGGCTGCGCAGAAACCTACATGAAACTCACCACGCTCGCCCAGATCATCCAACAGCTCGACCAGGAATACAAAGACATCCTGAAACACTAAGAATGCCTCACCCAGCCCTATACCCTCATAAAGTTTCCGCATCTTCACCTCCCCACCCCGCACCCTCTGAGAAGATAGAGCCACACAAACCTGCGCCCAACCGACGCCATGAAGGATTTAGATGAAGATCGTTCTAGCCGAAAAAGTCTCGCCCGCTACCCTCGCCATACTCAACCAGGAGCCCGGCTGGACCTGCATCACCGCCGACAAGATTAAGTCCCTGCCCGATGAGCTCGCCGACGCCGACGCCCTCATCGTCCGCTCCGCCGTCCAGGCCGACGCCGCCCTGCTCGAGCACGCGCCCAAACTACGCGTCATCGGCCGCGCCGGCGTTGGCGTCGACAACATCGACACCGCAGCCGCCACCCACAAGGGCATCGTCGTCATGAATACCCCCGGCGCCAACGCAGTCGCCGTCGCCGAGCTCACCCTCGGCCTCATGATCGCCATGGCACGCTCCATCCCCCGCGCCAACGCCTCCATGCACCAGGGCGTCTGGGACAAGAAGTCCCTCCAGGGCTCCGAACTCCGCGGCAAAACCCTCGGCATCGTCGGCCTCGGACGAATCGGACTCGAAGTCGCCCGCCGCGCCGCGGCCTTCGGCATGGACCTCATCGCCTACGACCCCTTCCTCGCACCCGTCATCGCTCGCGAGAACGGCGTCACCCTCACCTCGCTCGACCAGGTCTTCAACTCCGCCGATTACCTCACACTCCATGTCGGCTTGACCACGCAGACCGAGGGCATGGTCAACGCCCACTCCATCGCCATCATGAAACCCGGCGTCCGCATCATCAACTGCGCACGCGGAGAACTCATCGTCGATGCCGCTCTCGCCGAAGGCCTCAAATCCGGCAAGGTCGGCGGCGCAGCCCTCGACGTCTTCCACAAGGAGCCCCTCAAGGACTCCGTCTACTTCAACCTCCCCAACGTCCTCCTCTCCCCGCACATCGCCGGCGCCACCGACGAGGCCCAGGAGGCCATCGGCATCCAGCTCGCCAAGCAGGTCCGTGACTACCTCAAGCTCGGCGTCGTCCAGAACGCCGTCAACCTCCCCTCGCTCTCGCACGAGGAGTACCTCGAGGTCGCCCCCTACATCGAAATGGCCGGCCGCCTCGGCCAGTTCCTCTCCTCCGCCAAGACAGGCCACCTCGAATCCATCCAGATCACCTACTCCGGCCGCATCGCCCAGGGCAAGACCGACCTCATCCGCAACGCCGCCATCGCCGGCCTGCTCGCCGCCGTGCAGGACGGAGCATCCGACTCCGTCAACCGCATCAACGCAGCAGCCATCGCCGAAGAACGCGGCATCCGCATCCAGGAGGACAAACGCGAGTTCGTCACCGGAGGCACCGGCTCCGTCCTCAAGCTCACCTTGCACAGCACCGGTGAGGAAGGCCAGGCGACCGACACCAGCGCCTCCGCCACCGTACTTCACGGCACCTCGCCCCGCCTGCTCACCTTCGACGGCATCGACATCGAAGCCCCACTCCAGGGCACGCTCGTCGCCATCCGCAACCACGACGTCCCCGGCGTCGTCGGCCGCATCGGCACCATCCTCGGCGAACACGGCATCAACATCGCCAACTTCGCCCTCGGCCGCGGTGCCGGTGCCCGCTCCCAGCGCATCCCCGAAGGCCAGGCCCTAGCCGTCGTCCAGGTCGACATCCCCGCCACCCAGACCCTCTCACCCGCGCTCCTTGCCCTCAAAGAGGTCGAAGCCATCGCCAGCGTACGTCTCATAGAACTCAGCAAAGTCTAGGCAGACTCAATCCACGTCAAGCAGGGTGCCGCGGGTCTCGCCGCTGAGACCTGCGGCACCCTGTAGCCTCGCCCAAAAGCCCCTAACGAAAGAAAAAAGACTTACGCAGAAGCCACACGGTTCCGCCCAGCCATCTTCGCCACATAAAGCGCCTTGTCCGCCATCATGACCAGCGTCGTCGCGCCGCGCATCCCGCTCGGCAAGGTCACCGCCACCCCAATGCTTACCGTCTGCACCCCCGACGCATTCGTCGGATGCTCCAGTTCCAGCTCCATCGTCGCCCGCCGGATCAGCTCCGCGACATCAAACGCCTCGGCCTGCGATGCGCCCGGCAGCAGCACCGCAAACTCCTCACCGCCAAATCGCGCCGCCCAGCCGCCACTCTGTTCCGCAACCATCCTGATCGCGCCCGCCAGCGAACGCAGGCACTCATCCCCGGCCACATGTCCGAACCGGTCGTTA
>CAZZZP010000077.1:267-8671 GCA_964658635.1 Lichenicola sp. | reverse complement strand
TTGAAAAAATCCGCATCCAGCAGCAGCAGCGCCAGCGACTCGCGTTCAATCGCCGCTTCCTCCCACGCCGACTCCAGCCGCAGATTGAACGCGCGCCGGTTCCAGAAGCCCGTCAACTCATCCCGGTGCGCCAGATCGCGATAACGCGCCTCGCTCCACTCCAGCGAGTCCTTCAGCCCGTCTTTTTCTTCCAGCAGCGCCGCCACCGGGAACATCGTAAAAATCGCCGTCGCCGCAAAGATCTGCGCCACCACGATCCGGTGCAGCGTCATACGTTCGCCCGTAATCAGCATCAACGGCCCATGTCCATGCACCGTAAACTCGATCGCAATCAGCGTCGTCAGCAGGATGTTCACGATCGTTCCCGGAAAGCCCAGCTTGAAAGCCACCAGCAGCAGCGCCGGAAACATCAGGAAAATCAAAGGATCGCCATCATGCGTAAACACCACCACCGACGTGAAAACGGACGCCGCCAGCACCGCCAGCGTGTAAACCAGCTTGCGCCGCCGAAACATCGAAAAGAACGCCGGCCGCTGCACCACGATGATCAACGGCGCCAGGATCGCCATCCCCAGCACATCGCCCAGGTACCACGTCCGGAACATCCCCATCCACGTCCCGCCCGGCACAAAGTAAAGCGTCCAAGACGCTCCCGCGGCACTCGTCACCGCCGTGGCCGCGCAGACCGACACCAGCAGAAAACCTATCAGCGACTTGCGCTTCGCCAGATCAAGCGGGCGCCCAAACAGCATCGTCAGCGCCACGCACGACGCCACCACCTCAAACGAATTCGCAAGCGACACCCCGATCGCCAGGTGGAACGGATCCCCCCACACCACGTCCGCCAGCGTATCGGCCGTCAGCCCTGCCGCAAAGTACGGAAGCCAGCGATAAGCCGGCTGCGTGATCAGCAATCCGAGCAGCAGCCCGTTCGACAGCCAGATCGTCGCCACTCCCTCCGACTGGCGCGAAAGCACAATCCCCAGCCACGAACACAGTGTCGCCACCACGAAAACGCCGGCCAGCCGCCACACGGCTTGCGCGTCCCACGAACGGCGCTCCCAGCACCCCACCACGATCTCATGCAGCAGCTCCGCCCACGAAGGTTGGTCGCGAAAATCACCCGCAGCCTCGAGCGCTCCAATCGGAGGAGCTATCTCATCGAAGCGTGGCCTGATGCGTTCGGCAGATGGGCGCAACACTGGAAAGGTCCCTCGAGACATGTCACTCTTTGCTTTGATCCGGGGCCGGTTAATGCGGGTAAGATCCTGACGCTTCAAGCCGAACACGGCCTCCTCGGGTCGAGTCGTTCTGTCCTCTCACACCCCACTGCATTGCAGAACAATGGACCCGTCGCGGACCGCGCGGTCCCATTATCCCCCGAGAAGCCGATCCCGCGTGGACTTTTCTCATCCTGCACTCGAAAGCAACACCCGAAAACAAAAAGGAGCGACCCCCCATCAGGTGCCGCTCCCCTGTTCCGATCAACTCCATTCGAGCCTAGCCCTTGCTGCGATCCGTAAACCGGTAAAACAACGCAGCCTCCGCCACCGGCTTCGCCGCATCGTTCAGCGCAGCCATCTGCGTCTGCGAGAGCGGCGTAAACTCCCGCGCAATCGCCACGTTCTCCTCCAGCTGCTGAACCGTGTCGCACCCGATAATCACCGTGCTCACAGGATGCGTCAACGCAAAGCTCATCGCGTCCTTCATCGTCATCACGCCCGGCCGCGTCGCAATCGCCGACCCCTCCCACGAGTGCTTCTGTGCCTCAAGCGAAGGCGGCGTCCAAGACGACAACAGCCGCCCGCGCGAAGGCACCTTCATCCCGATGATCCCCATCTGCTTCTCCGTCACCAGCGGCAGCAGCTTCTCCTGGAAGCTGTGCAGATGCCCGTCAGCCGCATTCAGCGACATCAGAATGCAATCGAAATTATGCCGGTTCACCGCATCGATCAGCGCATCCGGCCGATAATGCCCCGTCACCCCCAGGTACCGCACCACCTTCTGGTCCTGCATCTCGACGAGCGCCTCCATCGCGCCGCCCTTCGCAAACACCTGGTCCACATCCGCCGCGAGCCCGATATCGTGCAGCTGCCACAGGTCCACATGATCCGTATTCAGCAGCTTCAGCGACTTCTCAATCATCCGCATCGACCCGTCGCGTGTCCGCTCCTTCGTCTTCGTCGCCAGGAACGCCTCGTTGCGCCGGCTCTTCATCACCTGCCCGACATACTGCTCGCTCCACCGGTCCGGCCCGCCATAAATCGACGACGTATCGATATAGTTCACGCCCAGGTCGAGCGCCCGCTCGATGATCGGCACCGCCTTGTCGAACTGGTTCGCCTTCTCGAGCGTCGCCTGCCCGCCCAGCGAGAAGATCCCCACCTTATACCCGGTCTTGCCCAGGTTCCGCGTAGGCATCGCCCCCATCGTCCGCGGATTCACCGGCAACGCCGGCAAAACCTTGTCCGCAGCACGCGCAGGAGCCGCAGCCTGCGCCAGCAGCCCCGCAGCCACAGCCCCACCCGTCTTCAAAAACGTACGCCGGTCACTCTGCAAAAGCGGATTCTTCATCAACACTGAACTCCTCGGGAATTGAATCGATTCACTAGCGCGGAATTCTACGCTCACACCCCCACCACCGTCTCCCGGTATGCCGAAACACGTCCGCAATTTACCTTTGTGGGCTGTGGAATCTTTCCGAATTCCGCTTCACGCCGGTTCAGCCAACAAGTGTTCCGAAACTCTGTTCTCGACGAAAACCCCGACTTCAAGGGCGCTTGACGGCGAAGCCGTGCCATGACCGTGACGACATCAGTTTGCCGAAGGCAGCGAGACGCTGCCTATCACGATCACTTTGACCGGACCTTTTGAAGCTTGGAGCTTCACACCCAGTTGCTCTTCAATCGCAACAATAAGAGGCGGTGACTGGGAGGTACTTATTGCGGCCCCAGAGAGCCCTTCGTCGGTAGACCAGTCGAGAGCAAAGTCGTACGCGCCTGTTAGTCCTGTTTTGTCGGTGACCGGCCTACCTGTTTTCAATGCCAGGGATCCAGCAAGGGAGGAAAAGCCGACTCCTTTTGCGTCAAGATGCCTTGCATCCGAAGACATGCAGCCTGCGTAACAACCACTGGTCTTTGCAGTCTGGGGGGATGGTATATCTGCGTTCGTCTTCGCCAGTTTCGACCCCGTCTTTGCTAGCACTAGGTCATACGTCGGTAGAATCCTGGTCTCCTCGCGCGCAATCAACTGAAACCTATCTACGAGGATTCCACGGAGCATCGCGCCGCTTTGTTCTCGACTGAGTCGACGAATTCGAGGAAGATCGGCTTCGCTGACTTTGGCTTGGATGTCGAACCTCTTCCGTTTTGCCCATACTGGCAGACCAAGGATTTGATCTCCGGTTGCGTCGTACAGGCCATATGCCTCCCGGAGCAGATCAAAGAGTCTGGCGCCGCTTATGTTGATGCCCGCAGGATCGGAATCGAAACTGGTATTTGTTTGGTCGGGGTTGCTCTCTTTGATGGAAACCACGTCGAATGCTGGCAACACGGCGCCCATTTCTCCAAAAGAGCTCTCCGGCTTTTCCGTTTGACAAAGGGATTTTGAGGGGTGTTGAAGCAGAAACGCCAAGAGCAGAGTGGTTACAAGCCCGGCAAAGCCGACCTTATGGTGATATGACGCTCTCTTCACGAAGTCTGACCTCTCGTATCTGCGTGGCGATCCCTGAGGCAAGGATATAGGGCGCGACGACATTGGCGGAAAACGGCGTTACCACCAACTTCAACCTCAGCCGCAAAAATCAAGAACTACATCCACCTTCGCAAGCCGCATCGGACGGTAGCCTGTAAGTCGTATGCCTCGTCCCGGTCACATTGTCTCCATCACACGCTATCCAGTAAAAAGCATGTCGGGCGAACCCTTGGCGAGAGCCTACCTCGCCCAGTACGGCCTTGATCGCGACCGACTCTACGCCTTCGAAAGCCCCAACGCTCCTCCCGGCATGCTTCGTCTCACCGCGCATGACCGCCGGCAGATGCTCCAGTACCACCCCCACGTCCAAGCTGATGGAGAAGTCCAGGTCCTGACGCCAGAAGGGGAACAGTATCCAGTCGAATCCGCAGCACTGCTTTCCCACCTGCAGACTCACGCAGCCGACCAAGGCAGCCTCTCCCTGGTGCGAAGCCCGACCCCGCAAACTGACGTCCGCCCCCTGTCCCTCTTGTCCCCGGCAACCATCTCCGCACTATCGAGCGAGTTCGGCATGACCCTCGATGAACGCCGCTTTCGAACCAATCTGCTGCTCGATCTCGGCAGCCAGCCATTCGCCGAGGACGCACTCGCCGGACAACAGCTCCGGATTGGAAGCGAGGCAAAGCTGCACCTACGCGAACGTATCCCGCGCTGCAGGTTCATCACCTACGATCCCGACTCTCCCCTCGAAACGGAACCCCTCTTCTCCCTGATGAAGTTCCTCGACAGGCAACACCTGGGACGAGTCGGTGTCTATGCCTCTGTGATAACACCTGGGTGGATTCAGGCCGGCGATGCCATCTGGCAGGAAGACTAGCAAGCAAACGCAACCCGCAGGCCACATCCGCTAAACTGGTTCCAGGTAACCCCACATGCCGCTCTACGAATACGAATGCACTGCCTGCCACAAGCACACCGAAAAGATCCAGAAATTCTCTGATCCCGAGATCACCACCTGCCCGCACTGCGGTGGCACGCTCAAGCGCGTCCTCTCCGCACCCGCCTTCGCGCTCAAGGGCGGCGGCTGGTACGCAGACGGATACGCCTCCGCCAAGCCCGCGGCATCCGGCGGTAGTTCCTCCGACAGCGCCCCCGCGGCTGCGCCCGCCGCCACCGACTCCAAGCCAGCATCCGCCCCTGCCGCAGCCCCAGCCGCCGCCCCCACCACGGCGAAGCCCTAAAACCGCACGAAGTGCCGCCCGTCCGGCGTCAGGACGCCTTTGCGTTTGTCTTTTTCGCGGCGCTCCTTTTCGCCGTCGCCTTTTCAGGCGGAGGCGGCACCTTTGCCTTTTTAGGCGGAGGGGGTACCTTCGCTCCGCCCTCCCGCGCCTCCGACAACCCGATTGCGATCGCCTGCTTCGGGTTCGTCACCTTCGCCCCGCTGCCGCTCTTCAGCTTGCCTTCCTTGAACGCCTTCATCTCGCGCTCAACCGACTTCGCCGCCGCCGGACCGTACTTCGTGCCGCTCGCCTTCTTCGTCGCCATCCGCCCATCCCCCGATGTCCCCTAGGACATCTGGCTGCACCAGCCAAGTTGCACCCGCTGCTCTAATTACCGGACGAAAACGAACCCGCACAGCTCAACTGCACATCCACCACGTGCGCCGTGTGCTCGGCCGCCACATTCACCTCAGCCGGCTTTCCGTCGCACATCGTCGCACCCGCACCCTTCTGCTCAAACGCAAGCAGCATCGCTCGTTCGAACACCGCCCCCGTCTCCAGCTTCCAGCCAGCCCTTGCCGCCCGCGCCTGCCCTTCCGTCAGCCCGCGCACCCCAAGCGCACGCATCCGGTAGACCTCGCCCGGTGCCGCATGGAACACGTAAGCCAGCGTATGCGCCGCCGTATCCTTCACTGGATCCACCGAAACCATCGCATCCAGGTACCCATGCCCGGTGTACACATTCTTCAGCCGCGCCGCCGTACCCAGCACCAGCGTCCGCGAAGCCGGCCCACCCACCTTCACCTGGCTCGCCGCAGCCACATCCTCGGCCGTCACCCCCGGCACAACACCCGGCAGCTCCACCCGCACCACCGTGTAAAGCGGCCCCGCATCGGCCTTCGCCACCACCGGCACCGCGATCCGGTCCCCCTCCACCTGCACCGACCCGTGCGTCACCCCCGTCACCGTCGCATCCATGTACCCCATGTCGCGATACGCATCGAGCAGGCTCTTCCGCAGTCCATCCCCTGAAAACTCCTCCGTATAGTCCGATCCCACCACACGTTCGCGAACCTCCTTCAGCGCCGGCATCGAGCCCCAGTCCGCCCCCACTACCTCAAGCGCACTCACCTTCACCGGCGGACTCGCAATCGAGTAATCCAACCTCCCACCCTGCGTCAGGATCGAGTCCACCCGCGCCGTAATCCCCTTATTCTTCAGCATCGACTCGAGCGCCCGCTCCACCCGCTGCTGCATCGGACTCGCCGTCGGCACCTTGCCGTTGAACAGCGGCACCCGCTGCTCCACCCCCGCAAGCAACTCCGACGGCTCGAACATTGCAAAATTCGCGAACTCCACCACCTGCATCTGCGCATCCGCCACCGGCTTCACAGTAAACGTAAGCGTCAGCCCCGAAGTCTGGTAGCTCACATCCGAAAAGATTCCCGCATCGCCCAGCCGTTCCGTAGCCCGGTCCAGCTCCGCCTGCGTCACCGCCTTGCCCGCGGCCAACCCGGTGGCCGCCAGCAGCTGCTCCTGCCTGTACTCCGGCGCGCCCTCAAACACAATCGTGGTCGGCGTAAAGCTCTGACCCAGCCCCGGCACAGCCAATCCCAACCCCAGCAAAAACCTAAAAAGGACTCTCATCACCGGAAAGCCTACCAGAGCCCCGGACGAAAAACTTGGGTCCCGGCCGCCTCTTCAGCTATCCTCAACCCCAACCCCGCAACATTCAGCTCAGCCATAACAGGAGCAGCCAAACGATGGAGCCCACCGCCACCGAAGCCCCCGTCTACTCCTCACCCGCCCTCGCCCCTCACTCCGGCCTGCGCGCCAATCTCCTCTCCCCCACCGAGACCATCGCCCAGTCCATCTCCACCATCGCCCCCGTCACCACCCCCGCGATGACCATCCCGCTCGTCTTCGCCCTCGCCGGCAACGGAACCTGGCTCGCCTACCTCTTCGCCATCTCCGCCGTCCTGCTCATCGCCTTCTGCATCGCCCGTTTCGCCCGCCACACCTCCGGCTGCGGCTCCCTCTACGCCTACGCCACCTCCTCCCTCCCGCCCCTCGCCGCCGGAGTAGCCGGATGGGCCCTGCTCCTCGCCTACATCGCCACCGGAGCCTCCGTCGCCGGCGGCTTCATCAACTACGCCAACGTCCTCCTCCTCCAGTTCATCGGACACGCCGCAAACACCACCCTGCTCGCCGCCATCTGCGTCCTCGCCAGCACCTTCATCGCCTACCGTGACGTCCAGGTCTCCGCCCAGCTCATGCTCTGGATCGAAGCCGCCTCCGTCGTCGCCATCGCCGTCGTCCTCATCCTGCTCCTCCGCCGAAACGGCCTCCATCTCGATCCCGCGCAACTCCACCTCCAGCACGTCACCCCTTCCGGTGTCCGCCTTGGCGTCGTCCTCGCCCTCTTCTCTTTCGTCGGCTTCGAATCCGCCACCTCGCTCGGCGCCGAAGCCCGCGACCCCCTAAGCACCATCCCCCGCGCCGTCGTCCAGAGCGCCCTCTTCGCCGGTCTCTTCTTCATCCTCTGCGCCTACCTCGAAACCTTCGGCATGGCCCAGGCCCACCAGGATCTCGGCACCTCCACCGCCCCCTTCCACATCCTCGCCACCCTCACCGGCATCGGCCCCTTCGGCGTCCTCATCGACGTCGGAGCCCTCATCAGCATGTTCGCCTGCACCCTCGGCTGCATCACCGCCGCCGCACGCGTCCTGCTCCGCATGGCCCAGGACGGCATCGCCCATAGCTCCCTCCGCGCCACCCACCAGAAGAACGCCACCCCCCACCTCGCCGTAGCCGTCATCGGCGTCATCACCCTCGTCCCGGTCGCCGTCCTCGCCGCCCGCGGAGTCACCGGCCTCGACATCTACGGCTGGCTCGGCTCCCTCGCCGTCTACGGCTTCCTCACCACCTACGGCCTCGCCTGCATCGCGCTCCCCATCTTCCTCAAGCGCGTCCATACCCTCGGCCCCGGCACCCTGGCCCTCTCGATAGCCGCCACCCTCGCCATCCTTCTCGCCCTGGCCGGCACCCTCTACCCCATCCCCGACAGCCCCTACAACTGGCTCCCCTACCTCTACCTCGCCTACATCCTGCTCGGCCTCGCATGGCAGATCATCACCACCAGACAAGCACCCGCGTAACGCAGATCCAATCGATAAAAACTGAGAAGAAAGGAGGGTTCCCTGACCACAAAACCCACCCAGCCCCATTCCATCCGCTTTTATCTGTCTTTATCTTTTTGACCCGCGTTACGCCTTTCCTCGACTACGCCACCCCAATATCCTCATTCCAAACCTCCGGATGCGTAGCGATATACCCATCCATCAACGACTTGCAAACACCCGAGTCCACATTCACCACCTCCACCCCGTTCTCTCTCAGCCACGCCAGCCCACCCGCAAACGTCCGGCTCTCCCCCACCACCAGCCGCTTGATACCAAACTGCCGGATCAGTCCCGAGCAGTACCAGCACG
>CAZZZP010000077.1:0-257 GCA_964658635.1 Lichenicola sp. | reverse complement strand
GGCGCCAGCGTCGTCACCATCACCACCTCCGCGTAGCTCTTCTGCCGCCCCGCCCGGCGAAACGCATCCGTCTCCCCATGCACCGAAGGATCATTCTCCTGCACCCGCCGGTTTCGTCCCGATGCCAGCAACTTCCCCTCCCCATCAAACATCGCAGCGCCAATCGGGATCCCACCCTCTCTCAGCCCCGTCCGGGCCTCCACAATCGCCACCTCGAGCATCGCCCGCGCACGCGTCTCATCCAGCACAAACTCAGC
>CAZZZP010000076.1:1658-20675 GCA_964658635.1 Lichenicola sp. | reverse complement strand
GTTTTGGGGCAAGGTGTGGGGTCGAGGGATAGGTGTGGCGGAAGGATCATCTAAGGTGGAGGTCTAGCCATGCCCCTGTCGTCGCCTGATACTCCGCCTGCTGCTGAAGCTACGCCTGCGCCGCGTGCTTCGGGATTTGCTCCGCTTCGGATCCCGCTGTTTCGGGACCGATGGATTGCGTCGACGGTCTCCTCGGTCGGGACGTGGATGCAGGATACGGCCGGCACATGGCTGATGACGGTGCTGACGCCTTCTCCGCTGCTGATCGCGCTGATGCAGACGGCGGCTTCGTTGCCGGTGCTGCTGCTTGGGCTGCTGGCGGGAGCGACGGCAGATATCTTCGACCGGCGGAAGCTGCTGATCTTCTGGCAGGCGTGGATGCTGGTCGCTGTGGCGCTGCTGACGGTGTTCACGTTTCTGGGGCATATCTCGCCGTGGGCGCTGCTTGCGTTTACGTTTCTGCTGAATACGGGGTCGGCGATGAACAATCCGGCCTGGCAGGCGATTGTGCCGGAGCTGGTGCCGCGGGACCTGATTCCGGATACGGTATCGCTGAATGCGGCTTCGAACAACCTGGCGCGGGCGGTGGGGCCGGCACTGGGCGGGCTGATGGTGGCGGCGTTTGCGACGGCGCACCAGGGGGCGGGTTCGGTGTTCGCTTTGAACTCGCTTTCGTTTGCGGGCGTGATCTGGGTGCTGGTGAACTGGAAGCGGAACCCGATCTTCAAGTCGGCGCTGCCGACGGAGCGGATTTCGGGGTCGATCCGCGGGGGGCTGCGATATGTGCGGCACTCCCCTACCCTGCGGGCCTCGCTGGTGCGGGCGGTCACGTTTACGTTTTTCGTCTCGGCGATCTGGTCGCTGCTTGCGGTAGTGGCGCGGCGGGATCTGCGGCAGGGTCCGCTGGGTTACGGGATTCTAAACGGCGCGCTGGGCGTGGGGGCGGTGATTGCGGCGACACAGCTGCCGAGAATCCGGCGGAACGTGGACGGGAACCGGATCCTGCTGGTTTCGACGATCTACCAGGCCGGGGTGATGCTGGTGCTGGGGTATGTGCGGTCGCCGTGGATTATTGTGCCGGTGCTGATGGGGTCGGGGTGTACGTGGACGGCGAGCATGTCGACGATCAATACGTCGGTGCAGCTTGCGGTGCCGCCGTGGATTACGGCTCGGGCGCTGGGGACGTACCTGATGACGTTCCAGGGCGGGATGGCGGCGGGGTCGGTGCTCTGGGGGTTTATCGCGGAGCGGTCGTCGACGCCGATTGCGTTTACGGTGGCCTCGGCGGGATTGCTGGTGACGCTGCCGGTGGTGCATCGGTTCAAAATTTTGGTGGGGCGGACGCCGGACTTTACGCCTTACCAGTTCAAGCGGCCGGCGCCGGAGCTGGTTGGGATTGACCTGGAACATGCGCCGGATCCGCATGAGGGGCCGGTGCGGATCTCGATCGAGTACGTGATTCCGCTGGAGTGCTATGCAGACTTCACGCACCGGATTCATGCGTTGAAGGGGGTGCGGCTGCGGGATGGGGCGATCCGCTGGGGGGTGTTTCGCGAGGCTTCGGACCCGACGCATCTGAACGAGACGTTCATCATGGAGTCGTGGCTGGATTACCTGCGCTCGCGGGAGCGGATGTCAGCGGATGACGCGGCTATCCGGGACCGGGTGGTGGCGCTGCATTCGGCGACCGGGTTGGACGGACTGCCGGTTCCGCCGCGGATTACGCACCAGATCTATGCGCGCGAGTTGACTTGAACCACAGAGCCGGCGATGCTATGCTCGACGCTCACGGGGTTTCGAAAGGTATGACTTTTGCGACTTCAACGTGTCGTCACGTCTGGCAAGTGGTTACCGGAGATCGATGGACTCCGCTTCTTCGCCATCATTTCCGTGCTTCTGGTTCATGTGTTCGGGCAGTGTTTTAACGCTCATCAAGGCCTCTCCCTCCCGGTCTCCTCTGTTCGCTTTTCTCCTCAGGTTGAAAACCTTGCCCGTGGCGTCCAGCTGTTCTTCGTTATCAGCGGTTTTGTACTTGGTCTTCCTTTCCTTCAGCATTTTCAGGATGGCCGTCCCGCGGTCAAGTTGGCAAGCTTCTACAAGCGTCGCCTGACACGGCTCGAGCCACCGTATATCCTTTCCCTTTTCCTGTATGCGGTGGCTTTTATTCTGTTTCGCCATCGCCAGGTGATTCCGACGATCGTGTCGGGGCTTTACAGTCTCCTCTACATTCATAATTTCATCGATGCTCCGGGTGTTCTGAACAACGTGACGTGGACGTTGGAGATTGAGGTTCAGTTTTATTTGATTGCGCCGCTGCTTGGACTTGTTTTCGCCATTTCAAATCCGATTTTCCGTCGGTTGACGCTCCTTGCGGCCGGCGCTGCCTGCATCGCGTTTTTTCCGAACGCACCTATACGGGGCTTCTACCTGCCAACGCAGTTGCCTTTTTTCCTGACGGGATTCCTGCTTGCCGATCTGAGGGTCTTCCAGCAGACTGCGCGGCATGTGATGTGGGACGTTGCGAGCTGGGTGCTGTGGGTGGCAGTGTTCCTGATTCCGGGAACCTGGGGGTACGGGCCGCTGACATTGTGCCTTGCGGGCGCATTCGCACTTTCGTTGCGAGCTCCGGGGATGCGCTGGCTGCTTGCGCGTCCTTTTATCGCGCTTCTGGGAGGCATGTGCTACTCCCTGTATCTAGTTCACATGCTGGTGATGGAGGCTTTTTTTCCGTTGACTCGCCACGCCATGATCTTTGAGAGCGCATGGTGCAACGTTCTAACCCAGGTCGTTCTGCTGCTGCCGATCATCGTGGCTGTCGGCGTGGGCTACTATGTTGCGATCGAACGTCCATGCATGAACCCGAGATGGCCTCGCGAACTGATGGATCGCTTGAGACTCACCCTGGCAGGCGAGAAATAGGCGGCGGGAGGACGGTCAGCGGGAGGACGGACCCGGCAGCAGCAGCCTGAGCACAAAGCGCGGGCAGGCGCCTGGGTCTTTGAACCGTCGAGAGAAAGAATGGTTTCTACCGTGTTCCGACCGCGCTGTTGGCGATGGCGCTTGCGGGTGCGGTGCGCGGGTCGAAGTAGTGGTTGTCGTAGAGCGCGCGGTAGAACTCTCCGGTGAGCTCGGCGGCCTTGGGTCCGAAGGTGGGCTTGCCGCCCTCGAGGAAGATGACGGTGGCGATGACCCCGTTGGGGGTTTTGGCGTAGGAGCCGAACCAGCCGAAACGGGTGCCGTTGTTGGAGCAGGTGCCGGTCTTGCCCATGACGGGAAATTCAGAGAAGTTCTGGCGCAGGCTGCGGGCGGTGCCGTAGGAGGCGGCGACGGCGTTGGTCATGCCGGGGATCATCTCGGGGATGAGGGGGCCGATGTCGAGGGTACGCTTGACGCGGGGCTGGAAGTTGGCGATGTCTTCGGCGGTCTGCGGGTGCTGGAGGTAGTAGAGGGTGCCTCCGTTGGCGATGGCGGAGACGAGGGCGCCGAGCTGGAGCGGGGTCATGCTGACGCTTTCTCCGAAGGAGCACATGCGGCCGACGCCACCCATGGCCGCGGGGAGCTCCTGGTCGGGGTAGACGCCGAGCTGTTCGCCGGGGATGTTGTATCCTGCGAGCTCGCCGAGTCCGAACTGGTTGGCGTAGTGCTTGACGCGCTCGAAGCCCAGGGCGCGGCCGAGGGTTTCGAAGTAGGGGTTGACGGACTTGGCGAGGGCGTAGGTCAGGTCCATCTTGTATCCGCCGCCGAGGCTGACGAGGGTGTCTTTCTTGATGAGACCTTCTTCGAGGGCGGCGAGGGCGACGGTGAGCTTGATGGTGGAGCAGGGCTCGGCGCCGCTGGAGAGGGCGAGCTTCTGGTTGACCATGGCGAGGATGCGGCCGGTGGCGGGGTCGATGGCGAGGGCGGTACCGTTCATGTTGCCGAGGGCGGCCTGTGCGGCGGCGCGAACGACGGGGTCTTCGCCGGCGGTGATGTCTCCGAGGGTGAGCGAGGTGGGTTCGGTGAAGGAGCTGGCGTAGAAGCGCTCGCCGCTGTAGTGGCGGGCAGAGACGCGGACGAGGCGGCCATGGCGGCCGCGGACGACGCGGGTGGAGACGCGTTCCACGCGGACGGCGGCGCCACGTGCGGCGCGCCCGGTTCCGCGGGCTGCGGTGCGGGTGGTTTTGGCTGTGCCGTGAGCGGCGCGCGCCGAGGCACGGGCGACGGTAGCGCGTGGGCGGGAGCGGTGTCCGGCAGCACCCACTGCCGGGGACGCGCCTGCGAAGATCATGACGAGCCCCACCAGACCCGACAGCAAGACACGAAGTGAAGCGAGACGCTCCAAGGCCGAAAACTTCATTTGCTACTCCCCCAAGATCAACGTTAGAGCCGGCCAATGGAAGGCGGTCTCGCACGTTGAAAAAGCACGTGTCCTGCCAAACTGGATGCACCCATGTTATGCCCTACCAAGGTAGGACGTTCAATCCCCGGAAGGGGTCACGCATCCTAGTGGCCACGGCGTAAAAACGCCGGGATGTCCAGTTCATCGGCTTCGGGCGTGTCTGGGTTCCCGCTGAATCCAGCACCGCGCACGGTGGGTTCGGCCACGCCATAGGAGGCATTGTCGGATTCGAAGTGCATGCGGTTGGGGCGGACGGAGTCGGGCGTCTCGAAGCCGCGGGCGGAGGGCATGCGCGACTCGCTGAGCAGGCCGTGCGAGGCGGGCGCGACCTTGAGGCCGGAGCGGAAGAAGTCGTCGTCGAAGACGGAACGCGGGACGGGGATGAGTTCGGGCGCGACGCTGGTCTCCTGGGCGCCTTCAGCGTGGGGTGCGGCTTCGGCCTGCGGTGCTGGAACGGCGTGATCCCTCGCGCTGTTCTGGTCGGCTTGCTCCGGCTCTGCCTCTTTGACCTGAATGATGGGAGGCGCGATGGTGTGGGTGTGGATGGGCGCGGCGTGGATGGGGTTGACGTCGAGTTGGAGGCGCTCGCCGTGGGTTTCGGCCGGCTTGTCTGCCGGCTTTTCAGCGGGAGCCTGTTCGACCGGGGTGCGCGGGGTGGTGATGCGCGGGGAGATGGGGACCTCCTGGCGCGGGGCCGGGACGTCATAGCGGACGGTCGGGAGGGTGGCCTCGGCAAGCATGCGCTCGCGGCGGTGCATGGTGGATTCCTGCTCGCGAAAGCCGGTGGCGATGACGGTGATCTTGACCTCGTCGCCCATGTTTTCGTCGAGGACAGCGCCGAAGATGATGTTCGCGTCTTCGTGGGCGGCATTCTGGATGATAGTGGAGGCTTCGTTGACCTCGTTGAGCTTGAGGCTGGAGGAGCCGGTGATGTTGATGAGGATGCCGCGTGCGCCGTCGATGGCGCCGGCTTCGAGCAGGGGCGAGGCCATGGCGGCGATGGCTGCATCCTTGGCGCGATCGGGGCCGCTGCGCGAGGCGGTGCCCATGACGGCGTATCCCATGCCGGCCATGGTGGTGCGGACGTCGGCGAAGTCGCGGTTGATAACGCCGGGGATGGTAATGATGTCAGAGATGCCCTGGACGCCCTGGCGGAGGACGTCGTCGGCGATGCGGAAGCTCTCAAAGAAGCCGGCATCCTTGGCGACGGCGAGCAGCTTTTCATTGGGGATGACGATGACGGTGTCTACAGCTTCGAGAAGTTCCTGCATGCCGCGCTCGGCCTGCATCATGCGGCGCTTGCCTTCGAAGGCGAAGGGGCGGGTGACGACGGCGACGGTGAGTGCGCCCATCTCGCTGGCGAGCGAGGCGATGACGGGCGCGGCTCCGGTGCCTGTACCGCCGCCGAGACCGGCGGTGACGAAGACCATGTCGGCGCCTTCGAGGGCTTCGATGATCTTGTCGGAATCTTCAAGCGCTGCGCGCCGGCCGATGTCGGGGTTGGCGCCTGCGCCGAGGCCGCTGGTGAGCTTGACGCCGAGCTGGAGCTTGACGGCGGCGTTCGAGCTCTGGAGGGCCTGGACGTCGGTGTTGGCTGCGATGAATTCGACGCCTTCGACGTGGGCCGCGATCATGCGGTTTACGGCATTGTTGCCACCGCCGCCGACCCCGATGACCTTGATCCGCGCGCCTCGCGGCATGGCGTCGTCGTAGTGGATGCGCAGATCGTTCTCGGGGGTGTCAGACATGGGTGGGAGCTCCTATTGCGGGGTACCTTGTGCGGTTTGGGTTAATCTTCGCATCAACAGCAGAAGCGTACCACTGGGCAATTTCCACTGACCCGTATTGAGGCTGGTTCCGATCCGGGAAAAATTTTGTGGGAGGGTCCTGGCGAGGCGTGTTCGGCGGGCTGGTCGATGGGATAAGGCCTTGTCGTGCCAGGTCCGGAGGCCAGGTCCGGGAGCCAGGGGTGTGGAAAGTTCTGGTTGATCGACCTGACGGCGGACTTGTTGCGGGGTTCTGCGTGGGCCGAGGGCCCGGAGAAATGAGAGGTAGTCGACGGTGGTCAGAAACCGATTATGAATGAAAACAAAATGCTTGAGCCGGCTCCCTGCCAGTCGGGGTGGCCGTGGGAGGCAATCAGGGTCCAGGTGAGCATGAAGGTGGGGCCGATCGCTATGCCGATGGCCGGGGTCCACCAGAATCTTGCCACGGCGGCATCCCTGAAGAGGAGGACGAATGGGGTGGCGATGAGCAGACCGGGGAGGGCGAAGAGGAGGCAGGCCGGAAGGATTTCGAGGGCAGGAAGGGCTTTTCCGAGGCCGTAATGGACAGCTGTGAACCCGATGAGGCCCAGCGTGAGGAAACCAGCAGCATGGCGGCGCAGGCTAAGAGCAGGCGCTTTGGGGCTGTCATCTGCATGTGCTGGCTACGTGAAGACCTTAGCAGAAGCCGATTCGAATATTTTTTGACTCTACTGTTCTTCCTTGTGCCCTGCTGTGAGTCTGGCGCGAGGCAAGGAAGCCCAGATGGGCGCTCTGGTTGACGCTGGTGGCTTAGGCCGTCTTCCTGATCAAAACCAGACCGCCCGCTGCATCATCCGTTCCATGCCCGGTTTCACTCGGCACCATTGGGGCGGCATCCGGCGCCCTGCCATAGTCGCTCTCGCGCAGGACTGGAAGCGTAAATGCGGGCAAGCCCTCGAATAGAGGCTTCGCGAGCAGATATCCCTGCATCAATTCGACTCCACACTCCCGCAGTGCCCGGTACTCTTCCCGGGTTTCGACACCTTCCGCGACTAACCTGCTGCCCAGGACCTTTGCGAGGCCGACCATGGCCTTCACAACGGCGATGGCAGCGGGACGTTGCTGCAGATTCCGGGTTAGATCCATATCCAGCTTGATGATGTTCATCGGGAGGTCCGCCAGCAGGTTCATTCCGGAGTAGCCCGCGCCGAAATCGTCCACGGCAACCCAGAAACCTTGTCGCTGGTACTCCTCGATGATGGAGCGCAGGTGGGTACGGTCGACGACCTCTTCTCCCTCGGTGATCTCAAAGATCAGCCGATCCAAGGGGAAACCTACCCGCTTCGCAGTTTTCAGGGTGAGCTGGATACAAGCCGCCGGACTATAGACGGCACCTGGCATGAAATTGATCGAGAGTCTGGCTTGGGTTGCCGCCAATCCTAGCCTGGATGCCAGAGTGATAGCCGCAACCCTGCAGTTCTGGTCGAACGCATAGCGGTTTTCGGGCGTGACCTGACTTAAAACGGAGTGAGCCGATTCGCCGTTCACGCCACGCACCAGCGCCTCGTAGGCAAACACCTGCCCGGCTTCAATGTCGACGATGGGCTGGAAAGCCATGGAAAAAGAAAAAGCCTGCTTCACTCCTTGACGGCATGCGTTGCATTCAGTCGTGCGCCCGGTGTCTGTCATATGGCCCTTGATCGTCTTCCCATGCGTGGGGAATAGCGATCTTTAAATCTTTTCAAACCTTAGTACCTTTTCCGGGTGCAGTTCCATTGCCTGAAGGGTGTATCTTGACGGGTTTGAGCGCCATTGATCTGCCCGGGTGTGGTGATGTTGAAGACGGTGGGCGACGAGATGGTGGATAGAAGTCTTTCCATGCCGGGAAATCTCGCCACCGGACTGCTGCTCTTCTGAGATGTGGGTGCGTTCGGTCCACGTCCTATGGCTGCTACGGAGTGTTGGGGGCTTTGAGCCTGGCCTCCCACTGTTCTCGGGCTCCGGGTTCCATGGTTTCGATCTTTGCGTGGGCGCGCTGGTAGGCGGCGGTGGCGGCTGGGCGGTCTCCGGCCGCGGTGAGGGCGTCGCCGAGGGCCATCTCGGGCATGATTTCACCAGGGGCGATGGACTCGCCTGCCTGGGCTTCGCGGAGGGCTCCGGGGAGGTCGTGGGCTTTGAGCAGGCGGGTGGAGGCTTCGACGTGGCTGAGGGCGCTGGCGAGGGGGACGTTGAAGGAGCCCTGGTAGACGAAGATTCCGCCCTGGATGGAGGCAACGGGTTTTAGGCCGCGGAAGGATTCGTAGGGGTTGAGGACGCGCGAGCCAAACTCGAAGCCGTTGAGGTCTCCGGCGCTGATGAAGACGGGGCCTTTGATGGCGGGCGGGGTTTCGAGCTCGTCGTCTACGCTGTCGGAATCGTAGTTGGGAAGGCGTTTGCAGGGGATGCCGTAGTCCTCGGGCAGGAGGAAGGGGGAGGCGAAATAGGCGATCCAGCAGTGGGTGACGTTGTGCTCGCGGGTGTATTTTGCGGTGGCGATGAGCTGCTGGGCCCAGTCGGTGTTGGAGTCGGTGAGGTATTTGTAGGTCTGGCTGGAGCCTCCCCAGGCCTCGTTGGCGTAGGGGATGTAGTTGGGCGCGGCGTGGAGGGTGGTGGCGGCGTGCATGACGAGCAGCGCGGTGCTGAGGGCGAGCCAAGGCTTGCTGCGGCGTGCGAGGGTGACGGCTCCGGCGGCCGAGAGGACACAGCAGAAGACCCAGACGGGGAGGATGTGGCGTGCGCCGATGTTGAGGTGCGAGGTCATGGCGACGAACAGGTAGACGGCGGGTGGGGCGAGGAGGAAGAAGAGCTCACGCCATGGGCGGAGCCAGCCGCGGGCGATGGCGAAGGCGGTGAGGAGCAGGAGGCCGAGCATGCCGAGGGTGGATTTGATGGTGAAGAGCACGGGGAAGTAGAACCAGACGCCGTGGGCGTAGACCTTGCCGAAGAAGAAGCTGGGCATGCCGTTGGCCATCTCGCGGACGTCGGCGAGGCCGTAGAGCCAGCTTTCGGGCAGGAGGTGTAGGTTGCCGGCGAGGAGGATTCCCTGAGACTCGGTTCCGGCGAGGGTTCCGACGTACTGGGCGAGGGTGGGTGCGAGGGCGAGGGGTGCGGGGCGTGCGGCGAAGCGGAAGCCGTAGAAGCCCCAGAGGAGGGTGACGGCGATGAGGACGATGGCGGCAAGGGCTCCGAGCATCTGGAGGGCCTGGGCGGGGAGATGCTTGCGGTGGGGGCCGAATTGGTACCAGCGAGCGGCTAGTTCTCCGGCGATGAGGACGACGAGCATGGGGGCGAGCAGGACGGTGGAGTGCTTGGCGGCGAGGGCGAGGCCGGCGGCGATGCCGACTGCGAGGAGGCGGGGTGCGGTGGGGCGGTTGATCCAGCGCCAGAAGGCGTAGACGGTTCCGAAGATGGTTGCGGAGGCTGCCATGTCGGTGGTGACGTAGGCTCCGTGGGCGAGCAGGTTGGGCTCGAAGGCAAAGAGGAAGAGGGCGACGAGGCCTGTTTGCCAGCCGAACATTTCGGTTCCGGCGGAGAAGACGAGGAGCGCGGCGATGGCGGTGAAGAGCATGGCGAACATACGGACGCGGAAGACGAGGGTTTCGGAGGTGTACTGGCCGCCGTCCTTTGGCCCGTTATGGAACAGCATTTCGCGGCCATCGAGGTAGGCTTCGGTTTTGAAGAAGCGGCCCTGGAGTCTGGGGACCTTGAGGGGGAGGTTGAGCAGCGGGATGGTGGCGAGCATTTTGACCATGGGCGGATGCTCGGGGTTGAGGCCATAGTCGTGGGTTTTCCAGGATTCGTATCCTGCGAAGATGTGGTCGCCCTCGTCCCATGTAAGTGACTCGCCATGAACGGCGTAGGCGATCTGTCCGAGGGTGATGAGCAGAAGTGCTAGGACTGTTGCTGCGATCCAACCGCGCCGCCTGGTCATTCTTTTTGCCACCTCATTTGAGTGCGTTGCTTGCGTGTGAGAGTGCGCCGGCAAAGTCAAGGCCCATCGTACGGAGCTTTGCGGGAAGGGGCAAGACGGGGCGGCGGTTGCCGGCGGGTTAGCGAATTGTGTTATTTGGCTTACTTAACTGACGGGCGAAGGACCATACTTCAGAGAGCTTGCGGAATAGTTTGGGAGCGGCGCCAACGATCGGCCGCGCTGCGAGGTTCAGAGTTGAAAGGCACATTGAAGCTGGAACTGAACGACGCGACGCAAGCCGAGGAGAGCCTGTTGAAGGCGGGTGCGCTGCAACGCGCGATCCTGAACAGCGCCAATTTTTCTTCGATTGCGACGGATGCGAATGGCGTGATCCAGATCTTCAACGTGGGGGCGGAGCGGATGCTGGGGTACTCGGCGGCGGAGGTGGTGAACAAAATCACGCCTGCGGATCTGTCGGATCCGGATGAGCTGGTGGCGAGGGCGGCGGCGCTGAGCGCGGAGCTGGGCGTGAAGATCCGGCCGGGGTTCGAGGCGCTGGTGTTCAAGGCTTCGCGCGGGATTGAGGATATCTACGAGCTGACGAAGGTGCGCAAGGATGGGACGCGGTTCCCGGCTGTCGTGTCGGTGACGGCGCTGCATAATCCGGCGGGCGAGATTATCGGATATCTCCTGATCGGGACCGATAACACGGCGCGCAAGCGGGCGGAGGGCGCGCTGCTGCGGAGCGAGATGCTGGCGAGCGCGGGGCGGATGGCGGCGAGCATCGCGCATGAGATCAACAACCCGCTTGAGGGCGTGATCAACACGCTTTACCTGCTGCGGACGGCGGGCACGCAGACCGCCGAGGCGCTGAGCTATATCGACATGGCGGATGGCGAGTTGATGCGGATTGCGCATATTACTCGACAGACGCTGGGGTTCTACAAGGAGTTTTCGGCGGCGACGAGTAACTCTGCGGCGGAGCTGATCGGTTCGGTGGTGAACCTGCTGCAGGCGAAGATCCGGACGACGCGGGCTCGTGTGACGGAGCAGTGCGATGGGGAGCTGCAGGTGATGGGGATTGCGGGCGAGCTGAGGCAGATCCTGGCGAACCTGCTGGCGAACAGCCTGGAGGCGGCGACGGCGGAGTGCCGTGTGGTGATCCGGGCGACTTCGTTCCGCAGTGCGAGGGACGGCGCGCATGGGGTGCGGATTGCGGTGTCCGATAGCGGCGGCGGGATGAGCGCGGAGACGATCCGGTTGGCGTTCGACCCGTTCTTCACGACCAAGGGGACGGTGGGGACGGGGCTTGGGCTTTGGGTTTGCCGGCAGCTGGTCGAGAAGAACAATGGTTCGATCCGGGTTCGTTCGGCGACCCACGGGCCACGCCGGGGGACTACATTTTCGGTGACGCTGCCCCAGTTTGCGGCGAAGGCGGACGTTAGTGCGGCGTTTCGTCCTCGCTCGGCGGCGAAGGCTACGGCCGGGCTTGTGGCCGGGGTTCAGGAGCCGCCGGTGCAGCTCCTGAAGCCGGTTGGATCAGGATTGGCCTTCCCGCGCACCCTTCCATAGGTCGAGGCCGCCGTCGGTGGCGTGCTTGTCGATTTCGGCGAGCTCGTCGGGGGAGAAGTCGAGGCGCTTGACGGCGTCGAGCGAGTCGTTGAGCTGTTCGACGCTGCGTGCGCCGATGAGGGCGGAGGTGACGCGCTGGTCGCGCAGGACCCAGGCGATGGCCATCTGGGCGAGGGTCTGTCCGCGGCCCTGGGCGATGTCGTTGAGGGCGCGGACGCGGTTGAGGTTTTGTTCGTTGAGGAACTCCTTCTGGAAGGAGCCTTCGCTGCCGGCGCGGGAGTTTGCGGGTACGCCCTTGAGGTACTTGCTGGTGAGCAGGCCCTGGGCGAGGGGCGAGAAGGCGATGCAGCCTACGCCGAGGTCTTCGAGGGTGCTGAGCAGGCCGTCCTCTACCCAGCGGTTGAGCATGGAGTAGGAAGGCTGGTGGATGAGGAGCGGGACGCCGTCGGCCTTGAGGATTTTGGCGGCCTCGATGGTGCGCTCGGGCGAGTAGGAAGAGATGCCGACGTAAAGGGCCTTGCCCTGGCGGACGGCGTGGGCGAGGGCGCCCATGGTTTCTTCGAGCGGCACGTCCATGGTGGGGCGGTGCGAATAGAAGATGTCGACGTAGTCGAGGCCCATGCGCTTGAGGCTCTGGTCGAGCGAGGCGGTGAGGTATTTGCGCGAGCCTCCGACGCCGTAGGGTCCGGGCCACATGTCCCAGCCGGCTTTGGAGGAGATGATGAGCTCGTCGCGGTGCTGGGCGAGATCCTTGTGGAGAATCTGGCCGAAGTTCTCCTCGGCCGAGCCGTAGGGTGGGCCGTAGTTGTTGGCGAGGTCGAAGTGGGTGACGCCGCGGTCGAAGGCCCGGCGGATGATGGCGCGGCCGGTCTCGAAGACGTCGGCGCCGCCGAAGTTCTGCCAGAGGCCGAGTGAGACGGGAGGGAGGACGATGCCGGAGCGCCCGCAGCGCCGGAAGTCTACCTGGTCGTAACGCATGGGGTCTGCGATGTAGCTGGTCTGCATGGACGTGATGCTATCAAAGCGGGAAGTTTAACGCTGACCTCCGCTGAGGACGACGGACAAAGGCAAGGACAAGAGAATTTGAGAGCTTTGCGTTTGGCGTTGAAGGCAGTTTGTCTTTTGCGGGGTTAGAAGCTGCCGGCGAAGATGGAGCGGAGTTTTTCCTTGAGGCCCTGCTGCTCGCCGGCGCGGCGGATCTGGGTGCGGTGGGTGTAGAGCAGCATGCCGATGGCGGCGGCGTACTCGGGCCTGGCGAGCTCTGCGGGCATGCGCGAGAGGGGAACGGGCGAGCCGACGCGGGCGGGGACGCGAAGGAGCGATTCGGCGTTGTCGAGCAGGCCGGCGAGGTTGGCGCCACCGCCGGTGAGGACGCAGCCTGCGCCGAGCGCTTCGAGGACTCCGCCTGCGCGCAGGTTGTCGCGAAGGAGGGTGAAGAGCTCGCGGGCACGGGGTTCGAGGATCTCTGCAAGGAAGCGCTGGCGGACAAGGCGGGATTGCTGACCGGCTCCCGCGATGCCGGTGATGTGGCCGCCGACCTCGATCTCGGCGAGCGAGGGGACGCTGGTGACGACGCAGTTTCCGTAGAGGCGTTTGAGCTCTTCGGCCTCGTCGACCGAGACGTGGAGACCTACGGCGAGGTCGTTGGTGAAGTGGTCGCCGCCGATGGGCAAAACGGCGGTGTGGGCGATGGAGCCCTCGAAGAAGACGGCGAGCTCAGTGGTGCTGGCGCCGATGTCGGCCAGGCAGACGCCGAGTTCGCGCTCGTCGGCGGAGAGGACGGATTCGGCCGAGGCGATGCCTTCAAAGACGGTGTCCTCGACCTCGAGCCCGGCGCGGTTGGCACAGGTGATGACGCTTTGGGCGATGCCGCCCGAGCAGGTGGAGAGGTGGAGGTTGACCTCGAGGCGGTTGCCGACCATGCCGATGGGGTCGTGGATGCCGGCCTGGTCGTCGAGGATGAACTCCTGCGGAAGGAGGTGCATGACTTCGCGGTCGGGCGGGAGGGGGACGGAACGTGCGCGGTCGACGGCGGCGCGAACCTCTTCGCGGGTGATCTCCTTCATGCGCGAGCCCATGGAGATGCCGCCGCGAGAGTTGATGCCGCGGACGTGGGTTCCGCCGATGCCGATAACGGCGGATTCGATGATGGCGCGGGCGCTTCTTTCGGCCTGAAGGGCGGCGCGGTTGATGGCTTCGTAGGCGGGGCCGAGCTCTGCGATGAGGCCTTTGCGCATGCCGCGCGAGGGTTCGATGCCGTGTCCGCGATAGCGGAGGACGCCATCGGCTACTTCGGCTACGAGCACGCAGCTTTTGTGGCTGCCGCAATCCAACACTGTGATCAGGTTTTCCTGCTTCTGATTCATCGCGGACCCCGTCCGGACAACGGGTGCCCGGCTTTTTGAGCTTTATGCGCTACGACTGCGGACTTGTGCGGCTGCCATTTCGTTGTTGCCGGCTTTGCTTTGGCCACGGGCTTTCGGGCGGCTGCGGGAGCTTTCTTCGTGGAGGAGGCCGGGGTGGCGGCTGCGGCGGGCGCGCTTGCGATGGGGACGGCCGAGCCGGGCGCCATCTCGAGAACGACTTCGCGGTCGTAGCGCATGTCGGCCGAGGCGAGCTTGGGATACTTGACGCGCCAGTCGGGCAGGTTCTGCATGTAGCGCTGGTAGCGGGCAAGAAAATCGTCGTCGCCGAAGTGGACCAGGACGTCGGTGCCGTTGTCGGGGATAAGGGCCTTGATGTCCTCGGGGTCGGTGAGGTCGATCTCGCTGAGTTTCGCGGAGATCTTGTCGGGGCCGGAGTCGAGGTCACCGGTGAAGCGCTGGTAGAGCTTCATGCGGGCGGCGCGGGTGTCGAGCGGGTCAGATTCGGCGAGGCCGGTGACGACGGGAAAGGAGTAAGCGTGGTCGGCGGCGACTTCAGGGGCCAGGTCGAGCAGGACGCCGTGGGCGTCGACGAGGCCGATGCTGCCGCCCTGGCGGACGAAGGCGATGGGTGTTCGTTCGGTGATGGCGACGCGGACGGTGTTGGGCAGCAGGCGCATGACGGTGGCGTGCTCGACCCAGGGCAGGGCTTCAAGCTCGGCGCGGCGGGCTTCGAGGGGGAGCGCCAGGAGGTTACGGTCGACATCCTCGCCGAAGACGCTGAGGAGCTGGGCGCGGGTGAGGTGATTGTTGCCGGAGATCTGGATGGCGCGGCTGGAGGGGATGAGCAGGCGTGCGTCGTGGAGCATGGCGGCACGGGCCTCGGTAAAACCGAAGACGACGATGCCCACGCACGCGAGGGCGCCGGCGCCGGCTACCACGCGTCCGACGACGGAGGTGGGGACGCTGCGGCCGAGGCGGAGGCGCAGGCCGCGCTTTTGCCTGGTGGAGGGGGTCGATTCGGAGTCTTCTTCGTCGTCCCATCCGGCGACGCGGCGGCGGCGTCCCGCGCCGAAGTCTTCTGTCATGTCGCGGCGCAGGGAGGGTGCCCCCGAACCGCGTCGGGGTGCCTTGTCGTCAGAGGTGAGCGCGCGGCCTCGCGCAGGGGTTTCGAGCACCGCCGTCCCTTCCTTCGCAGCTGATCTAGCTGTCCGCACGCCCGAGCAAGGCCACGGAGAATCGCCAATCCCAATATATCCCGGGGTGGGGTGCGGGAGGAGTATCGGGAAAGCTTCTCGGCGCATGGAACTTTAGGCTTTACATCTCCGTGCCGGGGCTTGGCTTTTTTGCCTGGAGGGCTTCTACGAGGACGGGTGCGATGGCGGAGACGCTGCCCGCGCCGAGTGTCATGATGACGTCGCCGGGCTGGGCGAGGGCGACGAGGCGTTCGACGGCTTCGGCGACTGAGGGGGCGTATTCGACTCGTTTTGCGGGGCCGGCTACGGCTGAGGCTGCGGCGGCGAGGGCCTGGCCGGTGACGCCGGGGATGGGCTCCTCGCTGGCGGCGTAGATGTCGAGGACCTCGACGGTGTCGGCGTCGGTGAAAGCTCCGGCGAACTCGGCCATGAGGTCGCGGGTGCGGGTGTAGCGATGGGGCTGGAAGATGACATGGATTTTGCGGTAATTGCAATCTTTGGCAGCGCGCAGGGTGGCGAGGAGTTCGGTGGGATGGTGGCCGTAGTCGTCAACTATGGTGACTCCATCGACGTTGCCCTTGACCTGGAAGCGGCGGTCGACGCCGCGGAAGGTGGCGAGGCCCTGGGCGAGCTGTTCGAGCGAAATGCCGAGCTGGACTCCGACGGCGATGGCGGCGGTGGCGTTGAGGACGTTGTGCTTGCCGGGGACGTGCAGGGTGAAGGGGCCGAGGAGCAGGCCGCGGCAGTTGACCTCGAAGGTGGCGTGGCAGTCGGCTCGTTTGGGGAGCATTTCCAGGCGGAAGTCAGCGTCCTCGCTCTCGCCGTAGGTATATACCTTGCGGCGGACGCGGGGAAGGATGCTGCGCAGGCGTTCGTTATCGATGCAGCAGAAGGCGGCGCCGTAGAAGGGGAGGCGGTCCATGAACTCGACGAAGGCGGAGTAGACGTCCTCCATGCCGGAGTAGCAGTCCATGTGCTCGCGGTCGAGGTTGGTGACGACGGCGAGGACGGGGGAGAGCTTGAGGAAGGAGCGGTCGCTCTCATCGGCTTCGGCGACGAGGTACTGACTGGTTCCGAGGCGGGCGTTTGAGCCGAGGGCGTCGACGCGGCCGCCGACGACGACGGTGGGGTCGAGGCCTCCGCCGGCAAGGACGGCGGCGATCATGCTTGTGGTGGTGGTTTTGCCGTGCATGCCGGCGACGGCGATGCCGTACTTGAGGCGCATGAGCTCGGCGAGCATCTCGGCGCGTTGAATGACCGGAGTTTTGCGGCGGCGGGCCTCCATGACCTCGGGGTTCGATGGCGAGACCGCGGAACTGGCGACGACGACGTCGCAGGCGGTGGCGTTGGACTCGGTGTGGCCGGTGTAGATGGTGGCCCCGAGCCTGGCGAGGCGATCGGTGGCGGGGGAGGCCTTGAGGTCGGAGCCGGAGACCATGTAGCCCATGGTGAGGAGGATTTCGGCGATACCGCTCATGCCGATGCCGCCGATGCCGATGAAGTGCACGCGCTGGGTGGGCGCGAGGAAGATGTGGCCGGGGAGGTGGGGGCCGGGACTTGCTGAGGCAGTGACGTGCGGACTGGAAAGGTGTGGGTTGGGAACGGACGGGCTGGGATCGGACAAGGAAATACCCCCAACCAGAGACTTTATCAGCAGGGTTCGGGCGTTGACCTCTGCGGACTGGACAAGCGATTATCTGCCGGATGGGTTTCCCGGAGCATACGCGCTTCTGGTCCGCTACAATCCCGGCATGAGCACTCAGACCACAACGGACATGAAACAAGCGTTCTCGTCAGCGGCTCGCTTCATCGCTGAACTCGTTCCGGGCGCGAGCGACATCCGGCTCGAAGAGATTAGCGCTCGGCCTGGCAAGTGGGATGTAGTGCTCTCCTATGAAGCAGGTAGAACAGGGACTTTCTCCTCTCTTGTTAATGGACGTGTCTTTAAGTTGATTGAGATCGAGCGCGAGACCGGTGAACCGCTCGCTTTGAGAGTCTGGAAGGCGTGAGTTCTTACGCAGAATATGTCATCGACAAGTTCGCAGGGCGTGGAATTCTGATTGACACCAATCTTCTGCTGCTCTACGTGGTGGGTAAGCATGACGAAGAAATTATTAGTCAAGGAAAGTTTGGGCGTCTCGACGCCTATGATCTCGAAGACTTCTACCTGCTTTGCAGGTTGATCTCGCTATTTCGCTACTGCGTTACAACCCCTTATGTGCTGGCGGCGGTCAGCAATTGGGTTGGCTACTTGGGCCATGGCCGAAAAGAGAGCTGCTTCGTGACGTTTTCTGAGACTTTCCGCAACTTCACTGAACTTCCATCCGACGCGAAGCTCTGCTTCGAGCAAGCCAGGTTTCCGTTCCTGGGCTTGACAGACATCGGCATCGCGCAGGTTGCGAGGGAATATCTCGTAGTCACCGATGATGCGCGGTTCGCCGTACACCTAGGCGAGATGGGTCTGGACGCTCTCAATATCAACCATCTTCGCCAGGCCCTGTGGTTGAGTTCCAGTTAGTGCGGAAGAAGCGTCTCGCATCCTTCCGACCACTGCAACGTCCTATAGAGTGAAGGTATTACGGAGCGACTACAGATGAACTACCCTACGGAACGTCCACTGAACTCAAGAGCGGGCAACTGGCCGACGGTTATTGAAGGTCAACGCGAGGCTACCGCCGGGCTGCTGGCGAAGGTGCTTGGCATAACGTCAGCTGGCTTTCTGGTGACGGCGGTTGGTGTCGGGACTGCGCCGGCCTGGGGGAACCTGGTCGGGTTTATCGCGGTGCTGGGATTGACGTTCGCGATCAGCCGATCGCGGCGGCAGAGCCCGGGGATGGCGCTCGGTCTGTTTTTCGTCCTGACCTATTTCATGGGCTGGATGATCGGGCCGATGATTCAGCACTATGTGCGCGCGTTCGGGCCGGGCATGGTCTTCAACGCGGCGGTGACGACCGGGCTGGGGATGGCGTGCATGGGGATTGTCGCCTACCTGTTCAACATCAACTACCGGGCGCTGACGGGGATTGCGTCGGCTGCGCTGCTGGGCGTGCTGCTGCTGGGGATTGTGAGCATCTTCTTCCACTTTCTGCAGCCCGATACATATTCGTGGCTGATTCTGGGCGTGTTCACGCTGCTGACGGTGGGTGATTTTGCGCGCATACGGGCGGGCGGCGATGGGCAGTCGGCGGTGTCGCTTGCGCTTTCGATCTATCTGGATGCGATCAACATCTTCCTGGCGGTTCTGCAGCTGTTCGGTGGCCGCCGCCGGGACTAATCCAGACAAAGACTACGCGAACCTGGAATAGAGGGATGTCAACCTCTTCGCCCTCCGACGTCAATGGAACTATTCTTGCCGGCTGGGGGGCGAACGCGGTGATTCAAAAGATTCAGGCCTCGGCTACGCCGCTGGGCCACTACGAGGGGTTCTTCTATCCGTTGGACAAGATTGCCGAGTGGAATCGCGGTTACGGGCGGCGCGGGTTCACGCAGTACCAGTTCGTGATTCCGTTTGCGGATGGTCTGGCGCAGATGAGGAAGATCCTGACGACCATTCTTTCTTCGGGCGAGCTGCCGTTTCTGAATGTGCTGAAGCGGCTGGGCAGGGAGAGTGGCGGGACGCTCTCATTTCCGCGCGAAGGGTATACGTTTGCGATCGACTTTCCGGTACGGGAGACGACTCCGGCGCTGGTAAAGCGGCTGGACGCGGGCGGCCGGCTTCGCCGAGGCCCACCTCAGGTCCGTTGAAGCTGGACCGGAGGTGGGGCACGGGTCAGGGTTTGGAGTGGAAGAGGTTTTTGGGGCACATGACGTGGAC
>CAZZZP010000076.1:0-1558 GCA_964658635.1 Lichenicola sp. | reverse complement strand
GGGGCACGGGTCAGGGTTTGGAGTGGAAGAGGTTTTTGGGGCACATGACGTGGACGCCTACGTGGGGGAGGTCGACGAGCTGGGTGATGTCGACGTCGCATGCGACCGAGACGAGGGAGTAGGCGTCGGCGCGGCTGAGGTGGGCGGCGTCAAGGTTCTGGTCGGCGAGGAAGGTGATCATGTTGCGGATGGCCATCTCGGTGGCGCGCTTCAAGTCCTCGTGGAAGCCCATGGCGATGTAGGCGGTCGGGGTCTCGGCGCGCGGCCAGAGGAGGCGGTTGGCGTCGTCGAGTGAGCCTTTGTGCAGGATGAACTGGAAGGTGCCGGTGAGCTGGGTTTCGAGCGCGGTGATGTCGACTTCGCCGTTGCCCTGGTTGGCATGGCCGTCGCCGACCTCGAAGTTGGCGCTCTTGGTGTTGACCGGGATGAAGAGGGTGGTGCCGGCGACGAGCTCCTTGTTGTCCATGTTGCCGGCGTTCATCCAAGGCGGGGCGGAGTCCGACTTGCCGGTCGGGGTGGCGATGCCCATGGAGCCGAAGAAAGGGTGGAGCGGGATGTCGATGCCGGGGGCGAAGTGGGCGAGCATCTTCTGGCGGTCGAGCGGCACTATTTTGGTGCGGGAGTAGGGGAAGTCGTCGGGCAGGAAGCCGCGGCCGGCTCCGAAAGAGTTGCAGGACCAGGGGACGTCGATCTGGATCTTCTGGATGCGGACTTCGAGGACGTCGCCGGCCTCCGCGCCCGCGATGGCGACGGGGCCGGTGAGGATGTGGCCGCCTGGACCTTTCTGGTCGGCGGGGAATTTGTCGTAGATGTCTCGCACGTACTGCGGGATATCGGCGGTGGGGATGCCTACGCTCTCGAGGCGGCTGGGTGGGCCGCAGGTGGAGAGGGTCTGGATGGTGACGGTTTCGCCGGAATTGACGGTGAGCGCGGGCTTGGCGGCTCCGTTGTAGTTGCCCCAGACTATGGTTTCGGGGGTGGCGAGAAGGGTCTTCTGGGCGGATGCCGCAGAGGCGGCAAGGAGGAGGGCGGCAAGGGCGAGTCGCATGGGTTTTTGTAGCACATGCGGTGATGGAATTCCCCGGGTGGAGAGTTATGGAAGGCTGCATTCAAGAAGTTTAAGTTGCGCGTTTTTGAGTTGAGAGCAGGGACCTGGGTGTGTCTCGTTCGGTTGAAGTTGGCTCCCGTGGAGGTGGTGAAGTGGGAAGTCTTTGGTAATGCCGCAACCAACTGCTGGAATTCGTGTCTAAACTAATTGGAACCGTGGGAGAGCCTGCGCCCGGGTCCAGCGCGTCCGTCCACGCAAACCGGGGCAAGACATCCACACCCGGGACCCGAAGGCCGGCAGCCGAGGCAAGTCTATGTCGCCCAACACTTTGATGAAAGCCGTGCTTGCTTCAGCCCTTGCGGTTGTGCCGCACACGTTGTGTGCGCAGTATTCGAATATGCCTCAGCCCTACAATCCGCAGGATCCGCGGAACTACAGCGCGCCGGCGCAAGAGGGGTATCAGCAGCAGCAGCAGCAAGACCAGCAGCCACAGTGGCAGCAGGGAGACCC
>CAZZZP010000075.1:0-20782 GCA_964658635.1 Lichenicola sp. | reverse complement strand
CCAACAAAGTCTTAAACCAACCGAATACAGGATCGTATTTCAACAAGCTCCTAGGCCTGTGTGCAACCTGCTACACGCTGAAACGGCAGGATAGGAGTATTTCGGCGGCCTGCGGGAAGCGGTTCTGGAGCGTGATAGGCACCGTTGCCGGGGCTGCGATGCCTCCGGTCGCGATAAGCGATCCATCATCGTTCACCACCGGATACCCGGCAAGTCGAACTTGAACCTGATGCTTTCGCTTTGTCCTGGTTGCCATGCCAAGGTTCACCGCACGAAAGCGGTGTTGTCGGCAATGCCACCTCTCCTCTTGGAGCTGTGGCGGGAGCAGCATCCGAAAAGGCATGAACAAACAAATCTTGTCTTCGATGTGAAGAAACCGGGTCCCAAGCGAGTGCCGCTCTTTGAACTGAAGGAGTAAACCTAATCAGGCTTGCCCGATGGTCTCCACTACCGTCTTCCGGCCCTGGTCATGGTTCTATTGACCCTTTTCAAGGCTTCTCCCGGTTATTCTTATAAAGAGGTTCAGCTCCGCCATGACTGCAGTTCAGCGCAACAACGTGAAGGTTTTCGGGAGCGGCGAGAAGACGCTGATGTTTGCACACGGCTATGGCTGTGATCAGAGCATGTGGCGAGCCGTGACCCCGTCGTTTGAAGGCCACTACAATATCGTTCTGTTCGACTACGTAGGAGCCGGACTGTCCGATCCCGCGGCTTTCAATCGGACGCGATACAGCACGCTGCGGGATTACGCTCAGGATGTTCTGGAGATCATCGATGAACTGCAGTTAGCCCCGGTGACGTTTGTAGGCCATTCGGTAAGCTCTATGGTTGGGGCTTTGGCTTCGATTGAGACACCTGCCAGCTTCGAGAACATCGTCATGATTGGGCCCTCTCCCTGCTATATCAACGACGAAGGCTATCCGGGTGGTTTTGAGCGAGCCGACATTGAGGACCTTCTGCAGCTTCTGGACAGCAATCACCTTGGCTGGTCGGCGATGATGGCTCCGGTGATCATGGGGAATCCAGATCGCCCAGAACTTGCGGGGGAGTTGGAGGCGAGCTTTTGCAAAACCAACCCCATCTTCGCGCAGCATTTTGCCAGAGTGACTTTTCTTTCCGACAATCGCGCCGACCTTCCGAAGGTGAGTACCCGAACGCTCATTCTGCAATGTGACGAGGATGCGATCGCTCCGGCCGCTGTCGGGCACTACGTTCATGAGGCGATGCCAGGGAGTAAGTTGGTGGTGATGAACGCGAAGGGCCATTGTCCTCATCTCAGTTCGCCCGGCGAAGTCACCGACGCGATTCAACGCTTCCTCTAATGCGGGGCGAAACGACAGTGAATCAGGACGATGACTTTTTTTACAACGCTCCCTGCGGCTGTGTCGTTCTGGCGCTGGACGGGGCCATCGTCCGCAGCAACGCGGCCTTCCTCGGCATGACGGTCCCGGTTGGGAAAGCGGCTCCCGCCAGATTTCAGCAGGTACTCTCTAAAGCGGGTGCCATCTACTATGAGACACAGTTCGCGCCTGCCCTTCGTCTTAGGGGTGCGCTGAAAGAAGTAGCATTCGATCTCGTTTGTGCGGGAAGAGAGCGGTTACCTGTTCTGATCAACGCAAATCTTCAGCTTGCACAGAATGGAGAGCCGTGTGCCATACGGATGACTCTCTTTGAAGCGTCTGAGCGGCGCAGCTATGAGGCGGAGCTTCTCAGGTCCCGCAATCGAGCCGAACGTATGGCCGAAGTGGTTCAGCACACCACCGATGCCATCATTGCTCTCACGCCTTTCGGTGTCATTCAAAGCTGGAATCTCGGCGCAGAGCAGATGTTTGGAATCGGTTATGCAGAGGTCATTGGACGTGAACTTGCCGAGATCATCCTTCCCGAAGCCCGGCGTCACGAGATTACCGGAGCACTCACGATGCTTGGGCGTGGCCAGGACGTGACGACAGATACAGTGGGAATCCGCAAAGACGGAAGAGAGATCCAGCTTTCCATGAACCTGACGCCGCACATGGAAGCTCCGGGAACGTTGGTCGCCTTCTCGGCGATCATCCGCGATATTTCATCGCGCAAGCAGACGGAAAAGGCTCTTCTGCAAAGTGAGAAACTGGCATCGGTCGGACGCCTGGCAAGCTCCATCGCCCATGAGATCAACAACCCGCTGGAATCGATCACAAACCTGCTCTACATCCTCGATGGGATGGCGACTGACCCGGAGATGAAACAGTACGTCAACACGGCCCAGGACGAAGTCGCCCGTGTGTCCCAGATCGCGACCCATACCCTGCGTTTTCACCGGCAGAGCTCGAATCAAACCAGTCTGGATATCGGGGAGCTCTTCAGCTCAACACTGGTGCTCTACCGTGCCCGCCTGCTCAATTCTGGCATCACGGCGAAGATAGATTATTCCGACACAAGCCCTCTATTCTGCTTCGAAGGGGAACTGCGGCAGATCGTTGCGAATCTCGTTGGCAATGCCTTCGACGCGATGCGTACGGGTGGCCGATTGAGGTTGAGAAGCCGGCAAGTCACCCTCTGGAAGACGGGTGCGAAGGGGATACGGCTCACGATTGCTGATTCTGGCACAGGTATCAGCGCAGAGACTCTACCCCGCATCTTCGAACCGTTCTTCTCGACAAAGGGCATCGGCGGCACCGGGTTAGGGCTTTGGATCACGCGGGACCTCATCGAAAAGAACTGCGGTTCAATCCGTGTGCGCAGCAGTGTTCGTCCAGAGAACAGCGGGACTGTGGTTTGGGTTCTTTTCGAGCGGTAGATGTCTTTACAGCCTCGCTGTTATGTCCAACCACTCGCGGAGATCAACACGATCTTCAGCCGGCTGCAGCGTGGGGATGTCGCGGCACGTATCGTGATCGACTTCAAGTAGCCACGGAGCGCGCCTGCTGCATACGCGTTGAAGGTGTCAGCAGGCGCACCGTGAGGAGCATGGCCGGGATTAGAAACGCCATCGATCCGAGGACCCACATGATCACCGCGCCCAGCACCTGATCTTCCAGCGGCGAGACGTGGAATGAGTTGGGTTGGTTGACGTAGAAACGGTAGACGGCCCGGCCGCAAAAGGCGAGGAATGCCGAGAACACGGTGTTGACTGCATCCGCGGAGAGCAGGAACAGCAGGATACCCCAGTTTCGGCGCTCCTGCCGTGCTGGCCAGGGACGCAGCACGCAATACCAGAACAGCAGGGAAGTGCCGAGAAAGCAAAGATGCTCGACGTGGTGCCAGGACTCGTGCTCAAGCGCGAAGTCATAGGCGCGGGGAATGTGCCAACCCAGAAAAGACAGGTTCATGGCGCACCATGAGACAACGGGTGTAACGAGCCACTCGCCAAGGTGGCGGAGCGGCATGAAACGCATGGGCGCGCCAACGATGCCCCGGGTGAACCATGCGGGCAGGCCACGCAGCAGAGGCACGACCGGCAGACCACACAGCAGCAGTGGCGGAACGACAGACATGAGGAGCAGGTGCTCGACCATGTGGGCACTGAGCATGACGTCCGCAAAGCCATCCATGGGGGAACCGATCGCGAGCCACAGCACAGCCAGCCCGCTCAGGAAAGACGCGAGACGCAGAGCAGTGAACTGTCCGGGCCTGGTTTTGCGGATGGCAAGCCAACCCCGTAAATACACCGCGCCAGTGAGTGCGATGGACAACGTGAGCCAGAGCGGCAGGGTCCAGTCTTTGAAGATGTCAAGCGCGGCTGCATTCATGGTTGTGGATCAGGGACCACAAGCTGACTGGTCTGAGCGAGGCCTCTTGAAGAGTCGATAGCAGGTGCCAGATCTTCGCTGCGCAAGGTTTCCAGAAAGCGCGTGAGGGCCAAGGTTTCGGACGGATTGAGCGCGTTGCCATAGGCCGGCATGTTGCCGCCGCCCTGAAGGACCTGTCGGATGATCTGGTCCTCCGTCAGACGTGTGGCGACATCGTCCAGCGCGGGGCCGCGTAGGCCACCCACGTGATCCATCTGATGGCAATTGCGGCACTGCTTGTTCTGCACGACGAGCGCGCCCTGACGCTCGAGCGGTGTGCGGTCGTGAAGATACTTTGGTGGGACAGGATCGCTCGTCCAAGCGCTCATGATGGGACTCCACGGCGTATAGGTCCCAAGTCGTGTGAAGATGCCGAGTGACACCGCGATAACGGAAACCATCAGCACCGCGACCGGACGGCGCGCCCAATGGCGCTCGCCCTGGCTCGCCAGCACTGGCAGCAGCAGCATGGCGGCGATGGCTAGCACGGGGACGACGAGCATGAACGGCGTTTCAATGGAGGGCGGAAGGAACGCCAGCACAGAGTAGATCCACAGGAAGGCGAAGTCCGGCTTGGGTGCTGTCTGGATGATGGTTGGGTCTGGCGGGCCACCCGGGCCAAAGGGTCCGAAGAAGAAGGCGCAGGCCATGACCGCAAAGATGATGGCCGCGGCGAAGACCGCGTCTTTCCAGGCGGCATCCGGGACAAACGGGATTCCGGTCTTCGCGGTAAGCTCCTGGTACTCGCGCTCGTAGGTCGCTTTTTTGACCAGGCGTCCGGGCATGGGCCACTCGCTGACTCCGTGCAGCAGAACCATCCACACATGCACAGCGACGCCCGCAAGCAGCAGGCCCGGAATGACAAAAACGTGCAACGTGAAAAAGCGCGACAGGGTAGCGCCGCCGATGGTGGGCGCACCGAGCATCAGGTGGACAAGGGGAGCACCCAGCCAGGGAACACGGCTCGCGATGGAAGCGCCGATGCCGAGCCCCCAGTAGGAGTCTTGGTCGAAGCGCATGACCTGACCGGTGAACGCCATGCCGAGCGTGAGCAAGAGCAGCAGCACGCCGACGATCCAGGTGAGCTCGCGAGGGAACTTGAAGGAGCCGAAAAGAAAGACCTGAACCATGTGGATTAGCACGATGGCGATCATGAAGTCCGAGCCCCAGCCGTGCAGCGCACGCAGGTACCAGCCCAGTGCGACGTTGTGGTTGAGGAAGTTGAGGCTGTTCCAGGCCTCGTTGGCGGAAGGGCTGTAGACCAGGGCTAGGAGAATCCCGGTCACAATCTGCAGCAGCAGCAGCACGGTGGCCGCGCTGCCGAAGACATACCACCAGCTTGCGTTGTTGGCCGGAGTTGGGTGGGACGCGGCGTCGGTGATGGGCTTGATAAGTCCGAGGCGGTGCTCAAGCCATTGATAGCCTTCTTTGATTTCGATAATCATGCTTGCCTCCCTTCGAAAGGCAGGATCTGGACCAGCTGCTTTTCGCTGCAAGAGGCCTGCGTGGCGAGCGTAGGCATGTCACCGACGTGGATGGCGAGCCCTGCGTTGGTGAGCTTATACCGGTACTCGAAGAGTCCACGCTCGGGCGGCCCGGAGGCGCGCGAACCGTCTTCATAGTAGGCGCCACCGTGGCAGGGACACATGAACAGCTTCGACTCTGAAAACCAGCGCACCGGGCATCCGAGGTGAGCGCAGTTGATGGCGAAGACCTGGAACTGCTTGTCGGAGATGCGGCGCACCCAGCAGGCGGCCTTGCCGGTATCGCCGTCGACAAAGGTGCGGGTTGGATTTTTAAAGTCGACCAGGCGGGTCTCACCGATGGGAAACTGTGCGACCGACCCAAGACCGACCCAGTCGCCAACGGATGCGTCGGACTTCATCGCGGGACCGAGAAGATACCCAAGGATCGGCACGGCAAGCGCAGCGCCTACGGCTCCATTGAGCAGCAACGAGACTTTGAAGAGGAAGGTGCGGCGCGAATGCGCGGCCGCCTTTACTTCCGGTGAGGCGTCCGCGTTACCGGATTCACCCGGGTGTTCCAATGGCATGTTCAAGAGAGGTCTCCGTTCCGTGCGAGAAGATTACGGATGTTGTGGGTAGGGCTGGCCGGGCGTGGCGGTCCGATGAGCGGCGAGCCAGGCGACCGTGTCGGTGATTTCCTGGTCGGTCATTGGGTGGGCGTCGGGGCCCACCGCATCGAAACGCCAATCGGGCATCTGATCCGCAGGACGGCCTGCGATGATGGTGCTGTGAAGACTCTGATCGCTGATAAGAGCCAGATATGCGGGGTCTACGAGCGAGCCCGTATGGAACTGTGCGCTCTTGACACCCTGGCCGTCAGCCCCGTGGCAACGTGCGCAGTACGACTGGAAGGCCTTCCGCCCGTTCGCTGGGTCACCTTTAAGGATACTTACGTATGCCGGAGCGTGCTGGCCCGCCACGCTCTTTGGATCGCCCCATGTCTGCACCATGCCTTGGGCGAGGATGCCGATCTGTTCGTCGGTCAGCGTGCCGCCCGCACTCTCGCTAAAGGCCGGCATCAGGGTATGGGGCACGCCCCTGGCAGTGATGCGTGCGAGATTATCGACCCCGGCAAAGTCAAGATACAACGGGTTCGCGAGCGAGATCGCCGCACCCTGCCTGCCGCCCTCTCCGTGACAAGCAGCGCAGTTCTGCTTGTACAGCGTGGTGAAATCATGAACCTGCGCAGGCCTGAGAGCTTCGGCGTTCGGTCCGGGTTTGCCGGGAGCTTTCATGCAGCCTGTGCTGCAGGCTGTGAGGGTCGCAAGAGCGAACAATGCGAGAGCGTTGAGACGCTTCATCAGGAAGCACCCTGCCCGTCGTCGTGGTGCTTGGGGTGTGGGTCGTCCGAGTGGATTCCAGCGCGGACCTTGAAGGGCAACGCGCGAAACTGCGGGGTGCGCACCTTAGTCTGCAGGTTGACGACGAAACCGCAGACGAGACCGAAGGTAATCTGCGAGGCGACAAACCAGAACCAGTCGATGCGCTCATTCAGAATGGGACTGACGACACTCAGCGCGGAATACAGAATGCCCGTGAACAGCAGGGGAACCATGAAGCCTGCGGTCACGATCGGGTACTTCGGATACATGGGCAGCATCGCTCCGTAGAGCAGCCCAACGAGCAGGGAAGTGAGTCCGTGAATAACACAGGCTGCGAGAAGCCCCTGCAGGTGAAATTGGCTGAGAAATGCATTGCTTGCGCCAGCCCAGCTTACAAACCCTCCAGCCGCGAGCAGGTTCATCGCGTACCAGATGCTGTGATATTTCAGCAGGCTGAAGAGCGTAGCGGGTACGATCATCGCAAGACCCCCGGCGATGCCGCCCTTGATCCCGGTGGTGACGTGAAAGGTTTCGATCGGCAGGATCTTGCGGTGCATCTCCGTGGTGGGCAGACGTTCAAGCAGCGTGCGCGAGCTGACGATGCGCACTTCTTCCGTAAGGACTTTGACCCCGACGTGATGCTCATGAGGGAAGATCTGCAGGCACCAGCCTGCGGCCGCAAAAAGTGCCAGCACCAGGCCAAGGACTCCGACGACAAGGTTGGTCACCATGCCGGTAAAGATCAATGCGATGCCGAGCGCCAGCACCATGGGGAGCACGGTGGGCGCGGGAAGCTCGATTGTGCGGATTGTAGCTTGCTCGGTTGCAGGATTCATCGGTTCTCCTTTCGGTCTTACCTGCCAATGACGTAAACGACGAGAAAGACAACGACCCACACTGCATCGACAAAGTGCCAATAAAGCGAGAGAACTTCCAGGCGCCTGGTGTACTGCGTGGTGAGGTCGCCGCGAAGGGAGAAGAACAGCGCAAAGCTGAGCATCAGCAGCCCGAGAATCACATGGGTGCCATGCAGGCCGACGAGCGAGTAGAACGTGGTGCCGAACAGGTTGGTGCGAATGGTCAGCCCATCGTGATAAATAAGCTGATACCACTCTTGCGCGGTGCCCGCGAGAAAGATGCCGCCGAGCAACACGGTTGCGGCGAGCCAGAGTGACGTAGCGCGCGAGAAACTCTTGTGCAAAGCCGCTACCGCAAAGTGCACCGTAAGGCTGCTGGACAGCAGGCAGATCGTTGTAAACACCGGCAGTTTGAGCACATCGCGCGGTACAGGGCCGCTCAGGTTTTTGCCCAGGTAGAAGATGTACGCGACCACGAAGATGAGGAACACCGCCCCTTCCGCGATGATCAGGCAGGTCATGCCCACCGTGCCGCGATAGGGCAGCTTCCACTCCTCCGCGTCCGGCGATGCGGTGTAACCTTGCGGGATAGTTGCGACGTCCGTCATTGTGGGCCTCCTCTCTACTCGTAGTTGCTGTCGGGGTCTTCAGGATGTTTCAGATCCCACAGTGGGCGTCTGCTATTGACCGTTGGGATCGTCGCGAAGTTGTAATCGGGAGGTGGCGAAGTTGTTGACCACTCGAGCGTCCAGGCATCCCAAGGGTCATGTCCGGCGACCGCGCCCTTGAAATAAGACCAGACCATGTTGAAGACGAAGAGTAGTGTCCCGATGGTCTGGATGAAGGCACCGCTCGAAATGATCAGGTTCCAGACCATCCAGCCACGGTCCGCTTCGTAGGTATAAATTCTGCGCGGCATGCCCAGGATGCCGGGTACGTGCATGAAGTCGAAGGTGAGATGGAACCCGATGAGGAAGATCCAGAAGTGCCACTTGCCGAGCTTCTCGCTCAGCATGCGGCCGGTCATCTTGGGGTACCAGTAGTAGAAGGCCGAGAACAGCATGAAGAGAATGGCGCCGACGAGCACAAAATGGAAGTGCGCCACGACAAAGTAGGAGTTGCCCAATTGCCAGTCCAGCGGAGCGGCCGACAGCATGATGCCCGTCAGCCCGGCGATGAGAAATTGAAAAAGGAAGCCGATCGCGAACATCATCGCGACGGTGAAATGCACCTTCCCGCCCCAGATTGTCGCCAGCCAATTGAAGATCTTGATCCCCGTCGGCACGCCGATGATCATGGTGGCGAGGGTGAAAAAGGTGTTGGCCCCCGCCCCCATGCCCACCGTAAACATGTGGTGAGCCCATACGCTGAGGCTGATGAACCCGATCCCGACCGAGGCGGCGACCATAGCGGGATAGCCAAAGATCGCCTTGCGCGAGAAGACCGGGATGATCTCGTTGGCGAACGCAAAGGCGGGCAGGATGAGGACGTAGACTTCCGGGTGGCCGAAGATCCAGAAGAAGTGCATCCACAAAACAGCCGAGCCGCCGGCTTGAGTATCGAAAAAATGTGAGCCCAGGTAGCGGTCCAGCATGAGCATGATCTGCGCCGCGGTAAGCGGACTTACGGTGACGAAGACCAGCATGGACGTGACCAGGTAGAGCCATACCAGCAGCGGCATCCGATTCAGCTTCATGCCCGGGCAGCGCATGCAAATAATTGTCGCGACTATGTTGAGCGCAGTTCCAATGGTGCCGATGCCACTGAGCAGAACGGCAAGCGTCCAGTAATCCGTGCTGTGCCCGGGTGAAAAAGCGTGGGCGGTGAGCGGAGCGTAGGCCCACCAGCCGATGTCCGGTGCGGTGCCCGCGCCAGAGAGTCCGTCTCCGGCGAGGTAACTAAAGTAAAGCAGCGTACCGCCAAAGGAAGAAATCCAGAAGCTGAAGGCGTTGAGCCGCGGGAACGCCATGTCACGCGCGCCGATCATCAGCGGGATGAGATAGTTTCCGAAGCCGAACAAAATGGGCATGCCGACAAAGAAGACCATCGTCGTGCCGTGCATGGTAAACAGGCGGTTGAAGACCTGGGGCGAGACAAAGTGATTGTTCGGGAGTGAAAGCTGAATGCGGATGAGGATCGCTTCAAAACCTGCGACCACAAGAAAGATCAACGCATAGCCGATGTACATCAGTCCGATCTTCTTGTGGTCGACCGTCGCCAGCCAACCATGCAGAACCTCCAACGCCGATGGACGTACGACTGGAGGCACCGTTTCATCGAGAACCGCATTTACTGGAGCGAGCGTGGCCATCGGCTTCCTTTCGTCGTGTCTATTTGAGGGTGCCAAGGTACTGGGTGACCGCGTCCAGATCATGTGGATTGAGGTGCATGGGTGGCATCAAGGCGCCAGGCTTGAAGTGGGCGGGATTATCGACAAAAGCCCGGAGATTCTCGGGTGTGTTGGGAACGGAGCCGGAGGCGATGGTGTCGCGGCTGGCGAGATGGGTCAGATCTGGCCCGAAACGTCCGGTCGCAGTCGTGCCGGTGATGGTGTGGCAGCTGATGCAGGCGTTGTGTTCAAAGACGGTTCGGCCTTCAGACAAGCTGTCGTTGCGCGGGGCTGGATGTTGCTGTTGCTTGATCCAGGCGGCAAACTCAACGGGAGTATCTGCATAGACTCGCAGCAGCATCTTGGCGTGCTGGGTGCCACAGTACTGCGCGCATTGCCCCAGGTAGAGCCCCGGCGTGTGCGGGTCGATCCACATGGTGTTGACCTTGTTGGGGATCAGATCCATCTTGCCCGCCAGGCGAGGGACCCAGAAGCTGTGATTGGTGTCCGCCGAGGACATGGTGAGATAGGTGGGGTTGGGATGGCCGGGTTCGCTGACTGGGATGTGCAGTTCATTGGCCGTTACGATCCCCAGCGAGGGATAGCGGTACTCCCACCAGAACTGATGGCCAATCACGGTGACCTCGAGCGATGTCGCTGGCTTGGGTGCGTGCTCGGTGGTGTAGATGACGCGGGCAGTGGCAAGGAAGAGCATCACCACAATCAGAATCGGGATCACCGTCCAGGAGAGCTCGATCTGATTGCTTCCATACACCTGGGCCGGTTCATGAGCGGCATCCTTGTCCGAAGGGCGGTGTCGATAACGAATCAAGGCGTAGAGCAGCAGGCTGGCAACTACTAGAAAGATCGCGCCCGTGATGCCGAGCACAAGCATGGAGAGGCCGAAGACGGATTTCGCCGGCGTTCCGTCTGGAGACAGGATGCTGGTGGGACTCTGGACCCAGGCAGCCACGCTTCGCAGCGCAGTGCCAGGAGACACAAGATCGTACACGGCGTCTCCTTGCCAGCATTGGGATAGCGAAGAACAGTGGTGGACGAATCGCTTCTTCCCGAGTATCGATAGTTTCGAAGTTCAAGTATGGTCAAAACGATACAGTCACGACCGGCACCATGGAAGAAAAACACAGGACCTTAAAAGACCGGTTGGTCCCTCGTTTGACGTCTCGCACGTCGGGTAAGCAACTGTTCTGGATAATAATTCTGCGGTGATCAACATCTGCAAGTGTCGGGGACCGCGATCAAGGATTGAGCTGGAAAGACCATCTTTCCAGATTGCGGCATGACATCGTATAGCAAACCGAATGGGCCGATTGTGACGCATCCTGCTCCGGAAAAGCTCATCTTGGGGACAAACTAATTTGCTCATGGATGCCGACTTGACCAATAAAGCTGAGAAGGACCTATTGATCGAACTCATTCGAAGTCGACATTCGAGCAGAGGCGCATTCGATGTTGATCGCAGCGTTAGTAAAGCGGTACTGGCTCGCATAAGGCACAATGATCCCAAACTGGCGATTACGCTCTGTCTGGCCTGTCATGCAAAAGTTCCGTGCATACGATTCTTTGAAATCGGAGTGGCCTGCATTCTTGCGGGTTTTGTGGCGTGAGCAACGTCCGGACAGCCATGAGCAAACCATGCTGAACCTCCATAAAGCGAGGCAGCCTGCAATGCAGATCCTTGTAGATACAGGGAAATGAAAGACGCTACCAGATGCTCACACCCGGGCAGAGTCTGCGACAAGAGTCCAAGAACAGGTGTGATAATTCGCATCTAAATCGAGTAGACAAGAGGATGATCTATTGAGCTGACGTTAGACCTGAAACGGCAAGGCCTTTCACCGTCTCACAGAAGAATCCCCAGCCGGCATATGAAACAAGGCCTGTTTTGATTTCTCTCGAATTGCCGCACGAAGCCGTACACCACGTCCTGATCGCCGCTTCTGATTGTTGTGAGTTGATGAATCCTTCTGAACTGAGCAGGCCAACCGACGCTTCGAAACAAACCTATGTAGACGACCAGCGTCTGCTCAATGAGACTGCTCAGCTGCTGATCCTCGATATGAGCCCAGAAATCCTTGCTCAAAGTGTCTTTGACATTCTTTGTGAACCCTTGCAGCTCGACTTCTATGTCTACTTCCTCGTCATCAAAAGATGAGCGGCATCTCGAACTGGCTTCTTCTGGCGGGAACCGCCAAATCCGCGAGGGCCTAGGTTCTCATCTGGAGTTCGGAGAGGCAATTTCCGGGACCGTCGCCGAACCCAAGGAGGAAACACACCTCCAATGCATGCAGCAACATGACGATGAGATGAGCCACGTACTCCGAGAGCTTGGGGTTCGTTGCTACCTGTGTGAGCCCATCCTTGCCAGGGGACGCCTGACTGGCACTCTTTCGTTCGGGAGCAAGCGGGATACTTTTTTCTCCGAGGAGCCTCAGTTCCTCAGGCCTGTTGCCCGGCAGGTCACACTTGCAGCAGTTCGCCGCCTCCAGGCAAAGCAAATGGTCGAGGTCGAGCGACTTGCAGTGGCTGGGCGCATGTCGGCTGTACTGGCTCACGAGATCAACAACCCACTGGACTCCCTCACTAACCTGCTGTTCCTTTTGCGCGATGAGGTTCCGAGCCAGGAGGGAAAGGCGCTGGTCAGCGCCGCAGAATCTGCCGTCACTCTTCTCGGGCAAACTGCTCAACGCACGCTCGATTTGTGCCGAGGTAAGGCCGAAGAGGCGCAGATTGTGGACCTGGGAGATCTAGCTAAAGAGATTTGGTCAGTATCAGCCTTCCACATCACGTGCCCCTACGCTCTTCAATCGAAATGGATCTATATGTCAGTGTGATCCCAGGAGAGCTGCGTCAGGTTCTATTCAATCTCCTTATCAACGCATCTCAATTCTCGCCCGTCGGGAAAGATTTCCTTCTCTCCGTAAACCGCAATGAGGACCTGGCCGAGATACGCGTCCGAGATGAAGGTGCTGGCATTTCGGAAGATATCAAGGCGCGCGTTTTCCAGCCGTTCTATACGACCAGGACGATTGGCGGCACCGGCCTTGGCTTGTGGGTATCCCGAGAAATGGTGGAAACGAGCCGGCGGGACTCTCACATTTGATGTGAGCCCTCTCTGGCACGCCCGGGAACAGAGTTCATTATCTGCCTTCCTACTGTTAAACGGTCAGGGGGCCTCTTGATCAAGCAGAGTAGTTGGACATTACTGTCGGTCGCCTCTTCCTACCAGTCCGATTTGACACTACTCAACACCTGCCACGCCCGAACCCACAGAGGCACCCTGAACGGAGAAATGATCAAGCGGCAACATCAGGAGACCAGTAGAGTCACTGCCAGCCCGATTAAAGACGTGAATATCTTGGCAAAAAGCGCCGGTCGATTTGGTTATCTCTTAGGAGGCCGGTATGACGCTGCGAGGAGATGTCGAGGCGATTGCGGCGTCGAATAGCGCATGGCATTCAGGATTGAGGAAGGCGACTTCGACACCAGCCTTGCGATCGGTATGGGAGTACCAGCGAACGTAGCCTTGCCCCCTTATCTCGATGGCAACCTCTGCCAGTATAAGTCGAAACGCTGCCTTCCCTAAAGTCAAGGGTTCAGGAGCGTAGACACTGAAACCGCCTCGGCCCAGTCCAATCGTATCCAAACTTGCCGCCTTATCCATCCGGTTAGCAGTGATAAACAGCGATTGCAAGGGAACAAAGTCCATTTCTGTACTCCAAAGAGTGGAGCGGTCCGCAACAGCTTTGTCCATCCGGGATAGCAATTCTGCCCGATCAAAGGGTTTGGTGAGGAACGCTTCGACACCAAGCGCATACATCTCACGACGATCAACATCACCGAAGGCGCTGACAAAAATTATGCTGGGGAGCGTCTTTCCGACTTTGGAAAGACGGCGAACCAAAGTGATACCGTCCATCACCGGCTTGCGGATATCGCTGACCAAGAGATCAAACGACTCTAGTTGCAATAGGCTAAGAGCGTCTTCTCCGTTGGCTGCGGTGAAGACTTTGCCGCACCAAACCATAACGAGCCACTTCTCATAGAGTTCAAGGAGCATCGGTTCGTCGTCGACGACAAGGATACGAGCATCGATAAGCTTCAAACGGAGACTCCTGAAGGCGAGGATGGCGAAAAGGGCTTGGACTCCGAGGGAGTGAGGGGCAAGGTAAGACGGAACGTGGTGTTCTCCGTGTCCCTGAGCAGGTTGAGGGTGCCGCAGTTATCCTGGGCCATCGCGCCAGAGAGGCTGAGGCCGACGCCCATGCCAAGAGCAACCTTTTTGGTGGTGAAGAAAGGCTCCATGAGGTGATCTTTGAAGTGTTCTTCAACCCCTGGTCCGCTGTCAGTGACATCGACGCAGATCTGGCTTTGAGAGGACTGCACGGAGATCCTGATCCAGCGTTCCACTGCATGCGATTGGGTGATAGCGTCGAAGGCATTGTTAAGGAGATTGCTAATTATTTGTCCGATCTGGACCTCGCGACAGAGAAAACAGGCATGCCCGCATCGATGTGCAGGTTTACGTCACCTTCGTGCCGTTTACTGCGCACGTCCTGAAGCTCAATGCACTGACCGATAATTTCGTAAATGGAAGCAGGTTCCATCGGGTCCTGGGCTGCTTCACGAGCGAAGCCGCGAAGCCCGCGAAGAATGTTGCTGGCGCCATTGGCTGTTTTTAGGATCCGCTCACAGCCATCCCTTACCTCACAATGGTCAACGGGTTTCTGAGACTGGGCAAGATGGACCAGGTTGCTGGCCAATCCATGGATAATGGCTAGCGGGTTACTAATTTCGTGGGCAAGCCCTGCAGCCATGTGAGTAAGGGTTTCGATGCGCTTTTCGCGAAGAAGCTGCTCGACAGCTAATTGCTCTTGGTTATTCTTTTCCGCTGTTACATCACCGAAGAAGACGCTGATCCCCTCGGGAACGGGAAATGCGTTAAGACGGAACCAGCGATTATAGAGAGTAAATACTTTGTCATACTGCTGATCAGTGCGGTCAGTCATAGCGTCTCGCAGAGAACGTTCGGCGGATGTGCCAATTACTGAGGGAAAACAAGTCCAGAAGTCAGCGCACACCTTGAAGTCTGGAACACTATCCAAAGCTCTCCGGTTTGCATAGAGCATGATCCAGTTGTGGCTGATGGTAATGACGTTGTCGGAAGTTGAATCGAGAACAGAGTGGAGCTGGGCGCGAGAACTTGCGAGCTCGACTGCGGCAAGGCGGAGGGCGACGTTTTCTTCAGCGAATTTGGCTCTCTCCAGTAAAGCCTTTTCAGTCTTTTGTGCTTCAACGATCGCGGCCTGGAGTTGAACATTCAAAACTTCAGCCGCTTCCCTGAGCTCGTGCTGCTGCACAGCGCCGAGCAGCAGCGCTTCATTCATCGCGACCTTATCCTCGTGAAACTTTGCTGCCTCGGTGATCTGCACGATGATTCCGAGATGGCGGTGGTCGAATCCTAGCAACGGCCACATCGAATAGGACCAGTAGAGAGGATGTGAATCGGTACTCTCTTGCCCCAGGTGCCTGTCACCTAAGCCTGTCTTTACGACCCGGTCAAGCAACAACAGGCATTCGTCTATGCCTGGCGCAACCCCACAAAACTTCTTGCCGATCAGTTCATCCTTCGATTTACCCGTGAGAAGGCAGAACGCCAAGTTGACGTAGCGGATGGTGTGCAGGGAACTGCCAAGCGCGGCGATAGCCATTGGCGAAGTATCGGCAACGGCACGGCAAAGTGCAGGTAAATCGCTTGCGTTATCGAGCGGATTAGTTGCCATCGTGCCTCTGTCCTATGGCTTTCGGTTGAGCGCGAGCTCTTCGGCTTGCAGGACGGAGAGCGGATGTGGGATGCCGGTGATGAGGTCGACATAGTTCCTGAACCGCTCTCCGATGACGATTCCATCCGAGGTGATCCGATACTGCCGGATATCGCGGCTATGGACGCCCCGACGCATCTTCACCACCATCAGGATCTGGCTGAGTTGGCCGTCTATCTCTACGTAACGCATCCGGACGATGTCGTCCGTCAGGAAAGAGATCGAATAGCTGCTGAAGGAGAGTTCGGTAAAGGTCTCCGGCATCTCGAGAGTGCTCAGGATGGTGATGCCAATTGCAGTGAGGGCGAAGATCATGCGGTAGAGCGATTCTCTGAAGTCGGCACGAAAAGCGGGTGCCAGGGCCATCTCAAAACCGGCTAGCGAGTCGATCACCAATCGCTTGGCTCCTGTCCTCTTCACGGCGTCAAGGATCTCCTGCATCATCTCGTCGACCGACAAATCCAGTGGTCTGAGATAAATCACTTCGAGAGTTCCATTCGTGAGCGGGGTCTGGAGATCAAGTCCGAATTCTGACGCACGCGCTGTGTATTCATTCGGTCGCTCTTCAAAGACTGCTGCGATACCTGGCTCGCCAGCACGGATGCCTGCAGCAAGGAACTGCGTCGCGATGAGGGACTTTCCCGTGCCCGACGAGCCGGCAATCAGCAGGCTGTCGCCCTCTGGGATGCCGCCGCCCATCATCTCGTCCAACGCTGGGATCCCGGTGGAAAGCCGCTTGATCGTGGCATAGGTCTTTCTCTCGCCGACCAGTCCAAGAGTTCGAGAGAAGGCTTGCAGACCGGCGTCTGTAATGCGGAAGGTGTGCAGCCCTGGGACAGACGCCTGGCCTCTCAGCTTCATGATCTGCATCTTCCGCACGACGGAATTCCGGTCGACTTGCTGGAAAAGCCAAAAGAGCCCGTCGGCCACCGTAAAGACCGGGTTGTCGCGAAGCTCTAATTCGGAGTACTCGCCGATGAGAAAGGTAGTCGCCTCCCAACTCGTGAGTAGCAGCGCCAACTGCTGGACGAACGCTTGTACAGCCATCTCCTTACCTTCATGCAGTTCGCTACGCAGCACAGTGCGGAAGGAGTCCACCACTACGATGCTAGGGTTGGCTGCCTCTACTTGCTTGGAGACCTCTTCCAGTGCACCTTGCAGCCCTCGCTCGACAAGATCCTGACTCAAGTTGACAAAGCGCACTGCATTGTTCAGCTTCTCTGCGTCGAAAAAAGTGAATTGTTGCTGATAACGCAGCATCTTCAGCGCTGGTTCTCCCATTACCGTGAAGTAGAGAGCCGGCCTCTCAACCGTGGCGTTGGCGAAGATGAATTGATGGGCAAGGGTGGTCTTGCCGCAACCGGGCGCTCCCGCAATGATGTTGAACGAAAATTCGGGCAAGCCGCCGCCAAGTATCTCATCGAGTCCGGGTACCCCGGTCAGCAGCTGATTGATCTTCACCCTGTTTTGTTCATTCATTTTGATTCATCCTTTTCAAACTTCACTTCGGAGTCGGGCAGATCCAGCCACACATCGTGCAGGAGCCGGAGGGTAAGAGCTTCGCCAATAAAGGTGATCATTAGGCCGAGTAGATGGGCAATGAGCACGGCACCCGACTGCACGGTTTCATCACCCAACCCCTCCAAAGATCCATCCGGCCGAACTTCCCAGGCGTCCAGGAGCGGGGACTCTTTCTTTGAAAGGTTCAGTGCGCGCGCAAGGAGCGAACGGAAACCTGCTGCACCCGCCAGCAGGGTGATGGGCCGACGAAGCTTTTCGCAAGCCCGGTATACCGCTTGCGTCTCCGGATTCGCGGCTGCTTCCTCGACTGCTTCATGCGCTAGAAGGCGCTGTGCCAAATCCCGTGTTTTCGGAGTGTATTCGTTAGGTATCATTTGTTCTTGCAGATAGGTGCGACTGTCCGCTGGAAAAGTGTACGCTTCGGGTACAACTACTCCTGGTCAAAACAGACCGGTCCAACATTGCAGCTTCAGGTAGCCTCACGACCAGCGATCTGAGGGAAGCACCTCCAAGGAACCGCGGCGGGGGTGACTGGTCAGTGTGTGCAAGGAGAGAATCAATGCTTCCGCCAACGATGGTTCGCGATTGGGCAAGCCGACTCATTGCCTCAGAAGTCGAGGGTGGTCCGTCCTCAGCGCAGACGGAGAGCGCCACTCTTCGCGTCTATGAAAGACTTCGCAAACAGCTTTCGGAGCCAGTAGGAGTCGAAGCGTTCCAGGCTCTCGCCTCACGTGCTTTGTCTTTGACCAAGTCGCAATTCCCACGTCTCGGTGCGCTAAGCCTAACAACCGACGGAAGCCTAGGTGGCCTTCCTAGCGTTGAATCTCCGTGGAACACAGGTGATGGTGCCGAAGCGGGAACAGTCTTGATTGCTCAGATGCTCAGACTCTTTCTTAGCCTCCTTGGAGAGACAGCAACAGTGCGTTTGATAGAAGATGCACCAACAAGCTACGAAGGCGTCGTTCAGTTGCCCATGACACCAGAGGGACTCTCCACAATAGACAGAGATTATCTTGGACCCTTTGAGAACATTTCCTCGGAAGCGGCACAGCTGAGACATGTCAGCGAACGTCTTGAGACCCTTGCGGATGCACATGATGACGTCGAGGAGCTTTTGGGTGTTGCGGGAAACATTCGCAGTATCGCTACGGCTCTGGATGCTTTTGCCCTCATCCGAGGCAAGGCTGGCGCCTCAGACGACAGCATACTGATGTCTCCGACGAACGGCTATCTGAACTAACTGACGCATCACGATCCGAACATGTAATAGCCGAGCTGCCGTTAGCTGGGCATCTCCGTTGATGTTCCGCTGAGTCCCGTCTTAACCCTCTTGATCCTAGTAGTGATTGGCGGGACCTTGGTTCCTTTGAACCTGCCTCCGCTAAACGTAGAATCGAGCAATGCCAAAAGCTCCTGCAGCAATCACATCCCCGAAGATCAAGAAGCTCGCGCAAAAGGCGCTGAAGTCACCCAGCATGATGACCACCGCTGAGACTCGCGAGCTTGGAGCATCCGTGATGGCTCATGTCTCGCCTCCGAAAGAGGCACCAGCGATCCCAGCCAAGAAGGCAACAGTAAAGAAAGCACTGTCAAAGAAGGCACCATCTAAACGTTCCTGATGTACTAACCCGCTCGTCTGGGAGGTTCCATGGCAACGAAGAAAGCATCAGCGAAGAAGACCGTCCCGCCGATAGCGGCAAAGAAGACGGTGGCCAAGAAGATGACCAAAGCTGACCTCGTCCGGCTCGTAGCAGAGAAGATGGAGTTGAGCACGAAGCAATCAGCAGCGTTCTTCGACCTGCTCGCGTCGACGGCAGTCCAAGAGACGAAGAAGAACGGCGAGTTCACCATTCCTGGGCTTGGCAAGCTGGTGAAGGCGCAGCGGGCGGCTCGGATGGGCCGGAATCCGGCGACGGGCGAAACGATCAAGATCAAAGCGAAGACGACCGTCAAGTTCCGCGTAGCCAAGGCAGCCAGGGACGTGATCGCACCGGTCAAGTAGGCAAGCCGTCTTAGCGCAGTGACCAACGATCCTTCAGAACACAGGACGGTGGTTTTCTGTGCAACTGAGAGCTTCACATCTGATAAGAATCGTGTTGCAGCAAAGCGATAACGTCGCTGTTTCTGCAAAGCGGTTCTGTCATCATAGTGCGTCGTAGTCGTCGTGCGGTGCGTAATGTGGGAATCGACGTACTGTGTCGATTTCCAAGGGATGTGGGAAGAGAGGGAAACGGCTTTATGTTTTCCTCGCTTTCCATCAGGCAGTCATTTCCACCGCGGGCGCCGCGGCGTTTTTGGTTTGTAGTTCGGTCCGTAGATTTGACGAGGGTTCTTCTTGTAGCTGATCTTCTCGCTGTTGGTCTGGATCTTTGGTTCGAGCTTTTGATCCTGCTGTGCCTTGATGATCGTCAGAGCGTGGCTGAGCCGCTTGTTCTCGACGACCGCAGTGTGGCTCACACGTTGGTCTTTGCTGAAGAGGCGATAGGGAAGCGTGCGACCGTTCGATCGGACCTCAAGCATGCCGTCCGGGAACTCGTAGAGATCGACGTACTTGCCACCAAGGCCTTCCGAGAGCTCGTTACGCTCCAGGATGATCTGCTTGCGGTCATAGGACATGGTGAGTTGATCACTCACATAGCGTTGTTCACGATGGCACAGGATGTCGTTGAGTCGATCCGTCTTGACGTTAAGAGCTCGATGCAGGTTCTCAGGCTTCGCGGCATGCAGCGCGAATCGTTCGTTGAAGCGCTTGAGGAACCCGGGCAGGAACGCGTTGCCTGTGTCCATGTCGCAGACGTTCTCAAGCCGCAACTCTTTTACCAGGCGATCCTGCAGCGTGCGGTTGGCCCGCTCGACGCGACCCTTGGCCTGGCTGGAGTTGGCACAGATGATCTCGATGTTCATTTCGGCCAGCGCGCGGCCGAACTGCGTCATGCCAGAGCCACCTTGCGCGTCGCGGTTGATCCGAAAGACCGAGTGCTTGTCCGAGTAGAAGGCTACCGGGCATCCGTGGGTGGCCAGATACCCTTGGAGCGATTCGAAGTACGAGCCTGTACTCTCGCTCGGAACGAAGCGCAGTTGCATCAAGCTGCTCGTGGCATCGTCGATGAAGACCAGCAACGTGCAGGGCTCGGCACGGTCCTCGAACCAGCGATGCTGGCTGCCATCGATCTGGATCAGTTCGCCCAGGCTCTCCCGCCGCAATCTTGGTTGGTGGAAGCTCCTGCGCTGCTTACGTGAGAGCCACATGCCGGCCTCGACCAACCACTTCCGCAAGGTCTCGCGTGAGACCTCGATGCCGTGCCGCTCCAGCAGAACCTCCGCCGCAAGTGTCGGTCCGAAGTCACGATAGTTCTGCCGGACGAGTTCCAGGACCAGCTCACGAACACCTGAGGTCAACTTGTTGCTTGCCGGCCGGCCTCGGCTCCTGTGGATCAGGGATCCGCCGCCACCATCACGGTATCTCGCCACCAGTCGCTGCGCCTGTCTCAAGCTCACGCCCAGCAAGCCCGCCGCCGACTCCGTCGTGCGACTGCCAGCCAGCACCTCGGTCAAGACCTCAACCCGTCGCAACTCCTGCTTGCTCATCTGTAGCCAACCCATCTGCCGCCTCC
>CAZZZP010000074.1:0-20848 GCA_964658635.1 Lichenicola sp. | reverse complement strand
CTATCCGCATCTATCCGTGGATGAAGAAGCCGCCCTCCTCCTACACACTGCCGCTGATCGCGACGACGTTCGCCGCTACGGCCGCTTATGCATTGATCCCTCGGCCGAAACGCTTTCAACCGGGCCAGGTTGCGGTGATCACTGGCGGTTCGCGCGGCGTGGGCCTGGCGATTGCACGGCAGTTTGGCCGGGCGGGGCTGAAGCTTGTCCTGTGCGCGCGGCATGAGGATGAGCTTGAGCTTGCCCGGCACCAGCTGCTGCACGCCGGCGATGTGCGCGAGGAAGATGACATCCTGCTGGTCGCTGCGGACGTGACGGACCAAAACCAGGTTGCCGGGCTGATCGACTCGGCGGTCCGGGCGTTCGGGCGGATCGATCTGCTCATCAACAATGCAGGAATTATCGAGGTTGGTCCGTTTGAGAATCAGCCCGTTGATGCGTTCGAACGTGCGATGCAGACCAACTTTTTTGCCGCGCTGTACACGATCAAGGCCGCGCTTCCCTACCTGCTCAACCCGAAGGACGGTTCTTACCGGGGGATCGTAAACATCTCTTCGATCGGCGGCAAGATTCCAGTGCCGCACCTGCTGCCGTATGTCGCCGCGAAGTTTGCGCTGACCGGCCTGTCCGAGGGGCTTAACATCGAACTGCGCCAAAAGGGAGTCAACGTCACTACAGTCTGTCCGGGGCTGATGCGCAGTGGTGGCGAGGAGCATGCGCATTTCAGCGGGCAGGAGTCGAAGGAGGAACGCTGGTTCAAGCTGTCGGCGAAGACTCCAGGGATCTCGGCCAACGTGGATCGTGCCGCGCGGAAGATTTACAACGCCGCCCAGGCCGGACGGGCGGAGATCACGATCACCCCGCAGGCCTGGCTGGCCGCACGGATCGTCGGGCTTGCGCCTGAGACGAGTCAGTGGATTGCTTCCTATGCGAATGAATATCTGCTGCCGGAGCCGAGCAAAGACTGAGTGTGTCCTGCGCGGACGGCGGTCTCTTCGTGACTCCCAGATGCTTCGCGTGGTTCTCCCGTTGGTCGGCGGCGACGCCGGGGAAAATGAGCAGCGACCTGACGGCGAAGTTGCGGTCCTTGATGAGGGACAGGCAGACCAGCGTAAACGACACGCTTCGGATGTCCAGGGACCCACTCGGGTTTCGAGTGACCGTGAGAACGGGGCCGGTGACGTCAATCCTCAATGCTTCGGAAGTGGGCTGGACCCGCGCATGAAGTCATGCAGTGTGACGATTCGCTGATCACTTCATGCGCGGAAAGAGGCTACACTGTGGCGAAGATTTCGTCGCGCGGATCTTCCGGGTTCAGCTTGGCGAGCTCGCGCAGGATCTCCTTTGAGCGCTCGTCCTGCACCTTGGGTACGACGACCTTGATCTCGACGATCTGGTCTCCGCGCTGGCCGTCCTGCGTGGCCGAGGGCACCCCTTTCTCGCGCAGACGAAGCTTCTGGCCTGACTGCGTCCCGGGCGGAATCTTCAACTGGGTGCGTCCGCCGCCTTCGTGGGTGTCGATGGTCGGGACCTCGATCTTGGCGCCGAGCGCTGCCTCCCAGAGGGTCACCGGGACGACGATCCCTATGTCATCCGCGGTGCGCTTGAAGAAGGCATGCGAGCCTGCCTTGATGATGAGGTAGAGATCGCCATTGGCTCCGCCATGGGTGCCGGCGTTTCCCTTTCCCGCGAGCCGGATGCGCTGGCCATCGCGGGTGCCGGCCTTGATGCGGAACTCGAGCGGCTCGCGCCGGGTGACGACGCCCACGCCATCGCAGGTCGGGCACGAGTTCTGCACGCGCCCTGTGCCGTTGCAGCGCGGGCACTGAATGTTGAATTTCATGCGGCCGCCCATCTGCGTGACCTGTCCGGAGCCGTGGCATTCGGGACACTCCATCTCGCCGCCGGTGACACTTTTACCCTTGCAGGTGGGGCACGTCTCCTGACGTTGAATCTCGAGGCGGGTAACACCGCCACGGACGGCGGTCCAGAAGTCCACCTGGACTTGATACTCAAGGTCGGTGCCGGGCTGGGGGCTGCGCGACTGGCCACCGCGCGCGCCTCCGTTGAACATGCCAGAAAAGATGTCTTTGAAAGAGCCGCCGAAGCCTCCGGCCGCTTCGCCGCCACGCGCACCGCCACCCGCGCCGCGGGCGCCTGAGGCGAAGTCCGAGAAGTCGAATCCTCCGAAGTCGAAGGGGACCTCCTGGCCACCGCCTGCGCCGGGCCTGCCGCCTGCGAAGGGATTGCCTCCGCCAGTTCCATAGCCGCCGCGTGCCGCAGCCTCGGCTGCTGCCGGGTCGATGGAATCGGAGTAGAAGCCGAACTGGTCGAAGATCTTGCGCTTCTTGTCGTCCGACAGGATGTCGTTGGCTTCGGAGATCTCTTTGAACTTCTCTTCCGCTTTCTTGTCTCCGGGATTGACGTCCGGATGGTACTTGCGCGCGAGTTTGCGGAAGGCCTTGCGGACCTCATCCGCGGTTGCGCCCTTTTTGACTCCAAGCGTGCCGTAATAGTCTTTTTGCTGTGTCGTTGCCATCTCTTCGATTCTCCCGCTACAAACCTATTCTCACCTGAAATGCCCTACTCGGCCTGACACGTCGGACACCAGAAAAGATTCCGCCCGCCAAAGACCTTGGTGAGCACCTCGGTGCCGCAGACGAAACATGGCCGGCCTTTGCGGCGGTAGACGTAGTGCGACTCCTCGTTGAGCGGCTCCCCACGTTTGTGTGGGCGGTCTTTCGGCTCGGTCGTGACGATGCGCCGGTCGACCATGGCGCGCGGCATCAGCGTCACGGCATCTTTCCAGATTTGCTTGAGCGACTCCGGCTGAACCTCATTGCCTGGGCGGAAGGGGCTGAGGCGCGAGCGAAAGAGCAGTTCCGCGCGGAAGATGTTGCCGAGGCCGGAGACGATGGCCTGGTTCATCAGCAGCAGGCCGACGGGCGTCTTGCGTTTACCGATGCGCTCGATCATCCTGGCCGGCTTGTCTTTGTTGAGCGGATCGGGCCCGAGGCGATCGAGCAGCGCGCTCCACTCAGGTTCGCTCCAGATCGCGCAGTTGGTGGGTCCACGCAGTTCGAGCCATTGAGTCTTGTCCCAGATGCGCATGCGCAGGGCGCCGCGTGGCTCGGGCATGGGCTGGATGCCTTCGGTGAAGTCACCGTAGAGCCCCATGTGCACGTGCACGATGCGTCGCTCGCCTGAGATTACACCGAAGTCATAGCCCAAGTGTTTGCCGACAGCCAAGACATTGAGCAGCTTGCGGCCGTCAAGCAGGGCCGCGTCGTCGGCGAAGCGGCCCTGCGGAGAATCCACGTGAACTTTTTTGCCTGCGAACATTCCGGCATGAAGCTCAGCCCAGCGATGCGTCTCATTGCCCTCAGGCATGCTCTTCCCCGTTGGCGGCTACGCCTACCTCTTCGGCATGCTGAATCTCGCGAACCATTTCACGGGCCATCTCGCGCACCTCTGCACGGCGGCTGCGGCGGGGACGTCCGCCGGATTCAAGCTCGTAGCGGTAGTGATCGATGATGCGATCGGGCGTCCAGAGCGCCCAGTGATTTGCGTTCTTGACGTGCATACGCTTCAGCTGCAGCTCATCCATCTGGCGCATCATGGTTTGAAGATCTTCGTAATGGTCGGCGTACATTGAGTCGGCCGATTCAATCAGCGGCTGCATGTCGACATAGACCGGCTGCGCCCATTCGTAGAAGGTGTGCCAGACATCGTAGAGCTCGAGGTGACCTTTCTTGACGAGAAGCGCGAGGTGCTCATAGAAGTCGAGAACTTCGAAGACGGTGACGGGAGGTTGATCAAGTTCCCAGGTATGGAGCCCGGTCTGTCCATCGGCAGTCTCGAGCCGAGCCTGAGCAAGGCGGCGACGTGCGGCTACGAAGTTTTCCGAGAGGAAGAAGCCAAGCTGCTTTTCGAGATTGGCGACCGAACGGTAGGATCGCTCATGACGCAGTTGCAGGCCGGCGTAGCCAATCGCGCCGACGCTGGTGAGGACCAGCATCGACGTTGCGATTGCCTGAACAGCATTCCAGTCGATCAACATCGGGCGTCCTGTAGGTCTCCTAGTTCCAGATCTCGTTTGCTGCAATGGCTTCGATCGAGAACATCTGATCCGGTTCCATCTGCTGCATCTTTTCAACGAACTTCTTCGCCTCGGCATGCGTGTCAAACATCATCCGGTTGTACAGCTGGCCCGCCCTGATCTGATCGCACTTCCAAAGAGTTTCGGTCATTGCCTTGCCTCCGTGAAGTTGATTTACAAGCAGCTTGTTGATGGAATCCGCGGTAAGCCAGACCCCCTCTTCGACAACATCGTCTTTCCGTGTTTCCCGACTCTTCTTCATGCTTTCCATAGACACCATTCTGCGCACTTTGACGCGCGTTCGAGGGGTCGTGCAACAGCATTCGCCCGGATAAAAGAAGAGGGGTGTTCCCACAGGAACGCCCCTCTCCGTTTCTTCGCCACGCTACAACCGGCCCGGGTGATGAACTATCCCACGAAGGCACTGGGACAGCGATACCCGAGTTTGAGCCGCCGCAGCCTACTTCTTGTCGACATCCACGTACTCGGCGTCGATGACACCTTCATCGTGCTTCGGTTCTTCGTCCGCGGTGCCCGCCGAAGCGGCGCCACCATCGGTTGGAGCCGAAGCCGAAGCCGACTTGTACATCGCCTCGGCAAGCTTGTGGCTCGACGTCTGCAGCTTGTCCTTGGCTGCATTGAGCTCGCTTGCGCTGGGGCTGCCGGCGAGAACGCTCTTGGCCTCGGCCAGGGCGCTTTCAACCTCGGTCTTATCGCTGTCAGCGACCTTACCCGCCGAGTCCTTCAACATCTTCTCGATGTTGTAGACCAGCGAATCCAGGCCGTTGCGCGCTTCCACCGCATCCCGCTGCTCCTTGTCCTCGGCCGCATGGGCCTCGGCATCCTTGGCCATGCGCTCGACTTCTTCCTTGCTCAGACCCGACGAGCTGGTGATCGTGATCTTCTGATCCTTGCCGGTCGCGTTATCCTTCGCGGTTACATTGAGAATGCCGTTCGCATCGATATCGAAGGTCACCTCGATCTGGGGAACTCCGCGTGGCGCGGTGGGAATGCCGCTGAGCTTGAACTTACCAAGCGTGCGGTTCTGAGCAGCCATCGGACGCTCGCCCTGCAGTACGTGTACCTCAACCTCTGTCTGATTATCGGCAGCAGTCGAGAAGGTTTCAGTCTTCTTCGTCGGAATTGTGGTGTTGCGCTGGATCATGCCGGTGGCAACGCCGCCCATGGTCTCGATCGAGAGCGTCAGCGGGGTTACGTCGAGCAGGAGAAGGTCCTTGACCTCGCCAGCCAGCACGCCGGCCTGGACCGCGGCGCCAATGGCGACGACTTCATCCGGGTTTACACCCTTGTTGGGCTCTTTGCCGAAGAGCTCCTTGACGAGCTGCTGAATCTTCGGCATGCGGGTCTGGCCGCCGACGAGAACGACCTCATCGATCTTCGAGGCGTCGATGCCCGCATCCTTCAGCGCCTGCTTGCAGGGGCCGATGGATTTCTGGAGCAGATCGTCGACCAGCGACTCGAGCTTGGCACGAGTCAGCTTGCGGACGAGGTGCTTGGGACCGCTTGCGTCGGCCGTGATGAAGGGGAGATTGATTTCCGTCTCCTGCGCAGTCGATAGCTCGATCTTGGCGCGCTCGGCGGCATCCTTGAGACGCTGCAGTGCCATCTCGTTGCCCTTCGAGCTGAGGTCGAGACCGGCCTCGTTCTTGAACTCGGAGATGAGCCACTCGACGATCCTCTGGTCGAGATTGTCGCCGCCCAGGTGGGTGTCACCGTTGGTCGACTTCACCTCGATGACGCCTTCGCCTACCTCGAGAATCGAGATATCGAAGGTACCGCCGCCGAAGTCGTATACAGCAATCGTCTCATCCTTCTTCTTGTCGAGACCGTAGGCCAGCGCGGCTGCGGTCGGCTCGTTGACGATGCGCTTGACGTCCAGGCCCGCAATGCGGCCGGCATCCTTGGTCGCCTGGCGCTGCGCGTCGTTGAAGTAGGCGGGCACGGTGATGACAGCCTCGGTGACCGAGGTACCGAGATAATCTTCGGCTGCCTTCTTGAGCTTCTGGAGGATCATGGCCGAGACTTCAGGCGCGTTGTACTCCTTGCCCTGCGCGCTGATGCCGACGTTATCGCCTTTGGCAACAACCTTGTATGGAACCATCTTCATCTCGTCGCCGACTTCGTTCAGGCGGCGGCCCATGAAGCGCTTGACCGAGAAGATTGTGTTTTCGGGGTTAGTGATGGCTTGACGCTTTGCGACCTGTCCCACCAGGCGCTCGCCGGACTTGGTGAACGCAACGATCGATGGCGTGGTGCGGCCACCCTCTTCGTTCGCAATGACCTTGGGCTCTCCGCCTTCCATCACTGCCACGCAGCTGTTTGTAGTGCCCAGGTCGATACCGATAATCTTCGCCATAATCCCATCCTCTAATGCGGGCGCTGAAGGAGCGACCCGACAATCTTTGCCACACTGATAGTTATACGATGTGAGTGACTTTGTGTCAAGTTTTATGCAGTGAAGTAAGAGCCAGTGCTGCTGCTGTAGTGATCAGATGCAGAGGATGCCCGGAGCGCAGCAAATCTCCGCCACTTCTGGCGGGCTCATTGCCAGAACGGACCTACTGCGGAGCCGGGTTGGCGGGATTGCCGGGAGTAACCGGGGTATTGGGAGGGGTCGGATTGGAAGGAGTGGAGGGATTGCTGGAGCCGTCCCCGGGATTGGTCGTGCCGCTGCCGGTACCTGGCCCGGTGCCCGTTCCAACGCTGGAGCCGCTTCCAAGACCTGTACCGCCGGTGCCCGGGGCGACGCCGTTGCCTGTGCCCGATCCCGTGGTGCCCGATCCGCCGCCGACGCCTGCGCCGCCGGTCGGTTCGGTGCGTGGATCGTAGAGGAACTCCCACTCCTTGTAATTCGTCTTCTCGTTGACGGTCAGCAACGCAGCGCCGTCCTTGGGAACGCCGACGCCCATGATCGGACCATCGCTGCCCTTGAAGTCGGTCGCGTTCTGGTCTGGCACGCCGGAGCCGGTGCCAGTGGCGGACCCGGTGGTCGAACCCGAAGCGTTCAGAGCTCCTGAAGCCGTGCCCGGAGTCGTGCTTCCTGTCCCGGACTGCGGTGTGGAGGTGATTCCGCTGCCCGATCCAAAGGATGAGCCGGAGTCGCCGCCGAACGAACTACCAGAGCTGCCGCCGAAGGCAGAGCCACTGGAGCCGCTCGAACCGCCGAAAGAACCCGAGTTATTGAAGGCCGAGCCCGTACTTCCGCCTGCTGCACCCGGCGTGCCGGAGCTTTGCATGCCGGCGGCCGAGCCCAGTCCGCCCCCGGTCAGGCCGGGAAGATCCTGGCCGAAGAGGCCCTTGATCTTGGTTTTGTTCTGGCCGACGATGATGACGCGCCAGTCGTCTTTGCCGGTCAGCGGATCAAGATACTTCTGCCGCAGGTAGCGTTGGCCGTTGGTTTTCTGGGTCAGCACCTCCATGGACGGCGGATAAGCCTGGGTCTTTCGGTAGTAGAGCCGGATGGCGCGGACATACTGATCGGCGCGGTGCTTGGTCTCGATCTCCTGGTCGTGCTTGAGCGCCATGGCCATCTGCGGCGCGGCGATGCTGAGCATGAGAAGTACAACGAAGACCAGCACAACGACGGCGAGAAGCATATAGCCTTCATCGCCTGCCGTGTGCCGGGTTGTGGCGCTGTTTTGCATGAAGTCGGCCGTCAGTTTGCGAGCAGGGGAAGCGTCTGCGTGTTGTTGTTGGGCATGTCCTGCACGGTAATCGAGGTCGCGGAGACGGAGGTGATCTTGTAGCGCCGATCGACGACGTCGCCGGTCGACGCGAGAAAGACATCCTCACCGCTCAACAGGAGCGCGCGCTTGCGTCCGTCCTGCGTCGCCACGCCGAAGAATTTGAGGTTGATGACGGGCGGCGGGGGAGGCCCGGTATTGACGGGTTGCTGGGCGACTGGTTGCGGCTTGGGCCGGGCGTCAAACTTGGCCTGGGTAATCTGGGCGATCTCTGCAGCGGTGGGCCCTGCGGCGAAGATGTTGCGGCCGGTCCCGGTGTAGACCAGCGATTCGGCCGCGATCATCGGCCCCATGTGCAGCGTCGGGTCAAGACCATGGTTCAAGGTTGCGACCTTAACTGCCGCTGGCGCGCTGGTTGCAGATGTAGCGACAGGGCGCGTGGCTGCCGAGTTGGCGGAGCTTCCGCCCATGCCCTTGGGCGTGACGTCGACGATGACCGGCGCCTGGGGAGGCGGGGTCGGGGTTCCGCCGAAAGCAGACGAGTAGGCGTAGTACGCCGCGATGATGAGCACGAAACCTGCGATCCCGGCCAGGATCAGCTTCTTCTTGTCCTCGGTTCCAATCTTCATCGGCGGCCTCCTGCGCTAGCCGCCCTGCCCTGGCTCTCGATGGCCTGGTCGGCGAGTGCGTCGGCGGTGGAGACGGGTGTGCTTGCCTTGCGTGCCTCTTCATCGGTGCTGAGCCCGCGGATGTAGGTGGTTGCGCGCATTCTCAGGTTGACGCGGCCGCTGTCCTGCCCGGTGAGTGCGACGCCGGTGATGACGAAGAACATCCTGTCGCGCTCCATGCCGTTGATCAGCTGGACCAGGCCGCGGTAGTCGCCCTGCAGGCTCGAGTCGAGGCGAACCTCGGTAAGCTGGCCCGCCTGCGGGGTGAGCTCGACGACCGGCTCCTGCGAGTAGCCGACACGGGTCAGGCGGACACCGTTCTTCTTCGCCAGTGCGCCGAGCTCGGTAGCGATCTCGGAGTAATCGACGGGGAGCCGCTCGGCATAAAACTTGTCGGCCTGGTGGTTCGAGTTGGCGAGCTTGGCGTCTACACCCTGCAGCGGGAGTGAGGCCAGTTGCGCCGTTTTGAGAGCGACCTGCTGCTGAGCCTGTGCGTTTGCGTCCGAGCTCGAAGTCTGCTGCCAGTAGACTGCCAGCATGACGAGAAGATAGAGGTTGACCGCGGCCAGAAGGCCGATCGCTCCCCAATGCAGGTTGAGAGGGCTAAGATAGCGCTCCGCCTGTTCACGGACGTTGTAGGTGACAGCGCGGGGTCTTGCGGAGATTAGATCACTCATGGCGTGCCCCCTTTTGTGCTGCGCGGCGCTCAAGCAGAGGTGTGTAGCCGCTCATGATCTCGAATTCCACGGCTGAGGTCGACGGTTCGCCTGGCGCGCTGACGTTCTGCAATCCTCCCGGGGCGGTCTGGCCGGCACCGATGGCGCGCGCCTTGTCGGCGTTCAGGGCCGACTCACCCACAAGCCGGGGCCCGAGGAAACGGTCTGTGCGTTCGAGGTTCCGCACCAGCTGAATCGCGCGGTCTCGGTCGCCGGTGACGCGCAGCCGGATGGACACATCGCCTTCCTTCGAGACGACAGGATCGATCGCCGTCACCTGCACACCCTGCGGGAGCACATGTTCAAGATCCATCATGACGGCCGTCCAGCTGAAGCCCTTGCGGGCGAAGAGCGCGTTGAGGAACTGGGTCCGCGCGAGCACACCCTGGTTCTCCGGGCGGCGCATCTTGGCCTCATTAGCTGCCGTCCCGGCCTGGACACGGGCGGTCTGGTCTTTGAGGAGGTCCATCTGGTAGGTCGCATCGGCGGCTTTACGGCTGAGCGCGTAGACACCGAAGACGAGCGCGACGGCGAGCAGTGCAAGCCCGCCCATAATGAGCCGTAGCCGGGCGAGCAGAGGGCGGAGCTCGACAAAGGGACGTGTTGCCAGGTTGATTGAAATCCGCATTAGCTTCTCAGGGCTCCCCGAACGCCGGCCATCCAACCCCGCGGTACACGCGAGGATACGGCTCCGCCGGTCAGCATGGCCGGCTCTACCATCTCACGCACGCGAAGGTCTGCGTCCGCGAAACCGGCCTCGCGAAGAAGTTCACCAAGGGTTTCGGCTCCGATGGTGCCGGCGGCAAGCACCATTTCGGGCGCTATCTGGAGTGTGTCCTCAAAATAGGCGGCGGCGACGCTGAGGGCCTGGGCGATTTCGCGCGCGGCGGCGGAGACTCGGCGCTGCTCCCATTCGACCTCGGTGCGCGGCAGCTCCGGCAGCATCTCTTCGCGCGGCGTGGGCAGGTCGGAGTAATTGCCCGAGATTTCAGCCTCGATCTGCGCGGCCAGCCGCCGGGCAGTCTCGTTAGCGGCCTCGCTGATGTGGTGATCGTCGATCAAACCATAGCCGTTCAGCGGTTCCTGCGCGGCCCACTCGCCGGCCGAGCTCTCAACGTCGACGAGCGGCAGCGTGCCGGGCGGCGGAGCCATGTCGGCGGCGACAGCCATCTCGGTGACGAGAGCCTCGTCGAGCGCGAGGTCGACTGTGCGGTGCAGCAGCAGCACTCCGCCCTGCACGATGGCGGTGGTTACGGAGCTTTCGCCTGCGTTGATGATGAGCGTTGCGGCGTCGCGCTCCTCCAACCCGGCGCAGGCGGCGAGCGTCGAGGGCAGGACGGCACCGGGCTCGAAGCCGGCCTCACGCACCATCGCCTCATACTCGGCGAGGACTGGCTTGGGCACGGCGACGGCGAGCACGCGGATCATGCCGCGCTGCTGGCTCATCACCTGGTAGCTGATGACGGCGTCGTCGGCGTCGAAGGGAAGCAGCTTTTTCAGCCGGAATCGCACCACGGGCAACGCTTCGGCGGCCTTGGTCGGAAGCGAATCGAAGTCGAGCAGAAGCACGCGTACTGCGGCATCGGGAAGGATAAGCGTCGTGCGCCGTTCGCGAAGAGCGACCGCTTCGAGCGCCTTCCTGACGGCGGCGATGGTCTCCCGGCGCCCCGCGGCAGCCGAGACCACTACGTGGTCACCCTTGAGCCCGGGTGCAGCCGCCCCGCCATCCGGCGCAGTCTGGCTGACGGCTGTGAGGACGGCGGATGCGTCGTCGGCACGTGCGGCGACGACGCCTTCGGGCCGGATCTCGACCGCGAGCCGTGGCCGCGTGCCTAAAGTTGTCGGAATCAAACCCATCTGTCTAGACTACCCTTCCGCCATGTACGACTGAACTGCATCTTGCCGGGCATTGACCGGGCACTTCAGACTGCCGCTTCAGGCTGCTCGATCCATGACGAGCAACTTGATCTACTCCCTAGACCTATGCCCACGCCCTGTCTTACCGCCCTGCCTCGATGAACGTCACCTTATTGATCTCCTTCAACGTTGTCACACCCTCGCGCACGCGGTCGAGCGCAGAATCGCGAAGGAAAGCCATGCCCTTCTCCTTCGCTTTCTTGCGGATCTCGCTGCCTGGCTTCTTGGCCAGCAGCATCTCGCGAATTTCGTCGTCGAGCTCCAGCAACTCGTGGATCGCCGAACGTCCGCGATACCCCGTGCCGCCACATTCGATGCAGCCCGGTCCTTCCTTGAAGTCGACACCGCGCCATTGCTCAGGTTCGAGGCCGTTCTCGATCAGTTCGGCGTCGGTGTAATGCACGTTGCGGACACAGAACTCGCATACCTGGCGGACCAGCCGCTGGGCGAGGATGCAGTTGAGCGCCGAGACAAAGTTATACGGTTCGACGCCCATATTCAGGAAGCGGCCCAGCACGTCGACCACGTTATTGGCGTGGACGGTGGTGAAGACGAGGTGACCGGTCAGCGCCGAATTGATGGCAATCTGGGCGGTCTCGGCGTCGCGAATCTCTCCGACCAGGATCTTGTCGGGATCGTGGCGCAGGATCGAACGCAGCCCGCGGGCAAACGTGAGCCCCTTCTTCTCGTTGACCGGGATCTGCGTGATGCCGCGAATCTGGTACTCGACCGGGTCCTCGATGGTGATGATCTTGTCTTCTTCGCTCTTGATCTCGTTCAGCGCGGCATAGAGTGTGGTCGTCTTACCGGAACCGGTCGGACCGGTGACCAGCACCATTCCGTAGGGCTCCTTGATGTAGCGGCGGAAGCGGACGAGATCCTTCTCGGCGAAGCCAACCACGTCGAGCGAAAGCTTGGTGAACTTTTCCGACATCGACTCCTTGTCGAGCACGCGGAGCACGGCATTTTCGCCATGCACGGTCGGCATGATCGAGACGCGGAAGTCGATCAAGCGACCCTTGTAGCGGACCCGGAAACGTCCGTCCTGGGGCACGCGGCGCTCGGCGATATCGAGCTCCGACATCACCTTGATACGCGACAGGATGGTCTGGTGATGCTCACGCGCGATCGGCGCCATGGCCTGCTGCAGCACGCCGTCGATGCGATATTTGACCAGCAGCGAGTCGTCGAAGGTCTCGAGGTGAATATCGGAGGCACGCCTTTCAAGCGCGGTAAAGATGGTCGTATCGACCAGCCGAATGATGGGCGAGATGTCATCGTCGGCCGTCAGCTTCTCGATGGAGATGTTCTCGTCCGCGTTCTCCTCGTTCGAAAGCACGTCGAAGGCAAGGCCCTCGCTGGCTTCGTCGAGCACGCGCTGCGACTGCTCGGTCTTCTTGAGCAGGTCGGTGATCTGCGAGAGAGTCGCGACGCGGGTGACCAGGCGCGTGCCCAGCAGCCCGGAGATCTCGTCCAGCACCATCAGCTTCGAGGGGTCCGAGACGGCGATGGCGAGGCGGCCACCGGCCTGTTCCAGCGGCACGAAGTTGTACCGGAACATCATGTCCACGGGCACGCTCTTGAAGAGTTCGTGCTGGATTTTGAAATTCTTCAGGTCCACAAACTCCGAGTGATAGCGCTTTGCCAGCGCCTTCGCCCGCTCCGTCTCATCCAGTCCGCCGCCGTTTACAGGCAGCGGTATTGCCACAGGTGTCGCCATGATTCTAAGACTCCCCTACGCCGTACTCGTCATCCTGCTACCAGATACAGTTCACTTCACCCGATGCCCGGATCGCCATATCGGCAGTGACCAGGGTCGCATGATTTACAACGGCCGTTGCGCCGATCAGCATGTCCGCTGGGTCACTCGGGTATGCCGGACTAAACTGCGTCGAACGATGAGCAATTTCTGAGTTGATCGGGATCACAAGAAACAGCGACTCGATAAACTTCAGGTAAACCTCAAGTGGCTTGCTGACGATGACACGTCCCCTCACGACCAGAAAGGCGATCTCGCGAAGGGTGATGCCCGAGATCGCAAGCTCTCCCTCCCGCCGCCCCTCTACAAGCGTTCGTCCGGCCGCTTTCGATAGTCGGCCGGGTTCCTGCGTGACCCAAATAACAGCCTGAGTGTCGACCAAGATCATCTCAACTGTTCCATCGTGCGTTGCAGAAAGCCCTCATACTCTTCCTCTGTGTAGAGCGGCGCCTCAATGTCTCCGACAATTTCGATCTTGCCTGGAAAGCGGAACGCGTCCAAAGGATCTACATCTTCAGCCAGGTCCATCGGCACCAGCTTCGCGACCTCTCTGCCATGCTTGGTCACGATCACAGTCTCCCGTTTCATCTCCACATCCTTGAGCAGCTTCAGAAACTGAGCTTTCGCCTGCCCTGCGGCGATTGTCGTCATAACCAATACACCTCTCAATATGACCAGTATAGAGTGGCCATATTTTGCGCGTCTGCAACCAACCTGCTACTGAGCTCCACCTGTGGTGTTCAAACTGAAGATTGGGAGGTACAGCGCGATCAAAATAATTACGACGACGACGCCCATCACCACCAGGATCATCGGCTCGATCAGACTCATAATCCACGAGAGATTCGTCTCGACGTCCTCTTCAAAGAATTCGGCGACCGAATTCAGCATCTGGGGCAGCGCGCCTGTGCTCTCGCCTACCTCGATCATCTCGACTGCAAGCTCGGGGAAGATCTTCGTCGCGGCGAGGCTGACCGAGAGCCCCTTTCCTTCGCGCACGGTCTCGACCGAGCGGAAGACTGCGTTGCCGATCTGCCGCGAATCGATGGCCCGGGCAGCGGTTTCAAGCGAGGGGACAAGGGGGAGGCCGCCAGTCAGGAGCGTCGAAAGCGTGCGTGAGAAAAGTCCGACCTGGTACTTGATCCAGACCGAGCCTAGAAAAGGCGTAGCGATACGGATGCGGTCGACCGTCGATTGGCCGGCGTCCGTCTTGGTCCACTGGCGAATGAGGTAACCGGCGACGCCGAGCACGATCGCGACGTAAACCCCGTAGTGTTGCGCATTTCTGCCGAGATCGAGGAGGAAAACGGTCAGTCCCGGCAGCTTCGTCCCGAGCTGGTCATAGAGCTGCGCAAACCTGGGCACGACGAACGTGATCAGGAAGATGAACATCGCGACCACCATGATGATCAGGACCGTAGGATAGACCAGGCTCGACTTGAGCTTTTTGCGAAAGGTCAGGGACACCCGTTGAAAGTCGAGAAAACGCTGGAGGACTTCTTCGAGATTGCCGGAGCGCTCACCAGCGAGCAGGGTCGTCGTATAGACCAGCGGGAAGCCGCCCTGCGCCTCGAAGGCAGCGGAGATGGACTCGCCTGTCTTTACCCGGGTGGCTACATCCTCCAGCTGGCTGCGGAAATGCAGAATCTTTTGCCGGCGCGCAAGCAGATCGAGCGAACCGAGGATCGGGAGACCGGCCCGGATCAAGGTTAGAAACTGCTGGTTGAAGACCAGGAACGTCTCGAGCTTGACCTTCTTCTTGCGTCCTTCGCCACCCAGGAGACCCTTGGCCTTGACGGAGTAGACATAGTATCCCGACTGCGTGAAGCGCGCGCGCAGCTCATCCGCGGTTGCGGCGGCATGCATCTGCTCCTGCACACGTCCCCGTTCATCGGCCAGTTTTACGACAAACTCGGTCATATCTCTCTCAGCGATTTAGACGCCGTCGCCAGCATATCGTCCCGTCCGCTCTACGAGACTATCGCACGACCGGAGCAATCTGTCGCTGTCACCTTTGTCGGAGCAGGGGTGATACGGGCTATGATCACGGAATTGTGAATCCACCGACGACACAAAGCTTGAATTCGCTTGAAAAAGCCCACCTGCGCCGCGCTATCGAGTTGGCACGCGAGGCTCGCGCCGACGGCCGCCACCCGTTTGGCTGCATCATCGTCGACGGGTCGGGAGAAACGATCGTCGAATCCCGCAACAATGCCGTTCGGCCAGCCGGCGATCCTACCCAGCACGCGGAACTGCTTGCGTGCGCCAGCGCCGGCGGCCGGTTTACAGAGGCAGAACTACGGTCTGCGACCCTCTACACCAGCACTGAACCCTGCGCGATGTGCGCGGGCGCGATCTACTGGACGGGGATCGGTCGCGTCGTCTACGCGCTGAGCGAAGCCGAACTTTACCGGTTTACCGGCTCCCACGAAGAGAATCCAACGCTCGACCTGCCTTGCCGGGAGGTCTTCTCCCGGGGCCAGCGAAGAACCGAAGTCTCCGGTCCACACCTTGAAGAAGAGGCCGCCGGAGTGCATGAGAGATTCTGGACGAGCGGAGACCGTTGACCGTTGACCGTGAGCTTTCAACGGTTTGCTCCTGGCCGCTAGCTCGCTGCAAGTTGATACACGGAAGAGAAAGGCACTCCAACGCGAGGCTGAAGTGCCTTTCTTTGTCTCAGACGGCAAACGGTCAACAGGGAACGTTCGACGCTCTTAGACCGAGAAGCTGGAGCCGCAGCCGCAGGTGCTCTTCACGGTGGGGTTTTCAAATTTGAAGCCCGCTGCTTCAAGGGTTTCGACGTAGTCCACGACACAACCGTTCAGGTACATGGCCGACGTCGCGTCGACGAAGACCTTCAGGTCGTCGAACTTCATCACCTTATCCATCATGCCGGCCTGGTTCTCAAACGACATCGAATATTGAAATCCCGAGCAGCCGCCACCTACCACGCCAATCCGGAGCCCCGCCGGGATCGGGTCCTGCGTACCCATGATCTCGCGCACCTTTACCACGGCAGCATCCGTAAGTTTGACCGGGGTAGTCGCGGGTGCAACGGGCGCTTCTACAACCTCGGCAATCGATGTCGTCGACATATCTCTCTCCTGAAAATCCGTTTAATCTGAACCCTGACCATTTCAGTCCTATTTCAGTCTATGCCCGCTGATGAGGTTGGGCAAGCCTGCGTTCCTATAGGATTCGCGTGGGTCTGCAAGGATGCACCCCTCGCCCCGTCTGCAGGAGAGCATAATTAAGGCACTCATGAAGCTCCTCTATTTTCTTGCCGACGCCTTTATAAACACCTTCGGAATTACAAAACCTACGGAGAGGGCACGGAGGCGAGCAGCCTTCTTCATTCTCGGATTGACGATCGTGGCGATTGCAGCAGCAACCGTTGCAGGGTTCTTGGTGCACTCCGCCATGCGCTGAGAAATTATTTCCCACAAAGACGAAATTTTTATAGTGCACGATCCCCCGTTGGAGGTATGCTGACCTCGACTGATGCAGGACTTTCGAGTCGTTTTGAACTCGGCGTCCTGATCGCTCACACGAGACCGAGAACTTCACGGGAGGACCCCAAATGACTGTACATCCCCTGCTCCTGACCTTATGGGCCGTACTCGCTGCAGCCTTTTTCGCTTTGCTCCTATACCGTGGCCAACTCACCCGGTACGAAGATGATCAGCTGTTCCTGAATGATGACCTGAACCTGAACGAGCAGGAACGCCAGAGCCGGATCGTTCGCCGGGTGCGGCAGATCGAGCCAGCGCTGCGCCTGGCTGGTGGCGCTGCGGGCGTTCTCACCGCAACCGTCGTGGGCATGTACGTCTTCAACGCGTGGTTGACCATCCAGAATTAGGAAGATTTCGCAAAGAAAACGTCCTTCCGGGCCGAAAGCGGGCGCGTTCGGCACCCGCCTTCAGCGACCTGCTTCGCCTAACGCTCGCTGTCCAGATGCGTCATAGCCACCTTGTCGTAGCGCGTGCCGGCCACTTCAGTGGCGGGCAGTGCTTCCTCCAGCCGGCCCAGTTCCTCGTTTGAAAGCTTCAGCTCCAGCGCAGAGAGCGCTTCTTCGACCTGCTTTACCGTACGCATGCCGAGAACGGGCACGATATCCTCGCCGCGGGTCATCACCCACGCTATCGCCATCTGCACCTGGGTCACGCCGCGCCCGGCCGCAACCTCGGCGAGCGCTTGGACCAAAGCGGTGTTCTTCTCGTAGTTGACACCTGTATACCGGGGCAGGAAGCGGCGAAAGTCACCCTTCTCCGCCGGTCGCGAGCCACTGAGCAATCCGCGCCCCAGTACGCCATAAGCTGTCGTGCCGATGCCGAGTTCGCGCAAGCCGGGCAGAACTTTCGCTTCCATGCCGCGCGTCGCCAGGCCGTATTCAAGCTGGACGTCCGTGATCGGAGTGATCTTCTGGGCTCGCGCGGCGGTTGCAGCACTCACCTCGCTGAGCGCCGCCTGTCTGACGAAGCCCTGGCGGATCATCTCGGCCACAGCGCCGATGGTGTCCTCGACCGGCACATGGTCGTCGAGCCGCGCCGGCCGGTAGATGTCGATCTGCTTCACTCCAAGCCGGTTGAGGCTGTAAGCGAGGAAGTTCTTTACCGCTGCGGGACGCCCATCGAAGCCTCCCCAGGCACCGTTTGGAGTCCTCATAGCGCCGAACTTCACGCTCAGGACGACTTTATCCCTTGCCTGCGGACCAAGCTCGCGCAGCGCACGGCCGATCAGCAGCTCGTTGTGGCCCATGCCGTAGAAATCACCCGTATCAATCAGGGTGACACCGCCGGCGATGGCTGCGTGAATCGCACGCACACTCTCGGCGTCATCGGTCGGACCGTACATGCCCGACATTCCCATGCAACCCAGCCCGATTGGAAAGACCGCCGGTCCTATCTTCCCAAGTTTACGCGCAACTGCCATCTCATTCGCCATTCCCCCATCCTATGCGGTTCCGGCGAGTGAGGATTGGAGTACCGAGCAGCCAATTGATGCCGCCAAAATGGAGTGCGAAACCCTGCGGTGGGCCGCCCTGCCGGGATGCGGGTTTGCTCTCAGACTGGAATGGCGCTACGCTAGCCTCCAACCCCTCAGCGATTCGGCTGCGCACGAAACATCTTCCTCTTCAAGGAGCTGTCTATGTTCCGTACTGAATCTTCAGCATCCGCCGTCTCCCGCCGCTCCTTCATGCGCCTTGCCGGAATGGCTTCGGCCGCGCTGCCGATCCTGACTGAGGCCCACTTCGCGCGGGCTGCCATGCTTGCAAGCGCCGCGCCGCTGGGAGGATTCGATCCGGTTCCTCCTGCCGGGGCGGTCCTGATCAACTCGAACGAGAACCCGCTCGGACCGGCGAAGGTGGCCTGCGAAGCCATGGCGCGCTGTGCGCCGACCGGCGGCCGCTACGATCTGCACGACGAAGCGGGCCAGTTGACCGCGACCTTTGCCGCGCAGAATGGCCTGAAGCCAGAGTACGTGAACGTCTACCCGGGCTCGAGTGGACCGCTGCACTACGCGGTGCTCACCTATACGTCTCCCACCCGGTCTTTTGTGACGGCGGATCCGTCCTACGAAGCCGGCCTGATCGCGGCCAAGTTCTCGGGCGCACACGTCATCAAGATTCCGCTGACGGCGGATTACGCGCATGACACCCGGGCAATGCTTTCGGCCGACAAGCAGGCCGGGCTCATCTATATCTGCAATCCGAACAACCCGACCGGCACCCTCACCCCGCGGGAGCAGATCGAGTATGCGCTTGCCAACAAGCCCAGGGGCTCCATGCTGATGGTCGACGAGGCGTACATCCATCTCTCGTCGGCGCCAAGCGTAATTGACCTGGTGGCTAAGGGGGAGGACATCATCGTTCTGCGCACTTTTTCGAAGATCTATGGCATGGCGGGGATCCGTTGCGGCATCGTAGCCGCGCGCCCGGAGATCCTCGACAGGCTGCGCGGTTACTATGGCTGGGATTCGATGTCGATCATGGGCTCAGCTGCTGCGAATGCAAGCCTGCTCGATCGAACCCTGATCCCGGAGCGGAAGAAGTTTATCGCGGACTCCCGCAACCAGACGTTCGACTTTCTCCGCCGCAACAACTACAGGTTCATCCCGTCCGAATCGAACTGCTTCATGATCGATACGGGCCGGCCGGGCAAGCAGGTCATCGCAGCCATGCAGCAGAAGAATGTATACATCGGGCGGACCTGGCCCATCTGGCCAAACCATGTGCGCGTGTCAGTCGGCACTCCGGCCGAGATGGCGCAGTTTCAGGCGGCCTTCAAGGAAGTGATGAGTGCACCCCTCTCTACTGCCGCGCTCAGCAACCGGCCGGGAACGCTGCGGGATCGTGCCTGACGGACCCGAAACGGCCATGATTCAACTCCCACGAAAGTTACTTACCTCCTCGACTTCCGGGCAGGACCGGAAGCGAACTCCTCGCGATAAACTGCTTGCGAATGCCGGCCCTGGAATCCATTCTCGAAGCTCCGGAAACACTGACGGCCCCACCGGCTGCGCAAAAGCTGGTGAGCCTCGAGAGCGTCTTCCATGCTGCTCCGATCGGGCTGGCGGCACTCGACCTGGACTTCCGCTACGCCGCAGTGAACGAACGTCTTGCTCGGATGTATTACCTGAAGCCCGCCGACTTTGTCGGTCGTACGGTCGAAGAGGTGCTTCCCGGTCCCGCCCCGCAGATCCTGGCGCACTTCCGCTCTGCGCTCAGCGCTAATGCGATGGTTGAGTGCGAAATCTTTTTCGATCACTCCGGCAGCCTCATTACAGGAGAGCATCAGGAGATTCATTACACGTTTCTCCGCACGGCACAACCCATTCACGATGAGGCGGGCGAGGTGGTCGGCATCTCGGTTGCGCTGATCGACATCACTGCGCGCAAGCTGGCTGAGGCTGCGCTCAAGGACAGCGAAGAGAACCTTCGCTACACGGTCGAGCTGACCCCGCACATACCCTGGACGGCGTCGCCCACCGGCGAACTTACCTTCATGAGCCCGCGCTGGCATGAGATCACGGGCACCAGTCCAAACCCGACGCTGCTGAAACGCTGGATCCTCGGCGTGCACGAAGACGACCGTGCACTCACTCTTTCGCTGTGGCGCCGCGCGATCGATACCGGCACCGCCTTCGACACCGACTACCGTTTACGTTGTGTCAATAGCGAATGGCGCTGGCACCGGGCACGGGCTTATCCGCGCCGCAATGACCGCCACGAAATAGTTCTCTGGTACGGCACGATCGAGGACATTCACGACCGCAAGGAAGCCGAAACGGCGCTCAACACCAAGACGGCGATGCTGGAGGCGACCACCCGCGAGCTGCACAAACGCGCCTACGAGGATCACCTTACGGGTCTGGCCAACCGCCGCACGTTCGACAACGTGCTGCTCAAGGAGATCGAGCGCGCACGCAGCACCGGGCTTCCGCTCGCGTTTATTCTGCTCGACGTCGATCACTTCAAGCGGTTCAACGATACCCACGGGCACTCGGCCGGCGACGAAGCCCTGCGCGCGGTAGCCCGCGCCATTCGCGATATCGTGCGCCGGCCCGGCGATCTCGCCGCGCGATTTGGTGGCGAGGAGTTCGCCGTCATCCTGCCGAATACAACGCCGTTGCTCGCCAACCAGCTCGCCCGGCAGATCAACGCCGCAGTCCGCAATGTCACGCTGTATCCGCTGGAAGAGGGCTGCGCCGGCCGGCGGTCGTCGCTGCTGACCGTCAGCGCTGGCGTCTCCGCCCTGACCGCAGTGGCTGATGTGCCCGGCACGGAGCTGGCTCAGACGCTGATCGATGAGGCCGACCAGGCACTCTACCAGGCGAAATCAGGCGGACGCGACCGCACGGTCTCGTTCACCTCCCGCTAGTACATTCGCAACGGTGTAAACTGCGGTGTAGCGGGCATACAAAACCACATGCGAAAGTGGCGAAATTGGCAGACGCACCAGACTTAGGATCTGGCGGAGCAATCC
>CAZZZP010000073.1:10486-21013 GCA_964658635.1 Lichenicola sp. | reverse complement strand
GTTCACCAGAGCGTACGGGAAAGTTCACATTAGCGTACGGGGAAGTTCCCGGCTACGGCGCGTTTTCAGTTGGTTTTGGAGGATATCTGTACGGGGAAGTTCACATTGACGTGCGGGTATGCCGCACACCTCCCTGCCAGCATGGAATTGGCTGTGGAGGTCTGTACGGGGAAGTTCACCTAGCTGAGTTCTCGCACCCTACCCTTTGCCGGGTCATCCATGAGCAGGGTGCGCGTTGCACGGTCTACCCAGATACCTAGATCCGTCGCGTCGACCCGTACCCCTGGCCACAGTAGGCGAAGCTGTGCAATGGCCTCTCTAGCGTGCTGGCGGGCACGCCGTGGGTTCTTGTCCTGGGGAAACTGCTCGGCCAGCGCGGCCCATGGAATGATCGACTCGGTCTTTGCTGAATAGCAGCGGTAGTAGAGCCACAGAACCATATCCTGCACCTGCGAGTTCCCTTTCGATTGCAGCCACAGACCGCGCGGAACAGCCACATGGTGCTTGCGGATGTCCTGAAAGAGCGTTTGGTTGATGCAGATGCCGAACGGGGCTGGCGGTGGCTCTTCTGCCGCAGCCGCGTACGTAAGGCTTCGCTGCGCTGGGTCTGCCTTCTTACCGGTGATGGACGGCGGCAGGTTATAGGTGTCGATGATGGAAAAGTTTTTGCCGGCAATCCCGGAAGCGTCTTTCCGCTCGATGTTGATGTTCAGGCCGCTGATGCGGTGAAAACGCGCCCGAAGGTCGCGGTTGTTCTTGCCTGAACGCTTGAGCCCGAGTTCCTTCTGGTACTCCCAGGCTGAATCCCAGCCGATTACGGGGGACTCGGAGTTGATGGCGCGGTCAAAGACCCATGCGAGCAGTTTGCGGTCGGCCCCGAAAGGCAGCGGCACATCCGGAATTCCGGTGCTGAAGGTCACGGTCAGCGTCGATCCATCCCCCAGCCGAGCGGTACGGGTAATGTGGTTTTCAGCTGTGGCACTATAGGGCAGCGTGCAGAGCAGCATAGCCTGAGCTATCTTGAGGACTTCGTCGCCCAGCTTGCCGGTATTCCGGTCATCCATGAGCTGACCGATCCGGAGCGCTTGCTTCCCTTTCGCCAGTCGGTTTTCGGCGGTACGATCACGCTTTACAAGCTGCCTGCCTGTCCCAGCATTAGCTTCAATCGTTTTCCTTTTCTCAGTCATGACGCTTGCCTCTGGGGTTCGCAACGAAAATTTTTGCCTTGTTTCGTCTTTTACTGTTTACTTTATTTCGTTATTGCGTTTTTATCCACGCTGCTGACGTACAGCCCTAAACCCTTCCTGCAATAAGTCCAGCATGCTGATTCCCTGCTGTGAGGCGTAGACCTTGAACTCGCGGTGGAACTCGGCTGGGACCTTGAAGTTCAAAGGCTTCAGGGTGCCTGGCTCCGACTTCTCAAGGTTTCCGACAGTTGATTCTGCTGCCGGGGGCGGTCCCTTGCGGGACTTCTTAGCGGGCGGCGGTACGTTGGCCATGATTATTTTCCTTTCTGAAGCTTTGTGATGACATCCACGATGCCTTGCGCCAGTTCGTCACTACGCTTGTTCAGCGATGGAAAGCGCGTCTCGGTCAGCGAGCGGCCTTCATCTGAAGCGCGGCGGAAAGCAGTCTTTTCAGGCAGGCTGCCAGGCAGCACGCCATACCCTGCCTGCTGGATATATTCGCGGGCTTCTTGAATTTCCGATTCGCTGTCGCCAACACGCGAGAGCGCAAAGACGATTTTGCCCGTCGGGGTTCCTCGCTTGCGCAGTTCGTGGGCCAGCAGTACGGAGGGTTCCAAGTCATCCAGCGAGAGGCCGGTTGGCAGAACAGTCAGTAGGGAAGCGCCGGCAATCTTGAGGGTGCCGGCCGTGGAATGCGGGGGCCCGTCCAGGATGACGAGATCATAGTGGTCACCAATCTTCAGCGCCTGTTCCACGCTCCCGAACCGTTCCACGGGAATCACAGGCTCTAGGCCAGACTGCAGCCTGCGAGACTGCCAGTTGAAGCTAGTCCCTTGCGAAACATCCAGGTCGGCAATCTTCACACTCCAGCCTGCAAGCGCGTACTCCCGGGCGATCAGCCGGGCAAGCGTACTCTTGCCAACTCCACCCTTCTGCGAAACAACTCCAATCGTTAGCGCCACGAAACAAGGATAAATGTAAAAACGTCTTTCGTCTATTACGTTAATAACGAATAAACGAATTACATACAGACTTACGCGTTCTCGACTATCACTGCACTTTTTTGGACCTCATTTGTGGTAATGTTATTGGAAGAGGGACTATGAGCGCGCTGCCCCAAGTGTGGACCAAACCGGATGAAATTGATGCTAGATTGCAAAGCCTTGGGCTGGATCGTCCGCTTTTGCTTGAAGCGGCTCGGCGCGGGCTAGCTGCTTTTGCGGCATGCACACCGCATCACCCTCGGAATTTTCCAGCTCTGGCCAGTTGGGCCGAAACGATGCGTGGTTTGCGAGATCAACTCGCTGTTATTCCGTATCGCTGGTCTAGCGTGGAAGAGAATGGACAGCCACAGGTACACAATCCCGCCGGTACGATTGCTTTGACTGTTGCAGGCGGAGATAAGAACACCGGAAAGCTAGGCGAGGCAGAGCCTAGAACTTCTTCGAGCAAGGGCTACACAACCTCGCGCGCAATGGCTCGAAACGCCTTTCTATTCCCAGAGATGGAACAAGACGAGCAAGAAAAGCTTGATCGTGCACGAAACCGTCAGACGTGGTTCCTGCTTGTACACCGCGATCTCGCGGCTGGCGAGTTGCGTTGTGAGCTGTCAATGCCTATTTCGATGTCCGAAGATAGGCACGTGGACGGTTGGAGAGAACGCATTCTCCTGCCAGCAACGGGTTTCGATGTAGCTCTTCTGCTGGGGATTCCGGACGAACCCTTGGATATGACCGAAGAAGTACAAATTGATCTGAGGCGCCGTGGAGAATGATGAAGAATCCTTATTCAATCCGAATCGATTAGCTTTCGCTCGTCGATATCGTGGTTTGTCAAAGAAGGAGCTTGCGGACAAGCTCGATGTGACCTACCGAGCCGTAGTCGCTTACGAGCTCGGGGAATACCCCCCTGGAAAGGAGACATGGGCTGCGATCTCTGCGGCTTTGGAGTTTCCCGACAGCTTCTTTCGTGGAGGTGATCTAGAAACCCTACTCGCAGAAGATGTTAGTTTTCGTTCTTTAACAAAAATGTCTGCACATCAGCGGGACGTTGCACTCACACAAAGTGAACTGGCGCTTTATTTGTCAAAGTGGCTGGAGAGCCGTTTCGAGCTACCTTCTGTCGATCTTCCGGACCTCAGACATGAGACTGATCCGGAGGCCGCTGCGGAAGCGCTACGGGAACATTGGGGACTTGGACAGCTTGCCATTCGGAACCTGGTACATCTGCTTGAATCAAAAGGTGTTCGGGTTTTTTCGCTCTCAATACGAAGTGCCGACGTTGATGCGCTGTCCACGTGGAAGGCACATACACCCTTTGTATTCCTGAACAGCTATAAATCAGCCGAGCGAAGCCGCTTCGACGCAGCTCACGAGCTCGGTCATTTGGTCCTGCACCGGCACGGAAAGCCATCGGGCAGGGAAGGGGAAGAAGAGGCTCATCAGTTTGCCTCTGCTTTCCTTATGCCTGCAGCAAGCGTCTTGGCGCGTGCGCCAAAAATTGCAGCAATCCCCGAACTTATCAGGCTCAAGAAGATATTTGGGGTCTCGGTGGCAGCGATCAACTACCGTCTGCATCAGCTGAAGTTGATTACCGACTGGCAGTATAGGTCGCTTGCAGTTCAGATCTCGAAGAGTGGCTATCGGACAAACGAGCCTGAGCCCTCTGAAAGGGAGACAAGTTTGATTCTGCCCATGGTTCTTGGAAAGCTGTACGAGGAGGGATTCCCACGCCGGCGTATTGCGCAAGAGCTTGGACTTCCTCTGCAAGAGCTTGAGAGCTTGCTGTTTTCGCTTGTGATGGCTAGCGTGCAGGGTGGCAAAACAGGGCAACAGAGAAGCACGATAAAGCCGAAACTGCTCCTAGTGAAGTAACCGCCTCTTCACAACGTATATCTGTCTTCCGTTCCTAGACGCGTCTGGCCCAGTGCGGTTAGAGTATCTAAAATTTCTGCGATACGGGTGCGGCTGGCTGGTTTGAAACCGCTGGCGATCTGCTGCGGAGTTTGCAGGGGCTGGGCGCGGAGAGAGTCCTTGACGACACGAACCTGATCGGTGAGCGTAGCTGGCCAGGGCTGCTTGCGGAGCTTTGCCGTGCCAGCTTCGGCAGGTAGCAAGCCTCCGAGCGTCGTCTGTGTCGGCAGGGCATTGGGGGCCTGGAATTCCGGACGGAGCCAACGCACAAGGCCGCCAGCTTCTTCCGCGTGGCGCTGCGCATTCAGCGCGACCAGATTCACGAGAATCTGTTCCGTGGTGAGGGTCGGGCTCCAGCCATAAGCTTCGAATACTGCAGCATCTAATTCGTCGTGTAGCAGTCGCAAGATGCCTACTAGCCCGGCCTCGTAGATGTTACGGTCCTCTTCGGTGAAGGTGTCACCCATCCGCAGAGTCCCCAGCACGTTGTACATGCCGGTCAGCGTCAGCCGTGGGTGCAGTTCCTGCTGGCGCTTACGGTGAGTGTCAAGACGGTCGGCCACATCTCGGATGGCATGCTTCTGCAGTTCGGTGCAGTCGGGGAACGGAAATGGATCGAAACAGCGGGTCTTGTTGTAGCGAGGCCGATCTTCAAGAGTGCCCCCTGACGCAAGCGCCCAGCGAACGTGCACAGTGCTGGATAGGACGCCCAACGTATACGCGTCCGCGCTCGCTACATTTACCAGCATGTTGTCCGGCAGAGTATCTGCATCCTGAAAAACGAAAACGCGGTGCTTCGCAGTTTCGACTGTTGCGATATAGCGCGCTAAACCTTTGAGTGCCGGTCGGAATAGTGCCCTCGGTTCCCCGAAAGTCCACCAGTTCAGGCGGTATGTAGGCCGGGGATTTTGATCGCGTTCTGGTTTTACATGGTCATAGATCCATTGATAAACCTCAGGGAAACGACTTTGTGCATCTTGTTCTGTCAGGCCGAACAAGTCGATCACCATGACCTGACGCGAGCGCCCGGTGAGGTCGCGACCATTGATATAAGTTCGAATGTGGTTTTCCAAACCGACAATGCGGCCCAATCCCAGTAATACAGCCTGCTCCGGCGTAACAATGAATCCAGCGCCATGCAGCTTTACGCCCGCACTGCTGAGCCCCTCGTTCGATTCCAGCGGCGCAGCTGCTGCCACATTTGCACCGATCTTTAGGTTGGCGAAGATCTTGCCCATTTGCTCCGCAAGCTCCACGTCAGTGCCTTCAGCGCGGACATCACCCTCACGGACCACGCGATAAAGATGGCCGAGGTGATCGCCACGCTCCCCTACAGTCATAGAGATACGAACGGCCGCGTAGCGGGTGGCCGCACGCTCCTCCGCAGCAAGCGCTTTCATCCACGGATGGTCTGAAATCGCGAAGACTAATGAGAGCGGGTCTTTGGACGCATTCAAGTTCTGCTCCACGACCTTGCGATTGAACACCTGCGGCAGACTGTTGGTCGTGATGAGCCCAAAACGACGGAGTTTGGCAGCGCGGGTGAGCTCTGCCGCTCGCTGCCACCAGTACATGACGAAATCGGCGCTGTCGGGAACATCGCCGTAAACCCTGCGAAGCGCGGCCACGTAGCCATCTCCCTGCTCCGCTCGAATGTCCTTACCACCGATGAATGGAGGATTGCCGACAATGAAGTCGGCTTCTGGCCACTTGTAGCGCTTAGCATCTACATACTCGTAAACAGCACGTTGCGCGGTCTCATCCGGAACGTCTTTCCCAGTCGCAGGGTGCTGCCTCTTGGTGACGCCATCCCACTGCGTGATGGGCTTGCCTTCCTTGTTCAGCGCGGGGATACGCTTCTTCCAGGTGAGTAGCGCGTCGGCCTCCACAATATTGTGGAAGTTGCGAATGACGGGGATCGGTGGCTGAGCATCACCACGGGTGCGAAAGTGCCACTGCAGGTAGCCGATCCAGAGCACAAGATCCGCGATCACGGCGGCACGTGGGTTAAGCTCGATGCCGAGCAGTTGGTGCGGATCGACGGTAAAGCCGGTATGCTCCAGCGCCTGCTGAGTCTCACCTAGCGAGCGAAGTGTTTCCAGCACCTCGCCTTCCAGGCGCTTCATATGCTCAAGCGCGACGTACAGAAAGTTGCCAGAGCCGCAGGCGGGGTCAAGTACACGTGTGGAACACAGCTGGCGATGGAACGCCTGGACGGTTTCGATAGCAGCAGCCTGGTTCCCTGCATTGACCTGCTGCGTGATGACGGCAAGAGCGTTGCGCCAATCGTCGCGAAGTGGCTCCACGAGTGTAGGAATCACCAGCCGCTCAACGTAAGCGCGGGGGGTGTAGTGCGCACCCAACGCATGGCGCTCGTCTGGGTCAAGTGCTCGCTCCAATAACGTGCCAAAGATGGCAGGCTCAACATCTCGCCAGCGGGAGTCGGCGGCCTCGATTAGCAGGCCAAGCTGATCCCGGGTGAGCGGGAGCGCATTGGTGGACTCGAACAGTCCGCCATTGAACTTGAGGACGTGTGCTCGCAGAATGGGCGAGAATCCACCGTCATTCATGGTCTGCCAGAGGGCTTCGGCCATGGGCGGGAAGTTAGCAACATCATCACGCAGGCTCTGGAGCAGGTTGAGCCAACTGCGCTCAGGAAGCAGCTTCACATCTTCAGCGAACGAAGTGAAGATGCAACGCGTCAGAAACTCTGCGACAGCTTTGGGAGAATGCTGCAGTTCCAGGTTGCGGGCAAGGGTCGCTAGTTTGCCGGCGACTTCGCGTGTGACCCTGGCGGTTTCGCGGGCCGGATCGAGCGAGAGCGGGTCGAGCCAGAGGATCCGCAGCCGCTCCTGGACGAGCGGTTGCGCGAGCTGGTCAAGCAGAATCCGGAACGTACGCGGGTCAGGGAAGGGAAGATATGCTTTGCCAGTAAGCGAGAAGTCGGCGTACAGCTCAATGGAGTGGCCCACGTCCACGACGATGAGGAAGGGCGGCCAGCCTTCAGCAGCGGGCAGGGCCTTAGCGTATCGTTCGGCCTGGGCACGGGCGGCCAGCATGGCTTCATCCCAGCCATGGGTGCCACGGATGGCTGTTCCGCGTTTCAGCTTGCGAGTTGTGGGGAGAGCGTTGGGGCTGGCTGCGGCTTTGGGATTGCTACCCTGCTTGGCTTCCAGAACAAAACAGTTGCGCTTGTAAAGATCAATGAAGTTTGTTGTAGAAGAGCCGTCAAGTTCTTTGAAGAAGACTGCTTTGTCGATCACATACCTGTTAGCAGCTTCATCGGATGTGCTCGGCTCCGGTCGCGAAACATCGATCAGATCGCAAAGCTCTGAGAGGAATAGAGCATAGTTCGCCCGCTCTGAAGCAGAGGAGTGTTCCCAACGCGAGATGAAGGATGCAGCAGAGTTTGACAAGAGATACCTTATTTACGTCTATAACGAAAACGTTCTTTCGTTCAAAACTTTATTATATTGTTAGCTTTCAACCTTCTGAACAAAAGCTCAAGCTTGTTCAACTATACGCATTATGCGTATATAATTACGCATAATGCGTAAATCTCTTATTCTCGAAGCGCTCTTCCCAGATGTCCGGGCGAAAGTGCTCGCTGCCACCTTTGGGCAGCCTGATCGTGAATGGTATGTAACAGAGCTCGCCAAAGCTCTTGAAACGCAGCCGTCCAGCCTCCAGAGAGAGCTGGAGACTCTGAGTAAAGCAGGCATTCTTGAACAGCGACGAGACGGGAGGCGCGTCTACCTGAAGCCTGACAGGACCTCGCCAGTGTTTGCCGATCTTAGGAGCATGTTGGAGAAAACGGCGGGCCTCATTCCAGTTCTGCGTGGTGAGCTGGAAACGCTGGGCGAAGGTGTCCGTTTAGCCTTCGTGTACGGCTCGATCGCCCGTTTTGAGGAGACATCGGCCAGCGATATCGACCTCATGGTGGTTGGGACAGTGGGTCTTTCGGATCTGATTCCTGTATTACGGAACTGCGAGCGCACTTTAGGCAGGCCAGTTAATCCGACTATCTATTCTCTAAACGAGTTCCAAGAAAAAGCTCGCATAGGGGACCATTTTCTAACGGCAGTACTGAAGGGAAGCAAAGAGTTTGTGAACGGAGGCGAGCATGAACTGGAAACAATCGTTGGTCAAGGGTGAGGTTAAGCCTCACCAAACCAGCAAGCAGGAGCTCGATAATATCCGCAAACTGATTGCTCGTGACCTGGCCGACGCATCAGTGTTGGCTCTATCTGCTGACCGCCGTTTCGCCACGGCATACAACGCCGCACTTCAGTCGGGCACCATTACCATCGCTTGCTCCGGTTACCGCGTGAGCGCACGAGCAGGCCACCATGCCGTCACCTTTGAGGCGGCCGCTCTCGTCCTGGGGCCAGAATCAGCTCGCTTCACCGACTACTTTGAAGCCTGTCGACGCAAGCGGAACACCATTGATTATCAAAACTCGTCCGTTGCAACCGTGACGGAGGCAGACGAGCTAGTGCTCAAAGCAAATGAGTTCCATCGCTTTGTAGAGGCCTGGGTCATTGTCAATCACCCCACACTGGCGGGAAAAGCGTAAAGTGGGTTTCAAACAAGCTGAGAATCTGTTGAGGGAGGTTTGCGATGCCACATTAGCTCACCAAGGAGAGAGCAGATGTGTCTCGTTCTTACCGCAAACCCTATACGGCTATTACTGGCCTTCCACGTTCTCACGACGACAAGAAGAAGGCTTCGCGCGGAGTACGATGCCGGCAGAATGCCTGGCTTCGCAGCCTCAAAGAGTATGACCTGGCGCTTGTTCCTCACCGGCACGAATGTGCCTTCAACAATACCTACCTGTGGGCAAGAGACGGTAAGCAGTTCTTCACCTTCCCTTACAACCGTATCAGCGGCTGTGACGATCTGGCTTGGAATCGCTGGATCAAGCTGCAACGGAAATAGCCACGTAGGGAGCACTTGCAATGTATGCAGGTGCTCCCATTACTAAGGCTCGGCAGCGATTAGAGAGCGGCTTCGTGCCAGCTTGCCCGTGCCGACTGAGTTACTCTGGAGCACGTTCATTATTCTTGAATAGTGAATGATCGAAATATAGGCTGTAGTCATGCTCCGTCCCGTTGATATCGCAGTGCTCCTCAAGCTCACCTTACAAGGGGCAGCGGAAATGTCTTTTCAGCAATTAGCCTCTGATCTCCATCTCTCACCCTCAGAAGTTCACGGCTCCTGTAAGCGTTCAAACCTTTCGAGGTTGCTGAACCATGGCGTATGCAAAACAGTGAATAGGACAGCCCTCATGCAGTTTCTGGAACATGGACTGCGCTATGCTTTTCCAGTCGAGCAAGGTGCCCTCTCTCGTGGCATTCCTACGGCCTACGCTGCCGAGCCACTGAGAAGCGCAATTCAACAAGGAAACGACCCTCCTCCCATTTGGCCGTATGTAGAAGGGACGGTGCGGGGGTATTCGCTTTCTCCACTTTATAAGCGCGCCGCTCTAGCTGCTCTGGCTGATCCGCAGCTATATGAGCTCCTGAGCCTCGTGGATGCTTTGCGCGACGGTCGGATACGGGAGAGAAAACTTGCCCTAGAGATGCTCACGGAGAGAATCGACCAGCGCCAAACAATCCCAAGCGTGGCAACCACATCTACTACAACATAAAGGACGTTATGTTGTAGTAGATTGCTGGAGGAGATGTTAAGGTTGCGGCATGGAAGATTTCAAGCTGCAACTCACCTTTGAGCCCTCTTCAGACGACCCACCAATCTCAAGCCCCGAATACCAGGAACATCTTCGCGTGTTTGTCGAAGCTCTGGACGAGCAAGGCATTGAAGTTTCTAGTCGCAGGCAGCTTCAGGAGTCTGCTGCAAATTCTGGGTGGGCATTCGGTGTGTTCACCTTCGTGGTTTCGACTTTGGGGCCTGTGGCTATCGTTCAACTTCGTAAAGCGGTAGAAACCTTCATTAAAGCTCGTGAAGGACGCAAGCTCAAGGTCAAGGTCGGCAATCTAACGGTCGAAGGTACGGCCAGTGAGGTCGCAAAGCTCATCACGCCCGAGCAAATAACGAAAATGCTCGACGTCCAGAACCGTTCCCCGGAGAAGATCCTGCATGACTAAGATGACAATCACAGAGTCGTCCTCCCTGCAGATACCCCACATTATCAGCAAGACAGGGGAGAGAGCTGCCTGGCGCTTCCTCGAATTCTTCACCGTCAACATCCGTAACGCCAATACGCGGGCTGCCTACACGCGAGCTGCCGGCCAGTTCCTGCGCTGGTGCGAGGAGCGCGGAATTTCCGAGCTGACTAGCATCAAGCCGATGCACGTCGCCGGCTACATCGAGCAGCTGCAGGGTGAGCGCTCCGCGCCCACGGTCAAGCAGCACCTAGCCTGTCTGCGGATGCTCTTCGACTGGCTGGTCACCGGTCAAATCCTGCC
>CAZZZP010000073.1:0-10476 GCA_964658635.1 Lichenicola sp. | reverse complement strand
CGCCGTCCGGGGGCCTCGCCACTCCGTCAGCAAAGGATCTACACCCGTGATCTCGTCGGTCGAGGCCCGCGAGCTGCTCGACAGTATGGACGCCGCAACAGTCGTCGGCCTGCGCGACCGCGCCCTGGTCGCCGTCATGGCCTTCACCTTCGCCCGCGTCTCGGCCGTCGTCGGCCTCAAGGTCGAGGACTACTACCCGCAGAACAAACGCTGGTGGCTGCGCCTCCGCGAGAAAAACGGCAAGGTCAACGAGATGCCGTGCCACCACAAGCTTGAAGCCTACCTGGATGCCTACATCACAGCCGCCGGCATCGAGGGCGACCGCAAGGGTCCGCTGTTCCGCTCTGCGATCGGGCGCACCGGCCAGCTCTCCACACGGCCACTATCGCGGACCGATGTCTGGTACATGATCCAGCGCCGATCGGCCGACGGAAACCTGGAGACGGCGATCGGCTGCCACACCTTCCGCGCTACTGGCATCACCGACTACCTCACCAACGGCGGCAAGCTCGAAGTCGCGCAGCGCATGGCCGGACACTCCAACGCCAAAACCACCGGCCTCTACGACCGACGCAACGACGACATCAGTCTGTCAGAAGTTGAAAGGATTGGCATATGAGCGGAGCTAATCGAGAGTTCGGGCTTGAGAAAACCTACCGAATGGCCGCTAACCCTCCAGCCCCAATGCAATGGGAAGACTACGAGCAACGGGTCACTAGGGAGTGGAATACCTTGCTCAATTCCGCAGAAGGATGTGTTGAACGCAACATCCACAATTTTCTCGTTCAGCATCCCTCTATGATCCCTGGCCCTTACAGCATGACCGGGCCTTCTGGACACGGTTCTTTTCCTATGGCTGTGCTCTCTGAATCCCCGCTGTCCGGGATTGGTATGAAGGTTCCTGATTTCATCTGGCTTGCTAAAGATTCTTGCACTTTTACGCCGGTTTTTATCGAACTTGAAAGTCCGTGTAAGCGATGGTTTACAGAAAAGGAGGTGCCGACGCACGACGTTACTCAGGCTGTGAATCAGCTTGCTCAGTGGCGTTCATGGCTCAATCGGCCAGAAAACGTAAGCGTTTTCTACGAGTCATTCGAGGTGCCGGAATACATGAGGAGGAACCTGACATTCCGGCCGGAGTTTGTTTTGATTTATGGAAGAAGAAAGGAGTTTGATGAGCGGCCCCAATTAAGCCGTCTTCGTGATCAATTCGAACGCCATGGTCAAGTCGTAATGACCTTCGACCGCCTTCGTCCAGCGCGAGATGCTGCATTCTACTTCTCTGCGACCAAGAGAAATGGCCCCTACCGCGCCTTGGCCGTGCCGCCGACAATGAACCTTGGGCCAAACCATTCGGATGCCCTTACTCGCATTGTGGGCATTCCAGAGGCTATAAAAAGCAACGGTTGGATCAGTGAAGAACGTCGCCGGTTCCTGGTCGAGCGGCTTCCCTACTGGACCGCGTGGGCTGGACTTCCCAATCAAGGCATCATTCAATCAGGAGACTCCGAGTAGCAACACCAAGCCTTTGAGAGTGATCACGAAGGTTTCACTTTATATCAGTGAGCGTTCCGTACTCTCAGGCTTGCTCGGTGCAGAGTACCGGTTTATGGCTGGTGGGTGTCCCAAGCTATTGTCGCGCATGATGAAGACCATTGACGTGCGCAAAATAAACTATATCGCTGGTACCGAATGACGTGTGCTGGTCACGACTATGCAGCTTTGCCAACGGTGGGAAGATTCTTCGTCTCTTTGTTGAACACCGCAAACATCCGTTTGAGAAGCATGAGGATGTGAAGGAAGAACGACACCGTTACTGCAGTGATGATGGTAGTAGATATAGGTCCAGTTGTTGCTTGAGCCGATTTAGGGAGATAGCTCAGATCGACCATACTCGTGACAATCAGTCCGAGCGCGAGCAAAATGCAGAAACAAAGCCCGGAAAAAATTTCTCTCATAAATCTACGCCGCACAAAGAAATCAACACCTACTGGAGTTGGTGCGACCGCCAAGGTAAATACAAGCACGAGAAGGTTAAGAAGGAGACCTACCAAAATAGCAGAAACGTTTAGTATCCCGTTAATGGCCTCAATACGATAGCCGAATTTAGAAAACCAATTCAGGATGCCAAGACTTATGCCCAAAATAGAGGGCAGCAGAAAGAAAAGAGCCAGGTCAGACTTCGAACGCCCGCGGCCAGGCCCTTCCCTGTCATCGCGGAGAGAATCCAAATGCGAATTGACTATTCCACTAATATCAATTTTATCGAACATGACTCAATCCTCATATTCATCTGCGACTTCGCCGACTTGTTTAACGAGTGATTCGAACGTCGGGTGGCCGTTAGGGCCCAGCTCCAATTCTCCCGTCAGATCGTGAACAGGCTGAGCGAACGGATTTCGAAATTTCAATGTCCTGTAGCGCCCTTTAAATCGGACTTGGGCTGTGGCTTTTTCGAATTCTTGAGCCATGCCTGGCACCTCAAACTTCGCGTCTTTGTCCTTAGCCAGCTCTCTAAGAGCTTTTCCCATCGGCAACAGCTTTCCTTTAGGTGCGTTGAACGTCACCGTCATCGTTCCGGACTTTGCTGTGCTGCCTGAGGCATATTTGTCCGCAACATCGCTTGGAATAGAGTAGCGAGTGTAGGAGAGACGTTGCAATTCTCCTCCCTTTACCAACTCTTGGAAAGCTTCAGCAGTCACTAAAGGCGTAATATGCACTCTCAAATTAGAATTGAGCTTGTTAGTCACGTTTTCCATGTGCTGTGTCAAGACTGTATAAATGGGGACAACTTTACTGGTTTGGACGATTAATAGTCCGCGTTCGCTATTTATCGGGATTATCACCATGAAGAAAGCCGGCATAGTAACCCCTTGGGTAACCCCTATCTTGTAGGTCGGCTTCTTGGATTTGCTATCTTGGACTCGACCGCTTGCCCCGTAATGTCCGCCATCAATCACACCTGCTAAGCGACGGCCGTCCAACGCAAGAGTTTCGGTAGAGTGGATGCGCTCTGAAGCAATTTCAGTTGTCACTTTCGTCAATCCCACATTCAAATGATCATGAAGCTTTTGGATAAAATCATGACCGGCCACGGCCGACAACGTTTCGTTGTCGCTTGTGTACAGTGCGCTTATGCGTATTTGATGGACCGTAAACCCGTAACGTCGAGACAATCGTGTTAACTCCTTTCTCGTTTCACCTTAAGGGGACGGCTGGCTGCCACAAGCAGCAGCCCGTGACTAGTAAGGGCGGATTCCTTAGCATACGTTGTTGTCCGTTTTTTGCGCCCCCTACATTCCGATACCAAAACCATTTCCCCTGATGCTGATCTCCCGTTCCGGCTTGATCTCCAGCGATTGTGAGTGCTTCTGGCCCTCAGGCATCGCGAAGTCGAGTGCCTGCGTTGCGGTGATCGCCTCACGATGCTGGTTGTGGAATTTCCCATTCTGCCCATCGATGTGAATGTGGCGGCCTGTCTGCATGTGCTGGTAGGTTTGCATGGTGCCACTCTCCCTCTGCCAGGCGAATTGCTTGGCCTCATGAGCGAGTAATGCCTCGTTCAGCGGGTTCCAACGGCGCGCGTGCTGCTCCACAAGCTCTCGGCCGGTCAGCCGTACCTGCTGCCGCTCCTGTTCCTGCTGAACTTCCGGTACATGCGCACTCTGGTGCGACACTTCGCGGGTCAACACTTGCGGCAAGTGCTGCCGGTCGTTGGTGAAAATTTGGGCACCCTCCGCGCCGCGTGAGACTGCCACGTACGCCATGCGGTTGTTGAGCAAATCCTTGGCTCCCAGCTCGGTATCGATATGGATCAGCACACGGTCGGCGGTCTGACCTTGGCTGGAGTGACTGGTCACGGCGTAGCCGTGATCCAGGTGTGGATGTTCGCGCGGGTCGAGCGAGACGCTCCGGCCGCTGTCCATCTTGAGGGTCATGTGACCGTCCTCCTTAAAGCCCTGAATGGTTCCAATCTCACGGTTGGCAATCTTCAGGTCATTGGCCGGCGCGGTGAATTGGATGCGGTCGCCTACGGAGAACGCCTTCTCCTGATCGCGGTAGAGAGAAACCCCCTGCTGCCGGCGTGGATCGTAGGTGATCTCAGAACCATCGGCCCGCACGATGGTGAGCTGGTTGGCGGCTGCATCGACGCTCTTCACACGGGCATACTCGCCCTTTTGCAAGCCAGTCTCTTTGGAATTCCGGGAGTAGAGCAGCACATCGTTGAACTTGTATCGCTCGGCCCACGTCCGGTCGGCTCCGGTAAGGTCTTGCCGGGGAACCAGAATGTCGGTAAGGTGCTCTTCCCTGCCGACAACACCTGTACTCTGCAACTCGGTCCGGATCGCCTGATTGATCTCGGCGCGAGAACTGTTGTCGGGCGAGACGACCAGCGTGTTCTCAGGCTGACGTGCATATTCTTTGGCTACAGCTGCAATGCGCTCGGCCTGGTTTGGCACCTCATGCACCCTGCCCTGCCGTTCCAACCCTTGTACGGCCTCGGCCACCTGACCCTGGGCAAGCTGCTCGACCACCTGCTTCAATGCAGCATCCCGCTGCCGCACGATCTCGTCCAGTTTGGCTGTGCGCATGCCAGCATCCTGTAACTGCGCAAACGGCCTTCCTGCCTCAACGGCCTCATGCTGCCGGGTGTCGCCTACCAGGAGAACACGGTCCTTTGGGTGGAGGCGGGTGACGAAGTCGTGCATCTGCTTAGTGGAAGCAAGGGAGCTTTCGTCAAGAATGTAGAGCCGCTTCTCCCCCGTGTCGGCCTGCTGCCCCTTCGCAAGATGAAGCTGCAGGGTCGATGTCTCGATCCCGGCCTCGCCCAGCTTCTGTGCCGCGCGGCTGGTCGGCGCAAAGCCTTCTACGCGGTAGCCGTTTGCCTCGGCTCCCTCGCGAACAACGGCGAGGGTGGTGGTCTTCCCTGCCCCAGCCACCCCGTCCAAGCCAACGATCTTCTCCTTGCTGGCAAGGATCTGTTCTGCAGCTTTCTGCTGGGCACCATTCAACTGTGAGTGGCGGCTGAGAAGCTCGGCGCGGAATTTTGCCTCGCTCAACTCAGACCTGTTCTCCAGAGCGAAGTTGCCGTTCTGCATGCGGCTGACGATTTCGCGTTCCATGCGGACCATGGCGGCGGTCGTGTATTGCCGACCGGCAGACTTGGGCGCGTGCTCGGCCGTGCGGAACTCCTCTTTGCCTTGCGCTCGTCGCTCGAACTCCTGCCGCACCTGGCTGGCACTCGCCTGTCCCATGCTTCGGCTTAAGGCAGCCTGGAGGATCGCCCGCTCATCCTGGATGGCCGCTCGCTCGAAGACATGCTCACGAGCGAAGGTCACAGCCTGCTGCGCGACTTTGGGCGCGTCGATCTCCTGGCTACGCTGATTGCTGAACGAGCGGGACACTACCCAATCAGCCTGGTGGCCGTACTGGGCTGCGAGGTCCCGATGCCGATGGAGCACGTCAGCAGCTGACTGAATCTCTTTGGAATCTCGGCTCCGATGTGCCACTACCTGGGCGGCTCCGGCGCCCTCGCGGCCGATCTCTTTCAGCTCCGTTGTGATCTGGGCCCGGCGGGGACTGGACGCCTCCAGATACTCCCGACTGTAGCCTTTAATCTCCGGCTGGCCATGCTCCCCCCGCTCGATCTCGTAGCCCAATCCCTGCAACCGGGCGGCAAGTTCCGTCCGGTAGACCGCCGTTGCGAACGCCTGGGATTGGAAGAGACCTCGCTCCTGCAGCGCGTGGGTGTCGCCGTCTTTACTCTCCGCGATGTTGAACACGACGACATGGGTGTGGAGCTGCGGCGCGGCATAACCGTCGACCGGCCGAGCGGTGTCGTGCTCGAAGGTTGCCGCCACAAACTTCCCCGTCTTCTCCGGTTCGCGGACGTTGCCCATGCGCGCCTGGGTGTACCGCTCGAACTCGCTCAAGGCGACTTGAACACTCTCCCGGTGCGCTTCCCTCACACGCTCGTCGCCGCCCACCAACGCGGTCAGCGAGACGGACTTCGGAGCGGAGATGGTCGCATCCCAACCGGCCCGGTGACCGACGGAGGTGACCTCCTTGCCGTAGCGATTCTCGTACGTCCGCGACGGCTGATGCCACACCAACTGCTCCTGGGTCGTGGGGTGTTCGCCTTCCGTAAGCCGGGCGAAATGCTCCGCTCCGACCTCCCCTTTCAGGCCCCACTCGGTTGCAAGTTTGCCATGCCATTCACTGTGTCCCTGCTGATCTCGGCTCCAATAGTTCGCCTGCTCCGACACGAACTCCCGCGCGTGATACGTCCTCGCCTGCGGTGCCGACAGCGCCTTGGACATCGTCATCATCGGGTATCACCTCGGCTTAATCGATCCATTGCGATACATCCCATTTGCGTTCCGGTTCGCCATGGGCAGGAGGTTTGCCGAAGGGGGAGCGTGGTAGATTCGAAGCCAATGACTGGCTCGGCTTGACCACGGGAGCGGTCGGTTTCGGACGGCGATCGGGTGTTACCTCGGCCGCCTTCGGCACGGTTGGCGAAGCAGCTTCTGGCTCCGGCTCTTTTGGAAAGGCAACTGCTTCCACCGTCTCCGACGGTGAAACGGTGACGTTTCCGCTTGCTAAGGATGCCGGCATCGCCACCGTCGGCCGCTTCGGCGCAAGCCAACTCTGGGCCTGAATCGTCGTCGCCTTTACCTCTTGAATCATCTGCTTGGTAAACAGCTTAAGGTCCTGGCCGAGGGTGTGCGGGACGTACTGCGGGTCCCAGTGCAGACCCCGTTTCCGCGCTAGATTGTTGCGCCAGCTGTCGAAGAACTTCCAGCACATCCACCCGATCAGGAGCAGCTCGAACGGTTGCAGGACAAGGAACAAAAGACTGTGTCCTCCGAAGAAGTTCGTTTCCAAATAGTCGCGGGTCTCCTGCTGCTGGAACGTTCCACCTGCGGTGTAGCCAAGCTCGGTCCATCCCTGCGACAAAGCCGGCTTGGAAAGGTCGAACGGAGCAGTTCCTTCCTTGACCGGCACCAGGTCTTCGGGCTCCGCAATCTCCCACGCTTTGCCCGGCGCTCGCTTCTCAATCCACTTCACGTACTCCGGTCCTGAGCCGGTCAACACACCGACTGTGGACTGCAGATAGACGGGCAGGTAGAACCTCTGGACGGGAGAAAACCTCACCTCGACCCAGCCCCAAACCGGCAGCAAAGCCAGCAGGACAAGCAGTACGCCGAAGAGCGTTAGGAACACAACAGACCACCACGGGTGGCGCAACGTGAACGGCCGAGAGAGCGCGATCATCTCCCCTCCGTTGCGTCGTGCAAGCGCCGCAGTATCTCGTCGGCTTTGCCCTCCTTCACGTGGTCGGCCTGCCGCACGATGTCGCGCACCTGCTCGGTTGAAATGGAGCTTCCCGCCACGGCAGCGAAGAGATTTACCGTGAGTTGACGCAATCCCATCAGCTCTGTCAGCAGCGTTGGGTCGGGCATCGCCTTCCGGCTCCGCACGGGGCGCTTCAGATGAGCGACCGCCGCCTCTCGGAGCCACTGCGAGCAGGTCTGGCCGGCCGCCTGTGCCGCTTCTTCGACGGCAAGCATCTCGGCTCGCGGCAACCGTGTAGCTAGGGTCTTGGCCTGGTTGGAAGGCGTGAGTCTGGCCTCGAACTCGCGTGCGGTCAGGGACTGAGGAATGCGGGGACGGCTCATCGAAAAGAACTCAACCTCGCCTCGAACATACGGCGAAACTGGTGTCGGCGTCAAGAAACTTGCGTTTAGCTTCTGTAAACAGAGCCCCTTTAGCCACTCAGGACAGGTTCACTCCTACAACAACCTAGTTTACAAATGTTTACGCATGGTTCCACTTGGAACCGAATTTTCACTAAGTTGCTGTTCCATATAGGTATACGTACGTAAACGACAAGGTTTCCAACGGCTAACCCTCCGGGGATGACGTGTCATCTTTCTTCCGATGCGTAGCAGCGAGGTCTTTGCTCTTCGCTGTGGACGCAAACCATGCTTAGCAAAAAGCAGCTGGCCACCTAAACTGATGCAGGGAGACCTCAGTGAGAGTAGCGATAACCAGCGACACGCACGGTCGGCAGAACTGGGTGATGCCGGCCTGCGATGTGTTCGTGCACGCTGGAGATATTACCGGCAGAGGTTCTATCGAAGAGACTTCAAGATTCGCGGCCAGGTTGCGTGATGAGATGAATTCGCCTCAAGGTCCCCGTCACGCCATCATTGTTCCTGGCAATCACGACCAGTGCTTCGAATTGTTTCCGACACCTGTGCGTGAGTTGTTCGGAATGAACGTACACGTGCTCGTGGATCAAGCACTTGTTCTCGATGGCGTTCGCTTCTACGGCTCTCCCTGGACGCCGCCGTTTATGCGCTGGCACTTTATGGCAGATGAGAGCCGCTTGGCTTCCTTGTACTCCGGCATGCCCGACACTCTCGACATGCTGGTGACACACGGTCCACCTTGGGGCATTCTCGATCCCGGAGGTCAAGAATTGCACGTTGGTTCTACCGCTCTAGCGGATGCAGTTCGAACCCGGCAGATCGCACATCACGTGTTCGGACACCTGCACGATGCAGGCGGACAGACAGTCCAGAGAGGTGCCACGACCTTCCACAATGTTGCAGCCTGCAACGAACAGTATGTGCTCGTGAACCAGCCAAAGATCGTTGAACTGAGCAGCTAACGTGATCTGTAGGATTTCCAGCACGTGGGTTCTGCCATATACAGACCCATAATCACCCATATACCAACGCAGAGAAGATCGCTTCCCTGCTGATAATCAGGCAGTCACAACTTGGAATCCGACCTGCCGTGCGGCCTCCAAAAGCTGTGTATCCCCCGAGATAAATGTGCAGCCTTGCGGATCACCTGAGCACCATGTCCACGCAGCGGCAAGTTGCAAAGCATCAGCAGCTTTCAATGGATAGCTCATCAGAAAAGCTTCCGACTGGGCTCGGAGCGTTTCCGTGGGCTGCAACTCTCGCCATCCACGCCGCAGTTTCTCAAGCCGTGTTCCTGCAGCGACATGCTCCGACTGCGTGAGCTGGCCCATGCGCAGTAAACGTTCGAACGCACTGCGGATCTCAACAGAAGTAGCCCACCAGACCGTAATCTCGTGCTGCTCCAGCAGTTCTTTGACGGCAGAGCTTGGATGTTGCTGTACACACAGTGGAACCAGCGCACTTGTATCCCAGAACGCGGGCGTCATCGATCCCCACGACTCTCAAGCGCAGCTTCGACCGCATGCTCATGGGACACATTGCCTGCCGGCGCAAGAAAAAACTGATCCCAGTCCATCGCTTCTTCCGGCATCTTCAATGCACCACTCGCAACCAGCTGCGACTCCCGTTCCCATCCTGTGTCTTGCCTGAACGGAAGGATGCGGGCAACCGGAACATTGCGATCTCGTACGACAATTTCTTCGCCGTTCTTCACATACTGGAGATATCCACTCAACTGGTTCTTCAGTTCGCCGATGTTCACTGTTCGCATACGTTCAACGATACACTACTTGGCCAACTTAGCTAAGTTGCTAATCAATCTCTTGCAAATGCTCTTCTTGCCATAGTCGAGTCTGCTTTGCAGCGACTCCTTCCCTGTCCAGTTCCATCAGTTTTGCTTTCCACTTCTCGACAATCTTCTGTGCCTGGCGACTACGCTTTTCGGCTCGCTGAAGCATGCGCTCGCAGTGGGTTCTTTGTCGGCCTTCGATGTTTGAACTGGATGACATTTCTGCTCTTCGAATGAGATCTATGTTCGCATTAGTGCGAATGCACTTCGTTCTTCTTACATTCTCGTCGCCGAAGCCTGTGGGTTTGTGGAATGCAACGCTCTTCGCATTCCAAGCGCACGCGGCAAATCCATAGGTTTGCTCTCTGTAAAACAGATAGATCACGCCAACACAGATGTGAACCTGGACGTACGCACCAAACTTGATTCCTCGATACACGATTACACCTGACTGACTCATTGCATCCGCTCGACGGTGACGTAAATAGGAGAGCAAAGTTGGTTCAGAACAGCCTGTGGGAATGGATGTTGTAGGTACCCTCAGCACATGACAAACGCTCCCTAGATGCAACGCTCACGATTTGTGCGCACTGACCATCGCCGCATACCGTGAACCGGAGTCAAATCGGAATGAATTTGGGAGAGCACTCGACTCTCAGGTACGGTGGCAGCGAGACACGAAGACATAGTCGGCGTCACAGCACCGTGGGCGGCTTCTTAGGGACTCGAACAGGGGATTGTTGGGTTTAAGGGCAGAAATCGTTTCTAGGGGTATTTCCTGCCCTATAGCGGCCCCTTCTGCTCGTATGGGTGACGAAGTCTAGTCAATTTACATTTATTAGGAAGTTTTTGCTTTGGCTTTGGATGAGATCGCTTCAGACTCTTCCACTTTTCCGCAGAGCCTACTCCTGTTCTTCTCTTGTTCTCCTGTTCTCTTGTAATCTCTTGCTTCCTTATTAAGGCGTACGG
>CAZZZP010000072.1:0-21710 GCA_964658635.1 Lichenicola sp. | reverse complement strand
CGCAATCACGCTATAAACGCACGTGTCCCGCACCGTCCCGTTCGCCGCCACCGAGTGGCTCCGTAAAATGCCGTCCAGCTTCGCCCCCAGCCGCTCAATCGCACGCCTGCTCTGGTGATTGAAGAAATGCGTGCGGAACTCCACCGCAATGCACCCCATCCGGTCGAACGCATGCTCAAAAAGCAGCAGCTTCGCGGCCGTATTCAATCCCGTCCGCTGGACCCGCTTCGCATACCAGGTCGACCCGATCTCCACCCGCCGGCTCACCCGGTCGATGTGCATGAAGCTCGTCATCCCCACCACGTCTCCGGATGCCGGCTCAATCACCGTGAACGGCAGCATCGAACCGGATGCCTGCAGCACCAGCCGACGTTCGATCTCCGCCGCCATCCCCTCCGGAGCCGCCACCGACGTGTACCAGAGCTTCCACAGCTCACCATCCTGAGCCGCGGCTTTCAGCCCATCCAGGTGCTCCATCGACAGAGGAACCAGCACCACCTGCTCCCCGCGCAGCGTCACCGGAGCCATCCACTCGGAAGCATTCACCTCAACCGGGCTTTTCGTCATCCTCGAAGTCTAACCCAGCCATCCTTCGATCTTTGGTCAGCTGAAGGCCCCCGGCAGGCAAGCTCCGCACTTCAGATTACCCTCGTAGCTTCGATATCTGCGACATCACATTTCTCTTCCTTATGGCAGAATTTAGCAGCACCGTTCATCGCACCCCCGGCCCTTTTCATGTTCGATCTCCCCTTGCTCTACACCATCTCGTTCGTCTCGCAGGCAACCTCTGCCCTGGTCCTGGCGCTGGTTGCCTGGACGGATCGCCGATCCCGCTGGCTCATCCCATTGGCGAGCGCCTGCGCTCTACACGCCGCTGCCATCTTCCTCAATCCCCGTTGGCGCGGCACCGGACGCTGGCTGCCGCAAGCAATGAGTGCGGCCGTCCTTCCCCTGATGCTCTACCTCATCCACCACGGTCTGCGATCGCTCATCCATCCCCTCCACAAGCGATCCCTGCGCAGCGCGTTGCTCCTCGCCGCAGGCATGCTCCTCTTCTTTCCCCTCGCCCACGCCACCTCGATCGGGTGTATCGAAACTGCCTCTGCCTCTGCAGCGATCATGCTCTCTTCCACCGCCTGGATGCTTTGGAATGCCAATACCCCGGGCTTACGGGGTTCGCTTCGCTCCGCCGCATGCCTCCTGTTCGTAATCGCCGTTCAATTTCTAATCCGGATGCCGATCGAAGTCTGGGCGCCGAAATCTGCCCTGCTCCTCTTCCTGCGCGGTTCGACCCTGCTCTTCGTGACCTCAATGGCCTTCGCTTTCCTTGCCATCTACGTGGCCGAAAGTCACCGCAGGCTGCACGAGGAGAGTCGCAAGGATGTCCTCACCGGCCTGCCCAACCGGCGCGCCATCGAGGAGACCGCAGCCAGACAGGTCACGCTCTCTCTCCGGCAGAATCAGCCCTGCGCCTTGCTCATGATCGACCTCGACAACTTCAAGAAGCTCAACGACACCTGGGGTCACGATGTCGGCGACCAGGCGCTGCTGGCTACCGGCAGTCTGCTGCTCCGCACAGCGGATGGCATCAAGACCTGCCAGGTGGCCCGCATAGGCGGCGAAGAGTTCACCGTACTTCTCCCCAACTGGGGCGTAGGAGCCGCTCACTCGCTGGCCAGATGGCTCTGCGGAGCCATCGCCGCCATACCCATCAACGCCGGGACAACCAACATCCACTTCACAGCAAGCGTCGGAGTCAGCGTATTGCAGGCGGGCGAAACTACCTGGAGCAACATGCTCCGTCGCGCCGATGTCGCCCTCTACCGGGCGAAACGCGAAGGACGCAACCGCGTCAGCCTCTGCACAGAAGCACAAACCGACTCCGCGAGCATGCCGCACGATCTCACCGTCTTCGCCGGCTACGGTTGATTTCTCGCGCGTGTGGCCGCAGGATGGCCGATCCTTTTCACTCCAAACGCTGTTCTTCCCTGAGTTGGCACGCGGCGAGCCGACGAAACACCGCGAAGAAAAAAGCTCCTCATCGTCAGCGTAAACGCGAAGCGACGCTCGAATCGCTCAGATCATCGCATCCACAGACGATGGCGGGAAGGGGCGTCGATCCGGTCACTGTGAACCTCTTCGTCTTGGTCAGTGCATCCCCGATGCTCGCGGCCTCGCCTACAACTGGCGCGCAAGCAGCAGGGTAATATCGTCCGGCTGCTCGTGCTCGCCAATCCATTCCTTCAGAGCCTTGAAGACAGCAGCCATAATCACCGGCAGCGGGCTTGTCCGGATCGGTTCGATCAGTTGGATCAGCCGCTGTTCCCCGAACTCCTGCGCACCAAGCTCTGGTTCGGTCACACCATCGGTAAACGCGATCAGCAGGTCGCCCGGACGGAGCTCGACCGTAGCCTCCAGGTAAGTCATTCCAGGCAGTAGCCCAACCACTGTCCCGCCAATCGTCAGCCGCTCCACCGTGCCTGCTGCAGTGAGGATAATCGGGGCCAGGTGCCCGCCATTCGAGTAAGTCAACGCACGCGTCTCCGCCGCATAGCAGGCCGCGAATAGAGTAGCGTAGCGCGAAGACTGCGTACTCCGGTAAAGCGAGCGATTGATAATCTCGAGCATCGCCGCAGGCGAAGTATACGAACCGCTCGCCGAGTTATTCTCAAAGCTCAGCGCGCGGATCGAAGAGTGCAGCGAAGCCATCAGCAGCGCGGCCGACATCCCTTTGCCGCTGATATCGCCCAGCGTAAGACAAACCGCGTTTTGCGGTCCGAAGATAAAGTCGTAGTAGTCCCCGCCAACCGAAAGTGCAGGCACGCACACCGCATGCAGCTCCAGTCCGGCTCCAGTCGCAGGAGACTGCGGGAACAGTGTCCGCTGCACCTCCTGCGCGATCGAAAGCTCGTTGAGCAGCTTGTCCTTCTCCCGCTGCTGAATCAGCAGATCCGCAATCGAGCCCGCCATCCGGTTGAACGACGTCGCAAGATCCCCCAGCTGGTCGAGCCGCTTCACCGGAACCCGGTGTTCCAGATTGCCGGCATCGATCGCCTTCGTCCCGAAATACAGGTTCGCCACCGAACTCACAATCGTGCGGCTCACCATGATCGCCATCGCGACCGCCATAAATTCCAGTACCGCGAACGTGATGATCATGGTCAGCAGAATCATGCGCGCAACCGCACCCTCAGAGAACGAGTGCGCAAACAACCGGTGATACAGGATGCTCGGCCGCGACGCAACCACGATGATCGATTGAACCTTGTCACCCGTCGCCCAACCAGAGATCGGAAGCGGCGCACTGAAGTAGATCGGCACATCCAGCAGGTTCGCCGAAGCCGGCAATGAGCCTCCCTTCAGCGCCACTTGACGGCCTGTATGGTTTTCCCCCTTTACAGGCGGCGGCTCCTCGCTCTCCGGCATATCGCCGCCATCGTGCGAGAAGATGCGCAGCACGCCCAGGCCCTGATCAAGCGAGCCAAGCGCCGCCTCATCCAGCGGCCTCGACCCGAAGATCTCCACCGGGCCGCGTGGCGTGTTCGCCGTATCCGCGGCACACAGATACAGTCGGCCATCCCGCTCAATGATCCCGCGAAAGGAGTGCCGCAGCCACGCCGGAACCGGTTCGCCCGTACGCGCGACCGCGTCGGCACTGGCTGCAGTCAAGGCCTGCCAGCTCCCGTCGCGCAGGATCGAGACGCTGACACCCGACGCCGCCTTCCCGTCCCCGGACACCAGGTGCTGGTTCACAACCACCGCACTGACCGCATCGCCCGCCACCGCCTGGCTCGCCGTCTCGATGTCGGTCAGCGCCGTGTTCGTCGAGTACTGCCCCGCAAACAGGTAAAGCGCAATCCCGCCCAGACTCGTGAACAGCACCACCGGCGCAAGCCCCATCAGCGAGTACGTCAGCGTCAGCCGGTTCCGCACCGACCACAAAAACCTCCCGCTGAACCAGCGCGAGATCAGCAGGAGCAGGCACACCGCCAGCGGAAGCGTAGCCACCACCAGCAGCACCACCGCAACCCCGCGGAAGATGCCAAGAATCACGCCAAAGATAAAGCACACCGCGCACAGTGCGGCAAGCCACAGGGTAGTGCGTGCAAGCCGCGTCTGGCGGCTATGCCAGGCCCGGGCAATGCCAAGGAAAGGCCTGGGAGGTGGGGCGGTCGGCATGGTGCTTAGCGCCTTTCGTGCTGCGTGCAGAGTCAATGCTGCGTGCGCTCTATCATACGGCGCGGCAAGGCTCCACAGCAGGCGCTTTCACCGGCCGGCACACTCGCGATACGCTCATCAGGATGAACTTCCTCATCGGCACCGCCGGCTGGACCGTGCCAAAGCAGCACCTCGCCCTCTTCCCTCCACACGCCCCCGGCCCCCAACCCTCGCACCTCGAGCGATACGCAACCCGTCTCGCATGCGTGGAGATCAACTCCAGCTTCCATCGCCCGCACCGGCGTTCCACCTGGGAGCGCTGGGCCGCCACCACGCCCGACGGCTTCCGCTTCGCCGTCAAAGCCCCCAAAGCCGTCACCCACAACGCAAGACTCATCAATACCGGCGCCGCTCTCCTCGACTTCTTCAACGCCGTAAACGGCCTCGGCCCCAAGCTCGGCCCCATCCTCGTGCAGCTCCCGCCAAAGCTCGCCTTCGACGAGGGCGTCGCGCAGGAGTTCTTCACCACCCTGCGCGAGCTCCACCCCGGACCCGTAGTTTTGGAACCCCGACACGCCTCCTGGTTCACCGCCCCGGTCGACCGCCAGCTCAGGGGCTTTGACATCGCCCGCGCAGCCGCCGACCCACCCAAAGGCTCAGATCTCGCCGCCCGTCCCGGAGGCTCACGAACCCTCACCTACTGGCGTCTCCACGGAGCCCCACGCACCTACTACTCGGACTACGAAAGCTCCTGGCTGCACGGATTCGCCAACCGGCTCAAGTCCCTGCCGCAAGCCTCCGCAGCCGAACAAACCTGGATTATCTTCGACAACACAGCACTAGGACACGCCACAGCCAACGCCATCCAGCTCCAGCACTCACTACCCTAGATCATCCGTCAAACAGCGAAACAAGCAATAGGCCACTGCTACTACAAGGACTTAGTATCTGGGCCTGCACCATGACCGCCGCTCAAGTTGCGGCTGTCACCGCAAAAGCTATTCGGAATGAAGCTGCCGAAAAATGGGATGAGCGGGCACTTCAGATCGGAGAGACTGTCTCCCATGAAAAATAAGACGCATCACCGTATCGCTGAAGTTCCACGCAGCAGCTCGAAGGTCGAGATGACGATCGGGATCGACCTTGGAGATTTCTGGAGCCATCACGGCACGCTCAACCAGGACGGTGAAGTAGTCGATCGGGGCCGGTTCCGAACGACACCCACAGGTGTCGAAAAGTGGTCTACCGATTTTGCACTCTTGCAATCCTGTTTAGCCACGAGACCGAGGTGGAAGTCCTACGCTCATGGAACCTGCTCTTGGTTTCCGCTGGGAGCGGATTCAATCCACCACCGAACACTTCGGATTGTTCAAGGTACCCGTGACCCGCATCGGGAAGACCAGCCTTCCATGCTGCGATTCGGCCCCTTTGAAGAGCCTCGCAAACGTGCTGACGAAAAAACCCTGCTTTGTCTCGATCGTGGCTTTGCCTTTGTAGTCGAGCCGGCTGTTCAGTTCGTCTACGCTTCCCGAGCCATCCACGTCAATCCCGTAGAAATCGACGTTGATCTGCCGGCTGTCGATCCGCTGCCGATCCAAGTCCAGGTCTCCACTAAAGGAAGAAAACGCTGACATTGGCAGAGAGCTTGTACCCGGATCGCGGAAGCGTGCCATCTGCGCCATGCTCTTGTTCCCGTTCAGGCCGGGGAGTTCGCCTTTTCGGATGATAAAGTGGCCCGTCCCATGGATTCCCGACAGTGGATTCGCGGAGTGCTCGATGATTCCGTGAAGCTTCATGTCCGCTTCCATCATGCCGGTGATTTTTGGCTGGCCGGATTCAAATTCCGCGAGCAGGTAGTTGACGCCGACTCCGCTCACCCGCAGATCGGTAATGAAGCGCGTCCTGGTGCCGGAGAAGTCGAAGCTGAAATCGCCGGCGGCGTTCCCGCGATACGTTTTGGCCTTAAAGTTCTTAAATGTGAACTGCGCCGGTTCGACCTGGACTTGCGAATGAATCTCCCGAAGTTGGATGCGTCCAAAGATGACCTTCTCGACTGTGAGGCTACCGACAATACGGATCTTGGGAGAAGGATCTTTCGAGGCATCCACATTGAGTTGTTGCAATCCTCCGGAGAAATTTTCAGCAGTGAAGACAAGCGGGCCGGGTGCGTCCGAGGGATCGATGAGCCCGGAGCCGTATAAGGTTCCACTCTTGACCTGAAGACTGGAGATGGTTCCCATCGAGATCTGCGGCGGCTGTTTATTCGTACTGGAGGGATCCTGAAAATTCCAAAGGCCATCGGGATCGGAGATCAGATGGATCACGGGCTTTTCGACGACCACGGAGTGAATGGCGAGCTGCCCGTGGAGCAGTGGCGTCCAGGGAATCGCCGCATCGACCTCCGGTGCCTGTAGAAAGTATCCTGGCGGAAAGGGCTTCGGGTTCTTCACGGCAACGCCATAGAGACGGACCGACAGCGGCAGCAGCCGAATCGATACATGCTGGATCTCAATCTGCAATCCAGTTTTCTTTTGCAGGTAGGCGATGGCTTCAGGAACATATCGGTCCGGATTGCGAACGGTGTACCAGGCTGCCGCGCACAGCCCAAGGAGCACGCAAGCCACGACCACCAGCCCGATCTTCATTCCCTTCGCCATCCTATTCACACCATGGCCAATCCGCCGCAGCTCCCCTCATCCGATTAGGATGAGCACGCAGCCGAGAAAGCCTTTCCAATACAAGCCGTGCTGCACGGGTCAATTCGATCGCTGGCGCCACGCATACCTGACTGCCTCACATCCTGAGATGGTCAGCGGATGATAAGGTTGGCTAGAGTCGAGCGGACTAACTTTATCCCTAAATTCTAATTGTTTATAACAGCCCGAGTCACTCGCCGGGAACTCTCGGATCGTCGTTCCTCAAAAAAGGCGTTATGCCCGACCTCGCCCTGGACGGTAACCTGAAAGCCGACGTTGCCGAGGCGGACTTGCGGGGAATGTCGTTGCGTGGGTGACGAAAAGACCAGTTTGATTGCGATGCCCTACTGTGTCAGTTCACCGATAACGAGAGATATTGGCTAGCAGCAGACGAGCCTGCCGTTGCAGTGACGCTTATCTTATAAGTTCCCGCGGGAGTTCGATATGTTTGCGAGAATTCATTACCAGCGTTACCCGACGGGAACAGTGGCATCACAGTGATCCCGCCCATTGAAGAATGGCCTCCCCGGAAAAGCCGGGAAGGCCACAAGTGAGTTAGAAGGTGAGGCGACCAGCAACCTGGATCACACGTGCATTGGGAAGCAGGCTACTGAACCTTGTGTTCGTGATCTGTCCAGCGTTTCCTCCCGTGATGCCATTGTTCGGATCACCGAAAGATGGCGTGTTGGTGACGTTGATTCCATCCGCGCGAAGTTGGAACGACGCTTCACGGAAGGGGATACGGAAGCTCTTGAAGAGTGACATGTCGAGCCGGTTGAAGCCTGGTCCCGTAACGGTAAGTCTTCCGGGCTGGCCAAAGGGTAATGTGCCTGCATTCGCAAGTAGAACTCCGTTGGCTCCCTTTGCGACAGCAGCATCAAGTTGCGCCTGGGTGGCATAAGCAGTCGGTGCCTGCGCAAAAGCACAAGGGTTGAACCAATGAGCCAACGTTCTGGTCGCCGTCGCGCACGTCTGGCTCTGCTGCGTGATCGGATTAGGAGTTCCACCGGGAGAAAATGGATTGCCGACACGGAACCTTTGCGGCAATGCGATCGGAGTGCCGGACTGCACCTGGAAGATAGCTGCTGCCTTCCATCCGCCAATCACTTCATCAACCAAACCTCCGTGGTTCAGGAACTGCTTCCCTTTTCCGAATGGAAGGTCGTATTGCGGTGAGAAGGTAAAGCGGTTCCGCACATCGGTGTTGCTTGCGCCATACTCGAATCGCAAGCCTAGGAAGGCCGGATTGCCTGCTTCCGCTCCATCCGTACCTTGGATGGGCTGAGTGGCGTCGTCCAGGCTATGCGACCAGGTATAGCCGGTGAGGAAAGACAGTCCATGAGAAAAGTGTTTGTCTACCTTCACCTGTAGCGAATCATAACGACCGATACCGCCATTGCTCACCTGAACAATGTTTCCGAAATCGTGGAACGGTTGATAGAGTTGGGCGTCGGCTCCGTTAGGGACAACACCTGGATATTGGTTTGCTCCGTAGCTTACGCGGAGGTGACGGCTTACGTTCCCTTGATATCCCATCGTGAAGGCGATCGTAGGCGTAAGGGTCTGTTGCAGGCTGAGGTTGTAGGACTCTGTGTAGCTGCTCTTTGCATCCTGCGCCTGGCCAAAGAGGGTAGGCAAGACCGCATTCGCTGCAAGTCCGGCGTTGGATGACGCAGCCGCACCGAAACCGGTTTCGAGCGTCTGACCATTCGTTGGGCAGACAATACCGGTAGCGGCGGTGTTATAGCACTGGTTGGGTGTGGGATTGAATGAGCTGGTAAGGAAAAAGGGAGGGTTGTTATAAAGATTCAGCCCAAGCCCGATGTTCTCCTGTCCGCCATAGAAGAAGCCGAAGCCGCCGCGGATAACCGAAGTGTTATTGGGTTGAAAGGCAAATCCGACACGAGGCGAGAACTCATGATGATCGCCATTTACTAATGAACGGTTCGGCGTGTATTGAACAGTGATGTTGTCAGCTGCGAAATCCGCGGCGATCGTTGCAGGAATCGGGTACTTACTTTGCGATTGCGGAATCAGAAAGGTTCCGCTGCCCTTGTTCATGCCCGCGAAGTTGCCAATGAAGTTTGCCTGCTGATCATGCAGTTCGACGAAGGGCTGGGCGTACTCCCACCGCACTCCAAGGTTGATCGTAAGGTTTGGACGCACCTTCCAATCATCCTGGATGTAGGCGGCGCTGTAATAGCGCAGGTCGGTGACCGGCGTCGTGCTGTTCAAAGCGGCATACTGTTCCTGGTCAAGCAGGAAATCCGCGGCTCCCGAACCCGTCGTCGACGGAACCGGATCGCCTGGGTCGGAGGTGTAACGGCCCGAAAATCCCTGGTAGCCGGTCGAGTTCGGCGACTGGAGTCCATAGAACCGAGTCCGCTGGATGTTGACGCCCACCTTGACCGCGTGTCTGCCGAGCACCTTGGAGACGTTATCGATGACAGAGAGAACTTCCTGCTTTTCGTCCGAGGGTTCGTACCCCGGGATGCCGATGCTGTTCAACGCTGCGGGACCGTTGAAGTAGATAGTGGGGAAACCGCCCAGCGACGGTCCGAACGGAATGCCACCGAGGCCATACTGAGCTGCGACGTTTGTCTGCGCGTTTGCCGGTAGATACGACGCGTGCAAGTAGTTGTAACCCACACGAAATTCATTGGAGAGCGTGGGCGAAAAGAAGTGTGTCTCACTGAAGACGGCACCTTTGGCATAGTTTGAGTCAAAGCCATCGCCGCCGAAGCCGCCGCCATCCAGAATGCCTAGAGGCGGAGTGAAGATCTGTGGATTATTGGCATAGCTGTAGCGCGCGAACGCCTGGTCTTTTGAACTGGGGTTGAAGTCAAGCCGAGCGTCATACTGCGTTGTGTTGTTCCTTGTCGCAGTGGCGGGGATCGTATAATTCTGGGCCACCTGGCCGGCCACCCCGGCATTCGGGAGCGGATAGAGATTCAGAATCCTCTTTGCGACAGCGTTGACGTCGCCTGGGCAAATAACATTCTGTCCCGGAATCGCAGTCACAAATACGCCAGTCGCCGTGGGGCAGGAAAGATAGCGAGTGGGGTCTTTGGCTGTCTCAACTCCGCCTACTGTTGGGGTAACATTGCCACCCGCCTTGTAGAGCGTAAGTGCGCCTAATCCATTGGTAAGCGCGGGGTTCAGAAGATCCGAAAAATCTCCTGTCCGCTCGGCGACCGTCGGAACCGTATTGCCCGTGCTCTGCGGAACAAACTGCGAGATGCGCGTTCCCTCACCGTCGGCAAAGACGAAGAGCTTATCCCTGACAATCGGACCGCCAAGAGTGGCTCCGAAGATATTCTCGTGGTAAGCCGTGCTGGGTTCCGGGGTGCTGGCAAAGTTGTAATTCTTGGCAGTGAGCCGGTCGCTACGGAAGTACTCCCAAAGTCCACCGTGAATCGTGTTCGTCCCCGATTTGATCGCCGCGTTGACCGCTGCACCGGTCGCACGACCGAGCTCAGCACTGTAGTCGCTCGTCTGGACTTTGAATTCTTCAAGCGCCTCGGGCGGCGGACGCACCGCGTAGGTAGCGCCATTGAGGAAGTCCTGTAGATTTGAGTTGTTATCAACGCCATCGAGGATGAAGTCATTCTGGGATACGCGGCTGCCGTTCGACGCAAATGAGCCTGATGCTGAAGTTTGGCCATTTCCCTGGTTCGGCGAACTGACTCCGGTCGTCAACTGCGCCAGAAAGAGGTAGTTGCGATCGCCGAGCGGAAGGTCGTTCAATTGCGAAGTGCTGAATGTTTGGCCGGTTGAAGCATCTTCCGTCTGCAGGTCGGCGACAGATCTTACATTGACCACCTGGTCAACCGACCCGGTCGACAGCTTCAGATTGAGGCCGACAAAACCACTTACGTCTACCCGGATGTGATCCTTCTCGACGCTCTCGAAACCCGGAGAGGTGACCTTGATGGAGTAGTTTCCGACCTTAATCGGCGAGAAGGTGTACTGGCCAGACCCATTGGAGGCCCGTGTGAACGAAAGGTTGTTGTCGGTGTTGGTCAGCACAATCGTTGCGCCAGGTATCACCGCATCCGTCTGGTCGGTAATTGTTCCAGAAATACTTCCTTGGTCAACCTGAGCCAATGCTCCCTGGCAGACAAACAACGACATGACGACGATCGCTGTAAAGAGCGCAGCTTTAGCCGATAGAAAGTGACGAGTGATCCACGAATGCGGGTTTCGCAAGGCGGCAGCTATAAGCTGGTGCTCTCTAGCTAAAGTGGGTACTACACGGAACGACGAAGAGTTCATCTATAAGCCTCAAAAGTGGACTGAAGTGCATTTGCGAAGCGCCTCTACCAGGGCCCATTTACGTAGGGCGTTCTCGCGCTGAAGCGTGGACGGCTTGCAAAGATTGACCGGTTGGCAAGAATATAGGCGCTAAAGTAATCGTTTGCAACAGAAACATTCACTTTTGTCAAAAACTCGCAAATAAATCGATTCCCTGCGTGGCGCGCGTGTGCACCGCCGCAGATGCTGGAGAAGCGCGGCGGTGTCAGCGGTTTACATTGACCGAATGTGGTGGCTTTGGATCTTGAAGGATGTAGCAACTGCCGCCGGCACCAAAATCTCCGAAGAGGGCGAGCTGAAGGTCGACCCGAAGCACCCGGACCTAAAAAGAGGTGACCGACATCATCGAAGCCGACCATAGAGCCATCGAGCGGATCTTTTTTCCCGTCAGAGGTTCCAGACTGTGAAGACGGCCTCGGCTATGATCAAAGGCTTCGGGGCGACGCGGATGATCCGCCGAGGTCATTGCCTTATATTCAAGCCAAACGCCACGGACGAGGCGCGTTTCATGAAGAAGCCGCTGGATGGGTCCGCCAGCATCGCTTGATCAGAGCCGCACTCACCAAACTGCAAAGAGCAAAGCCAATACGACAGCGTCCGGCATAAACGCTTAGATGACCCAAATTGATCGAAGAGGGGCACTGTTGCGCCGGGTCGGCCGGGGCAGGGCCAAAAACAAAGAAACAGGGCGGAAGGGACGCTTCGCAAGCTGCAAGGTCGGCGGGGATCTCGAACAGATTTACTTCTTGCGCGGGAGCCCCTTCTTTGTGCGACGGAGCTCTGCCTAGGTTCCGAAAAGAAGCTGCCAGCGCGGTTGATGAAGGCATCGGGCCTCTGCAGGCTCGTAGAGACCCGGGGAGTTTGAAACCAAGGCTCGCGACTCCGGCACCAGCTTTACACCATTTATTACATTTCGCTTGACAAGCGCCTGTTGATACTTGCAATGTTCGTTTGAAGTTTAAACAATCACTTTTGTGCCTGAAGCGCCGTGCGATGTTCATATGTTGGCCGAGCAGACATACTTTTATGTTCTGAGCGTCCCCAGATGTTCCACAACTCTCCCCTTATGGGGCTGAAGAGTTCTAGCAGGAAAAAGGAGCGAGCATGCCGAATAAGAAGAACGTGGAAAGCAGTGCAGGCAAGAGCAGATTGCAGGGTGACCTAAGCCGACGCAGTTTTTTGAAAGTGGCTTCGGCAACTGCCGTACTCACGGGCGCGGGGCCGGTGGCAAGGGCCTTTGCCGCCAGTCCGACGATTCCCCTTACCGGTCCGAATCAACCTTTGCAGCCTGGCTCGGGGTTTCAAATCTCCACCTCTGATCAGGTTGCGGCTCTGTTGGCTTGGACGCCAGACAGCGGAACCTCGAAGTATTTTCGATCAAGAGTGCCCCTTGCAACCCGTATCCCTCCCTTCGCCGCGACGCAGGCACATCCGCAGCTCAGTTCGGAGCCTAGACTCGGTACTCTTACTGACTTCTACATTGGGACTGACTTTGAAGGTATACGACAGCGTATAAATTACGGCAATACTTCGGTTCCGGTATATGTTTCCAGCTTCGGCCAATACCAGGACGTGATAGGCGGATGGAATGGAGCACAAGCGCTCCCAACCGCAGCATATGTCGACGCAGCGCATCGCAACGGCACCTTGATCCTGGGGATCCTTTACCAGCCCGCGTTTCCAGATTTTATCGCCCAGAACGCAGACGGTTCATTTCCTGTGGGAGATAAGCTGGTCCAGATGGCGCAATATTTTGGGTACGATGGCTACTTCTTAAACGTGGAGGAGTCGCTGCCCAGCGATCAGGCGGCATCCCTGCAACAGATGATGAAGGCCATGTACGCAAAAGCAAAGGCGAGCGGCATCACAGACTTTTACATTCAGTGGTACGACTCCATGCTTCCGGACGGCACTCTTAATTATCAGGGTCAGATCAATAGCCAGAATGGACCATGGCTCACCAGCAAAGCTTCGACAAGCATATTCATCGACTACGGGTGGGCTGGCTACAACGGTCCAGGATGCTGTGGCTCGTACGGTGACGGAGTTACAAATGTCGCCTCAACGACGGCTTACCTGGAGCAAAATCATCTGAGTCCATTCACGGCGGCGTACTACGGACTCCTTACCGGGAACGACCTCACAACAGTAGGGCAATATGCGCCTCTTATTATTCCCGCAAATGGTGGTGGGACTCCCCAGGGAAGCCTTTCCTCCTTCGTCCATGGTCGCCGCCTGCTTACAAATGTCATCGCGGCGTCAGGCGCGAACGCGAGCAACACGACACTGCGAACAGCCCTGGACCAGGCAGATCGTGCATTCTGGTCTGGCGTGTCGGGTAATCCAGCGCTCCCGAATGCGACCGTCAATCCAGGGGCCCCGCTTGCGCCACTCTATGGGCTGGCTAATTTCATCGCTGAACGATCCGTCATCGGCTCGTTTCCGTTTATCAGTCGTTTCAACGTTGGGACGGGCGTCCAATTCTTTCTTGAAGGCAAAGTGTCAAGCTCTCTCCCATGGTTCAGCATTGCTATCCAGGACATTCTGCCGACTTGGCAATTCTGGACCAAGAGCAAATATAGTTCCGCAATCCCAGCCGGGCTTCTATCAGCAGATTTCGATGACAAGGTAGCTTATAACGGCGGCACTTCCGTCAAAGTGAGTGGGATGCTCGGTCCGGACAACCCGACGGAACTTCGACTGTTTAAAACCCGGCTCGCTATCCAACCCAACGCCTCGAAGCAGGAGCGGCTGGAGTTGATCTTTCAGCTACAACAAGGAGAGATCGGTAGCGTCCAGGTCGGCCTGATCTTTGAAGATAACCCAAAGGCGGTGGACTGGATTCAACCATCTCACGTCGGCCAAGCTGCTACCTCATGGACGATACACAAGTACGCACTGGATCGATATGCAGGTCGCGTCATCGCAGCAATCTCCCTTGGCTTCCAGGTGGTCAAGGCAAAAACCGCGCAGCCGTATTCCATCAATATCGGCGAACTGCGGATGCTCGATGCAGATTGCGGTGTTACACAGCCCAATGTGCCCAGGAAATTCAAAATTGATGACAGCTTTCCTAGTGCGGATAAGCTCTCGACTGAGCTCTTGCTATCCTGGGAGTTCGACGCTTCTGTCTGGTACTACGACATCTATCGCGAAAAATCATCTTCCCTGACACCTGATGGAGAAAAGACTTATGACCTCGAGTGGCTGGGGCGCATCTACGATGAGGTTTACTACGTAGGCATACTGGCTCGACTAAGAAAGCAGGAAACAAGCACGCTCCAGCTTGTCGCAGTTTCCCATGATGGAAGTACGAGCAGGCCGGCGAAGACTCTTTACACGTGGACCTGAACGAGTCATTCCCAGCCCGTTAGATTTTTTCTGCGGACATAGGATGACGACACAGCCCTTTTACGGCTCTGTTGCCTTGACTGCCTGACGAGAACTGTCTGACGGGCTGGGAGCAGCACCATGGCGGGTAAGCGCGTCATGTTCAAACGTCGGCGCTTTCCTGTTGAAGTCATTCTGCTTTGCGTTCGCTGGTGGTGTAAGTTCGACATCAGCTATCGGCATTTGCTGGAGATGATGCAGGCGCGCGGCGTGGAAGTATACCCGTCAACGCTCATGCGCTGGGTGCACCGGTTCGCGCCTGTGTTGGAGAAGCGCGTTCGTTGGTGTCAAGGCTATCGATCGACCTCTTGGCGCGAGCACGAGACCTGCGTGAAGGTTGGCGGCAAGTGGAAGTACCCGTTCCGGGCCCTTGACAAGCACGGTCGCTTGATCGACTTCATGTTGGCGGATCGTCGCAACACTCGCGCAGCCCATCGTTTTCTGGGCAAAGCGTCGACTACGATGCTCAACGAGCCGCCGTCTCCGATTACCACGGACTAACTCGGCCCCTACCCGCGGGCAATCGGTCGTTTGCCGAAAGGTAGCAACAGAGCCGTGCTGAAAGACGGGTCCGGATTAACTCCCAGCCTTCAGCCCAAGTAACAACACGGTCAAAGCGGCCAACTCGACAGGTTCAATGGCAAATCACGACAACAGTAGTTCGATATCCTCGGGGGCGAGATCGCGGATCAGGCTGTTCTCCTCCCCGAGGATGGCATCGGCAAGATTTCTCTTGCTTTCCTGCAGTTGCAGGACCTTTTCCTCCACGGTGTCTCGCGCGATCAGGCGATAGGCAAAAACCTGGCGTGCCTGGCCGATGCGATGGGCACGGTCAACGGCCTGTGCTTCCACCGCCGGGTTCCACCAGGGGTCGAGGATGAAGACATAGTCTGCGGCAGTCAGGTTCAAACCCAGGCCACCGGCCTTGAGGCTGATCAGAAACAACCTGGATTCCGGATCGTTTTGGAAGCGCTCCACAGGAGCCTGACGATCCTGGGTCTTACCATCGAGATACTCGTATTTCATGCCGGCGGAATTGAGACTTCCGCCGAGAATGGCCAGCAGGCTGGTGAACTGCGAAAAGACCAAAGCTTTATGGCCTTCCTCGAGGACATCGCGCAGTTGCTCCAGAAGCATGTTGAGCTTGGCGCTGGGGTCGTTCACTCGCTTGCGGTCGATCAACCCGGGATGGCAGGCGGCCTGGCGTAGACGCAGCAGAGCCTCCAGGACCTGGATCTTTGACTTTGCGATGCCAACCTTGGTGATCTTCTTCAGCAACGAGTCGCGATAGTGCTGCCGCAGCTCGTCATAGAGAATGCGCTGGCTTCGTTCCATCTCGCAATAGATGGTCTGCTCGACCTTGGCCGGCAGTTCCTTGACGACCTGCTCCTTGGTGCGACGCAAAAGGAAGGGGCGGAGCGCCTGCGAGAGCATTTTGCGGGACTCATTGCTCGGGTCGCGCATCTCTTTCGCAGCAAGCTGAAAGACTCCGGACGCACCCAGCATGCCGGGGTTGAGAAACTCAAAGAGCGACCACAGTTCTCCCATGTGGTTTTCCACCGGCGTTCCGCTGAGTGCCAGACGATAATTGCCACGCAGCAGACGCACTGCCTTGGCCGACTCGGTCTTCGCGTTCTTAATGGCCTGGGCCTCGTCCAGGATCAGATAGTCGAACACCTGCTCCCTGAAGTACATCGAATCGCGGCGAAGCGTTCCATAGGTCGTGAGGATGAGATCGCACTGCGAGAGGTCTTCCTTGCTGCGCGCCGTGCCGGTGTAATCGATCACTCGTACCTGTGGCGTGAAGCGCGCGATCTCCTGCTTCCAGTTGAAGATCAGCGACCTGGGAACGACGGCTAGCGAAGGCGCATCAATCTCTCCTTTGACTCGCAGTTCCCGGCGGGTCTCGAGCAGCGCAAGGACCTGTGCGGTCTTGCCGACGCCCATATCGTCAGCGAGGCATCCGCCAAAAGAAAATTGCCGGAGAAAATGCATCCAGCCCAGACCCTTACGCTGATAATCCCGGAGCTGCCCGATGAAGCCTTCCGGCTGCTCGGCAGGCCCAATGGACTGGAAGTTTTCGAGTTGCCGACGGATCTGCCGGAACTGCTCATCGCAATCGACCGTGGGCTGGGCGCTGAGCAGCGCGTCGAGCAGTCCCACCTGGCTCCGGCCAAAGTGGATGTGATCGGCGTCCATGTCGCCCATCGCCGCCACATTGCCGAACCGGCGCAACCACTCTTCAGGCAGCAGACCGTAGGAGCCGTCGTCGAGGATCACCATGGTCTCGCCGCGTTTGAAGGCGCTCAGCAACTCCGGTAGCCGGGCGGTCGTCTCCCCGTAAACCACGTTTCCGTGCAACTCGAACCAGTCCACGCCGCTCACAATCGAGACGGAGCTTTCACCCGGCTGGCGAAAGACCTTCCCTTCGGCCACGACGTGCCAACCCGCACCCGCCAGCGCACGTGCGACCCGCGGCAGCTTCGTTGGAGCCAGAGTCCATCCCGCCTCCTCATACCAGCCCCCGCTTGACGCCCTCAGTCCAAGCTCAGAGAGTTGGGCCATCGCCGCCTTCTCGCGCTCCAGGTCGCGACGAATGAATCGCCGCGTCGAAGCCTCGTAGATGCCGGCCGCCGTATTGGTTGACAGCGCGGTGAGGCCTTCATAGTCAAACGACGCCTTCGCCTGGAGGCGATTGTCCGCATATCGCGCCCTGGGTTTCGAGATCGTGAGGCATGGTCGTGGAGAGATCGTTACCTCTTCGTACCTCAGCGCCTCAGGAAGATCGATCTTAGGGAGGTGAGGCGAGGATAAGAGGCTATTCAGGAACTCTTCCCTGTCCTGCTCCGGCACGGCAATCCTGTTGTTCGCACGAAGGGAGGCGATCCATGGAAAGCTGTCCTCCTCAGCCAACGGAGCGACGCCCTCAGTCGTAACCAGGAAGCCGCCTGAGGTGACCAGCAGCGGATGGTCCATTCCCATTCGCTGTTCCCCCCGGCGGAACCCTCCGGTCAACTGCCACCCTTCCTTCTCGGAGCCATGCATCTCCAGCATCAATCTCCACGGTTCACCCTCGTCCCATCGCAAGGGGGACCCCTCAGTCCCATCCTTCTCAAACGGTAGAAAGCACCGGCCCGTGCGAAGCACCGTAGGGAGGACTGTTTGCGCCAACGCGGCCGGAAGGGTAAACGTCTCTGAACCACGGTCGTAGGGATCGTAATGACCCGGACCGTACGAGTTGTAGGACCCCCCGCCAACCAGCATCGAGAGAATCTCGCGATCGATCGCCATGGGCAGCGATGGAATCCGAGAGCGGTTGATCGAGCATGGTCTCGCGCTGTACTTCCAGCCGCCTTGTTTTCTCGGCTCGCGCGAGAATATCTGCAGGACCAGGCCCGCCGAAACCCGGCTCTTAGCCACATCCAGAAAGTAGATGATCTCCTCAGTCCTGGGCCAGTGAGAGAGAGTCGTTTGCGATGTAATTGCAGTCTCGGCGATTTGGTTCAACTGCTTCTTCCAAAGAGCAGGCCGAGGAGGCGGACTGGGCCGCGCAGGAAGAGATGTTTGGCGGGGGACCGATTCCGCGAGGCTCGGCGTTTCAATCCCGTATTCGAAAAGTACATCCATCAACGTGTCGGCATCGAGCGTAATCTCGTCCGCATTGGCCGCCTCAGACAGATAGCCCCGCTCATCGGCGGCCAGGATGCTCGCCCAAAGATGCTTGCAACTCTCGCCCTGATCCATAAAGTAAGGGCAGTTGCACAACACCGCAAGCTCCCCGCGGGTCCACTTCAGCATGACGCCATAAGTTTCCGATCCGACAACGACCGCGCCAAGCTCAGTCGCTGAACCCACACGAATCTTCACTCGGCGCTGTTGGAAGTACTGCTCTCCGCGCTTGCGGATGGAAGCACTGAAGTGATCCTTCAACACGGAAGCAAGTTGCAACCAGGGTCCCACCTTTCTTGATCTGCCCGTGATTCTTTCGGAGAAAACCTCGGAAACCCGAGTGCCACGCTAAAATCCCAAAATGTCGTTCCCTGCGATCTGAATCTCCTGCTCGGACCCAAGATACCGCTCCGGTGGTCTGGATGGGCGAGTGGCCGAGAAGCCACTGGATCTGTTCGAGGTCACCGCCGGCCTGGCGGCAAAGCTTTGCGCAGGTGCGACGCAGGTCATGCGCCCCAAACTGCTCGATCCCTATCTGCTTGGCCGCCTGCCCGACCACCGACCAGACCGCCCAGTCGCTCAGGCACTCGCCTTCGATCTTGCCACATTTGCGTATCGGTCGCAGCAGCCAACCCTGCTTGATCTCCGCCGCGGCCGTCCAGGCGTCGATTCCCTGCTTGACCCAGATCGGAATCGCCACCGTTCGAATGCGTCTTCCCTTCCCTTCGAGGTCAACCAGCACCCACCTGCTTTCCCGCTCCTGGATCGTCGCAACATCGAGTTCGGCAAACTCGGTCCTGCGCAGCGCACACGCGACCAGCAGCGACAGGATCACGTAGTCCCGGTTTCCCACAAGCTTCGAGCGATCGGGGACGACAAGGATCTCCTTGACCTGCTCGCGGGTCAGCCAGTTCCCTTTGCGTGCTCCTGCCTGCTCGATGTTGGGAATGTCGGTCAACCTCGCCGCCTCACCGGACGGGAGCATGCCCGCCCGACGCGCCTCGGCCACCAGTCCGCGCATCGCCGAAAGCCTTATGTTCACGGTCGAATGAGACTGCGTCACGATCGACGCCCGCCACTCCAGCAGCACCTCCCGGGGTGAGCGGCCGCCCGGCGGAAAAGGCGAAGAGAGCCTCGAGCGCATTGGCGTAGTTGCGTTTCGAATTGGCGGCGGCAAGCGAATCGACCACCATCTGCTTCAAACGGAGAAGACAAGGATCGACCGGCGCAACAGAATCGGCGCTGGACGCTACCGGTACCACGGCTGTGGAGCTCATGGGTTCTCCAGTTCCCTGCTCTCAAAGCGTGCCCAAGCCGTTGCGATCGCTTCCTGAGGCTTGCAGGTTTCACCCCTCTCGAAGCGCTGCTGACTGCAACGCTGAACCCGGCGCGCTTCTTTCACAAAGTGGTCGAATTCGGTGACATTGCTCCCGGTCGCATCGCAGACCTGGTACTGCTTCGCGCCAACCCGCTAACGGCAATTGAGAACACACGAACCATCGACGGCGTCATCGCCGATGGCCACTATCTATCGCACCAGGAACTGGATCGCCTCCATAGAAACATTCGTACGCTCGCCGCAAAGCGATAAGCCAGGCATCACCTCCTTCTGCCCCAAAACGATGGCCGCATGGCGATCCCCCCGAAGTATGTGACGTCGGCCATAAGGTCAAAGGCAAAGTCCACCGGGCCGGACGGATTGAAAGTGATTCGCGTATCGCATCCATTCTTTTGCCCGAAAACGATAGGTCACAAAGAGGTACTCTCATTCAGGAATGGTGGAGCAGGTTCTGCGTACCACTTGCAATCCGAACGAAATTTCCTTGAAGCTGATCTGATCCAATTCACACTCACGCCAGCCGCAACGACCTTTCCTACGTCATGGCCAAACTGCACGACGAGGCCGGTTAATCGGTTGAGGACGGCATCGCGAAACGTTGTTTCTCACTCAGTGGTCCGGCTGAGTTGGCAGCAGTCGGCAACGCCAACCCTCATCAGATGGCAACCTACCGCCAGCCTCACTGCACGACCTGCCACGGTCGTGCGCTTGCCATCGTTCGCCCGACGGGAGCAAAGGGACGCTGACAGTACGGGCGATCATCTTCGTCCTGCTAGAAACACAATCGATGAGAGCGTGGTCTAACAATCGCCTTACTTCGACGATCATCTAGTCTAACGAACGGATGCGTTCAAGAGTATGCCTCATGTGCTGTTCTGGGGCGCTTGTCAATCATGCTCGCACGGTCAATCTGCAGACAGGGAGGCGGCGGAGCATAAGCCACGCCGCCCCTAGTCGATAACTGTGAGTCGATACTAGAGTCGATTGTGACTCGTGTGCCGGTGATGGGACCCTGAAATTCCACAATCAGATTGTGCTGGGTGTCGTAGACATCGGTCGTAAAGGTGCCACTGAAGGTCTTTTGGGATTTGTCGACGGTAACTTCCTCTCGTATGCGGATGATGTTGGTTAGGTTGACGTTATCGGCGTACGCCATCGCGAAGTGGTTCAGTCGATACGTGAAGCGGCCCACTTTTTCCCAAACACCTTGGCACACGGCTCCTGTTGATGGGGTTCGTTGAGAGTTCTGGAACTCGGTAAAGTCTGAGTGCCATGCGGCGTAGCCGGTGTCGGTGTATCCCTTGCTCTTATCGACAAAGGCTATCTTCCAAAGTCCAACGATTGGCTCAAGGTCATCCTGATCTCGATCTTCATTTAAGGACGCCAGTTGGAACGATCCTCTATTGGCCAAAGAATTCGCGTGGAACGCGGCTTTTTTCGCCGGAGCGCCACATTGTGCAACGGCGGCCGGACCCGCCAGTATGCCCAGCATCGATACGCTAAGCACGCCTAAAAGCAACTTGAATCTATCTTTCATAACTTCTCCTGTTGGCCAGCATTCGCCGACAAGGCGGAACATAGCAGCCCAAGTAATCACCGCCTAATGAGTTGTTTATGAAGAAGTCCTCATCAGAAGTAAGGAAATAACTCCTTTCGTTTGTTAGATTTACGTGCGCACTTTCAAATCCTTTCGTTTGTGAAATCCAATTTCAAAGATTATTTTCGGCTCGGGATATGTCTCCTGTAAGCTCCTCCGTATGCCAGAGTTCCGCCAGTCCGTCTCCAGGCTTCTGTTTCGCTTCGATCATTTCGAACTGGACTCGGGTCAGGGCTTGCTCCGCGATAAAGGCAACAAAGTGAAGCTGCAACCTCAGCCTTTTCGCGTCCTCGAGTACCTGCTGAAGAAGGCTCCCGATATCATCAGTCGCGAAGAGTTGGGCGATCACATCTGGGGAGCGGGAGTTCATGTCGATCTCGATCAGAACCTCAACTATTGCATCCGACAAATTCGTCAGGTGCTTGGCGACAGCGCCACACAACCGCGTTATCTTGAGACGTTGCCGCGTCAGGGCTATCGCTTTATCGGATCCCTAGGAGCTTGTTGAAATACGATCCTGTATTCGGTTGGTTTAAGACTTTGTTGG